>CAZILW010000001.1:0-19785 GCA_964540285.1 uncultured Gammaproteobacteria bacterium
GAGCGCTTAGTGAGCGACGAGCGTTAGCGAGGAAGCGAGACTTAGCGACGTGTGGCCGAATCCTAGTCCCCGAGCAAAACATTAAATAGGCTTATATTAGCCTATTTTTGTATTTATATTGACATTTTTTAATATTTATAATTAATATACAAATAAAGACTTTGTTTTAATGGATAAAGATGTTTAGTTTATGATAAATAAAATATTAAATCTTAATTTAAAAAAATGACTAATATAAAATCAGCTAAATTTATAAAAGGAATTGTTGGCCCGAATCCAATATTAAATAACGACAAAAATCAAATTTCTTTTATCGGCCGATCTAATGTCGGCAAGTCAAGTATTATTAATTCCTTGACTAATCAAAAAAATCTAGCTAAAACTAGTTCTTTTCCGGGAAGAACTAGGGAGATTAATTTATTTTTAATTAATGATTTTTTTTATTTAATTGATTTACCTGGATATGGATATGCCAAAATTTCAAAAGAAATGAGATTGAGGGTAGAGAATTTAATTAATTGGTATTTATTTTTATCAAAAATAGATCAAAAAATGATTTTTTTAATTATTGATGCTAAGGTTGGGCCCACTAAAGATGATTTAGAAATTTTTCAAGCTCTTCAGGAACATAATAAAAAAATTATAATAGTGGCTAATAAAATTGATAAGTTAAAAAATTCAGAAAAAGAAAAACAGACAAAAGAAATAAAAGAAAAATTTAATGGATATAAAATTATTTTCTGCTCGACTAAAAACAATAAAGGTATTAAGGATCTGATATCAGAAGTGCTGTCAGTTGTTTAATTATTTTTATGTGCTATACTTATAAAGTGCTTTTATATATAAAAATTTAATTAAACAAAATTATTACAATTTTATGAGAAATTTTAATAGAGACAGGGGTTCTAGAGACAAAAGACGCGGGGGATTTGGTGATAGCAGAGGGTCGGGCAGGAGAGGCGATTTTTCTGGAAGACCAGAAATGCATAAAGCTGTTTGTGCTGAATGTGGGATAACTTGCGAGGTTCCTTTTAGACCAACGGGGGATAAGCCAGTTTATTGCAGTAATTGTTTTGCTGGCAAGGAAGGGGGAAGTCCAAGAAGATCTAACGATAGAAATACTTCAAGACCATCTTTTGGTGACAGAGACAGAGAAAGAGAAAGAAAAATGTTTAAAGTTGTTTGTGATGAATGTGGAAAAAATTGTGAAGTTCCTTTTAGTCCATCTCCAGATAAGCCTGTTTATTGCGATGAATGTTTTGGAAAGGGAAATAGCTCCAAAAAAGATTCTAGCAGCGATGATTCCTTGAACAAACAATTTGAGCTTTTAAATGATAAATTAGATAAACTTATATCTATTTTAACTCCAAAAAATAATACAATAAAATTATCTTCTGAAAAGAAAGAAGAAAACAAAAAAACAGAAGTTAAAAAAGTAGATAAAAAAAGTTTGGCAAAAAAAGAAATCAAAAAAGTTGCTCCAAAGGACACAAAAAAAGATACTAAAAAACCAAAAATTTCAAAAGCTAAGCCAAACAAAAAAGCATCGAAAAAATAAAAAAACCTTATATACAAAAAGACCACTCAACAAAGGGTGGTCTTTTTTATTTCAATAATAAAGTTTACTTCTAAAATATTTTTGAAAGATAATAAAATCCCAAAAATAAGAAAATTAAAGCAGCCAGTAGATTAAATGCATTTATAAATTTGGGTGATACAATTTTAATTTTAAGGGTGAAAAAAGCTATTAAAAAAATAATAATTTCATCCAGCATGTAAAATAAAAGAAATAATCCCATGTAAGAAATACTGGTTCCCAAGCTAAATTGACTTTCTGCAAGTAAGCTGGCAAAAAGCATAGGTAAAAAAGCAGAACAAGGAAATTCTATTATGGTTATAGCCAAGGCAAATAAAACAACGACGCCAAACAATATTGAAATATTTTTTTTACTACTAAAAATTTTCTCAACTTTAGGTGTTAGTCTGGCTATAATTCCACCAGAAGAACAGCTCGGTCCCTCCTTTATAGACTTTATAAATTCTTTTAAAAGATAAATACCCCCTATAATTGAAAGAATCGCTATCAATATCTCCATGCTTTTGATGTAAGGTGATATAAAGGTGAAAAACTGATGCCATAGAAATATCAACAAACCATAAGTTAGGGCAGTTACAAAAACAAATGTACCTCCTAGTATTAATATTCTCTTTCTAGACCTTAAAACCATCACAAGTCCTAAAATTATAACCAAAGCCCCCAGTGAACAAACATTAAAACCATCTATAACACCCAATACTATTGCTAGAGCTGGCATTGAATATTTAAAAACATCAACCTCTCCAATGAAAGGAATTCTTATTTTAGGAGATGACCCCTGAACCTCTAGCCCTTGTATTTGTTTTTCTATCTCTTTGCCAATATCATCATTAAACCCCAGAAAGAAATTACCATTTATAAAGGTGGCGGGAACAAGACCTCTTTGGCCCTTAACGACACCATGTTCTTCATAAAGATTTTCTATTAATTCAATGTTTTTTGAAAAATCATACTCTTTTATAACAACATTTAAATATTTTTTCTCAATTTTTTTAAGAAAATCTTTTTCAGCTAAACAATGGGGGCAGGTTGGACTGCCAAAAAACAATATCTCTACTTTATTTTCATTTTTTTCTTCAAATAACTCTTGCTGATTGGAACTGGCAACTGCTAAATTATTTCCTAAAACAAAAAAGAACAACAAAAACAAACAAAAGGCAAGCACTTTTCTCATAATATTCGATAAGTTAATTATTTATTAATACATTTACCATTATAACCTTGAAAAAAAAATATTTCAAGAAAAACTATTCTTTACTGATAATTTTAAAATTGTTATAATGAAGTTATGATTAAATATTAATTTAATATCTTTAATTAACTTATTTAATTTAAGATATAAAAAAAATTATGAATATCAAAAAAGTGATTTTAACAAGTTTATCAATTTTTCTTATTTCTGGCTTATTTTTTATTGATAAAACCAAGGCTGTTTATGTTAATGAAGATCAAAACAGCAGTTCAGTAGAAACAATTACCTTAAAAAACGACGGATCAAAAATATATTGGACTGCCAAGGGTTATTCAAGCCAAGGCTTCAAAGTAGTTTGGTCAAAAAATGAAGGCCCTACTTATCCACTAAGAGATGGTGACAAATATCACTATTTTACAGATTCTAATAAAAACTCTGATACTTTAGAAGCCTTTGATGGAACGGGAACTTATTATGTAAGAGTTTGTGAATATTTAGGTGGAAAATGTGGAGTTTATAGTAATCAAATAAGGATTAGTTTAAGTGAAAAGGTTGCCGATACAGTAGCTTGTACCTTAGAATATGCTCCGGTTTGTGGTAAGAATGGTAAAACCTATAGCAATAAATGCTTTTTAAGTGCAGCCAAGCAAGAATTAGCTTATAAAGGGGAGTGTGAGGAAATAAAACCAGTAGCTTGCACTAAAGAATATCTACCAGTCTGTGCTAAAAACGGAAAAACCTATTCCAATCGCTGTATAGCTGAAAAACAGTATGGGCAGGTAGTTGCTTACGAGGGCGAGTGCAAATCTAATTCGGGTGATCAAATGATAGAAAAAATAGAAGAAAAGGCTAATTTATTAATAAGCAACAATCTAGAACAGATTTTAAATGAATTAAAAGAACTTAGAAATATTATTAAGGAACAGCAATCTCAAATTACTCATTTAAAATCATTAATATCTGAAATGAGTAGAATTAGCGAAGAGGCTAGAAATGCTATCAATAATTTTGTTGCTTATGGAGTTGATGAAAATACTAAAAAATTAGGAGAAGGGGAAAGAGCGGCTGTTATTCATTCATTCCAAAATGCTTTTGGTAAATTACCAGAAACCGGAAAGGAGTTAGCCGATGCTATTAAAATAGCTAATGGACGTTGGCCCGAAAACTATAATCAAGAAGCTGAATCAAGAGCTAGAGAAATTTTTAGAATTATCTACAAAAGAGATGCTGATGAAAATAATAGTAAAGACATGTCAGCTATAAAAATAATGGCTTACGGATTAAGACAGAGAGCTGAAAACAGAAATTTAAATAGTGAGGTGAGAGGTATTGCTATTTTTAAAGATATTTTTAATAAATTACCAGAAACAACTGAAGACTGGAATATTATGCAGGCAATAACTTATTCTGGAGCTACTAGATAAAAAATTATGGCCGTTTTATACCAAAAATATAGACCTCAAAAATTTTCCGAAATTTTGGGACAAAATAATATAAAAATAACTTTACAGAACGAAATTTTACACAATAAAATTGCGCATGCTTATTTGTTTTGTGGTCCTAGAGCGGTTGGAAAAACAACCTTGGCTAGAGTTTTATCCAAGGCTATTAATTGTAAAAAAAGAAAAAAAGATGAATACGAACCATGCAACGAATGTGATTCTTGTGTTAGTATTAATAATTTTAGCAATCTAGATGTCATAGAGATTGATGCAGCTAGTAATACCGGGGTTGATAATGTTAGGGAAAATATAATTTCTTTAAGTAAAATTATATCAACTAACAATGAATACAAGGTTTTTATAATTGATGAGGTTCATATGCTTTCCTTGTCTGCCTTTAATGCACTTCTTAAAACATTGGAAGAACCTCCAAGTAATGTTATTTTTATACTTTGCACGACTGAAGCTTATAAAGTTCCATTAACTATAATTTCTCGATGTGAAAGATTTGACTTTAAGAAAATCAGCGCTTCGGATATGATTTTAAAATTAGAAAGCATTATTAAGAAAGAAAAAATAAAAGCCGACAGAGATGTTTTAGAGCTTATAGCCAGCAAATCAGACGGACACTTAAGAGACGCAGAAAGCCTTTTAAGTCAAATAATATCAATTTCTGGCAGTGAAATAAAAATGGACAGTGCCAATCTGGTTATTCCTTATAACAACTTGGAAGAAAACATAAACTTTTTAAACTTACTGGCTAAAAAAGATGCTATTTCGGCTATTGAATTAATCAATGGAATATTCTTAAATGGGGTTAATTTAAAAAATTTTTTAACTGACTTAATAGAACTTATCAGAAAAATGATACTGTCTAAAATGAACAATTCCTTATCAACCACTTTAGGTCTAGACTTAAGTGAAAAAATGGAAATAAAAATAAGCGAACTATCTTCTAAATTTGAAGTTAATGAACTAATTTATTTAAGTGAAAAGTTTTTAAGCAACTTAAAAGATATTGCTAATCATTTTATTCCTCAAATGCCAATTGAATTAAGTGTTATTGATTTTTGTAAATCTCAAAGAATTAATAATATTGAAAAAAAAATTGAACTTAAAAAGGAGGTAAATGATTTACCAGAAAATACAAAAAATAAAGAGGAATATTCAGTAAAAGAAGATACCACTATTGAATTAAATAATAACCCCGCTTCATTAAATAAATCAGAAAATAGTTTAACTAATAAAAGTATAAATTTAGAAAAAATATTAAGTTTGTGGCCAGAATTTTTAATAAAATTAAAACCACATAATCATTCCTTGTCCTTTGTAATGCAATCCTGTCAAATAAGCTCAGTTGAAAATAAAAAAGTTTGTTTATCTTTTAAATATAAACTTCACAAAGATAGACTAGAAAATCCAGAAATAAAAAATATTGTTAATAAAATTTTAAAAGATGTTTACAAAACAGACTTAAGCATAGAGGCTATTGTTGATGAGGGTGTAAAAGTAGAAAATTCAACTAACTCTACCTCCCCCAATGAAACCATAGATAATATTTTGAAAACTTTCGGGGGGCAGGTACTAAATTAATTTTTATTTTAAATAAGTATAATTTAAAAATATGATAGATATAAAAAAAATAAGAGAGGAAACTAAAGAGATTGAAGTCTCTTTAAAAAAAAGACTAGGAGATGTTGATCTTGGTTTGGATAAAATAATTAAATTAGATGATAGTAGAAAAGAACTGATTGCTAAGCTGGAAAATTTAAAAGCTGAAAAAAATAAATTATCAAAAACCAAGCCAGATGAAGAAACTATAAAAAATATCAAAGAAAACAATATTAACATTAAGAATCTTGAAGATAGGTTAAAAGAAGTTGAAGAAGATTTAAGGGAAAAAATGCTAAGCCTGCCTAATATAGTAGCTCCAGAAGTACTTGCTGGCGGAAAAGAAAACAATAAAGTTTCTTACACCTTTAAAGAAAAACCTCAATTTAGTTTTAAAACCAAAGATCATGTTGAGCTAGCCGAAAGTTTAGATATTATAGACTATAAAAGAGCGGCTAAAATGTCCGGATCTGGTTTTTGGATATACAAAAAAGAGGGAGCTTTGCTAGAATGGGCATTATTAAATTATTTTGTAAATTTTCACACTAAAAACAATTACAATTTTATATTACCGCCATATTTACTAAATGAAGCTTCAGCTTATGCTTCTGGGCATATGCCTAAATTTAGAGATGATCTTTTCTGGGTTGAAGATGGCTTATGTTTAAATGCAACCTCTGAGATGATGCTTGGAAACTATCATCGAGATGAAATCATTAAAGAAGAAGAATTACCGCTAAAATATTTTGCTTATTCAGCTTGTTTTAGAAGAGAAGCCGGTAGTTATCGCCAGGAAGAAAGAGGGATGATTAGAGGACATCAATTCAACAAGATTGAAATGTTTCAATACACAAAGGCAGAAAACTCTTGGGGCGCCTTTGAAGAAATGAAAAATAACGCCACCAAGCTATTGGAAGACCTTGGTTTGCATTTTCAGACAAGTGATTTAGCGGCTGGAGATTGTAGCTCTGCTATGGCCAAAACCGTTGATTTGGAGGTTTGGATACCTAGCATGAATATATACAAAGAGGTTAGTTCTATTTCTAATTCTTTAGACTACCAAGCTCGAAGAGGTGGGATGCGTTATAAAAATAAAGAAGGTAAAATTGAATTTTTACACACCTTAAACGCTTCAGGGCTAGCAACTTCTAGATTGTTACCAGCTATATTAGAGCAAAATCAACAAGAAGATGGAAGTGTTTTGATTCCGGAAGTATTAAAAAATTTTTTACCAATTAAGTTAGATAAAATTTCTCCAAAATAAATGATTAAAATTATTTTAAGCTTAATATATTACGGCTCATATTTTATTTTTCCTTTAATTTTTTTATTGATTTGGCAGGTTAAAAAAAGGAAAAAATTTTCAACTGAAATAGTATTTTTATTAATTATAAGTTTTATTTTTATTTGGATGAGATTTTTAGAACCAAACCTATTAATAATTAAAAACTATAATTTTAACGATCAGAATTCAGAAAATAAATTAAAAGTAGTTGTTGTATCAGATATTCACTTAGGTGTTTATAATAAAAAAATATTATTAGAACGTTCTGTGGAAAAAATTAAAAAAATAAAACCAGACTTGGTTCTTATACCTGGTGATTTTGTGTATTTTGCTGATATTGATAAATTAGAACAAGATTTTTCAATCCTAAAAGAGATAAAAGTTCCGAAATTAGCTGTTTTAGGAAATCATGACTATGATAAAAATAGCAACATAACATCGCGAGCAATAAAAAGCTCTTTAGAAAAAAATGGAGTTTTAATTATTGATAATAAAACAAAAATATTAGAAATAAATGAGCAAAAAATAGAATTTATTGGACTTGAAGATATTTGGGTTGCTAATCCTAATTATTCCGTTTTAGATAAAAATGAAGATGAAAATCAGAATATTTCTTTTAGATTTTTATTAAGTCATAATCCTGACTCAATCTATGAATTAGAAAAAAATCAAAATAAAAAAGAAATTAACTTAATGATTTCTGGACACACCCATGCTGGACAAATAAGATTACCAATTGTTTATAAAAAAATTATACCAACCGAATATGACTTTGATAAAGGTTTTTATAGCATAAATGGGATTAATTTGTTTGTAACCCCCGGAATAGGCAATGTTGCTTTACCTTTTAGACTATTTAACCCACCGGAAATAAGCGTTATTAATATTAACTATTAAACTCGGGCTACCAACATAAAATCAGTTTTAAAAAGCTGATTTTTTAAAAATATACATATTGACTTTATTTAAAAAATATGTTATAATTTAAGGATGTGTTTTAAATATAAAAAGCTAAATGTCTATATTTTTTAAAAAAATAAATATTTTTATAATAATTATTATTTTATCCTTTTCTATTAATGTAGAAAGGGCTGGGGCTGTATATGAAAAAAATATTTATCCCAAATTGGCTAATTATTTTTTAAAGTGGACAATCGCAGATTACGAGGTTAATGAACTGGCCAAATGGGATCTTTTAGTGTTGGATATGGAGGTTCAGGTTAATAGTAAAAATAATTTAAAAAAAATAAGAGAAATAAATCCTAATATAATTATACTAGCTTATATAACATCACAAGAAGCTAATGCTAATATTTATTCCAGTCAGTGGAGCTACAATGCAACGCTTAGAAAAAAATTAGCTGATAACATTATTGATTCTTGGTGGTTAAAAAATAAAGATGGACATCGAACAACTTTTTGGGAAGGAACATATCTCTTAAATATTACAGATGGTTCTGGTCTCAACTCTCGCGGACAAAGATGGAATGACTATTTGCCAGAATTTGTTAATAGGGAGATAATTTCAACTGGATTATGGGACGGTGTTTTTTATGACAATATTTGGGGTGACATAGCCTGGGTTCGTGGAGATTTTGATGCAAATAATGATGGAAAGGGGGATACTGTTAGTGAAGTTAATCGAGCCTGGTCAGATGGTGTAAAAAAAATGTTAAAAAAGACCAGAGATTTAATAGGGCCAAAATATTTAATCCTTGGCAATGGTAAAGTTTATGATGGTTATCAAAGCCTTTTAAATGGTGTAATGTTTGAGGGTTTTCCTGCCTCCTGGGAAAGTAATGGTAACTGGGATGGGATATTAAAAACATATTCTAAAATTACTGATAACAATAACTCGCCCAAAATAACAATTATAAATTCTTACGACAGCAGACAAAGTTATCAAAAAATGAGGTTTGGGCTAGCCAGCGTTATGATGGAAAATCATGGATATTTCAGTTTTGATCATGATGTTTCTAGTCATGGACAAGTTTGGTGGTATGACGAATATGATGTTAATTTAGGAAAAGCTCAATCTGGAGCTTATGATTTATTAAATAAAGGAAATACTACTTATAAAAAAAGTTTGTGGAGACGTGATTTTGAAAATGGAATAGTTATTTTAAACTCAAGCGATAAAGAACAGCTTTATGTTTTTAGACAAGAAGAGTTTCAAAAAATAAACGGAAGTCAAGATAGAACCGTAAACAACGGATCTGTTATTAATTTTGTTAAAATAAAACCAAACGATGCAGTTATTTTACTCAAAAGAATATCTTCGGTAGCTACAATTAAAAATAACAGTTTTAACAACGGTGATTTTGTTAGAGTTTTCGACAACAAAGGCCAGCAAAGCAGATCTGGTTTTTTTGCTTACGTAGACAGTCAGCCTGCTAATTCCCAAATACTTATTAGTGATATTGACAATGACGGTCAAGAAGAAATGTTGGTTAATAGAAACGGTGTTATTTCTATATATAAAAATGGTCAAAAAATTAGAGAATTTAAACCTTATGACGGAAAATTCACGGGAGATATATCTTTTGCCGTAGCTGATTTAGACGGAGATGGAACCAAGGAAATTATAACCGGTGCCGGTCAAGGTGGTGGCCCTCATGTTAGAGTTTTTAATAAAGATGGCAAACCACTTATTGGAGGTTTTTTCGCTTATGATAAAAACTTTAGAGGTGGTGTTAGAGTTGCTGTTATGGATTTAGATGGAGATAAAACTCAAGAAATAATAACAGCCGCTGGAGTGGGCGGTGGTCCACACATTAGGGTTTTTAATAAAGATGGTAAACCACTTATTGGAGGTTTTTTCGCTTATGAACAAAATTTTAGAGGTGGAGTTTCTTTGGCTATTGGAGATATTGATGGTGATGGCAAAAAAGAAATACTAACCGCTCCGGGACCAGGAAGGTCACCTGAGATAAAAATTTTTAATAAAGATGGTAAAATTATAAACTCTTTTATGGCCTATGAAAATGACTTTACTTCCGGACTTAGAATTATGTCTGATGACCTAGATGGCGATAAAAATTTTGAGATATTAGTTGGCACTACCAGTTTTTAATTAAATTGCTTTTAAGTCAAAAATAAACTATAATTAAAACATAAACATATGATAAAAGATAATCCAAAAAAATTAAATAAAAACGAGATTGAGGCCGAAATAGTAGAAATTAAAGAGATTAAAAATGATTTAGTTGAAACAAAAGGAGAGCAGTCAGTCAAGCTAGGGTCTGATGGCATTGAAGTTAGAAGAGGCGGTAATTTTGTTATTGGAAGCTTAAATTTAATAGGAGACTCTATTAAAAAAAGAAACGAAAGACATTATCAAAATAATTTTTGGCACTTGGTAGCTGATATTATTTTGGTTTTAATAATAATTGGTTTAATTATTTTTTCTTTTTTCTCTTTTGGTTCTGGGAAGAATGATAAGGTTTTCTTAAAAATCAATGTTGACGATCAAAATATAACCGCTGGACAATTGAAAACATTTGAGCTTGAATATCGAGTCAATGATGATTTAAAGAACAATTCGATTAAGGTTGAATTTCCTAGGAATTTTATAGTAGAAAGTATTAGTCCTAATAATTATTACAATCAAGAAAAAAACACATTTTACTTGGACGATTTATCTGATGGTACTAGCGGCAAAATAAAGATAGATGGATATGTAATTGGAGAGAAGGGCGATCATCAAATGATTTCCTTCAAATTTAATTGCAATAAATGTGGCAAAGATGGAGTATTAAGCTCTCATTTTTATAACATCAGTAGATATCTACTTGATTCAAGAATTGAATTACCTGAAAAAATATACTCCAACACTGAAGTTGAAGCTAAAATTTTAATAAAAAATAATGCTAGTCGCGATTTAAATAATATTCAAATAAATCTAGGGGATAATTTAAAGATAAAAAAATCTGACTTACAAATTGGAGCCGATGGTCTTTTTTTAGAAAAAATAGAAGCGAAGCAAGAAAGAGAATATTTAGTTTATTTAAATCTTGGAAATGAAGAAAATATTAATATAAAACCAAAAATGTCTTTTAATTTTCTAAACAACAGATTACATTCAGGCTTGGTGGAAATAAACAAAACAATCAGTCAGCCAGAAATAAAGTTTAATATTTCATCAAATCAATCTTTGTTTAAAAATGGAGAAAAAATAACTTACAAGATAAAATACGAAAATCAAAATAATCAAACTATAAAAAATATCTCATTTAGATTAAATTCGGGCCAAATTGGATTATTTTTATCTTCCGTTGAGATATTGAATACACCTAAAAATGTTAAACTAGAAGGAAACACTATTAAAATAGAAGATTTGGTGCCAGGAGAAGGTGAGGAATTAGAATTATTAGTCCTTTTTGACAGAAGGCAAGTTGTCGCCAATCAAGAAGCTTTGCTTGTGACTGATATTGAATACCAAATAAATAATCAAACTATTAAATACACGGCTTATTCTTCAAAAATAAAAATAATTTCTGATGTTTTGGCCGATGTTTCAGCTAGGTATTATAGTCAACAGGGTGATCAACTAGGCGTTGGGCCTCTTCCACCGGCAGTCGATATGGCTACCAATTACTGGTTATTTTTAGAATTTAATAATTCTGGCAATGATTTAAAAGATTTTATTTTAACCGCCGAACTACCAGATAATGTTTATTTTTCAGGAAATAAAAGAGTTTTGGATGGTAATTTGAATTATGCAGAAATTGGAAAAAGAATTATCTGGGAAATATCTGAAATAGAAGGTGGAACAGGAAAATATCGAGCTAATCTAGAGATAATTCTAATCCCAGGACAAGATGACTTGGGAAAAGTAATTGATTTAGTAAAAAATATTAAATTTACAGCTTACGATCAATTTGTTCAAGAAGAAATTAGTGGTGTCTTGAAAGATATAAACACAAATATAGAAAAAGATCGTTTTTCCAGCGGCAAAGGAAGTGTAAGAATATTAAAATAAAAAATATTAAAATATTTTTGAGCTGAGTTCTTTCAGCTCTTTTTTATTTGCCAAAAGTTTATAAAATTTATATAATTATACTATCAAAACAAACGAAAAAAATATGTTAAACTTGATTAGAAAAATTATCAAACCAAAATACAATACTCTTAACGAAATAGAAATTAATAGTAAAAATATTTTACATAATTTAGACTATCTTCAATCACTGCAAGAGCAAGCTGAAATTTTTCCCGTACTTAAATCAAATGCCTACGGTCACGGACTGAAAGAAATTTGCCAAATTTTAAACAAAACAAATACTAAAATAGTAGCCGTTGATTCCTTTCCTGAAGCTCAAATTGTTTATAAATATTTCTCTGGTAGAGTTTTAATATTAGGTGAAATGCCACTTAAGGCCTATAACTACTGCAAATTAAAAAGAACTGAGTTTATAGTTTACAACCAAGAAACTCTAAAATATTTATCCAGATATGGAAAAAAAGTTAAAATTCATCTATTTTTAAATAGCGGAATGAACAGAGAAGGTATAGATGATTTAGATTTATTTATAAAAGAAAATAAAAAATACATTGATAAGGTGGAAATTAACGGATTTTGCTCTCATTTAGCCGAAGCCGACAACAGCTCTAGTGATTTCAACCAGGAGCAAGAAAAACGCTTTGTAGATGGCCTAGAAACGCTTCACAGAAACAAAATATATCCCAAATGGATACATTTAGGCAATTCAGCTGGTGTTTTTATCCTAAAAAATAAAATTTTCAATGCTTTTAGACCCGGAATAGCCTTTTATGGTTATAACCCATTTTCAGAAAGCGATCAAAACTTCTTAAAAGCCAATGCTTTAAAACCAGCTCTAAGCTTATATTCAACTATTATAGCCAAACATAGACTAAAAAAGGGAAGTAAAGCCTCATATAACAATAGTTTTCTGGCCGAAGAAGACTGCAGTATTGCTGTTATTCCTTTTGGTTATTTTGAAGGTCTAGACAGAAGATTTTCTAAATGTATAAAATTTTTATTCAAAGAAAATAAAAGAAAAAATGAATATTTTTGGGTAAAAATAGCTGGAAATGTCTGCATGAACCTTTCTTGTATAAATTTTTTAAACAAAGATTTTAACATAGGAGATAAGATACAAATAATATCAGACATTAAAGATATGGACAATTCTATTGAAAAATTAAGCAAAAAAATAAATATTATTAACTATGAACTACTAATAAATCTAAATCAGAGTATAAAAAGAAGGATAATTTAATTAATTTATGAATAAAAACAATCTAACCAAGATGACCGGCAAAAAAATAAACAATCCTTTTATTAAACAAAGCCGAAGCAAAAAATTTAAAAAGAAATGCTTTTTATGTATATTCTTTGTTTTTTTATTTTTAATTTTAGCAATTTATTCCATTTTTTTTACTAATCTTTTTGAAATAAAGAGCATAAAAGTAAGTGATTTAAAAAAGGTTGAAAAATCAGAGTTAGAAGAAATAATAAAGGCTCAAATTGAATCAAGAAGCTCATTTTTTCCTCAAAAAAATATACTTTTTTTTAGTGAAGCCAATCTATTAAACCAACTCTCTGATTACAATTTTTTAGAAGTTGATGTTAAAAAGAGCCTAATTTCCGGCCTTAAAATAACGATAACAGAAAGGGAAACAAGGTATATACTAGAGGAGGGCGATTATTTTTATTATCTAGATGAATCAGCCAATATAGTCAAAGAGCAAAAAATATGTCAAAATATAGAGCAAGATTATGCCAATACATCGTCAAATACTGACGAATTATTACTGACGGAAGAAAATAATAAAAACTGTATAAGTCTCAAAGATGAGATTTTGAAAGATAATTATTATCCAGTTATAGAAAATATTAATAAAAATAATTCTAGAGTCGATTTAGATAAAAAAAGGGCTAAAATTAACCAAGAATATTTAAATTTTGCTAATAAAATTTTCAATGATTTTGGTATAGAGAGCGACTTTAGGGTTAAAAAGTTTATAATAGACGAAACTCGTGAAACACTAAAAGTAAAGCTTTATAACAATATTTTAGTATTTTTTAACCTAAAAGACGATCAAGATGGCCAAATAAAGAGATTTATACTACTGAGAAATGAATATCGAGATAGACTTAAAAACGTTGAATATATTGATATTCGATATGGTGACAAAATATATTATCGTTAATTTTATAATTTTAAAAAATATATGGGAGAAGGAACATTTAAATTTGTCTTTGGTTTGGCTATTTTTATTTTTTGTTTAGTTGTTGTTGGTGTGTTTTTAATTTTCTTAAAGATAGGCTTATTATTTACTCCGGAAATAAATATAATGGGTTTAACCATCTACTAATACTAAAGCCAGGTCTTACACTTGCACAAGCTTAATGTTTTTGATATATTTATTATATAAGGTTAATTAATATACATAATAAGAAGTAAGATATAATAAAATACATCCAATAAATTAATAAAAACATGCCCTACTCACCATACTTATGATTAATAATCAAAAGCCAATAATAAAATATTTAACCGACTTCTTAAATCATTGCGAAATAGAAAAGGGTTTAGCTACTAAAACTCAAGAAAATTATGCTAGATTTTTGGGCGATTTTTTTTCTTGGTTAAAAATTAATAAATTAGACAGTTTATGCCCCCAAGATTTAAACGAAGATCATATTTGGAAATACCGCCTTTATTTGTCTAGAAATAAAAGCATTAGAACTAAAACAGAATTAAAAAAAGTAACCCAAAACCTATATCTTATATCTCTCCGTTCTCTTTTGGAGTATTTTTTAGAAAAAAACATCAATTCCCTGCCACCAACTAAAATAAAATTAGCCAAAGTAAGTGGGGATAAAGAAATTAATTTTTTAAATTTAAGTCAAGTGGAAAAACTATTATTAGCTCCGAATACAAATACTAAGACTGGCTTAAGAGATAGGGCCATGATTGAAACACTCTTCTCTACCGGACTTCGTGTTCAAGAATTGATTAATTTAAATAGAGATCAATTAAAAATTGATAAAAAAACAGAAGATTTAGAGATTGTGATAGTTGGTAAAGGCAGCAAAGTCCGTACTGTTTATTTCTCTGAGAGAGCCGTAGATTGGTTAAAAAAATATTTGGACAGTAGGACTGATATGGATGAAGCTCTTTTTATAAATTATTGGAAGCCAGCTCAAAATAGTTCAAAATCAAGAAGGTTAACAGTAAAAAGTATAGATAACATAATTAAAAAGTATGTTAAAATCGCTGGATTACCCATTATCACCACTCCGCACACACTCAGACATTCTTTTGCTACTGATTTACTTTCTCAGGGAGTTGATTTAAGGTTGGTTCAAGAATTTCTAGGTCATAAAAATATCGCCACCACTCAAATATACACACACGTAACGAGAAAGCAATTAAGAGATGTGCATAGAAAAATTTGTTTAAACAGAAAATTAAAAAATTAAACAAAATGAAAAATTTAAACAAATCAGAAGAGTCAATAGAAGAAGTGATTAATTTTTTAAACAATAACATTGATGCTTCCCCGTTTAATCAAGATGATCCAATAAAATGTGTTCATTGCTTATTTAGAAAAATCGCTATTTTAGTGTTATCTAAAAAAATTAAAATAGTTAAAATAAATTTTGAAAATAAATTGGATTTTAATTTTAAAACTGACCAAGAAAAGAATAAACAAGGATCTCATTGGCACAATAGTATTATAGAAAATATAAATATTTTTTTAAAAAATAAAAATCTTGAAACAGAAAAAGAGCCAAAGATGTTTTTTGGAAGAGCTGATTTATTTGTAAAGAAAAAAAAATTATATATAGAAGTTGGAACAATAAATATCTATAAACTTTTATGTAATATAAACAACATGAAAGATTGTTGCATCCACATATTGTCAAACGAGAAAAATTTAGTAGAAATAAAATTGTAATATGAAAACAATCCCCAAGAACACAAATGTTGATGATTTTATTAATTATTTAGTAAAAATGAACTATAGTCAATCCACTATAGAATCATATTTTTTTTCTATAAATAATTTTTTAAACTATTTGATAAGTAAAAAAATTGATAAATACAAATTTACCGAAAAGAATGTTAGTAATTATTTAAAAGAAATAGAAAAAACAAAATCAGGAAGAACAATTAATTTATTTTTATCTTCGATAGAATCTTTTTTTAGATATCTTAAAACTATTGGAATAGAAAAAAATTTTCACTTACCAAAAGTAAAAATAAAAAAAACTATAAAGAAGAATTTATTTATTAATAATTTTGAAAATTTATTAAAAAATATAGAAATTTCAAAAGCCAAAGAAATTATTAAGAAAAGAGATAAAATTTTAATTAAAATTTTATACTATCCTCAGTATAACAACTTCAAAACCAAGAATATTTTATTGTTAACATTTGAAAATATTTTTAATGACAACAAGCTCAATAGTGAGTTGTTGGTTGAGGTAAATGATTATTTTTTAAAATTTAAATTCAAAAACGATGATTTTGTTTTTTTTAGCAACGCCTCAAACAAAATAAACACTAAAAAATGCTTGACAGAAAAGGCAGCTCAAGAAATATTTAGTAGAATTAAAGGCGAAAAATATAATGATTTAACATTACTTAATTTAAGAAAATCTTATTATCACAAAACCATAGGACATTCAGTTAAAAGGACAATTCCAAACTCAATAAAAACTGAAAATAGTAAAAATTATTTAGACTATTTAAGTTTTTTTATTGAAAAGTTGTAATAAAAAAAGCTTTTTTTAAAAAAAGCTTTTTTTGTTTTATTTATTTAAGGTAATAATGGTTGAGGGTTGATAGGTATTCCATCTTTTCTAATTTCAAAATGAAGATGGGGTCCAGTCGAAAAAGCTCCAGCCCCAACAGTTCTTGGAGCTCCACCAGTCTTCCCTATTGTTTGTCCTTGAACAACATACTCATCCTCTTTAACATTGACAGCGGAAACGTGCCCATAAACAGTAGAATAACCATCTCCATGAATTATCATGATATAAGCATAAGCTGTGCTTCCATCAAATTTAACTCTAGCCACATAACCAGAAGCTGCTGCCTTTAAAGTACTTCCCTGCGCAGCTCTAATATCGATACCTGAATGCTCTCCTATGCTTCTTCTGAATGGATAAGAAGGATCATGAAATGTAGCAGTAATAACATTTTTAGCTACTGGCCAAACAAATCCACTATCACTAAAAACATTAACATCCTTATCTCCAATCTTTTGCCTCTCAGCAATTTTAACCCTAACAGTTCTCTCAAGTTCAGATATTTCACTAGCCGCTTTATCCTGTTCTTTTTTGGCCAACTCTAATAATTTTCTATATTCTTGCTCCGATTTTTTGGTTTCATCTAAAAGAAAAGCTTTATTTTCCAATTCTCCCTGAAGTATGATTTGCTTTTTTTCCAACTCAGTTTTTAGCTCGTTTAATTTTTTTTCTTTTTCTTTTAAAATCCCCTCCTGCTTTTCTAACTGCTCTTTCGATTCTTTTAGAGAAATCAAACTTTGACCAAGCTCATCATTAGTGTTTTCAAGGTATTTTACTTGATTTATAAAATCAGTTAAAGAATTATTTAATAAAAGAATTTCTATCGGAGTAGTTTTGTTCTGTTTGTAAAGAAGTTTTAAAAGATTAGAGATGTGATTTTTTTCCTTTTCTATTTTTTTACTATTATTATCTATGTCAATTGCTATCTTTTTTGTCTCTAAATTGTTTTTACTTATTTCAATTTTTGCAGCCTCTATCTCTAGCTCAACCATGCTAGCTCTATCATCTAAAATTTCTAACTGATCCTTTAAACTATTTTGTTCCTGTTCCTTCTTTTTTATCAAAGAGGAATATTGCTTCTGTTGACTTTGAACATTTTCTAGTTGTTTTCTTTGGTTTTCTATCTGACTGTTTAAATCTTTTATCTCCCTGTCAATTGAATCAGCTGTTTGACCAAAAACAGAAGAAGACCTACCAACAAAAAAACTTAAAGACAATAATAATAAAATAAATAAAACTTTTTTCTTCATATGTTTTAATTATAGCATATTTTTTTAAAAAAATCAAAAAAACACTTTTTGCTTAGGTGTTTTTTTGAAAAAAGATTAAAAGTTATAAAATTTATTATTCCTCAGTAGAGTCTGTAATTCCTGAATTATTATTTAAAATCCTATAATCATCCAACATCAAGCCAAAATTACCATTGCTAAAATCAACTTCTACATTCACTTCTCCTTCTCTATATTTATAATTAAAAAGTGCCCTACCCTCACTAACTATTAAATAATCAATTAAAATTAACTCATTTTCTACATAACCCTCCATAACCAGCAACTGAATCATGTTAAAGTTTATAGAATCTAGTGTTTCTTTTTTTTCTTCATTTGACATTTCCTCCTCTTTAATCTCGTTTTCTTTGTTAATTTTGCTTCCCAATTCTTCTGAGTTATTATTATTGTTATTAATAATGGGCTGTTCATTATTCTTATTTATTTTATTAAAAATAAAAATAACTGCTAACAATAAAACAATAAAAAGAACTAGAAAAATTAAAGTTGTTTTTGTTTTTTGACTCATAATTTTTTAATTAATTTTAAGTTATATAAATTTATTATTGAATCTTAACACAAAGTTCTCCTGGAGGACATATAGGGTCAGGTTCTACTAGACTATGAATCCAGCAAGCATAAAGAGTTCTATTACTCTTTATATTCCAGGGCAACAAACTTGTCATGTCATAATTATAATATTTGGTACCACCACAAGAAGGTGAGCTAAAATAACCCATAAAGTCATAACCGCTTCTGGTTGGAGAGCTGGCTGTTGGCATATCAAGACCATAAGTAGCTATTACTGAATTTGATCCACCTGTTCCATTTTGCTTATCGAAAGTTATTGTGTACTTATCAATAGAATCCAGAATACATCTAACTTGAAAACCAGCCTTATTATCAAATGTTCCTCTACCAATCCCTGAACTGTTATAAGCAACATATCTATAATAAGGACTACTCATTTCATCTGAGTTTACCCAAAGATAAGCTGATGTAGGTGAAAAACTAACATGCCAACCATCATTATGATGTCTATATCCACCACCCATCAAAGAAAGATTATAATTATCTGTTCCATTGTTAGTAGAATTATATTCCCAGCGAGGATGAGTACTAGTTGAACAAGAGCCACCCAAAGGAGAGCTTACTTGACGACAAGATTTTATTAAATCACCCTTATCTCCTCTGTAACCCGTGGAGCTAATTTGACTTTCAGTCATTCCTAAAAATCTTTCTAACTGTTTAAATTCTTCATCACTTGGCAACTTCCAACCCAAAGGACAGGCTGATAAGGCCGCTCTATAATTATACAAAACTCCATAACTATTGTATATATACGAAAGCTTAGCATCACTTACACTGGTTCCATTATAACTATGAACATAATATCTTGGTTCCGTGCTAGAACCATTGCTACCCGGGTAAACACTTGGTAAATATTTTAAATTTTCACGAATCCAACACTGATCTCCAATAGATGTTAACCTGTAAGTATAATTGTAATATTTGATTTCGCTTTGACCATAACAAGCATCAAAATATGTCCATCTAGCATAAACAGTATATGAACTTGTAACTACAGTTGATGAAGTAAATT
>CAZILW010000001.1:19885-171533 GCA_964540285.1 uncultured Gammaproteobacteria bacterium
CTGTTCCCCCTTGAGCATTGAAAGATAAGGTATAGGTATTGGCAGTCCATCTAGCATAAACAGTATATGAACTTGTAACTACAGTTGATGAAGTAAATTGAGTTCCACCAGATACAGCTGTAAACCAGCCAGCGAAAGTATAGCCAACTCTTGTTGGATTAGATGGTAAAGTAATAGTTGAATTGTAATTAGCTGAAACACTTGTTGGAGTATGTCCACTGCCTCCATTGCCATCAAAAGTGATAGTATATTGATTAACAGTCCATCTGGCATACAAAGTAGTATTAGCTGATTTATCCCAACTTCTTGAGCTAGCCATTGAGTCTGAATAATATTGTACTCCTCCACTTACAGCGTCAAAGTAACCAGCAAAAGTATAACCACTTCTTGTTGGAGCACTAGCTGCTGGCATGGTAGATCCAAAGGTAGCTGTTACTGAATTTGAACCACCGGTTCCACTTTGTTTATCGAAAGTAATGGTATAGGTATTGGCGGTCCATCTAGCATGTAGAGTTAATCCAGCTGTTTGAGTATAAACAGTTGCATCAGTATATTGAGTTCCGCCAGTACTTGATGTAAACCAACCAGAGAAGGTATAGCCAGCTCTTGTTGGGACAGGCAATGTACCAACTGCTTGAGCATAAGTTACTGTTTTAGATGTAGGACTAACTGTTCCCCCTTGAGCATTGAAAGATAAGGTATAGGTATTGGCAGTCCATCTAGCGTAAAGATCTAAATCATTATCCGCTTTATAAGAATTTCCAACAACAAAATTGTTGCCCAAACCACTTGAAGAATCGTTCCAGGAAGAAAATGTATATCCTGTTTTATCTAAACTATTTTTATCACTTACGACAAAATTATCTCCCGAATAAACATTAATTGTTGAAGGGGGTGTACCTGAAGTATTTCCATTACCATTATATTTTATATATAAAAGCTTTCTAGTTTTAAAATTATTTTCAGAACTATAAATAACCCCAAAATCACCAGAAATATAAAATTTAAAATAATAAACCGAATCTTCTTTTAACCCCAACAAATCAACACTTAATTGTCCAGAGCAAGTATTTATTTTTACCTTAGGATCATCTAAGCTCAAACCAGAATTTAACGAATAAATAAGACCACAGTCTATTATATTAAGGTTGCTGGGATTGCTTAAACTAGCCGATACTTTAGCGGAGTTATTACTAATATCAGAAATGATTATATTGGAAATATTTGGAATTATCGGAATATAATAAGAAACAACATCACTAAAACCAATTTTTTCTCTGCTAGGAATACTAGCATCTCTGTTTACAGCAAAAGATTTAAAATAATAAGTTTCACCCTGATTAAAATTACCAATATCAATTAATTTTGAAAATTCACCCATTGAGCCACTTAACTCCATCCAACAAGAATTTTCTAAAGAACAAACAACTGGTGGCATGTTAATACTTTCAGATTTTGACCAAAAAAACCCTCTTGAATGTAGGTCAGCACCACCATCATCAGTTATATTAGATTTTAAGCTAACATTAAGATTTGATATTGAGGGATTTAAAATATTTAATTTTGGTTCGGTAGCCTTTGTTTGAAAACTTTTAATATCACCATAGCCTATTCCAGCTTCATTTATAGCAAAAACTCTATAATAATTTTTTGTATTTCTTTTCAAGCCAGAAAGACTGTTTTCTATTGGAAAATTATCTCCAACTCCAGATTCCCCAACGCAATAAGACTTAGATTGACAATCATGGGCCGATAGAATGTTTAAATCTTTTAAATCTTCACTAACTATACAACCTCGATAACCATTGTTAGAGTTATGGCCAGAACTTAAAACTAAGCCCTTACAAACAAAAGAATAGGGATTAATATCCTTTTCCTCAACATCATATGTCACAAGCTTAGGCGCTGTGTATACGTTAAGAATGTGACTATTATAATCGCTTAAACCAAACTCATTTTTAATATTTGCATTTATTTTATAAGAACCTAAGTGATTATCGCTTATTGGCAAACCATAAACTAAGTTATTTGATAATTCATAGGTCAAAAAATTACTAGAACCAGGAGGTGTTTCCACACTTACATCAGTGGTAGTAATTGTTTCACTTGGCTTGGTTGAAGATATTTTACAATTATAATTATTCCCTAAAATAACTGATTTTGGACAATCAAAAAATATTTCAGGCTTTGAAGAAGTGAATCTAATTGTAAAATCTTTTTGAGTTGAGGCACCATAACCATCATCAGCAAAAATTCTAAACTTATGATCATTTATGTGGCTTAGATTAAAATCACCTTTATATGGTGAATTTTTATTTTTTATAATTATCCTATATATATCATTTTCAAAATAAAAATCAGCTTTTATTTTATTATAAAAAAGACTATTGCCGGTAAAATCTTTAGAATTAAAATCACCAGGTAAAAAGTTCCAGGTATTTAAACAATCAGTAGAAATATCACTACCTGAACCAAGATAACATAACCACAAAGACTTGACATTGTTACTATCTGAAATATTTAAATTAAAAGAAAAGTCACTATATGTACTTAAATTATGTTCATAAATATTATTAGACTGAATGAGTGGATTTTTATTTTTAATATAAATAGGAATATTCATCCTAGTTTCAAATCCGGATTTATTTTTAATAGACACCCCCATTACATATTCCTTTGTTTTTTCTTGAACTATATTAGAATTTATAAGTGCAGAATTTCCAGCTCTTTCAGATTTCAAAAACAAAGTATTATCTTGAATGTAATTTTTCTGTGGCCAAGAGCTCAAACTCCAACTAGACCAATCATTGTTTGGACATTTGTAGTCTTCAGTTATTTCACCATCTTTTAAAAAAGGCAATCCATCAATACAATCAAATATATTCCAAGCTAACTCTTCATTTTTAGGATCTTCAGCTTTAATATAACCTTCAAAAATTTTTCCACTATTACCATTTAACATCACCTCTTTAAAATAAGGATTTCTATATATATAAGGAGGGCTTATAGCTGACATTTTTTGACCAGAAGGAAAAGTAAAATCTTTCAAATAATAATCAAAAGTTTCCATCGAAGAATACAATTCGAAACTTTCGCCTTCAGGATCAACCACATAAGAAAAAACATTACTATAATTAGGTAAAGCAAAATTGAAAGAGCTTATCGGCTCCTCAGTGCTTACAAAAACCTTTTTATTCGGCTCCCAACAAGTTTTTAAATTAAATTCACTATTAACATCAAAACAAGACCCAATTGTATTTATTGAGTCTGATATATTGGTAATATTTAATTGGTTTAAAAAGGTTGATTGCCAGCTAGGCCAGGAAGATATAGCTAAATGAGGAATATAAGTTCCCGATCTCAATGTTGGATAAAATCCATTTATATTTTTATATCTCTCTAGAGCACTTTTAATGGAGTCTAACTTTCTGACCCTGTCCATATCTCTTATTATGCTTGCCTGAAGACTGTCACAAAAAAGACTGGCGGGACAATCGGAGTCAATTTTACAAGGTGTTTTTTTTAAGGGTTCATTGTCATAAATTCCATCTTTAATAATACAACGATTTTTTCCATAAGTATTAAAACCACAAATATAATTACTTGGACAGTCAGAATCTCTTTTACACACCAAATTTGATATACTGCAATAGCCAGTATAATCTTTTAGATTGGTGTTAAATCTTAAATTCTTAATAATTTTACCAAAAATATCAACTGTATTATCATCCGCCTCTTGATTATAAGAAATTAAATAAACATTAAAATATATTTTATTTTCTATTAAATCAACATTAGAAGCAGAAACATAAATAGTTCGACCATCTCTAATCGCCTTATAACCGTCAATTACTATTTGCTGAGGAGAGCCAGTAAATCCCTTCAATTTATACCACTGGTTTATGTCATAATTTTCTGGATTTGGAATTATACGAATAGCTATTGCATCCGAATCATTTCCCTGTATGTTAAATGACTCAGAAGAAGCCATCAATAAAGAAGGAAATAATAAAAAAACAAATAAAAAAAGAAAGTAATATATTTTTTTGGAGGCCAAAAACATAATTAAACAATTTAAACACTCTTCCTTAAAATAGTAATATAAAAATTAAATAAAATCAATAAATCTATTGTCAATCATTGAAACTAATTGGCTCCTGGCAATAGAGTTTTTATAATCATTAAATTCACTAAAAGACAAAAAAATCATTTTTTTAGATCGAGTCAAGGCTACATAAAAAAGCCTTTTTTCCTCCTCTAAGTCCTCTGTTTTATAAAAAGGAAAAACACCTTCATTTAAACCCAATAAAAAAATATAATCAAACTCCAATCCCTTAACCTGATGAATGGTTACTATTGGAATTTGACCAGACTCTAATCCTAAAAAATCAATATTTTTTACTAAACTGGAATAATGAATCAAATTAAAAAGAGAGCTTTTATTATCTAATTCTAAATCATCTTTATCTTTAAAAAAACTTTCTAAGATTTCAAAAGATCTCTCTCTTTGTTTATAATTTGAATCTTTTTGATAGTAGTCTTTCAAACCTGATTCTTGCCAAATAAAAGACAATAAATCATTTGGCCTTTTTCTCTCCATTTCTTTTTCCCAATTATTTATATTAGAGCTGATTTTGATAAACTTTTCTTTATACTTATCCCAAAGGCCCATTCTTTCTTTTTGATTTTTTTCTAATTTATCTTTTAAATAAAAAAGTAAATCAATCGTAGCAAAAACATCGTCATCAGCACTATGCGTAGCTTCTTTAAAGTTTAAGTGTTTAGCTATATTACTAAGTTTATAATTATTCAAAGATAAAAATCTTTTAATTAAAGACAATGTATCATAATGATTTTTAAAATTAAAATTAATTTTATATCTTTTAGCATTTTCCCTAACCATGTTTATATCAAATAAAACATTATGACCACAAACAATTGAATCTCCAATAAAATTTTTTAGTTTTAAAAAAACATTTTCAGGATCTTCGCCTTTGTTCTCAAGAAAATCATCACTTATTTTGTGAACAAAATAAGAAGAGCCAACCGATTTTTTAGTTTTTAAATAATAATGAAACTCCTTCCCAATCTTACCATTTACAATTTCTCTAGCATAAATTTGAATAATATCACTTTTTGCTGGATTAATTCCTGTAGTTTCTGTATCAAAAACAACAAGCCTCCCCTGTTTTAATTCTGTTAGAAGTTCTGCAAATGGTTCTGAAAAATTATAATTTTTAAAATCTAAAAAATCAGACAGAAGTAGTCCGCAATCATCACCTATTTTCTTTATATTTTTTATTGTCTCTTCTCCAATATTTTTAGCCGGTCTTTCAATTATTCTTTTAACAGAATTTAAATCATTTTTATTTAATAAAACTTTTAGATATGCAAATAAATCTTTAACTTCTTGACGACGAAAAAAATCATATTGATCAACAGTTAAAAAAGAAATATTTTTTTCAGAAAAAACTTCGGCTGTTTTATTTATTAAATAATTTGAACGAAGCAAGACCGCTATTCTAGCCCTACTATCCTCATCTTTTAATTTTTTAATATTATCAATAACCCACAAAACCTCTTCTTTAAAATTATAAGCTTTAAAAGCTTTAATTGCACCGCTCTTTTCCTGTGCTTCCTTTTTATTTTTATTAATTCCACTTTCCAACTTCTTAGTATAAGAAACCTTCATCTGATTCAGTAGTGATAAAAAAACCTCTATTAAGTCGGGATTAGAGCGATAATTAATATTTAAAGACATTTCTTTGACTGGCTTGAAATGCTCTTTAAACAATTTAGAAATAAAAACCGGACGAGAGTCTCTAAAACTATATATTGTCTGATCAATATCGCCAATTAGACTAATGTTTTTATGTTTTTTAGCTAATTCTTTGACAACTAAATACTCAGAAATGTGAGTATCTTGAAATTCATCTAATTGAATGAATTTAAACTTATTTGCCCACCTTTCATTAATTTCTTGATTTTTATAAAGACTTTCTAAAACTGTTAAAACCAATTCATTAAAATCAAAGGCATTTTGCTCTTTTAAAATCCTCAAATATTCCTCTCCAAAAACAATTATTTCTGGGTTAATTTTTTTAAGACTTATATTATGACCAATACTAGTTTGAAATAATGACAAGCGATATTTATAAAAATCTTCAATAATATTTAATATTTCTCGATTTTTTTCGACATGAATTTTGTTAAACTGGCTTAAAATATTTTTAGCTAACTCTACTTGCTCGTCTTCGTCCAGGATTAAAAAGTTACTACTTATTCCAATTTCTTTAGCTTCCATTTTTATAAACTGAGAACAAAAAGTATGAAAAGTAGAAACAAATAAATTATCAAAGTCATTCTTATCGTCAACTCTCTCTTTTAAGCGGATTTTCATTTCATCAGCTGCTTTGTTAGTAAAAGTTAAGGCCAGAATCTCATCTGGCCTAATACCAAGCTCGATAGCTTTAGTAATTCTTTCTGTCAAAACAGTAGTCTTGCCAGTTCCAACCGGAGCATTTATTAAAAAAGACCCAAAAACACTATTAACAATATTTTGTTGTTCAATATTTAATTCCATTAGTTTTGTATTTGACTAAATCCATTCAAAATTATTCTATATATTTCTTGCAAAAAAATCTCTTTTTCATTATCATTTAAAAATTTTTTTTCTTCATTTTCAGCACTATCTATATACTTTTCCAATTCATAAGCTATGTTATTTAAAGCTGGATATTGACAACTTTCAAAAGTAGCTATCAAGTCAACTCCTATTCTTTCAAAATCAATAGAATTATCTTCTTTAAAAATTTTAAAATCACTTTTTAGGTCAATCAATTTTTTTATTTCCTTAAAAATAGCTTCATCAGCTCCATGAATTTTTTCCTTTTTTAAGACAGGATTCTCAAAATTAATCATATTTTTAATTTATGTTATAATGAATATAGTTTAATTATAATAAATACTTTATGAACTTGCAAAAAGAACAAGATTTATTCCATAAGGGCTTTAATCTTATTGCAGCCATTGATGAGGCTGGTCGTGGCCCACTAGCTGGACCAGTTGTTAGCGCTTGTGTTGTAATTGATAAAAATTTTAAAATAACACCAGAACTAGAAAAAATTAAAGATTCCAAAAAACTAAGCCCCAAAACAAGATTAGGCCTCTTCTCTTTCATAAAACAAAATGTCAAAGCCGTTCAGATAGGGGTTTGTGATAATAAAGTAATTGATAAAATTAATATATTACAGGCAACATTTTTATCAATGAAAAAATCTTTAGAAAATACCAAAATAGTTCCAGATATAATTTTAATTGATGGCAAATTTTCTATTCCTAAAATAAAAACAAAACAAGAAGCTGTAATTTCTGGAGATGACCTGGTTTTCAGTATTGCCATGGCCTCAATCATTGCCAAAGTAAGTCGAGATTTTATAATGGAAGAATTAGATAAAAAATATCCAGAGTATTTTTTCGCCAAACATAAAGGATATGGAACAAAACTTCATCTAGAAATGATTAAAAAGTTTGGCCCTTGTCCAATACACAGAAAAAGCTTTGCTCCTTTTAATCAATAGCCCTAGAAATTCTTTTCAAACTTTTTGTTCTACCTAAAGCCCAAGCTAACTCAAAGGGATTTGGGCTGTTTTTTTGACCAGACAAAGAAACTCTGAGCGGCCATAAATAATCTCCATTTTTTTTATCGTTGCTTTTAAGCCAGTCAAAAATTATTTTCTCCAAGTTATCCTTAGACCAATCATCTTCCTTAATCTCCTGTAACAAGCTAAAAACTTCTTTTAAATTATTTTTAGATTCTTCCAGGCTTAAATTTTTCCAAATTAATAAATTTTCTTCGTAAACAATTTCTTCCATAAGCAAATAGTGAGTCAAAGAAGAAATGTCTTCTATTTTTTTTAATCTTTCCTGACTAATTTCTACAACTTTTTGTAAAAAAATATCATCGGTCTTTTTATTGATTAGTCCCTCTTTTATTAAATACGGCTTACATAAATCACTTAAGTCTTTAACTGATTTTTTTCTAATATAATAACCATTTAAATAATCCAACTTTTCTAAATCAAAAACAGCTGGCGAAACCCCCATTCCTTCTAAGGAAAATTTTTCAATTATTTCGGATAAAGACAAAATTTCTTGATCGTCTTTTGGATGCCAACCAAGAAGCGCACAAAAATTAACAATTGCCTCTGGTAAATAGCCTCTTTTTTTATAATCTTCAACAAAAACATCACCTTGTCTTTTACTAAGTTTTCCACCTCCCTTATTTAAAATTAAAGGCAAGTGAATATATTTAGGCATCTGCCAACCAAAAGCCTTATAAAGCAAAGCATTTTTGGGAAAGCTAGCCAACCATTCATCTCCACGAGTAACATGACTTATATTCATTAAATGATCGTCCACAATATTGGCAAATTGATAAGTTGGGATTCCGTTGGACTTTATCAAAACATGATCATCTAAATCTTCTGATTTAAAAACTATTTTTCCACGAAGCTCATCGTAAACCTCAACACAACAATTGATTGGCATTTTTTGTCTAATCACATAAGACTCTCCATTTTTTATTTTAGTTTCAAGCTCTTCTCTGCTAAGACTGCGACAATGCTTATCATATTTTGGTGCCTCTTTGTTTTCTTCTTGTTTTTTTCTCATTTCCTCTAATCTTTCAGAGCTACAAAAACAATAGTAAGCCTCATCCTTATCTAAAAGTTCTTTTATATATTTTTGATAAATATCTAATCTTTGAGTTTGAATATAAGGTCCATAATCGCCCCCAATATGCGGACCTTCATTAAACTCAACACCAACCCAAGATAAAATTTCTAACAAACTTTTGGTGGCCCCCTCCACTTCTCTTTTTTGATCAGTATCTTCAATTCTTAAAATAAAATCGCCATTCAAACTTTTGGCCAAAAAATAACCAAACAATGCAGATCGCAAATTTCCAATATGCAAAAAACCAGTTGGTGATGGTGCAAATCTTAATCTAACTTGATTCATATTATTATAATAAATTATTTTAACTCTGATGTTTTAAGATAATTAGTGAACTTGTCCAAAAAAACCTTAGAAGCTTTTCGTCTGACCGGGTGAACACTGTTTACAAACTCACTAGCCCTCACCCATTTAAAACTACTATGATCCCAAAAATTTAATTTAATATCAAAATCACTTCCACAAAATTCAGAAATAAATAAACTTTGTTTTTGACCCTTAAAACCAAATTTCCCCTTTTTATTAGCTTTATATTTAAAAACATTTTTATAAACTTTTTTAACAATAAAATTATTTATACCTAACTCCTCATAAATCTCTCTTCTTCCCGCCTCTTCTATTTTTTGACCATCAACCCCGCCCTGTGGTATCTGCCAATGACCCGGATCTTCACTTCTTTCCACTAAAAGAATCTGATAAAGATTTAGATGATTGTTGTTTTTATTTTCTAAAGCTGTATAATTTAATTTTTCTTTCTTATAAACCAGACAAGCAACATTTTTTCTATAAAAAAAAGGGCTAATAAATTTCCAATATAAGAGTTTAGAAGGAAAAACCAGGACAGCTCTTAAAACTCTTTTAAGTCTGTGCCATTTTTTAGTTGGCTGTTTAATTAATCTCCATAACCACTCCAAACCAATTACTCTCATTATTTTTGGTGCTCTTTTTATTTTTTTAGTTAAAAAATCAAAAGAACCGCCTAGGCCTATAGCTAGTTTTACGGTAGGCAATTTTTTTATATTATGAAAAATAAACTTTTCCTGGTAAGGGGCGCCAAAATTACATATTAAAACATCAGCCTTAAAATCAAGTAAATCATTTTTATTTAAAAAAGCAAAATTTTTATTTATTTTTTCTTTAAAATTATTAATCAGTTTTTTTATAGAATTATCATTAAAATTTCTCTCAATTTTCAAGAAGTCTCTTCTGGGTGGAACAACATAAAGATGACTAGCATCTTTTATTAAAAAGTTAAGATTAGCATAATTATTTTTTAAAAATAATTTTAAGTCATTGGAGGTAGATAGACCATCCTCCCTGTTTATAATTAAAACTTTTTTATTAGTTTTTTCGGCTAAATCTAATAAGTCTGGCAAAACATCTGAACCGCTAACTCTATTTAATTTTTCCCCAAATAAAAAAGCTGCTAATTTTAAACCAAAACCATCAGCTAAAGATAAATCAGCTTTATTTAATATATAAAAAAGCTCCTCATCTTCATGAGCTTGCAAAATTATCTCTGGATTTGGAGTTACTACATAATTTTGCTTATCGGAATTTAAAAAAATAGAAAATTTATCTAAAACCTCTTCTTTTCTAAAACTATTTTCAACATTGATTCCTAAAATATTAATCATAATTTTATTTTTTTATTATTTAATTATATATTATTTAACTCCACAAGTAAACTTGACTAAAATAATAAAACATTGTTAAGTATTGACTTTTTATTTTATTTATTATTAAATATAATGATGTTCTAATCAGTTAATTTACCAAAGAAACAGTAGTTTTAATTAAATAATGGAGGACCCAAAAGATGAAATGGAGAACAAGCACCTTAACAAAAGTAAGCGCTTTTATGTTTGCTTTTTTCTTAATTACCGCTGGCTGCGAAAGAGAGGAATTTCAAGCACCACTAATTCTGGAAATTCATTTTAGCGCTCAACAAGCCAACACCGCCAAAAGCGGCAATGTTCAAAAATCGGCCCAATTCATGTCGACTAAAGGTCAAATTATAGACCTTAAAAGCACAAACGGAAGTAAGGCGGCTATAGCCAGTGGAGCCAGTTACACGATATACGGAACTGGGGTTACGGGAGTTTGGACCACCGAACCACCAACAGCTATAAGCTGGCAAATAACAAACACGGCAATTGGACTAGACACAACCTTAACCTCTAGGGAGTTGATAACTTTTACCTTTGAGCAGTTGGGTGTTTATACAATTAGAGCCTTCAATCCCCCTCCCTATGGATTTGAATGGTTTATGACGGTTTCCGTTTTAAACTCACTGGACGAAGCCTTAATTGTTAACCCAGACTTTATAGGCTCGGAATATATAAGCTCTGCTAATGTTTTTAGGTACTATTGGAGGGTTCCTAGGCCATCTATTTTTGATGGAACAGAAACACTCTTTAGGTTATTTGGATATAGTGGACAAGTTTATGACCCGTTTCCAGCGTTTTATGATCAGGTTAGTTTTTATGGTAGTGATTCTATTGAATGGTATTATGACTTACCACCAAATGGACTAACAGCAATAGACGCCAAAACAAATGCTGGTTATGTTAATAGTTTATCAGTTGAAATCTGGCTAACAATAGACACCGCCAGTATCTGGCGATGTCAAGACTTGGTTGATAACAATATCATTGAAGCTTCTCATTACAACGGCCAAGCAGGGCCAATTGGAAGCAATTTTAGCCCACCTGCCGGCACTCAAACAGGAGCTGGAGATCATGGCCGAGAAATACCAGTTGTGCTTATAGGAACACCAATAGCTGGAGCAATACCCTTATATATTCTGTCCTCCCCACAAACAAATATGTGGCGACACAGATTAATATCCGAGTCCACCTGGACAGAGGTAACTACCACTCCTCAAAATGGTAGAATAAATATTGTTTTACCAGCTCATCCATCCTTTGATCAAAGAATTGTACAGTACGGACATATGGACAATGGTAATTTCATTCCAGACCCCTATATGGCTTTAAGCAGTATGTATAATACTTCGACTCAGGGATTTTCTTTTGCATATTAGAACATCTGTAAAAAAACATTAATAAAAACAAACCCTTCTTCTGAAGGGTTTTTTCTTTTTTATTTATTAGACAAAAAAAACATTATTTGTTAAAATTATTACATAAGATTAATTTCTATTCATAAAAAAATATGACAGATAATTTTGAAAAAATATCAAGAAAAATATCAAAAGTTATTATTGACAACCCTAACCTACCCAAAAAAATAGAATGGTATAATATAATTAATCCAGAAAAAAAAGAAATAAATTATCTTCGCAAAAAATTTTCTTTTAGCGAAAATCACTTAGAGCTTTCCTTATCTAGCATCACCACTCAAAGACCAATGATTTATACTGGAAAAAATTATTTATTTATAACTCTGCATTTTCCAGTTATAGAAAATGGAAAAGTTTCTCCAGGAGAAATTGAATTTTTTGTTGGACATGGATTTTTAATAACTCTTCACAATGATAAAATTAAAGCTCTAAGAGATTTTTTTAAATATTGCCAAGATGAACAAATATTTTCCGAAAGCTATAAATTAGAATCTTCAGCTATTTTACTGTATGAAATTTTAGATAAACTAATTCAAGATTCTTATTTTTTATTAGATCAAAATAATATTGAAATCAGCAAAGTAGAAGAAAGCATCTTTGAAAAAAGACTACAAGAAACAACCTCTCAATTATTAGTTTTAAAGAGAAATATTATTAATATCAGAAGAATAATCCAAAACCATAAAAACGTCATGAAAAAACTAACTGAAATGAAAAGCAGTCTAGTTCCTCAAGAACAAATAAAAAACTATTACGATATTTTAGCCGAACACAGTCAAAGAATTTGGGAATTCTCTGAAATTCAAAAAGAAATTATTGAATCACTTCATGACACCAGTGAATCAGTTAGTAGTTACAGAATAAACAACATTATGAAAACCCTAACTATTGTTTCGGTTATTGTCATGCCTTTAAATTTATTTATTAATCTATTTGGAATGAATTTTAATCCTTCTCCCCCGGAAGAAAATTTTAAACTTTTCATGAATATTATAATGTGGAGCTCTCTTTCTGGTCTATTAATGATAATTTTTTTCAAAAAGAAAAAATGGTTATAAAACTTAAATTATAAATAAAAAAGGGCTTAAAAAGCCCTTTTTTATTGTTTAAATTATCTATTGACTTTTTTTTATAAATATGATATAATATACAGTTATAATAATGATATGAAAATATATATAATTGGACAAAAAGGAATACCGGCCATCTCTGGTGGAGTCGAAAATCATGTTGAAAATTTAGCTACTAAATTAGTTAAAAATGGACATGAAGTTTTTGCTTACACTAGATATAATTATAGTGGTAAAAACAATAAAGAATATCAAGGAGTAAAATTAATACCACTTCCTAGCTTGGCCACTAAAAATCTGGATGCTATTAGCCATACTTTTTTGGCTTGTCTTGATTTTATATTTAAAAGAAAAGCTGACCTTATTCATTTTCACTCTATTGGACCAGCATCTTTGATTTGGATGATTAAATTGTTTAAACCAAAAACTAAAATTGTTTTTACTTTTCATAGTCAATGTTATTACAATACCAAATGGGGCAAACTAGCTAAATTCTATTTAATGTTAGGAGAAAGAATCGGCTGTCTTTTAGCTGACAAAGTTATTGTCGTTTCCAAGAGTTTAAAAAAATATGTTGAAAACAAATACAAAAAACAAGTTGAATATATTCCTAATGGTGTTAAGTTTATAGAAAAAAAAGAAGTAAAAGAAATAAAAGAAAAATGGAATTTAGAAAAAAATTCCTACATTTTATCAGTTTCTCGAATTGTTAAAAATAAAGGCTTAGAATATTTAGTTGAGGCTTATCAAAAAATAGAAACTGATAAAAAATTAGTAATAGTTGGAGAAGGTAATTTTTTAAACAAATTAAAAGAACTAGCAAAAGGTAATCAAAATATAATTTTCACAGGAATCCAAAGTGGAAATATTTTAGAAGAATTATTTTCTAATGCCCACTTGTTTGTACAAGCATCAGAAGCCGAGGGTCTTTCTATTTCCCTTTTAGAGGCTATGTCTGCTAAACTACCATTACTTATAAGTAACATAGAGGCTAATACAGATGTTGTTTTAGGTAATGCTTTAATTTTTGAAAATAAAAATGTAGAAGATTTAAGAAATAAATTAGAATTATTTTTAAAACAAGAAGAAGGTTTTTGTATTGACAAAATAAAAGAAAATAATTATAATAGACTGTTATCTGAATATAACTGGGACAAAATAGTTATTAATCTAGTTAATATATATAGTTGTTTAACAAATAAATAATAGGGCCACGGAGGGGCCTAAATCATGAAAAAAACGGCAATAATCGCGCTGATTTTTGCAGCCCTTTTTAGTGGTTGCGAAAAAGAAGACTACTACGTTCTAAACGAAGAAAGTCAAAATAATGATGGCTACGTATGGCCTGGAAGTGCTAATCCAAAACCGGTAGAGGACCTTGGAAGAACTGCTGTGTCTGGATGGAACAATGTATACGATTATAGGTTTAGGATTCACCTAGACGGTTCGCAAATTGATCCTGTTCCTCTGGATATAAATACTTTTGGTATTCCTCATGTAGGACCGGGCGGTGTAACTATTTACAACAATGTACAAAATGATGCCACCTACACTATAACCGAAATCAAAAACGGTTATATTTATTACACTATCAGGTCCGAGCGTGGTCATACATTGAAGTACAACCTGGCAAAGAAAAACGGTTCAAGCTGGATCTGGTTTCTTCGCCATGGATTAAATCATGATGATGGACAAAACAATATGGAAGTTTTTTTAACTTGGTAAAGTCTGGTATCCAACAAAACAAAAAAAAGGGAGTTTTTACAACTCCCTCTTTTATTTATATTTTATATAAAGTTATTTCAAATTTTTCAAAACCTTTATAAACTCCACAAACAAAGGGTGTGGTGCTAACGGTCTAGAAATATATTCAGGATGAAATTGAACACCCACAAAAAATGGATGATCTTTTATTTCAACTGACTCAACAATCTGCCCGTCAGGTGAAGTGCCTGATATTATTAAACCCTTCTTTTCAAACAATTCTCTATAGTCATTATTAAATTCGTAACGATGTCGATGTCTTTCACTAATAACATCTTTAAAACCCATTTTAGAATAAGCTTTTTCCAGTTTAGTGTTTTTAATCATCTTACAAGGCCAAGCACCTAAACGGATAGTTCCACCATATCCTTTTTTCTTAATCAATTCGGCTTGTTCTGGCATAATATGAATAACCTTGTTTTTACTTTTAGGATTTATCTCCTCAGAGGTTGCATCTTTAAGACCACAAACATTTCTGGCAAATTCAATAACTGCCATTTGCATTCCATAGCACAAACCAAGATAAGGAATTTTTTTCTCTCGACAATATTTTATAGTCTCTATTTTACCCTCAGACCCCCTACTTCCCCAGCCTTGAGGCACTATAATACCAGCAAAATTTTTTAAAGACTTTAAACCATTTTTTTCTATATCCTCAGTTCCAATCCACTCCAAATTAACCTTTACCTTATTATAAGCGGCTGCATGTTTGATAGCCTCAATAACTGAGATATAAGAATCACTTAAAGAAAAATCACCAGTAGCAAAATATTTGCCAACAATGGCTATTTCAATCTCTTTTTGAGGATTTTTAATATTATTAATCATTTCTATCCATTTTCTATAATTTTCTTTTCCTTTAATGGTATTTCTAGGTTTTAAATTAAGTTTTTTTAAAATTTTATTACCAAAATTATTTTTTTCAAAATTAACTGGAATCTCGTAGATAGAATCAATATCAGGAGCTGCAATTACATCGTCTTTAGAAACATTACAGTGAATAGCTATTTTTCCTCGACGAACATCATCAATTTCCCTTTCTGATCTAGCAATTATAAAATTAGGTTGAATTCCAGCAGTGTTTAAACTTCTAACAGCATGCTGGGTTGGTTTAGTTTTCATCTCTCCAATCTTGCTAGGAAGCGGTAAATAAGAAACCATTACAAACAAAACATCTTCAGGATTTTTTAGTTTCATTACCCTGGCAGCTTCTAAAAATAACAAGTTTTCATATTCACCAACGGTTCCGCCAATCTCAATAACCATAACCTCGGCCTTACTTTTGGCAGTTGCCTTTTTTATTCTTTCTCTAATCTCCATGGGAATATGCGGAATAACCTGAACACATTTTCCTCCATACTCCAAATTTCTTTCCCGAGAAATAACCGACTGATAAACACGACCAGTTGTCATGTAATTTTCTTTGTAAATATTTTTATTTAAAAATCTTTCATAGTTTCCAATATCTTGATCGGTTTCATCACCATCTTCAGTAACAAAAACCTCTCCATGCTCAACCGGATTCATCGTACCAGCATCTACATTAATATAAGGATCCATCTTTATGGCACTAACATTAAAACCTTTATTAGAAAGAATTTGAGCAATAGAAGATGTTGTTACACCCTTTCCAACACCAGACATAACACCACCAACTACAAAAATAAATTTAGTTCTTATTTTTTTCATAATATTTATCTAAATTATTGATTTAATATTTCTAAAGCCTTGTTTAACTGAGTGTCAATATTCTTCTCAAAATCTTCCAAGCTTAATTCAACCAGTTCATCAGGATTTATGCCCTCTTCGTTAATATCATGTCCTAGTGGAGTCATCCATTTAGCTATTGTAATTTTAACTGAGGAACCATCTTTAATATTTTTAACCATTTGAACAGATCCCTTGCCATAACTTTTTTCTCCTACAATCTTAGCTTTATTATAATCTTGTAAAGCTCCAGCAACTATTTCTGAGGCCGAGGCGCTTCCATAGTTAATCAAAACAACACTAGGTATTTCTTTTAAATAATTATTACCCTTAGCTACATATTCCATCTCCACTCCATCAGTAAATTTTTCTATTAAAGCAACATCCCCACTAATCCATTCTCCCAAAACACTAACAGAAGTTTCCAAATAACCACCAGGATTGTTTCTTAAATCAACAATAACTCCGCTAGCCTTATTCTCAAAAGCCTGCTTGGCAAAATCTAAAAATAGATATTCTGTATCACTATTGAAGGCGTTTATTTTAATTAAATAAATATTATTCTCCAAAATTTGTAAAGAAACACTTTTTATTACTATAGTTCCTCTGATTATTTTAATATCTTTAAAATCATCCAGACCAACTCTGAAAATATTTAAAACAACTTCTGTTCCCTTTGGCCCCCTTATTTTACTAACAGCCTCATCAATACTCATGTTTTTAGTGCTTTCACCGTTTATTTCTAAAATCTTATCACCAGACATTAAACCAGCTTTTTGAGCCGGAGTCCCCTCTAAAGGAGCTACAACGGTTAAAATGCCATCTCTAATACCAATTTCAGCTCCTATGCCCTCAAAAGAGCCGGACATATCATCTTCAAATTCTTTAGTAATTTGAGGATTCATAAACTCAGAATATGGATCTTCTAGTGAATTAACTAAACCTTTTAAAGATCCATAAAAAAGTTGTTTATCAGTAATTTGCCCTTTATCAACATAATATTCCTTTATTGAATCCCAAACATCCCAGTATAAATTAAAATCAATATTTTGAGCTATTTGATTATCAGCTTTGCTATATTTTCCAGACAACTGTCCTAAAAAGACAACATTTTCCTCAGCTACTTTTTTTATTACATTGTCCTTAATCGCTAAACTAGCCCCACCAAGAAAAGCTAAAAATAATAGAAAAATAAACAAAAAAGAATATAAGATTTTTTTTAAAATCTTTTTTTTATTATTTTTTTTATTCGTCATATTTTAATTAAAAATTAAATTTATTAAAAGCAAATAAGAACTCTATCATTTTACTCAAAAAAACTTTTTTTGGCAAACAACTATTTAAATAACTGCTGACTGTATAACTTTAAAAGCTTCTGGTAAAAAAGGCTTGACCCAGTAAACAGCCTTTATAAAAGCTGGGGATATTTCTGAATTGGAAATAACAAAATTAAGTAAACTGTCCAAAAAGGCATAATGAGACAAAACCAATAAGATAGCCCCAATAATAAATAAGCCCTGCAATAAACCAAATACCCCCCCCATTAATCTATTAAAAAAAGAAATTATTGGTAAAGATGTTATTATTTTTAAAATCTTAGCTAAAAATTTAAAACCAAAACTTAAAATAAAAGAAATAATACTTAAAACAACTATAAAAGAAAGAACCCTCCCTAGTCCGTCTGAACCAAAACCAATAAAAGGAAATGTTTCGAAAAAAATATCATAAAATCTTACAGATAAAACTATACCCAAAATAGATGCTAGTAAGTTTAAAGCCATTTTTACCAAGCCCAAATAAAAACCGTAAATAACAAATAATGACAAAAAAATCAAAAGAATAATATCAATCATATTATTAAAATTAATGAATAATAACCACAAACTCACCTTTCAATGAATCATTACCCTCTTTAAATCTGTTTAACAAGTCAACAGCTTGTCCTTCATAAAAACTATAATACATTTTGCTAATTTCTCTAAAAATTATAATTTTTTTATCAGAATTAAAATCACCTATTTCTTTTAAAAGTTTTAATATTCTGTGTTTTGATTCAAATAAAACAACTGGGTATTTGTTTAAAATAATTTCTTCAATTAATCTCATTCTTCCCTTTTTGTGTGGCAAGAATCCAAAAAAAACAAATTTATCAATCTTTATACCAGACACAGAAATAGCCGAAGTTAGGGCTGATGCTCCCGGTATTGGCTCTATTAAAATATCTGGATCATTTTTTCTAACAAAATTAACCAAAAGACCACCCGGGTCAGATATCCCAGGCGTTCCAGCATCACTAATCATAGAAATTTTCATTCCCTTTTTAAGCAAAGATAAAATCTCCTTATATTTACTGTCCAAGCTATGATGATGAAAAGATATTAATGTTTTTTTAATCTGATAATGATCTAAAAGTTTTTTACCAACCCTAGTATCTTCACATAAAATATAATCGGATTCTTTTAGTATTCTCAAAGCTCTAAGAGTTATATCTTCTAGATTACCGATTGGAGTAGCTACTAAATATAAACTCATAAACTAGTTAATTAAATCTTCTTTTCTCTCCTTAACATACTTAACCCAATCATCAAAAATTTCTATAAACACCTTAAATGGAACCTCGATTATAAAGTCTAAAACAAAAATAAATATATTTATCTTAGAAGCATTGTCTGATAAAAATTTTCCAGCCGCAACTATAGGCATATAAAAGAAATCAAACAAAAAGCCAAAAAAACCATCACGATGCTCAATAATTATAAACCTCTTAATTTCTCTTTTAATTCTAAAACTAAAGAAACTAACAAAAGTTAAGAAAAATAAAAAAATAACTATATTAACCCAATTAAAATCGATAAAGGTCAAGCCCTTTATAATAAAATAAATGGTTATTGAAAAACCTCCGATATAAAGAAGATTAAAAATAAAATCCATAAAAAAACTTCTTTTCGCTGGCTTTCTAAGCAACATTGAATATTTTTGTCTTTTATCTGTAAAAACAATCTCTTCAACCCCCTCTATGATCTTTTTTTCATTTTCCTTGGCCGGACTCCAAGTGAAAAGAATCATTATAAAAAGCAAAACAGCTGGAAAGGCCACATTAATAGCCAATGAAATTGGATTAATATGCTCACCAAAAAACTTGATAGCTGGAATTTCTAATGCAAAAACAAAAATAGATTTAGTTAAAAAAATGTAAATTATACTGCGCCAACCGGACGACCAAAGTTTCTTTTTTATTTTTCTATATCTTTTTTGACTAATTTCTTTTATAAAGCTAATAAATGCTTTGTAATTATTTAAAGCAAACTCATAAACTTTTAACGGATTCTCCTCTATAGCTTCGTGCAAAATAGAAAAATACAAAGAATAAGATTTGGATATTTTATCTATCTGCTTTACTAATGGGTGCTTTAATTGATTGGAAACCGCCAAATAAAGTTTGTCTATTTTTTCAGAAACCTTAACAATTCTAGCTTCATCAACCTCTTTCCAATTTTTATTATAATACTTAAAGGCCACTAAATTTAATAAATCATCATCATACCTAAGAAAATTTCTACAAATACTTAAATATATCTGAATATCTAAATCACTATCAAAAGGCAAGTCTCTTGGGAGTTTAATATTGTCTTTTAAAATCTCAAACATTTCATTAACCATTTCCCTTCTAACAGAATCACTTGATAAATTTTCCTCAATTTCAGCCGCCGCTAAAGATATCACCCAGTTAAGTAAAACTTTCTTGGCCTTGCTAGTTCTTTTTCTTTTATTTCTAAATCCGAAAGATTCAGATAAAATTGAAAAGAAACTTTCTTTTTGAAAGCTATAATATTTTAATTTGATATACTTATCTATTATTTCAGCAACTTCATAAATTTTCTTTTCAGGAATAGAATTGTTGGGTAGATAGCCAGCCTGAATAAGCTCAGTTAAAAGATGAGAGGATATATTTTCGCTCTCTGACTTTTTAATCAAACCTTCTATTAAAATTTGTCTTTTTAAAATTCTTTTTATAGCATTTTTTCGAAGCAAATAATCTTCATCGTAATCAACGGCGTTTCTTATTTTCTCATAAAAAAAAGCCAACTTAGAGCCCATTGTAGAAACGCTAATATTAGCATCCTTACTTTTAGGTTTTTCTAAATTATTTTTTTTAACATAAACCATTTGAAATAATCTCTTTATATCAACGTCTATGTCAAAACTACTTTCTTTCTTTTTTGTCAAATTAGGACTAACCATATGTAATATAATATTTTATTGAATTAACTAAGTTAATAATACTATAACAATATAAAAAAATCAATAAAAGGTGTTGACTTTTGTTTAGGTCTTTGTTATTATTGAGTCATAGCCAAAATAAGGCTTTTTTAATTTAAAAAATATGAGCAAATTTAATGATTATATAAAAAACTCAATAATCGAACTAAAGAAAGTAAGCTGGCCAACAAAAAAGGAAACTTATAACTACACTTTACTAGTTATAGGCGTAAGCTTGGCAACTGCTCTTTTTCTGGGCGGTCTTGATTTTATATTTAATCTAGGTTTAGAATTTTTAATTAAATAACAAATATGGCTAAACAAAATTTAGACCAAGGTAAAAGATGGTACGTTCTTCATACTTATTCTGGTTATGAAGAAAATGTGGCCCACAACTTAAAACAAAGAATAGAAACACTTGATGCTGGTGATAAAATTTTTAATGTACTAGTTCCAACCGAAAAAAAAATAAAAATAAAAAACGGAAAAAGAAAAGTTATTGAAGAAAAAATATTTCCTGGTTATGTTTTAGTTGAAATGATTGTGACTGACGAGTCTTGGTATATAGTCAGAAATACTCCTAATGTAACTGGCTTTATTGGTGTCGGAACAGTGCCAACTCCAATTAGTGAAAAAGAAGTTCAAGGTCTAATGAAAAGAATGGGTGTTGAAGAACCAAAATTCAAAATTGACATAGTTGAAGGCGAAACAGTAAAAATAATTGATGGTCCATTTAAAAATTTTGAAGGTAAAATCACTAACATAGATGAATCTAAGGGAAAAATTAAAGTTAATGTATCAATGTTTGGTCGAGAAACACCAGTTGAACTAGATTTTTTACAAATTAAAAAAATATAAAGATTTGGAGCTTTAAAGCTCGCTTCTCAAATCATATTAATTAAAAATATGGCTAAGAAATTATTAACAAAAATAAAATTACAAATTCCAGCTGGACAAGCTAATCCAGCCCCACCAGTTGGTCCAGCTTTAGGACAACATGGTTTAAATATTCAGGATTTTTGTTCTAAGTTTAATGATGCAAGTAGGGATAGAATGGGAGAAATAACTCCAGTTGAAATTAGTGTTTATGAAGATAGAACATTTGATTTTATCATGAAATCACCTCCAGCTTCAGAATTGATCAAAAAATTTGCTAAAATCCAAAAAGGATCAGGCAAACCTTTAAGTCAAAAAGTGGCCTCTCTAACTAAAGAGCAATTAGCTGAAATAGCTAAAGCAAAAATGTCAGATTTAAACACTGATGACCTAGAAGCTGCTATGAAAATTATCGCTGGTACTGCCAGACAGATGGGTGTAGAAATAAAATAATTATAATTAATTGTGGGAGATTATTTCGTTATTACCACAAAACAATAATATGGAAAATTTTGACAGAGAAAAAACTTATTCAATTGCCGAAGCTATTGAAATTTGTAAAGCAAATCATAAGGCCAAATTTGATGCTTCAGTAGAAGTTCATTTTAGACTAGGTATTGATAATAAAAAGGGCGACCAACAAGTAAGATCAGCTGTTAGCCTACCTAATGGAACAGGAAAAACAGTTAGAATTGCTGCCTTTGTATCACCCGGCAAAGAAAAAGAGGTTAAAGATGCTGGAGCTGATTTAGTTGGTGGAGATGATTTAATTGAAGAAATCAAAAAAACAGAAAAGACAAATTTTGACATTGCTATTGCTGAAATAGATATGATGAAGAATCTAGCAAAAATAGCTAAAATATTAGGAACTAGAGGCTTAATGCCCTCACCTAAAAACGAAACTGTAACTAACAATCCCGCTAAAACAGTTGGGGAATTAAAAAAAGGAAAAGTTAGTTTTAAAAATGATGACACAGGAAACGTTCATGCTATTATTGGGAAGATAAGCTTTGAAAATAAAGCCCTAGAAGAAAATTTTAACGTTTTACTTGATGCTATTAAAAAAGCTAAACCATCTTCTTCAAAAGGTGTTTATGTTAAGAATATAAGCATAAACTCAACAATGGGAAAAGGAATAAAAGTAAGTGCTTAAAAAATATTAAAATGTACAAAAATAAAAAACCGCTTATGGCGGTTTTTTTTATTTTTTTTATTTTTGATAAAAATCAATAACTTCGTCAATGTTAAGACAAAGATCGGCCGGATTATCAAAAATCAATTTTTCACTTAAACCAGCTGACATAAAATCGGCTGGAGTAGAGATAAAAGATGAGGCTATGGCCACAAATTTTAAACCTTTTCTTTTTGCAGCCTCATAATCTGCCAAAACAGTGTCCCCAACGTAAATAACTTTGTTAACATCCCTCCCCTTTTGCTTTAAATGATCTTCGAACAAGTCAAAAACTCTGGGGTCTGGTTTCATAAAATCGTGACAATGACTTCCCTGAAGATAATCAAAAAGATTTAAATCAATTCCACAGGTAGTAGCCAGTTCAATAATAGAACCCCTGTCTCTACTGGAAATAATACCCAAGTTAAATCCGATTTCATGAATATAACTTAAAGCATGATCAATTGAATTAAATTTTTTTGGTTTGGGGTTGATATAAAGAGAGTCCTCTATCCAAAAATTTTCAAACTCAGAATCAGACCATCCAAATTCATTAGCCACAATTTCAATTAAAGTTCTATAAGGCAAGCCCCAAAGCCTTCTAAGAGTATTATTGTCTGGGGTTTTATTCTTGTCCAGTTCGATTTCCTGGCAAATATTATTAATTCTTTCAACGCCAATCATGGTTGTTTTAGCCAAAGTTCCATCAAAATCAAAAATAAGGCTCCAGTCGGAAAATTTTTTTCTTCTCATAATATAAGTTTTTAAGTTACAAATTATCATGCTATATTAAGCAAAAAAAAGACAAAAGTCAATAAGCCAATAATTATCCTGTACCAAGCAAAGGGCTTAAAATTACTTTTTTTAATAAACCTCAAGAGAAACTTAATTGAAAACATAGCAACTATAAAAGATGTTAAAAACCCAATTATTAAAAAAACAATTTCATCTCTCTGAAAACTTAAACCAGTTTTAATTAAATCAAGTCCAGTAGCAGCTGCCATTGTAGGTATTGCTAGTAAAAAAGAAAATTCAACTATAGACCGACGACTAATACCTAAAAATAATCCACCGAAAATAGTGGCTGCCGATCTAGACACCCCAGGAATCATAGCTATAGCCTGAAAAAGACCAATATAAAAACATTTCTTATAACTTATTTCTTCTATCGGGTCAGTTAGAACATCCTTTTTATCAACAATTAAAAGTTTTTGTCTTTTTTGAAAATAATAATTCTCCAAAAATATAATTAAAATTCCACCAAAAAACAAAGACAGGGAGATAATCAAAAAACTTTCTTGTAGAAAATTTTTTACAACCTTATAAAAAATTAAACCCAAGATGGATGTTGGAATAAAGGCTATAATTAATTTTTTAAAATAGACAAAAAAATTACTGATTATTTTTTGCCAATACAAAACAACAACAGCTAAAATTGAGGCGAATTGAATAATAATCACAAAACTCTTAATAAAATCATTGAGCTCTAAGTTTAAAATTTTAGTAAAAATTAAAAGATGAGCTGTTGAAGAAATCGGTAAAAATTCAGTAAACCCCTGAACCATTCCTAATATTAAAGCTTTTAATTGAAAAACAATAGACATAATTAATCAGTTCGACGATTAGCAATTTCTCTAAGTATTATATTTCTATCCTGACCATATTTATAACGACTAAGTTGTCTGATATTTTGAGACATTCCTTGTCTAAATTCCCCCATTAAAGGCCAAATAGTTTGCAGAGAAAATGGTCTAGTTCCCTGACCATCTACCAGTAGCTTAACAAAACCACCTCTTCCAACATTAACCAAATCATATTCATTAAAAACTGGACCAAATTCTTTAACTAAAAAATCAGCATCTTCTGAACCAACTCTAAAGCTAACCATAGTTCCAACGTTACCAAAAACAGCATCTTTGATTTGAGTGTCTTGATTTTTACTCAACTGTCCTATATATTGATGAGCAATATTTAAACACAGGGCATATTTTCTAGCCTCAGACAATATTTGGCAAATAGAGTTTGTTGTAAAATTCTGAAACTCATCAATATATAAATAAAAGTCTTTTCTGTCTTCAGCTGGCATGTCAGTTCTAGAAAGGGCCGCCATCAGTATTTTACCCACAATAATCATACCTAATAAATAAGCATTGGTTTCTCCTATAGCACCCTTAGGCAAATCAACCATTAATATTTTTCTACTATCCATCAAATCTCTAAAATTAAAAGCGCTTTTTTGCTGACCAATAATCGGCATCATCATATCATTGGAAACAAAAGGCGTTAATTTAGAAGTGATATAAGGAACCATATTTGCAAGAGCAGCTTCACCTCCAGCTTTTTCAGCCTCTTTTTGCCAAAAATCAACCACGGTTTGATTTTTACACATTTTAAGTTTCATTCTTCTGAAATCATCATCGGCCAAAACCTTTGATATTTCCATTAAAGTTGATCCTGTTTCTGGACTGTCCATTATTAAAAGCAAGGCATTTCTCATATATTGTTCAAACATCGGTCCACCAGTAGCTTTTAAATCATACAATTTATCAAAAATACCAATCATTTCATTAATAACAAAGGTTTTTTGCTCTGGGTATCTTTCGTCATATTCCAGTAGATTCAAACCAAGAGGTCTTTCTGTGTCAGAGGGAGAAAAAATAACAACATCTTCAGCTCTTTCTGGCGGAATTCTATTTAAAATATCTTCAATTAAATCACCATTAGGATCCATAACACAAACACCATCACCATTTTGTATATCTTGAATCGCTAAATTATTAAGTAAAACAGACTTACCAGTTCCAGATTTACCAATAATATACATATGACGACGACGATCAACCTTTTTAATTCTGACATCAGCCTTAATACCTCGAAAAAGGTTAAATCCCAAAAGAACTCCTTCTTTGGGAAGATTACTAGGAGCAGCGGCTGTTTTAGAAGTTAACCAGTCAATATTAGGTGTTTCAGTATGAGATAATGGAAAATGATACATAGAGACCAGCTCTTCAGTGTTTAATAAAAAGCTCTGCCCATCAATAAAATGTCGATAAATAAAATCATTAATAATATCCTCTTGCCCACTTTTGATTACTTTTTTAAAAGAATTACCATATTCATAATAATTATATTCACTAAAAGCATTAGAAATATTTTCAAAATACATTTGAGTTTTCTCTTTTGTTTTAGCACTAACAACTACTCTCAAATTAACATCTAAGCCAGCTTTAGAATTTTTTTCTTCCATTTTTTTAAGCATTTCCCTCTCCTTTTCTGTTAACTCTTTTTTATTAGAATTTTCACCATCCTTTTTTTCTGGCCTACCCATATCAAACATTCCCAATAAAATATCGTAAATAAAAAAATTAATAGCATTATGAAAAGAATTGCTACTAATTCTAAATATCTCACTAACATCTTGATTTTTATAGGCTCTCAAAACAGCTTCTTTAACCTTGGCATGCCAACCCTTTTTAGCGCTCCTAACCACATATTGAACAGCAATACTTTCATCTGAGTCAAGTTTTGACATAACATTAATTAGAGAGTTCATTGGATCAGAATCCATTTCGCTATAATCTAAAAATGGGAAGATAAAACTCTTTTTAGCTTGCAAGTAACCAGCCAAAACATGACCTTGAGCATTAAAAATATTATAATCATCAACCTCCTCTATTGAGGCCTCTGGATAATGAGCGTGAATTTGTTGCTCCATGTAAAGAGCCTTTTCTTTTGGGGCTGTAATGTAAAAAGATATTTTATTTTTATTAGAAACAATCTCAAAAGAGAAATTATCATTTCTACCAAAAAACCAGGCAGCTAAACCTCTTTGAGCTCTTAGGCCACCAATACTGGCAAAAATAGTTTCTCCCTTAGCTATTTCCTCTTGCAATTGTTGTAAACTCTCCCCTCTTTCCTGTTCTTTTGGTTTCTCCTTGGGAAGTCTAACTAAAAAAATAAGCTGATTAGAATTCTTACTTCTAACGCTAGAATAACGAACAAAATATCGCACTAATAAAAAAATAAAAAAAATAACTATAAAAAAAAGAGCTAGATAAAAATAATCCGAAGAAAAAAAACCAGAAGATTCAATTTTATTCAAATCAATATTTTGAATATTGTTCATAAATTATTTTTTCAATTTTATTATTTGATCAGCTTTTATTTTAGCTTCTTGTTCTAAAAAATACCTATTAACCTTAGGAATTATAGACAACCATTTTTTTATAATTATAATAATTTTTTCTACGTTAACCTTGGCCTTGTCCAATAAAACATTGATTTTAGAAACAGCCTTTTCTCCTTCAATTTTAAATTCTTCTTGTTTTTGCGGTGTTAAGCTTAAAAAAATATCATCTAAACCACTAGATAAAACCTCCTCTATCTTTACTTCTCTTTCGTTTTTTTTATTTTTTACAACAACGGATTGACTCGTGCTAACAGAAAAACCTTCACCAGCTTTAATTTTGTCTTTTTCATCCTCCAAAAAGGTTTCGGCTGGGCTTTCCCTTTCTTCAAAATCAACATCAAAAGACTCCTCTTTTTCAATGTTTTTATTTTGAAAAGCAGCAGACTCTCTCTCACCCCTACCTACTTCTTGTTCAATTTTTTTAATTAAATCTTCAGCCATAATTATTCAACTTTAATAGCCTCAACAGGACAACTGTTAGCTGCATTTCTAGCACAATCAACATCCTGCTGACTAATAACCTCTGATTTTCCAGCAGAACTCATTTTAAAAACCTTAGGGCACATATTAACACACATACCACACCCGATACATTTGTTTTGATCAACTTTAATTGACATAAGATTAAAATTAAAAATCAATGAAAAAAGCATTGACTTTTTAAAGATTAAATAATAATTTTATATCATTATTATAGTAAAATTATTCAATATTGACAAGCCGGGCTTGTTTTGTTATATTTAATTAGTATAATTTAAATAAGTAAAAATTAATGATAAATCATTTTATCTTTTTTTTAGTTTAAAATGATTTTTAAAATACTATGGCAACCAAGAAATCGGCCGGCTCTACCTCGCTCGGCCGCGATTCACAAAGTAAAAGACTGGGAGTTAAATTAGCTGATGGTCAAGTAGCCAAAACCGGCTCCATAATTATCAGACAAAGAGGTACTAAATATGTCCCAGGAGAAAATGTTGGTAAAGGTAGTGATGATACATTATTTTCTCTAAAACCAGGTAAAGTAAAATTCCAAAACAAAAAAATGAAAAAGTTTGATGGTAGAATTATCAACAAAAAAATAGTTAATGTTTTGTAATTAAATTTTTCTTTATTTTTAAAAAACACTCCATAAGAGTGTTTTTTAATTTACAAAAATAGTTTTAAAAAGAAAAAAGGAGGTTTTTAAAGCCTCCTTTTCAACACAGGAGAGTTTTTTTACCTGTAAAACAGGGCTCCTATGTTGACAGAAAAGTATATTCCATCAAGACTGTACTGCGGTACAATTTCTTGATAAATTCTTTTCTGATAATAAATTTTGATAAAATCGGCTCGCCATTCATTCAATGAAAGGGATAGGCCTCCAGCAATAAAGGGAGAAAATCCAAGCGCAACTTGTTGCTCTTCATCAAGCGAAAATCCTACTACTGGTGAAAGGTAAAACCTATCGCCTTGCAATATTTTCACAAGATTAAGATTTATCTCGGCAGCATAAGCCAAATGGTTACCACCCATTACTTCCTCGGGGAAGTAAGAAATGTTAAACAAAATATTTGCCTTAGGAATCCATCTACTCTCGTAAGAAGGCCTGGAAACAATTCCCTGAAAATTTACCCTTCCTCCGAATCGTTTGTAGTTAAATAGTATTGGCTGATTGCCATTTTTCTTCGACAGCCAATTCATTTCGTGACTTTGATAAAGCATTGATGCGCCTAAATTAATCTCTAAATCGGCCAAGTCAAATGGTACTTCATCAAACTTAACTAAAGCTCCCAAGGAATAATCATAACCATAAAGGATTCTGTGATCAAAATCTCCGCTCATCCAGTTGTTATAAATTTTGCCAATATTTTTCTGTTTAACCTCGGCTGATATGCCGAAAAAAATACCGGGCAAAAAATTATCTTCAAAAAAGATGTTTGTCGAAAATTGATTAAAGTGACCCTTACCGGTTTTAGACATTGGAATTGTGTCGCCGTTTATTACATTTATCTCCGAGTTAAACGAGTTGTAGTAACTATAACTCAGATTAAAACGGGTAGATTGGGCTGAAGCCAATACTGAAATAAGCGTAAAAATTAACGCGATGCTGATTTTTTCTAAAATAGTTTTCATCTCTCCTGTGTTTTAAGTTAAACAATTAAAAATCATCGAGATTCAATAATTTTTAATTGTTTAACTTCAGGAGACAGTTTTTAAAGAACCCTATATTATATAACAATTTAATACTATTGTCAATACCTTAAAAAATATTATCAATACTGCCAGAATCATCCTCCTCATCCTCTGTTACTTTTTTACTTTCATCCATAATTCTATTGTCTGTCTTATTCAAACTTGAAACATCTTCCCTGCTAATACTTTTTCTATTTTCAATGTTCCTTCTGTTTTTATTTTTAGAAACAAAAAAATTTAAATCATATTTTTCCTCTGGAAAGACATAAATATAAACCAAACCAAATAATAGACTGAAACCAACAATAAAAAATAAACTAAATAATAAATCTGGCTTAACTGGATATTTAGAAACAACCGGCTGATCTAAAACACTAATCTTGACTGAATCACCTAAGCCTTGATAGTTTTGATTTTTGCTTATCAAAACATGATTTACAGCTAAAGCAATTTGTTTGGCCTGATTGGCATCTGGATGATAAATATTAATATTAATTATGCCAGAATTTTCAACAGCTTTAGCACTAATAGTCTTTTTCCATTTTTTCATTTGCTTGGTAGCGTCTTCACCAAAGTAAGATTTTTCAATATCAAAATCAGAGCTAAGAACAAAACCAAAAAAAGAATTGGAGTATATTACTCTGGAAAATAAATCTGACAAATACTCAACCGACCTAGAGACAGCATAAGGATCAACCCTGCCATAACCTTCTTGAATTACTAATATTTTTGACTTTGTCCCGAATTTAAATTCTTGCAATAAAACAAAAGCTGATCCAATAATTAAAAAAATTATAAAAATAGAAAGCAATGTTTGTCTTTTTTGTTTTAATAAGTTACTCAAATCCATATCTTTATTTTTAATTTATTATTTTAAAACAGTTTCCTTGACCTCTAAACTAATACTATAGGTCAACTTTGAGTCCTTACCACTAACTTTAACATCCGCTTTTTCTGAAATATTATCAACATCAAAACCATTTTTAATACTTTGAGTTGTTACTCTATTTCTAGAAGAACTCTCTTTTAAACTTGGGCCATTTAGAATTTTATTAAAACGACCATCAGCGTCAGCTGAAACCTCTATTTTTTGATTATAAAATTCAATAACTAATTTTTCATTTGGCAAATAGCCCCCGCCACTTATTTCAAATTGAGTTCCGCTATCAACTATCGGAGAACTTAAATTTAAATATAAATTTTCTTTCGGATAAACTTTATTGTCTTGTCCGGCTTTAAAATGACCCAAAACATCTAAGCTTGAATCTAAAATTAAAATACTAGAATTATTAAAAACAACAACCCTTTCTCCGTCATAAGTAGCCACAACCTTTAATCCCATAGCCCAACCTTCATCAGCTACAACGCCACCAGTTCTTAAAGAATTAACAACGCTCATATCAGATTTTCTAATTTTAACGACTCCCAATCCATTGGAAAAATACAAATACTCATTACCAGAAGAATGAACGTCATAACCTGGATAACCCAAATGTTCGAAAGTTGCCTTTAAAGACCCGTTTAGACCAACCTTTTTAACTGATAGGTCATCAGCGAAATAAATATGATTATCGTAAGAATCATAATATATTCCACGATTATTTTTATCCCCGTAAAAATTCAATTGTAATCTATCAACTACCTTTCTTTCGCTTCTGTCATATATCTCTATTTCATTGTTTTTTTCAAGTAAATTAAAAATCAAACTCAAATGTCCACCGCTAGAGATATTATATGGAGTATCATTACTAAGAACATAAGAGTCTATAATTTCTAAATCTTTATTCCAAACCTTAACACCCTTGGCACTAATTGTAACGATATTATTTCCAAACTTATCAATTCTATTGTACCACTCCCAATAAGTATTTTTTACCTCTTTAACTAGCTCATAGCTATTTAAATTGGAAATATCATATTTATAAATTGTAAACCCAGAGATAGCATAAGCATATAAACGACCATTTTCAACATTTAATTTAACACCATAAAAACTTTCATCCTTGTTAAATCGAGAATCAAAAGGTCTCCAATGCATTTTTCTTTTTAACCCATCAGATTCCAATCTAAAAATTTCTAAATACTCACTATCAGTTGAGGCCACAATTAAATCTTGTTCATAATTAATAGCATCACCAGAATAATAAGATTTTACCTTAGTTCTAGCAGGAATTGAAGTTAAATAAACAACTCCTCCCAATAAAACTAAAAATAAAGCTATTTTTTTAAAATTTTTCATATTTTTGTTATTTAAATTTATAAAAATTATTAAAATAAAAAATTAATATAACCACCTATTATATCACATAATAAAAAAAATGTCAATACCAATAAAACACTTTAAAAATAGGCTTTTTTGATTAAAAATTTGACTATCGCATTTTAATATGTTGCGATTAACAATTCATTTAAATGAGTTTTTGAGTTAATATTTCTGAGTCTTAGGTCGTAAAAAGATCTATTATTTTTATCCCCTGCGAAAAATTCATACTTCAAATTACCAAAAAAATCAAAAATACGAACATGTGGACCTCCCCAATCCGGCATACTTATTATTTCAGGCACACCATCACCATCAACATCACCTACGGTAATTTTCACCCCACATCTAAATTGATCAGGGAAAGCTTTAAATATTCCAACTAATTTATTTTGTTGATTAAATATTTTAACAATAGATTTCTCACCTCTTTTTGAGCCCTCGACTCTCTCCAAAAAACCATTTCCATTAGAGTCCACTTCATTCTTTATAAAATCATTAAAGCTACCTAAAAACAAGCTCTCGCTATCATTATTTAATTCAACTAAAACATTTTCCTCGAAATCATTGTCAGCAAGAGTATAACTTGAGTGAACAATTTTTCCTAAATAATTAAAAGCTTGATATTGTTTTTTATTTAGCCAAACTCCATCTAATCTTAAAATTGGCTCAACTATAATTGAAGAAAATGGTTTTATTTTTAAATTTCTTTGAGGATACCAATCATAAATTTGTTTTTCTCCCTCATTTAACTCAAAAAACTCATCTTGCTGACCAACATTTATTAAAACTGAAAAATATAAAAAATCTTTACGCCAAATATTTGTATTATTGGTTTGATAATAATTGTCTTTTGTAATTGAAGAAAAATCAAACTTATATTCTTCATAAAACCAAGTTTGTCCATGGTCTTCAATACTTTTGTCAAAGCTAAAATAAACATTATCAAAAAACAAAGAAGTGGCTAAACCGTAGCGCATCTTTTCAAAATCAGAAAAATTATTATTACTTAAATTAAAAATATAAAACTTAGGGTTGGTATTTAAATTATAAATTGATTTATAAGAATCAATATTTGCCTGCCAAGAACCATCACCCTCGAATAAAATAGGAAAATCTTCAAACACACGACCATTAATATACTTTTGATATGGGGCAAAAGAAGAGCTATTTATTAATATTACATAATCATAACTGATTAAATTTCTTGTTTTTTGAAGAATTTTTACATTCCCTTCTTGCCAAGAAGTATTAATAAAATCAGAAGAATCTCTAAGGCCGTCACCATCTAAATCTATCTTACCATCGTTTAACCAATCAATTGAATCAAAAAAATTATCATAAAAAACTCCATCCCAAACCCCAGAAGCTATTATTCTAGAACTTACAAATTCTGGTAAATAATCATTCCATCTCTGACCATTAACTACTGGACTTAAATCAGTAGAATTAAGCATCCAGGTTTCTGGCCAAAAACTTATTTTTTTATTATCAAATCTCAAATACCAATCCTCAGGGATTTTCTCAAACATTTCTCTTCTTAAATGTAAGTAGTCATATAAATAGACATCATTTCTAATTTCTTGAGAACTAATATAAGCTAAAATAATTATATCGGGATTAAGATCTCTAATTTTTTTTATTTTGTCTGGATTGTTAAATTGATGCTCCATGTCCAAAATTATCAAATCCCATTTAGCTAAATTTACTACATCTTCATCATTTAAATCCCAGGACAAAAAAATATTGGCCAATTTAGGTGATTTAGCTGAAATATTATTAGCTTTGCTTAAAATATTATTAGCTTCAACTCGGGTCATAAGCCCAAAAGAAAATAATATCAAACCTAAAAAAATTATGATGTTTTTTTTATTTAACATATTTTTTGTACATACTTAAAATCTTTTCTAAATGATTATTGATATTTAAATCCATTATTTTTTCTCTAGCATTTTGCCCAATTTGATTTAAATTATATTTTTCTAAATTTTTAATTTTTTCAGCTAATTCCCAGGTGTTACCATTTTCAAACAAAAACCCCGTTTGCCCATCTTCAAGCAGTTCAGACATTCCTCCTGTTTTAGAAGCAATAACCACTTTAGCAAAAGACATTGATTCTAAAAGAGCAAGTGGCATATTTTCCGCCCAAATAGAAGGCAAAAAAACAACTTTTGACTTTTTAATAATATCTTCCAAGTCCAGTCCAGTCTTATAACCCAAAAACTCAACTTGGTCCTCTAAAGATAATTCTGAGCAAATCTTTTTTAATCTAGTTTCTTCCGGGCCAGAGCCAACTATTTTAAGCTTCATTTGACTATCTGCTAATTTAAACGCTCTCAATAGAACATCGACCCCTTTTTCTGCCGACAATCGACCAAAATACAAAGCGTAAGAACTACTGTCAAAGTTAAAACCATCCTTACTAGTATCGGTAAAATTATAAATAACTTTTATTTTTTCATCAGAGAACCCAAAATCAACAACTGTTTTTTTCATAAACTCGCTAGGAGCAATAAATAAATCAATATTTTTTTTATAAATATTTAAAATTCTGTGATGAAAATACATCTCTATTGTTGCCAACAAACTTTGCCAAAATGATTTTTTAAAACATTTATATTTTAAACAGTTATAATATTTCTGCCCCTTACATCTATAACAAATTTTATTATCTACAAATAATTGATAATTGGGGCAAATTAATTTGTAATCATGCAAGTGCATAATTACTGGTATTTTATATTTTTTAGCAACTGACAAAATAGATGGGGATATTTGATGATAAATATTATGAATGTGAATTAAATCAGGTTTAAAATCTTTAAGCAGTTTTTCAAATTTTCTTTTAGCTTCAAAACTATAAATAATTCTAAAAGGAGCGAGTATTTTATCTCGTAATCTTGACTCGTTAAAACTAATTCTAGAAACAAAATATTTATCCCAACTGGATTTTATATTTTTTGGATGGTGCATAGAAAAAATAGCTACCTGATGGCCAGCTTTTTCCAATTCTCTAGAAATCTCAATAAAATATTTCTCAGCCCCCCCTCTAACGTAATTAAATTTATTAACTTGAAGTATTTTCATAAATTAATTTTTATCATCTCTTAAAAAACTCAAATAAAGATCGCTGTATTTTTGACTAATTATTTTAATATCAAAATTTTCTTTTATCTTTTTATTTAAATTACCTCCCAAATCCGCCAAAACTTCTTTGTTTTTTTCATCAAAAAAATATTCTAACTTTTCTTTTAAATCTTCTAAATTGTTATTTTCAAATAAAATACCAGTTCTTTTATCATCAATAATATCTAATATTCCTCCAGTTGCTGAAGCTAAAACTGGCAATTTAGCTAGACCAGCCTCAAGCAAAACAATACCCAAGCCCTCCCATTTTGAAGGTAGGACAAAGAAATCAAGAGAAGACAAAAAAGAAAAAACATCTTTTTTTGTTCCAAGTAATTTAACTTTATCAGACAAACAAAGATTTGAAATTTTATTTTCCAACTTACTTCGTAGTTCACCCTCGCCAACTATTAAACACAAGAAATTTTTATCTTTAAAAAAAGATAAAGCATCTATTAACAAAGAAAAGTTTTTTTGTTCGTTTAGTCTTCCAATAGACCCAAAAACAAAAGGAGCATCTTTGATTTTTTTGTCAGAGTCGTTTAAAAAGTCACAATTAATTCCATTGGGAATTAGGCTTACTTTATCTTCTTTTATCCCATATCTACAAATAACGTCTTGTTTAACTGAATTAGAAATAACAATAATCCTATCAGAAAATTTAGCTGTTATTCTTTTAAAAAATCTAATAATAAAATTATCATTATCTAAAACATTTTGTTCGGTTGAGATTATTATTTTTACTCTCAGAAATTTAGCCGCTATCTTTCCATAAATATCGCCACCTAATTGAGTATGTACTATATCTGGCGAAAAGTTTTTTATCTCTCTACAAATTTGATAAAAATTATAAACATCAAATTTAAATCTTTTTTTCAATATTTTAAAATCCACATTACTCTTTATAAATTCCTCTTCAAAAAAACCACCACCATTAAAAGATAATAACTTAATTTCAAAAATATCATGATTTAAATTATTAATTAAATCTAAAATAAATTTTTCTGCTCCTCCAGAAGCTAAAGAAGGAATAATGTATAAAATTTTAATTTTTGATTGATTCATTTTGTTTTAATTTATTTCTTTTTTCAACTAAAATCAAAGCTACTAAAGCTAGCGCCACTATCAACCAAACCCTCCCCTTATAATAAGAGGTATTAAAAAATTGATAAAAATAAATTCCCAAGGAAGCAACGAATAGAGGCAATAAAAGCTTATAATCATTCTTATTTTTTAAAACGCCTAAATATATTTTTCTAAAAATAACAAAAGAAAATAAAGCAAAAAAAACAATACCCAAAATACCGTTTTCAGCTAGTAACTTTTGCCAAACCCCATGAGAGTCAAGCGGATCACCATACTTAGATACAAATCTAATGTTACTGGCCACTAAATTGACAAAATTTCCAGTACCATAACCTAGTAAAGGTTTTTCATGAAAAGCTTTAATCGCTATATCTGTTAGAAGGAGTCGGTTTTGAGTAGAGCTAATATTAGCCTCCTGCAAAGAGAACATTTTAAAAATAAAAGGAGAGGCAATTACTACAAAAGAAAGTAAAATCAAAAATACTGATTTAAAGTCTATTTTTCTGCCCTTAATTACCAAGAAATAAATAGAAGTATAAACAATTATTTGAAGAACTATACTTATCCAAGCGGTTCTACCAAAAGTTAACCAAGCTGTTAAAAGTAAAAAAACAGAAAGAATATTTATAAACCTAGAAGCTCGCTCTTCTTTAAACCAATGCTTCAAGGATAAAATTAAAAAACCAGAAGATAAAAATATTTCAGATAATAAATTATAATTATTTCCAAAAATATAGTGACCAAAAACAGGAATTGGTTTAACTCTAAAAAATGAATCTTGCCAATCCTGAATATAAAGAGAATAAACTCCAAAAAGGGCTAAAATTAAAGATGAAAAGCTAAATAAGATTAAAATATTTCTTAAAATATTGCCATTTTTAACAATATTGACTGGCATCAAAATAAAAGCCAAATAAAAAAATAAAATCCAACGAAAAGAATACCAAAGAGATCCTATAATATTTTCACTAAGCAAAGAAGAAAGCAAGCAAATAGAAAAAAAAGCGATAAAATAAGAAAAAAAGGGATAAATTAATTTACTTCTGTTCTTGTCATAAAAATAAAAATAAAGTTCACGTAGAACAAAAGATAACAAAACAAATAAGGCCAAAAAATCAACCAATGGTAATTCCAGAAAATTAATCTTGAAAGCTATGCCAATCAACGGCAAAGAGAAAGCTATTAAATACAAACCTATTTCTATTTTTAAAAATAACATCAACAAAAAAGCACAAGCTAAAAGAAATAAGCTCGCCAATAAATAGTCCATCTCACTTAAAAATAATGAAAATAAAAAAACAGGAATTAATAATAAAAACCAGTAATATTTTTTCTTATAAACATTTATCATTTTTATTCAAAATAAATTTTAAGCTCATAATCTTTTTCCAGTTGATGACTCCAACTTATTTCATTATTATTCAATAAGATGTTTCCATCCCCCTCAAAATGAGTTATTTTTCTTTGAAATTTTAAGTTGGCTTTAAATTCCTTAATCTCATTACCAGCTTGTTTCTGAACTTGAAGAATATAATATTTTTTATTATCAATCCCCTCTTTAACATAATCAGCTAAATCATATTCAAAGGATAAAGTTTTGGCCTCGCCTGGCTCTATTGAAATAAAAGCACCTAATAAGCTTTTTGGATTTTCTATTTCATTATCGACTGATACATAAACATCTCCAGCACTAAAACCGCTAGCCTTAATATATTTACTATCTTTAGGTATATAGGCTCTAGTATAGGTTCTATATCTGGTAGTTTGCCAATCAAACCAACCATTATTTTTATAGTAAATATCAAGTTTAGACCTCAAACCATCTGAATTCTCTTCTAAATTATAAAAAATTTTTTTCTCCATGACTCGATCTGTTTTAAAGGCGGCTAAATTTGTATCAATAACCATCAAGAAATCACTATCAGCCTTCTTTATTTTACCATCCCAAGAAAAGGATTTAGAAATTTCTCTTTTATAATCGTCAAATAAATAAACTAAAAAATTTTTACGAGCTATATTTTGCTGGAAAATATTTAATAATTCTGGCCATCTATCTGAAGGCAGATTAAATATTTTTATTTTTATCTCCTTTACGATATCCCCAATTACATTCTTTCTGTCCCACTCCGATATTCCATCCTCTCTAAAAGCCATTTCTACTTCGTATTGTAAAACATCGACAAAATTATCCTTATCATAAACCTGCCCACCAACAGTCACTGGTCCAGTTAAATACAAAAGATCAGTTATTGTTCTGGGTGTTATAGCGATTATACCTGAAATGTCAACAAGCTCAGAAGATCTGCCAGCAGCAATTAATTCTTGCTCATAAAACCACTTTATATTTTTAGCACTAGTTGGAAAATCCGGAGACCAATTAGAATCACGCATAAACCAACGATCAACTCCTAAATACCTCTTAATTGGCGCAGGTGGAGAAATATGAAAATCTTTATTCAAACTAGCTGGCATATCCAAGTGATAAATATCGCTTGTTTCCAACTTAACTATATCCCCCAAATAAATCTCAGCAATACCATAACTACCGATAAAACCTCCGGTTGGCCTTAGCTCATTATTGTTTTGCAAAACAATCAAATAATTAACCGAATCAGGATAACCAAGCAAAACTGGGATGCTGGCTGAAAAAGAGGCTAAATTTAATAAAATTTCAGAAGAAGTATTAAGATGCTCTTTTAATTGTTTTATCTGAGGGCTATATTTTGATAAAAAATGATTATTTTCAGCTTTTTTTAAATAAAATAAAGATAGATCTATATTAGCTTTAATTCCATTTATTTCTGGTGAATTTTCATAAAGAAGTTTTAAAATCCTGCTTTTTTCCTGCTCGCTAAACTCCAAAAAATTATCAAAATTTTTTCCGGCAAGAATGTCCTCAACTTCTTGAGCTATAAAAAAAGATTTTTCAGCCGAGATGCTTAATATCTCAGCCGTTCTGCTTAAATACTTAAAATCGTTAAAATTTTCCTGAAAAAATAAAATCTTATTTAAAGGCCAATAATTAGACAGGGTATTTAAACTATTTGAAGCTTGAGAAAAATTTTGATTAGATTTTTGAGCTGCTTTAGTAGCCTTGGAAAAATCACCCTCTCTAAAAAAGAATAATGATTCTTCTATATTTTTTTGGCCAGAAACAATATTAGAATAAATTTTATTAACCTTAAAAAAAATAAAAACAGAATAAAGAATAAGGCAAAGTAAAAAAAAGCCAATAAAAAATAAAAGAATATTAAGAAATCCATTAAAATAATCAACCTCCTTTTTTAATTCTAAATAATTATCTTTTTTATTAAAATTATTCATTTTTTTTAAATTCTATTTTTTAAAATCTAAAATTTTATCCAATAGAACTATTTTTTTAGAATTCAAAACACTGTGTAAAAAAACATCAGCAACTTCTTGTCTGTATTTAAATTCTTTTTCATCCATGGCTGTAAAGTTAACCTCCCTGTTTAATTCTGACTCAAGATCTTGAATAATATTTACTAATTTATCCTTTTCAACATCAGCCACTATTAAAACATCAGTGGGCGCACCATCGTTATTTAAAAACATTCCACCCAAAAGAATAAATTTAGGATCGCAAATAATTTTAAGTTTTTTGATAAAACTTTCTCCTGACAATATTTGTGCTTTCACAATCAATGATTTAATCTCAGAAAAAAGAATAAAGTTTTTATTAAGTTGATAATATTTTTTTTCCCTAATGCTTTTTTGCTTTTCTTTAGGTTTAACAATATTTTTATCATCTAATTTTTCACTTGAAGTGCTATCTTTTTCTAGAGGCAAATCATCTTCAAGGCTGGACAAAGGAGCGTTTTTCATGTTATTATCTGAATATAATAGACCGAAATCTTGCAAATTTAACAATTCTCTCCTAACCGAATTTACCTGAAGCTTTAAATCCCGAGCCAACTGTCTAATATAAAATTTTTCATCAGGCCTCATTAAAAAGGCTTTTAAAATTTTAACCCTAGCTTTTGAACCAAAAATTTTTTCTAACATATTTTTGTTTATTTTATTGACTTTATTATAAATAATCAATAAAATTATATAATAATTATAAAATTTTGTCAATAGTATGTTTATTAGAGTCTCCAGTATAAATATTAACAACAATCCAGACAAAAGTTTAGTACAGTCTAAAAAAATAGATAATGACTGTAGCGAAAAACTTAAATTTGGCCATCTTTTTGTTTTAATAGAAATAAACAATCCAAGCAAAAGATCAAAGGAGATATCAGATTTAATCATAAAATCTCTTAATGATAACTACTACCTAAATGACAGGATGATTTTAAGTGAGCAAATAACTAGTCTTAAAATTGAATCATTTTTTGAGGCAGCTTTGGTAAAAACCGGAAAAAGCTTAATTGACTATCTTGATAATGAAAAAATAAACATAAACTTTAATGATTTAAATATTACTGCTGGTATTATATATGAAGGAGAAATTTATATATCTAATTGTGGTTCCAATAAATCATTTCTAATTAGAAAAATTAAAGAAGATTACGAAATCAGTGATATAAACCCAGAAGAGGACGAAGAAGAAAGAAAGGATAATAAAATATTTTCCTCAATCATTAGTGGAGAAATACCCAATAAGTCCTATATAATAATTAGCAACCCCTCTTTGTCAGAATACCTCCTAAATAAAGAATTTATAGAAATAATAGACAAACTCAATTTAGAAGGAGCTCGAGAACAAATAACAAATAATTTGATAAAAATAAATAATTATTCTAACTTTTCTGGACTTATAATTAAAAATTGTTTACTGGAGGAGAAAATGAAAAACTCTTGTTTGAGTGAAAAAAAACCAGATTTAAGACCAGAAGAAAATCATCTTCATCAGGCCGAAAGCCAAACAGAAAAATTATTAACAAACACAGGAAGTATTAATAAAAAAAACATAGGTCTTTCCATTAAAAAGTTTTTAAACAAGATTAATATTTTTTTATTTCTAATTAAAAAAATTAATAGTATAAAAAAAAGAAATAAGCAAAAAGACAGACCTTCTGACTTGGTGATAGTAAATAAAACCGAAGAAAAGAAAATAAAGAAAAAGAAAATATTCATTCCAGCTCTAATAATACTAATAGTTGCTCTGGGTTTAAGTATTTATGGAAAATACCAAACAGATAAAAAAGTAGAAGAGCAAGAAACTATTATCAATATAGAGGAATCTTTAAATCAAAGAGAAAAGAAAATAGAAGCTTTTATTTTATACAACGAAGGTCAAGCACTAGAAGAAATAAATAGCTTAAGAGAGGAGATTTCTGGTCTTAGCGATAAAGAAAGAAATAAAATCTCAAATCTCGCTGAAATTGAAGAAAAACTACAATCACATGTTGATCAAATCAGAAAAATGACTAAAATTGATCCACTAGAATTAAGTAATTTGTCTCTACTTGATGATCAAATTGAGTCAAGTTCTTTGTCAATATCTGGAGAAAATATTTATGTTAGCGACCCTAAAAATGGAAAAATATACCTTGTGGACAAGGATGGTTTAAGCTCGGTATTAATAGAGTCAGAAAATTTAAAATCAGATAAAATAATGTCAGCCAATGACCCAGATAATAATTCCCTGTTTATTAATGACAAACAAGTTATTAAAATAGACAAAAATAAAAAAATAAGTTATACAAAAATAAATATCGAAAACTTTTCTCAAATTAACTCTTTTGATATATATAATAATAGAATCTACTTACTAGACTCTCAAGAAAATCAAATACTGAGATATAATTTAGAAGGTGGAGAGTATAAATCACCCACGCCCTGGATAAAACAAAATAAGCCAGAAAAGGCAATATCAATTAGTATAGATTATAACATATTTGTACTAAACGAAGATGGAGAGATATTTAAATACTTAAGTGGCGCAAAAGAAAATTTTGAGGTAAACAAAATAGATCCAGTAGCTGTTCAGGCTAACAACATTAAGTTAACTGACAAATATATATATGTATCAGAAAAATCAGAAAAAAGAATAATAATTTTTGATAAAAATAATGGTAATTTTATCAAGCAATACTACTCTCCCCTATTTAATAATTTAAAAGATTTTGCAGTAAACAAAGATCAGATAATTTACATTTTAAGCGACAATACTGTCTACAAAATAAACATTGAAATATAATCTTTTTGATACATAAAAAAATAGAGAGTTTCAAACCCTCTATTTTTTTATGTGTAGAGTCAATTACTTTAAAGTAACTTTTCCACCAGCTTCTTCTAATTTCTTTTTAATTTCTTCAGCTTCCTCTTTTTTAACACCCTCTTTTACCATTTTAGGAGCACCGTCAACTAAATCTTTAGCTTCTTTTAAGCCCATTTCAGTAACTTCTCTAACAACCTTAATAACAGCAATTTTGTTAGCACCACCATCAGTTAATTCAATATCAAAACTAGATTTTTCTTCAACAGCGGCAGCACCAGCAGCTGGCATAGCTCCCATCATCATAGCTGGAGCAGCAGCTGAAACACCAAATTTTTCTTCTAAAATTTTTACAAGTTCAGCTAAATCTAAAACACTCATCTTTTCAATCTCAGATACCAAAGATTGAAATTTAGCTGGAACTTCAACTACTTTTTTTTCTTCTGACATAATTTTGTTTATTTTGAAATATTTAAATACTTAAGATATTTCAAAAATTAATTTATTATTAATTATTATCTTTTTCGCTAATAGCTTTTAAAACATTAACCAAGCCTCTGATATTGCCAGCCAAAACGTTAACAAAGCCAGAAACTGGAGCATTTATAGAGCCAACCAATTTGGCATAAAGCTCTTGTTTTCCTGGTAATTGGGCTAAATTTTCAACTTCTGAAGCACCAATAAACTTACCATCTAAAATACCTCCAACAAAAGCGATTTTACCTTCTTTATCCTTTTTAAAATTAAAAACAACCTTAGCTGGGGAAACCTCATCATCGTAGGCAAAAACAGCAGCCACCTTTCCTGGTAAGTTCTTAATTTCTAAATCAGCAAGATCGCTATCTTTGAAAGCGATATCCATCAGAGTCTTTTTAGAAACATAATACTCACCATTTTCTTTTTTTAAACTTTTTCTCAATTCTTCATTGTCTTTAACGCCCAATGCATCAAAAGTTGTAAAAACGATAGATTTAGAACGACTTATTTTATCTTTTAAGTCGGCCAAAATATCTCTTTTTTGCTCTTTATTTTTTGGCATAAATATTATAATTTAATTATTAATTTAAATAAAAAAATCTGCTAAAAAGCAGACAATCAAAATTATAGACAAAATTATTCATCTAAAACCTCGGTAAGTCTTAAATTTGGCAAAGCAAAAAGCTTACTGTCTGCAGTTTACTCTATAACTATAGCACTTTTTAAAATTATGTCAAGACCTCTTTAGAGCCATTTGACCACAAGCACCAAAAACATCTTGATTAAAACGATATCTCTCAACAACATTTATTCCCTTCTTAAGTAAAAAGTTTTTAAATTCTCTAATATTTTTTTGATCTGATGGTTTAAAATTACCAGTTTCATTATACTTTATTAGATTAACAAAATATAACTTCCTATTTGAAAGTAGGCGTGCTAAATCTGAAGCTTCTTTTTGACTATCATTTATATTTTTAATTAAAAGATACTCTAACATCACCTTCCTGTTAGTTTTCTTAATATAAAAATCACTAGCCTCAAAAAGCTTGGAAATCTGATAATTATTAGAATAAGGTATTATTTTTCTTCTTAAAATATCGCTAGGTGCGTGCAATGATATAGCCAAATCAACCCTAATCTTTTCCATAGCCAATTTTTTAATTTCATTTATTAAGCCAACCGTAGAAATAGCTATTTTACGGGAGGAAATATTAAACAGTTCAGAATCATTAATAAATTTAATTGCTTTAAAAACATTGTCATAATTTAACAAGGGCTCACCCATTCCCATAAAAACAACATTGCTAATTTTTTCATTTTTATTTTTTAAAAATCTTCCCCAAAAAATAATTTGCAGTAGTATTTCACTGTAATCCAAGTTTCTAGAAAAACCCATTTTACCAGTCGCACAAAATTTACAAGCTAATGGACAACCAACCTGAGAAGAAATACAAATAGTGTTTCGACCATCTTTATGAGACATTAAAGCTGTTTCAATCTTTAATCCATCTGATAAATAAATAATAGCCTTGCCCGATTTTTGTTCTTTGGATATAAAAAAATCAGCCTGAATTTCCAAGGGACATTCTTGATTCAGTTTTTTTCTTAATTCTAAAGGAAAAACAGATGCTTTTTCCCAATTATCTATCAAATCAACAAAGACTAGTCTTATAGCCTGCTTTAGCCTAAAACTTGCCTGTCCAATTAAAACTTGTTGTAATTTTTCAATAGTCATAATAAGCACATTCTATCATTTTAAATAAAATAACACAATAAAAAACAAAACAGCCCCTTTCGGGGCTGTTTCTATGGCTTAAAACTAGTTTCTATATCCACCTCTTCCTCCACCAAAACCACCACTAGGGCGATCTTCTTTTGGTCTGGCAATATTAACAACAATGTTTCTTCCACCTAAATCAGTTCCGTTCAAAGTATCAACAGCCTTTTGAGCTTCTTCCTCAGAAGACATCTCAACAAAACCAAATCCCTTTGACCTACCAGTCATTTTATCAATGATAATAGCAACTGACTCAACTGTACCAACTTGAGAAAAAAAATCTTTCAATTCTTCTTCTTTAGTGGCGAAAGGTAAACTACCTACAAATAATTTTTTCATAACAATATTCTTATACAAATAAATTAATAAACAAGCCGACCTTTTTTAAATTATCTCTAACTCTCACGAACATTTTATTTGTGCAAGAATATTAGAAAAGCCTTGTTTAGCATATTTAAATATTACACTAAAAAAATAAAAATAGCAAGAGATTAAAAAAAACAGATCAATTAATTTATTTTTAATAAATTATCCAAATACTCTCTACTATTAGACAAGCGAGGAACCTTGTTTTGTCCACCCAACTTGTTCTTACTTTTCAACCAATCATAAAATAAATTTTTTCTAGCAATATTTATTTTTGGTAAAGACAAAACCATATCTCTATATCTTTTAGCTTCGTAATCAGAATTTAAAGTCTTTAAAGCATCATCTAAATCCCTTGTAAATTTTCCTAAATTTTCTGGCTCTTTTTCAAACTCAATTAACCATTCATGTCCACCTTTATTTTTACTATCTATAAATATCGGACAGACTGTATAATCATTAATACTGGCTTGATTTTTCTCCAAAGCAATTTCTAGTGCCTTATCAGTATTGCCAACCATTAACTCTTCTCCAAAAACATTTATAAAATGCTTAGTTCTGCCAGCTATTTTTACTCTCAAAGGCTTGAGACATGTAATTTCTAATGTGTCGCCTATTAAATAGCGCCAAAGACCTCCATTTGTAGAAATTGCTAAGGCATAAGTTTTACCTAACTCCAAATCTCCAACCATTAAAGTTTCGGGGTGTTTTTTATCTAATTCTGATAAAGGAATAAACTCATAAAAAACACCAATATCAAGCATTAAAAGCATATCATCTCGCTTCAAGTCGTCATTAAAGGCAAAAAAACCTTCTGAAGCATTATAAATTTCCAAATAATTCATTCTATCTCCTGGAATAATCTCTTTAAATTGTTGACGATATGGAATAAAGCTGACACCACCATGCATAAATAGCTCTAAATTAGGCCAAACATCAAAAATATCTTTTTTTTGAGAAATTTCCAAAACCTTTTTTAAAAGCAAAAGAGTCCAAGAAGGAACCCCGGCCAAGGCCACGATATTTTCATTTATTGTTTCTTTGGCCATTTCTTCTAATTTTTTTTCCCAGTCACTCATCAGGGCTACTGATATTTTTGGAGATCTAAAAGGACTAGCCCAAAAAGGAAGGTTGTTCATTAAAATAGCCGACAAATCACCACAGCTAACATTTTCAAAATTAGAATCAAAAGAGCCTCCAATAGAAATTGTTTTTCCTAAAAAGATATTAGTCTCTGGTTTAATTTTAAAATAACAAGCTAAAACATCCTCACCCCCTCTATAATGGCAATCATTTAAAGACTCGTTTGATATTGGGATTATTTTACTCTTAGAACCAGTGGTGCCTGATGATTTTGCTAAATAATTTATTTTACCTGGCCATAAAACATTTTCCTCCAGAGAACAAATTCTATCTATTTCTGGCCTTAAATCATCATAAGAAGAAACGGGAACAATCTTTTTAAAAAAACAAAAAGCATCTTCAGCTGTTTTGCTTTCAATTATTTTTTTATAATTATATTTTTCTCCCCAAAAAGTTTTTTGAGATCTATTTAGTAAATCAAAAAAAACCTCCAGTTGGGTTTCAACTGGATTGTTTTTAAAAAACCTTATCTGACGATAGCGAGAAGCAAATTTTAATTTAATAAAAAAATTAAGTGGAAACATTTATTTAAACAAAACAAAAAAAGATAAATAAATAATTTAAATCTAAAAAAATTAATTATTTTTTAGTCCTGCCCAAAAAGCAACAAAATGGTCTTCTAACTGCCAAATAAACTGTAGATAAACCAACTAAACCATAAACAAATCTAGAAAGGCAATTTAAACCATCGAAGTCAAAACAAAGAAACCCAACTAAGTTAAAGTTAAAGAATCCAACCAAACCCCAGTTTAAACCACCAACTAAAACAAGAATAATGGTTAAACAATCTAAATAATTTAGACTTTTCATAGTTTTAAAATTTTAATTATGTTTCGAGCTAATATTTTTTATTTTAACATTTTTTTAAATAAAACCAAATATTGACAATATGTTAAAAATATGATATAATTAAAAGACGTACCTAAAAAAATAAAAAATGGAAATAAACGTAAAGTTTAAGAACCAAACTTATGTGGCTCAAATGACAATAGCCGATTTTGAGCATAAAAAAAAATATTTTCCTTCAAGGTTAGTCAGTGTTAAAGGCTTTGGCGGAATAGAAATGAAGATACCAATTGGATTTCTAGTTTTTGAATCAGAAAACAATAGTGGTTCTTCAGCTTATTGCCAAAGAGGTTTTTTAGAAGAGGACACAAAATAGTGTCCTCTTATTTTTTTATTTCCTCTCTTTAATTTCCTTTGAAATCATTTCGAAAAAATCATCAGATGAGAAAATTTCAGTATCATTTCCCCCTCTCTTTCTAACTGCAAAAATATTTTCCTCCATTTCTTTATCTCCAATAACCAAAACATAAGGAACTTTTTCAATAGTAGCTTTCCTGATTTTATTTCCCATGGTCTCATTGTTAATATCCAGCTCAACTCTAATTCCCCTTTTCATAAATTCTTCTCTTGTTTTTTGACAATGATCTATATGCTTTTCTCCAACCGATAGAATCTTCACCTGAACTGGAGATAGCCATACAGGAAAAGCTCCGGCAAAGTGCTCAATAAGCAAAGCTAAAAACCTTTCATAAGAACCAAGTATAGCTCTATGAACCATAACTGGTGGTTTATCCTGACCATCTTTATCAGTATAACTTAAATTAAATCTTTTTGGTGTAGCAAAGTCAACCTGAACAGTTGGAATTTGGATTTCTTTACCAATAGAATCTCTAAACATAAAGTCTAACTTTGGACCATATAAAGCTGCCTCTCCTTCTTGTCTTTTGGCTTTTAAATCCATCTCATCAGAAACCTCTTGGAGCATAGCCTCACAAACATCCCAATCTTCACTATCACCAATATATTTATCTGGATTAGCATAATCCCTCACTGACAAAGAAACCCAATGATTATCCCACAGACCCAGCGCACAATAAAACTCCTTAATAATACTCACCATTCTTTTTATTTCATCTTTTACCTGGTCAATTGTGCAAAAAGTATGCCCATCTTCAACAGTAATGGCATAAACACGAGAAAGTCCTCCTACTTCGCCAGTTTTTTCTGCTCTATATTGCTTTTCTGATTCCATATATCTAATTGGCAAATCTCTATAAGAGCGAGTGCGAGAAGCATAAATTTGTGTTTGATGAGGACATTGAACTGGCTTCATAACCATTTGGTGCCCCTTAGCAGAAGAAACATGAAATAATTCATCGCTAAATTTTTTGGCATGACCAGAAAGCTCATATAAATCAATTTTAGCTAAATGAGGAGTCATGACCTTTTGAAAGCCATAAGAGCGACAAACAGACTCTATATGATGACGAAGTTCATCAATAATAATCATGCCCTTAGGAGTAAACAAAGGAAGTCCTGGACCAACTAAATCAGAAAAGCAAAACAAATCTAATTCTTGTCCTAGTTTTCTATGGTCTCTCTTCTTGGCTTCTTCTACCATTTTTACATAATTATCTAACTCTTCTTTGGTGGAAAAAGATAGGCCGTAAATTCTAGTTAACATTTTATTTTTTTCATCACCACGCCAATAAGCACCAGCTAGCTTATCAAGTTTAAAAGATCCTAACTGAATTTTCCCGCTTGATTCAATGTGAGGGCCACGACATAAATCAATAAAATCTCCTAACTGATAAAAACTAACAATCTCCTCCCCTTCTGATTTTAGCTCTTTTAAAATATCGACCTTATAAACATCATCACTTTTTTCAAATTTTGAAATAGCTTCGTCAATGTTCATTTCTGATCTAGTAAATTTCAAATTTTGCTTCACGATATGTTTCATTTTTTTTTCAATTTCAACTAAATCACTATCTCCTATTTTTTGATCAAAAAAATCAATATCATAATAAAAGCCATTATCAATATCTGGTCCAATAGCAAATTTAGCCTGAGGATAAATTTGCATTACGGCCAATGCCATAATGTGAGCCAAGGAGTGTCTTTGCATTTCTAGCTCACTTTTTTCATTTTTGTTTTCCATATAATTTTAATTAAATTAATAAATAAAAAAATCTCGCTCTAATAAATACACAAAATGTACGTACTAGAACGAGATTTCTCCCGCGGTTCCATCTAGTTTCCTCAAAAGAGGCCACTTAATTTTTATCAAACAAAACTTAGTTTTTACTGGTGTAAAAATTGCCCAAAGACAACTATGGTTGGTAGCCACAGCAATCGTTTTGATTGATAAGTTTATTATATAATAATCTTATAAGAAAAGCAAATAAGCCAAATTAAAAAAGTAATTTCAATAAAACTAATTAATTTCAAAAAAATTCAAAGCAATAGTAGTGTTAATATTAATATTGCTAATTAAATAAGACATTAAGTTACCATTGACTTGAGGAACAACCTCTTCGGAGTTAACATACAAAGTTCCCACTACGCCAAAAGGATAAGTATTATACTGTATTTCAACAATAATATTTGACCCTTCTAAAACCTCAACACCTCCAAATTCATTAACATCAGTTATTGTACCAACCACAAAACCATCATCTATAATTCTAATAAAATCAAAAGTGGTATACCCTGCGCCACTATAATTTATACCAAAACTAACAAAAACACTCCCCGCCCCACCAGTGTTTCCACTACTACCTATTATTATTCCCCCTGGGGTCATTTGTTTAGCTCCTTGGGGTAAATCTGAGACTTGTTTGCCGGTACAGAAATCTATGGTATAGCTGGCACCATTGTTTTGAGGAGTGTAGATATAGGTATTAGATGCAGATTGACAGTTTCCATCAGCTGGAGTAGGAGAGGAAGGAATATTGTACATAAATACATTATTGCTAGATTCAGACTCTATGATACCACTATTCCATTCTTCTTCTGTAGGATATCTTCCATTTTCATTGAAGAATAGTTCTAGGGCAGTTTGTACTTGTTTCATATCGGCCATTCTTTTACTATCTCTAGCATTTTGTCTGGCTTGTTGTAGGGCTACTACAGCAAGGGTTGCTAATATACCAATAATAGCTATTACTACTAGGAGTTCGATGAGGGTAAACCCTCGTTTTTGTTTGAACATATTTTTAATAGTCTAATCGCGTGGATACGGAACCCCGTGCCAGAACCCCGTGTCGCATAGCGACTATACGGGGAAGACTATACGGGACGAATGTCTTTACGCGACATAATTTTTGGTATTAATTATATTAATATTTTTTTAGGGTATTTAGGATAGTTAGGATACTTAAGATAATTAGGATAAAAAAATATCCTAACACTCCTAAATATCCTAATAGTCTTAATAATCCTAAAAATTAAAATCCATTCAACCCTATCGTTCTCATTTGTTTATTGGCTTGCAAATCAAGAATTGTTTTCTTTAGACCGTTTTCTAAAGTTACAACCGGCATCCAGCCAAAATCATTTCTCATTCTATAGGTATCTGGAATAAATAATTGAGACATAAAAAGTTTGCTTGGTTCAAAAACTATTTTAGATTTAGAATTAGTAAATTCAACAATCATTTTAGCTACATCGTAAAGCTTTGTGTCAATTTCACAGCCAACGTTATAGGGACCAGAAAAATCAGAGCGCATAACTTTAATAGCTGCGTCAATCATGTCATCTACATAACACAAAGATGATGAAAAATTTTGATCTCCAAAAATAACTATATCATCCCCATTTAAAGCATTATTAACAAAGTCCGGTAGCATTTGATCATCTCGCAAGGCCATTCTCGGACCGTAAGTTCTAAAAAGTCTTATAATTTTAGCATCTAGGCCAAAAAGCTCTCTATAAGTACTGACCATAGTTTCAGCAAATCTTTTACCCTCATCATAGCAAGCCCTAGCGCTTAGAAAGTCAACCATTCCAACATAATCCTCTTTAACTTTATTTTTATCAGAGCTATCTTGTCGCAAACCATAAACAACTGAAGATGAAAATTGAATAAATTTAGATTTATATTTCAAGGCAATATTTAAAGCATTTTTAACAACCAAAGAATTGGCCAAAACTATTTTTTCTTTGTTTTGATCAAAATTTCTAGGAGACATTGGACAGGCTAAATTATAAATTTCTTGAATGCCCTGAAAAGAAATTTTAAATTTATTTAACTCAGGTCGAAGCTCTAAATCTAATTCTTCAGTCAAATCATGATTTATAAAAACAAAATCGGGATTAGACAAAAGATGTTCAATATTTTTAGCATTACTACTACAAAAATTATCAACACAAATAACCTTATTATCCTTAATAAGCTCATCACACAAATTTGATCCAATAAAACCAGCACCACCCAATACTAATATATTTTTTTTATCAAAAATTACTGGAGACATAAAAAAATATTAATTATAAACAATATAATTATACAATTTTAAAAAAATAAAATCAATTATACGTTTCAATATAAGCCACCGAAACTCCACCTGAAAAATTACTATCCAAAGAGTAAAAAGAAGAAACTAGTTCACCTTTAACATTAAAAGCTCTTACATGAGGAGCTCCGCCCGGTCCAGCACCACAAATTATCTCATCTATTCCATCCTTATTTAGATCTCCAATCGATAAATTAACTCCTCCTCTAAAATTCTCCCCGTAAGCCAATATTTTTTTTCTTTCTTTACCAAAATTATCAAAAATTTTAATTTCTGATAAACGTCCTGGTCCAGGAGAGGTTATTATTTCTTTTTTATTTTTAGTTTTTTGACCGTAAACATTAGCTACGGCTACTTTGACCCCACCATAAAAATTATTTTCATAAGCAAAAAACTGGCCTTTTAACTTAGCCTGATTATCAAAAATACGAACGTGAGGACCACCACCAACACCAGCTCCGGTTATAATTTCAGAAACTCCATCTCCATCAATATCACCAACAGCAACATTAACACCACCTCTAAATTTTTCATCATAGGCAAAAAACTGACCTTTTAAATTGCCACGAACATCAAAAATACGAACGTGAGGACCACCACCAACACCAGCTCCGGTTATAATTTCAGAAACTCCATCTCCATCAATATCACCAACAGCAACATTAACACCACCTCTAAATTTTTCATCATAGGCAAAAAACTGACCTTTTAAATTGCCACGAACATCAAAAATACGAACGTGAGGACCACCACCAACACCAGCTCCGGTTATAATTTCAGAAACTCCATCTCCATCAATATCACCAACAGCAACATTAATTCCCCCACGAAAAGAGTCATCATAAACGTTAAAATTGTTTAAAAGTTTGCCCTTATTATTACTAAAACTTAAAGAATAAATATTTTTATCCGACTGATAACTTTTAACCTCAGCTTGAGGAGCGAACAAAAACATTCCTGATAAATTTTGCCACTTTTCATCAGCCCATCTGGCGGAATTTAAAGCATTAACCCGGCCAATCCCTAATTGATCCTTATAAGAACTATTAAGAATATTAATATCATCCGAACTTTTAAGTAAAATATCTAGCAATTCTCTTTGGTTTAATTTAGGGTTTATCTGCTTAATTAATCCTAGAGTTCCACTAACAACAGCGGCCGACATAGAAGTTCCCGACCAATAGCCTTGATATTCTGAATATTTATTATTTTCTAAATCATAAAATGAAGTAGAAAAGAAACTAAGACCAGGAGCAGAAATATCAACACACCTTGATCCATAGGATGAAAAACTTGCCTTTTGATCCATAGAATCTAAAGCTGAAACACCCAAAACAAAACTAGATGAATCATAAAAATCAAAACAAGCTGGATAACTCGAATTTTTATTTAAATTAAAATTATTATTTCCAACAGCCGAAACAACTATAACGCCAGCTCTATGAGCCCTCTTGATAGCATCCTCAAATCCCTGATTATAATCAGGCCCAGAAAAGCTCAAGTTTATAATATCAGCTCCGTTATTTACAGCATAATCAATCGCCCTAATAACATCATTAATCCTTCCCTCACCTTTTTCATTTAAAGCTCTAAGAGCCATAATCTTTGATTTACTAGCAATACCACTTATTCCCAAATCATTGTCGGTTCTAGCAGCTATTATTCCAGAAATCATAGTTCCGTGATTTAAACCATCATCATTAGAGCTAGAAGATAATACGGGTCGAGGATTTGGTGTGTTTTCAACAAAATTCCAACCAAAAATATCATCTATAAAGCCGTTTCTATCATCATCTAGACCATTTTCAATTTCTAAATTATTAATCCAAATATTTCCATGCAAATCAGGATGATCAATATCAACTCCCGAATCAATAACCGCTATAACAGGAGACTCGCCCCTAAGATCATAACCCCAAGTATAAGAAGCTCCTATTTTTTTTAAATACCATTGATTTTTATAATACTCATCATTTGGTGATGAAAAAGTTTGAGCCTTAACTAAATTAAAATTAGATAAAAATAAAAAAAACGCTAAGAAAACTGCCGCTACTTTTTGTTTGGCTTTAAATCTTAGCATATTTTTTATCTTTTTTTTAAAAAAATTTATTCAACTGTCTTCTCTTCTTTCTTTTCTGCTGCAGGCGCTGTTTCGACTGGCTTTTCCTCTACAACAACCTCCTCCTTAGGCTCAATTACTGTAACCACTGAATCGTCTGGATTGTTAAAAATTTTAAAACTGGCAGGGACCTTAATATCTTTAACATGAATAGCCTGACCAAATTCTAAAATAGTCGAGATATCAACTGTTATGTGATCAAGTAAGTCACCAGGTAAACATTCTACTGATAATTCGTCTAAGTTTTTAACCAATAAACCACCCAACTCTTTAACAGCCTTTGATTCTCCAATAAATTGCAAAGGAATTTCAGCTGAAACAACCCTGTTCATATCAACTTGATAAAAATCAACATGAATAACAAAATTTTTAACAGGATCTTTTTGAATTTCCTTAATTAAAACATTCTTTTTTTCGCCATCAATTTCTAATTCAATCAAATTAGATTCTCCAGCTAAAGAATAAACCTTTGCAAATTCATTGGCTTTAAGTTTTAAGGTTTTGTTTTCCACGCCCAATCCATAAAGAACGCCAGCAACAAAATCTCTTCCCAACTTTTCACCTTTCTCTCTTTTTTCTGCTTTTAGTTTAATTTCCATATATTTTAATTTAATATTAAAAGCTAATTATTTTAAGCTTTAATTTTATTATGATTTTGATTTAATAATTATATTTTGAACTATTCCTATTAAAATAAAACTAGCCAAAGTAGCGCTGCCACCATAGCTAACGAATGGGAGCGAAATTCCAACAACTGGCACCACTCCAACATTCATACCAATATTAATAAACATTTGAATAAAAATCAAGACCAAGGCACCCAAAACAAAAAAAATGGCAAAATCATCATTCATTTTCCTAATTAACACCAATAATCTAGAGAATAAAATAAAATAAATAATCAAAACCAATCCAGCTCCTAAAAAACCCAACTCTTCCGAAATAACAGAAAAAATAAAATCATTTTGAGCTTCTGGTAAAAATTTTAATTGAGACTGAGAACCAAAACCAACCCCTCGACCAGTAAGACCTCCGGATCCAACCGCAATCAAAGCTTGGGAAACATTATAGCCCTCACCCAAAGAATCAGCCGTAGGGTTAAGAAGGGTTAATATTCTATTTTTTTGATAATCTTTTAAATAAAAATTCCAAGATAAAAAAGCTAAAAGAAAAAATGGAATAATAATTAAAAGCAAATATTTTTTATCCATTCCGGCCAAAATAAGCATTATAAACCATAAAGCCAGCATAATCATTGATGGTCCAAAGTCTGGCTGAAGTAAAACTAAAAAAACAAGAAAAAAAGACCCAAGAAAAGAAAGACTTAGCATTCTAAATGGTCTGTTCTTAAAAATAGAATTAGAAAAAAAACTAGACAGAAAAATTATAAGAATTATTTTAACAAATTCAACTGGCTGAAGGCTAAAACCAAAAATATCAAACCAACCGGTTGTCCCCCTAACTGTTTTTCCTAAAAATAAAACAGCCACCAATAAAAATACTCCTAATATATAAATATACTTATTAAGACTTTTAATTAAACTATAATCAACAAAGGAGGTAAAAAAAAGCAAAAAAACACCAAGAACAATGTAAAATATTTGCTTCTTAAAATTTATAAGACTGACAGTTTCCTGCCCGAGAGCAATACTATATATCTCAATCAAACCAAAAAGAGACAATAAAAAAACAGCAGAAAAAATAATCCAATCGAATTTCAAAAAATGTTCTTTGATTCTTGCAAGCATTCAGTTATATTAATGAAAATGAAATAAAAACTTTATTAAAATCATAAGACCTAGTCCAAGAAAAATTCCACCTAATTGACTTAAGGTTTTTTTCATAGAACATTCCTTTTTTAATTCTGGAATAAGATCAGAAGATGCAATATAAATAAATCCTCCAGCAGTTATTGGAATTATAAAGTCTATAAAGCCTTCAGAATAAAAACTAAAAACTATGGCTATTAAGGCGCCCAACAAAGAAAAAAGACCAGAAAGAAAGTTAAACAATAAGGCTTTTTTAACTTTGTAACCAGCGTGAATTAAAACTCCAAAATCACCTATTTCTTGAGGTATTTCATGACTAATAACAGCAATTGTGGTTACTATCCCCAAGTTAACATCCAATAAAAAAGCTCCGGCAATAATCATTCCGTCAATTAAATTATGTAAAGCATCACCAATTAAATTCATCTTACCAACTGGATGAATATGATCCTCTGAAGTTGGAATATGACAATGACGCCAGTGTATTATTTTCTCTAAAATAAAAAATAATACAATGCCACCCAAAACACCAAACCAAACAAAATCAGTATGATCATGACCGAACTGATGAGATTTTTCTAAAATTTCTGGAAGTAAGTGTAAAAATGCATCGCCCAAAAGAGCTCCGGCCGATAAACTAACCAAAAACATTATTATTTTTTTTAACCTTCCCAAAGACAAGCTCAAGAAAAAAACTCCTATTAAAGAAAATAAAGAGGTTACAAAAGAAGCAATAATTATATAGAGATGAATATTAGTCATAAAAATTCTTATTTTTATTTTTTTAATTTTTTAATTATTTCTTCTTATTTTCTTTTTTCTTCTTATTTTCTTTTAAAACAGACTTTTTGACCAATGGTTTCTTTTTGGCTAAGTCAATATTTTTATTCTTTTTTTCGAACTCAGAGATTACCTTTTTTAAACCCTCTACTGCCAAGACAGAACAATGAACTTTTTGTTTAGGCAAACCATTAAGCTCAGAAACAATTTTGTTCCAATCAAACTTTTTAGCCTCCTCTAGAGTTTTTCCTTTGACCATTTCAGTCATCACTGAGGCAGTTGCGATATTGGAAGCACAACCAAAAGATAAAAATTTTATATCTTTTATTTTTTGATTCTTTACTTTAAGAGTAAAAAATAATTGATCACCACAAACCATATTTCCCACTTCAGCTACGGCATCTGGGTTTTTTATTTCGCCAATATTTTTTGGTTGACGAAAATGTTTTAACGTTTTTTTACTATAATTTAATGACATATATTTTATTATTGACTAAGTATTATTTATAATTTAACATATAATTAAGATGAGATTCGAGGTGAAAAAAATTAGGTTGGAGCTAATAACAATTTAACACACCAAAACAATCTCAAATCCCGACCCACATTTTTTCGTGGGTCTTTTTATTTAACAGAACTAAACTTTCTAAGACGGCCAACTGTTTTTATCAACTCTTTCACAACTCTATCAACCTCTTTTTTATTGTTATACCTTCCGAATGTAAAGCGAATATTGCTATTCATATATTCATCGCTTACCCCGATGGCCTTAATGACCGAAGAAACTCTTAAATTTTGAGCAGAACAAGCTGAACCGGTCGAAACATGAATTCCCTTAAGAGATAAATCAATTAAAATCGCCTCTCCCTCTATTCCTTCAAACATAACATTTAAACTGTTTGGTGTTTTATACTTCAAGTCTCCATTTAATCGAATATTTTTAATATTCTTTTTTAACTCTTTCCAAAAATAATCTCTTATTTGTTTTACCTCTTTCAGGTATTTATCTCTCTCTTGATAAGCAATTTTTAAAGACTCAGTTAATCCAACAATCCCAGCCATATTATAAGTGCCCGACCTTAGACCATCTTCTTGTCCCCCGCCAACGATAATTGGTTTTATTTTTATATTCTTATTAACATAGGCCAAACCGACCCCCTGCGGTCCATAAAATTTATGAGCTGATAAGCTTAAAAAATCTACTTGCCATTTTTTAATATCAATTTTTAAATATGGAACGGCTTGAACGGCATCAGTATGAAAATAAATATTTTTTTCTTTGGCAATTTTACCAATTTCAACTATTGGTTGAATAGAACCAATTTCATTATTAACCGTCATAACTGAAATCAAAACTGTTTCTGCTTTTATTTTTTTCTTTAATTCTTCCAAAATCACTACCCCATTTTTATCAACCGGAATATAGTCAAACTTAAAGCCTTCGTCTAAAAGTTCTCGAGCTGAAGACAAAACGCAAGGATGTTCAATAGCTGAAATTAAAAAATGATTACCTTTATCGGTATTAGCCCTCATCACCCCCTTGATTATTAAATTATTAGCCTCAGTGGCGCTAGAAGTAAAAACTATATTATTTTGATCTCCATTTATAATTTTAGCTATTTCTTTTTTACATTCAGCAACTTTTAAATCATTTTCCTGACCCATAAAATGTATTGAAGAGACATTGCCGTATTTATCTTCAAAATAAGGCATCATCTTTTTCAATACTCTTTTGTCTATTTTAGTAGTAGCAGCATTATCTAGATAAATATTTGCCATATATTTATTTTAATATAACTCTTTCAATCACAACATCTTTCATCGGTCTATCACTTCCGTCAGTATCAACTAAAGAAATTTTATCAACCACTTCCATGCCAGAAATTATTTTACCAAAAACTGGATGTTTACTTGAAAGTGGCTCTTTGTCAAAATCTAAAAAAGTATTATCTTTAACGTTGATAAAAAATTGAGAACCACCGGAATTTGGACCAGAGTTAGCCATCGAAATAGTGCCTCTTAAATTACTAAGCTCTGGACCAGAAACATGTTCGTCAGAAATTGCATAACCAGGTCCGCCAGTTCCCCACATAGCCACCATTGAATCGTCTTTTGTCAGAGGATCACCACCTTGAATCATAAAATCAGCAATTACTCTATGAAACTTAATTCCATCAAAATATCCACTTTCAGCTAAATTCAAAAAATTAGCGACAGTTTCAGGCATTTTTTCATTAAAAAACTCAATTGTGAAACTACCTTCACTGGTTTGAAATTCAACTTGAGAATATTTTTTTAAAATATCTCTATTTGTCATTTCTTCTTTATTTAATTTAATCATATTTTTTTGATTATTAATTATTAAATTATTATTTTTATTTGAATTTTGACTATAATCAATTCTTTTTGGCTCTTGTTTACCACAAGCAGATAAAATAAAAATTGATAAAAACAAAATTGTTGAAATAAATATTTTTTTGTTCATATTTTTTATTATTAATTTTATTTTTTTAAACTTTAAATTTTTTCTTAATATTTTTATCGTCCTCACTTCTTTTTTCTTCAATAACTTCTTTGGCCTTTTCTCTTAATTCTTCTAAATTTAACTTATCAAGCTCTTTAACTCTTTTTATTAAAATTTCTTTCTCATTCAACTCTGGATTTTCCAAAACTTCTGCCAGCAAAACATCTAAAATTGCCCCCATTTTTGGTCCTGGCTCCATTTTTAATTCGGATATCATAATATCACCATTTACTTTTAGCATCTTAACCGAAACTGGATCGTTTTGAACTTTCTCCATCATATACTGAAGATGACGAAGTTTGTATGGCATAGCCTTGGGCGTACCAGAACCCAAACGATCAGCAACCCTCAAATCAATCAAATCGCTCAAATTTTCTCTTCCAGTTTTAGCAATAAGCCTTCTAACAGAAGCAGCAGTAACCTCTCCCACATTATAATAAAACATGTGATTTTTTACCAGATTAACCACCATTTCAGTATCTTCTCTAGAAAATTTAAGTCTGTCCATTATTTTTCTAGTAATTTTTGCTCCAATATATTCATGATTATAAAAAGTTCTACCACCATTAATAATCTTCATGGAAGCTGGTTTCCCTATATCATGCAAAAGAGCTGCTAGGCGAACCTGCCATTTTTTACTAGGACAAGATTTTAAAGACAATAAACTATGTCTTAAAACCGTATAAACATGGTGATGATTTTGCTCCATCTTTTCACCTAACAGAATTTCGGGAATTATATATTGCAGTAATTTCAAATCTTTTAACCTTTCAATTCCTTCCATAGCTTTGTCTGATGACAAAATTTTAACTAACTCATCTTTAATTCTTTCTTTGGCAATAAATTTTATACTACCAGCCATCTTAACAATCGCCCTTTCCGTTTTTGGCTCTAAATCAAAGTTAAGTTGACAAGAAAATCGAACAGCTCTCATCATTCGAAGTGCATCTTCTTTAAAACGATCAAGAGGTTCACCAACAGCTCTGATAATTTTTAATTTAATATCCTTAAGACCTCCAAAAAAGTCTACTAAATAAAATTCCTGATCATTTATTTCTATTTTTTTAGAATTATATTTCCCCTGATTCTTTCCTGGCAAACACAAAGCCATAGCATTTACTGTAAAGTCACGTCGAGACAAATCTTTATCTAACTCTTTTTCAAAAACGACTTCGTCTGGTCGGCGATGGTCTCTGTATCCACTTTCACTTCGATAAGTTGTTATTTCTATCACCGAAATCGCCCTGTCATTTTCATCTCTCACTGGCAATAAAACAGTACCAAAATCATTTTCATACCTAGCATCATCAAAAATCTTTAAAATATCTTCCGGCAAAGCATTGGTGGTAATATCAAAATCCTTAGGCTCTTTAGCCATAAGTAAGTCACGGACACAACCACCCACCAGGTAAGCCTCAAATCCATTTTCTTCAATTTTTCTTAATATTTCTAAAGATTTTTCAAACATTTTAATATTTTTTTACTTATATAGCCAATATATTATATATTTTTTATTAGTCTTTGGCAAATAAAAATACCGGCCAAAACCGATATTTTATTTATCTGAAAACTAAATTTTAGATTGTAAAAATAATAGCAATTCTTCAAATTTATTAACATTATTTAAAAGACTTAAATTATCTTGGTTCTTCAGTAGATTTTTAATATTTCCTTCCTGCTCTTTAAGAGATTTTAATATTTTATTCAAAATATTTTTACTTAAATCATCAGAATTTTTATTTTCACTCATATTTTTAACCAAAGAAATCAAGTCATCTTTAGTTAAACCCAAAAAGAAAGCTGGAATATTTTTCATTTTACTTATTTTTATTTTCTGATCATTATCAAGTTTTATACCGTAATCTAATTTAACTCCTCCTTTCAAGTTTATTTTCTCCACTTTTTCTCTTTTTTTATCAGAACCATCATTATCACCCATCCCCAAAACCTGATCAAAACCACAAACCACAAAACCAGTCTTTTTATCAACTAAAACATTATCAACTCCATGCTCGTAATCATCATACCTTGAAGACCTAACAACAATAAAACGATCACCTATTATTTTATTTAAAAAAACAGTTATCGCTAATTCGGCCATTTGCGGAAAATCTTTTTTATCTCCATAAACTTCACTTTTTACAGAAACAATATCTTTGTGAAGTTTCTCGTCTTCACCTATCATCTTAATACTTCCGTCCTTTTCAATAAAATCTCCGTAAAAATCGTTAAACTCTTTAGATATTTTTTCTAATTCATTATTTAAAAACCTAAAAGACTCTTCCATATTTATATGGGGCTTTTTATCTTTAGAAAATTGGTTCAAATCTATTTTTCCTAATATTTTTAATTCTGACATAAATTTATAAATTATTTAATTTAATAAAGTAGTAAAAGCAACAACATTACCATAAGAAATTCCCTTCTCGTTCACAGCATAAGCTCTGAAATAATAAGTCGTGTTAGGATGTAAAATATCAATAGTTTTGCTAAATACTGAATTATGATTGGTTATTCTAATAATATTTACATTGTTGGAGATATATTCAAGATTATTATGATCGGCCCAAATAATTCCTCTGGCATAAACCGTACCACCTCCATTGGCCGTCACCTGACCATTTAATGTGGCTACATTAGCGGTCAAATTGGTAGCTGACTCAGTGGACACGGTAGGAAGAGATATTGCAGGAAAGTCTTCTCCTTTTATGCACCTAACGGAAATGCCACTATAGTCGTACGCATTGTTATATATTGGATTAACGTCAGTATTTGTTAAAATATAGTAACGAGTAGTGCTAAGAGTAGCAATTGATAATGTCCAAAAATTAGCCCGAGTTCCAATATAGGAAAAATTAGTCGTCTTAATTCCGGATGGTAAAATTGAAAAATTAAAATAATTAGTACCAACAGAAGAAGAATTGTCCCAACGAGGATGATCACTAACATTACAAACACCGCCTAAGGAAGAATCGACCATTCTACAAGATTTTAAGGTTAGAGAATTGTTTGATCCAATGGAATTATTAAGCTCAACAAAATCAGAGTAAAAAGGAACTCTCCATCCAGGCGGACAAATTCTTCTAGGGTCAGAAACGGCTAACATTGAATAAAGTTTTCCGTAGGATGCATAACTAGAATTATCCTCATAAAAAGTCCAAACAGGATAATTTAAATTAGACCAAGAACCAGCCTGGTTTGTAATAGAATCTCCATTTCTAAATTTGTCCGTTCTTAGGTTTTCGGCGAGCCAACATTTAGTTCCAACACCTATTGTTTGATAAATGTATCCGTTGTAATCAACTGCATAACTCCCAACACAAGGATCTAGGGTAGTAAAAGCAACAACATTACCATAAGAAATTCCCTTCTCGTTCACAGCATAAGCTCTGAAATAATAAGTCGTGTTAGGATGTAAAATATCAATAGTTTTGCTAAATACTGAATTATGATTGGTTATTCTAATAATATTTACATTGTTGGAGATATATTCAAGATTATTATGATCGGCCCAAATAATTCCTCTGGCATAAACCGTACCACCTCCATTGGCCGTCACCTGACCATTTAATGTGGCTACATTAGCGGTCAAATTGGTAGCTGACTCAGTGGACACGGTAGGAAGAGATATTGCAGGAAAGTCTTCTCCTTTTATGCACCTAACGGAAATGCCACTATAGTCGTACGCATTGTTATATATTGGATTAACGTCAGTATTTGTTAAAATATAGTAACGAGTAGTGCTAAGAGTAGCAATTGATAATGTCCAAAAATTAGCCCGAGTTCCAATATAGGAAAAATTAGTCGTCTTAATTCCGGATGGTAAAATTGAAAAATTAAAATAATTAGTACCAACAGAAGAAGAATTGTCCCAACGAGGATGATCACTAACATTACAAACACCGCCTAAGGAAGAATCGACCATTCTACAAGATTTTAAGGTTAGAGAATTGTTTGATCCAATGGAATTATTAAGCTCAACAAAATCAGAGTAAAAAGGAACTCTCCATCCAGGCGGACAAATTCTTCTAGGGTCAGAAACGGCTAACATTGAATAAAGTTTTCCGTAGGATGCATAACTAGAATTATCCTCATAAAAAGTCCAAACAGGATAATTTAAATTAGACCAAGAACCAGCCTGGTTTGTAATAGAATCTCCATTTCTAAATTTGTCCGTTCTTAGGTTTTCGGCGAGCCAACATTGATTACCTATAACAACAGTTTTATAATTATAACCATTATAAACAATACTTTGACCACAATTTAAAGAGTCAACAACACATTCACCACCCTGACAAACATAACCATTATTACAAGATGGCTCACATAAATACTGGGAATCTATCAAATCAAAACTATTGTTAGTTTCTTCGCCACTATTGTTCTGATCACCAGGCTCATCACCGCCACCATTATTATCACCACCACTATTATCTCCCAAGCAGTCATAATTCATTATACCTCCAGGAGTAGCACATTTTAAACCTTCAGATAGGTTAGAGACATCATTTCCTAGACAAAATGATAAAGTGTAGGTAGAATTATCTTCGCTTACTTGATAGTAGAAGTTATTTTGACTGGCATCACATACTCCATCAGCTGGATAAGGAGCAGAAGGAATATTATACATAAGTACTTGACCACTGGAAGTAATAAGAGAACCGCTTAACCATTCTTCTTCAGTAGGATATCTTCCCTGTTCATTAAAAAATAATTCTAGGGCTGTTTGAGCTTGTTTTATATCAGCTAGTCTTTTACTATCACGAGCTCTAGAGCGAGCTTGTTGTAGGGCTACCACAGCTAGAGTAGCAAGTATTCCAATAATAGCTATTACTACTAATAACTCGACGAGAGTGAAGGCTTTTTTATACTTTATTGGATTCATTTATATAAAATTAATTATTTCTTTTTTCAAACTTTTCACTCTTCTTTTCTTTTAATCTCTCAAAAATTAAATAAACCAAAACAACAGAAAAAATAAGAATAAAAATAAAATCCCAAAAATTAAACATATTTTTACAATTATTTAAGTTTGACAGCTGTTCCATAAGCGAGTATCTCTGAAGCCCCTTGGGTAATCATGGAGGTGTTTAGCTTCATGCCAATTATAGCATCAGCCCCCAACCTTCTTGCATCCTCTTCCATTCTATAGATAGCTTCCTCTCTGGACTCAGCTTGTAATTTTGTATATTCACTTATTTCTCCTCCAACAATATTTTTTAAACCAGCAAAAATATCACGACCAATATTTCTAGCCCTGACAGTACCACCCCGAACAACACCCAAAATTTCTTTTATCTCCCTTCCAGGAATTTGCTCTCCCGTTGTAATAATCATAAAATTTGAAATTATTTTTTAAAAAATTAATCTATTGATTTAAAAAAATCACAATGACCAGTTAAAGGAACTTCAGCCCTTGCTTCACTACAAAAACCATGATCACCATGGTTTTTAAAACTTGTACATTTTTGACATTGCAAATCTTCATTGTGATAATCATCAACAAAGTCAGCCTCTATTTCGTGAGCCATATTTTTTAGATAATAATAAGTATTTTGTGTTTGTATAAAAAATTTATACAAAAAACTAATTTTTGGTTACTTTTTTATTTTTGCTAAATCCAAATATGTATATAATTTCCAGTATTGCCAAAGAATTAACCAAAAGCATAGCAATAAACCACCATTTGTGGTTATTTCTAGCAGATTTCCAAAGAGCAATCCCTTTCCACGGAATAGTCCAAATAATTAAAATTGAAATAAAAATTATAAAACCACTGCCTAATTGTTGTAATTCATTCATAAACATTAAAACTAATTATAAGCACTTTGTTAAAATTATTCATCAAAAATATGAATTTCAGCCTTAGTCTCCTCTATTTTATTTAAAAGATTCAATAATTCTAATATTTTCAGCTCTTCTCCTTTTAGAGCTAACAAAATCATACCTGGGCAGTGTTCTGTACAACTTTTTTGAACATTAACCCCCATCCTTGAAATAATCAAATGTCCATTTTCAGTTAATAAACTATTGATTTCACTGGAGTTTTGTTGTCTATTAGTAGTTAAAATTGTAATACTGGCTAATTTTTCCATAAAATTAAAATTAATTATTTATTTTTTCTATTTATATATTTGGTGTGTAATACTTTATGTGATAACTTACTGTTTTTTACCCAATTGACCGCCTCTAATGCATCTCGATTTTCATGAGCAGTTCTTATCTTCTCTTTTTTATCACTACTATACAATCCCTCCATTCTCTTTTGAACTATTTCCATTGAGCTCGGTATAATTTGTCCTCCTCCACCAATACAACCTCCAGGACAAGCCATAACCTCTATATAATGATATTTTTTTAACTTTGATAAAACTTCTTTTATATTACCAATTCCGCTAACAACCGCCACATTAAGCTTGTTTCCGTTTAAATCAATAACCGCCTCTTTAACTCCTTTCAGCCCTCTAACCTCTTTAAATTCAATTCTAGAGTGGCAAATTTTGGCTTTTTTTGAGTCTTTACAGACAAAATGATTAGCAGTTCTAAGAGCTGACTCCATAACACCACCTGAAGCTCCATAAATCACCGCCGCACCACTACCATCATTAAATAAATCATTAGATTTTTCTGGTTTTAGATTTTTAAAATCAATACCATTTTTCTTAATTAAAAAAGCCAACTCTCTAACAGTAATAACTTCATCTACCGGATAAAGACCATTAATTTTAAGCTCTGATCTTCGAGATTCAAACTTCTTGGCTGTACAAGGCATTATAGAAACAGTAATTATATCTTTGGGTTTAATATTTTTTTTATTCGCCCAATAAGTTTTTATAACTCCACCCAGATGAATTTGAGGCGATCTTGATGTTGTTAAGTGAGGTATTAAGTCTGGTCGATAAAATTCTAAATATTTTACCCAAGCTGGGCAACAAGAAGTTATCATTGGAAGCTTGGCCTTTTTGTCCCCTAATCTTTCCAATAACTCCTCGGCCTCGACCAGAGTTGTTATATCTGCCCCCAAGTTAACATCAATAACTTGATCAAAACCAATTTTTTTCAAAGCCGTAACCATTTGACCAGCGGCATTATAACCATAAGGAAGGCCAAACATTTCTCCAATTGAAATTCGAGTAGATGGAGCAATCATTGCTATTAACTTTTTACCTTTCTTATTAGACAAAATATCTTCAACCTTGTCCCAATTATATTGCTCTTGAGCTGAGGCTACTGGACAATGCAAAGCACACTGCCCACAATAAATACAATCAATATTTTTATCTTTAACTGGAACTATTTCTTGCTTATAACCCTTACCCTCCTTTTTTAAATAATTTATTTTTTGAATATTAGAGCAAGCATCAATACAATTTCGGCAGTCTATACATTGACTACCGTCAATTTCCACAGAATTAGAAAACTTGTAAGTTTTTCTCTGTCCTTTACGATCATTAAAGCTGGCAATATTTAAACCATAACGCCTAGCCAAAGAAAGCAAATCACAACTAAATCTAGAAGTGCAATTAACGCATTTTTCAATATGAGCTGAAAATATTAATTTTAAATTAGTGTCTCTCGATAATTTAACCTTAGGAGAGTTGGTAAAAACCTCCATACCATCGCAAGCCACAGTCGAACAAGAGGTCATTAAACGATTAAAACCCTTAACTTCAACTACGCAAACTCGACAATTGGCTTTAACATCTAGATCGGGATGATTACAAAGCGATGGAATAAAAATATTATTTCTACTGGCAACTTCTAATATTTTTTCGCCAACAAAACAGTCATAATTTTTACCATCAATTTTTATTTTTATTTTTTTATTTTTTTCTTTTAACATCTTTTTTTAAAACCTTTGAACTTTTTTGGGAAATAATTAAAGGTTCGTAAATATTTTTAAAATAACTTAAAACAGCTATCGGAACAGAAGTTCCCAATGCACAAAAAGAAGATAAAAATAAATTGTCGCATAAATCATTAAATCTTTTTTCTTTTCTTATTTCTGATCCAAGCTCTTTAAACATTTCATAAAGACGAAAAGTTCCCTCTCGACAAGGAGTACACTGACCGCAAGAATTATCTCTGAAAAAACCAAGCCAATAATTTAATAATTTTTCTGGAAAATGTTTTTCCATTTTATAAATAGTAATTGAACCAGCGCCATCAACTCTTCTCTTTAATTGTCTACTATTTAAGACTTCGCCAGAAGCGTCACCGCCAATTTGAACAAAAAAATCGTATTCAGGATAATTAGCTGTTTGTTTTAAAATCTCATCAATATTTAAACTGTCTGGCAAAAAATAAACCCCTTTATTTTTTTTATCAAAATTAATAGAATAAAATCTTTTATTTTGATATTTATTTTGACTAACCAAATAAACATTATAAATAGTTTCGACATTATTTATTAAAGTTGGCTTACCGTAAAGACCGCTGCAAGTTGGAAAAGGTGGTCTAATACGAGGCTCAACATCCTTACACTCTATAATATTTAAAATTGTTGTTTCCTCTCCGGCAATATAACCAGAATTTATTGGTTTAAGGAAAAAAACCATTTTACCCTTCAATCCAGCAGAATTGGCTAATTTGTTTAATTTATTTTTTGAATTATAAAGATTCTTGTTTAAATAAAAATAAATTTTTTTAGCTTTAATAAAATCAGATGCGATTTTTATTCCTTTTATTAATTCTTCTGGATGATTATTTATTATATAAGCGTCTTTATGTATTCCTGGCTCCCCCTCTGCCCCATTTATTACTAAATATTTTTCTAAACTATTTTCATTTTTAACCGCCTGCCATTTTAAATGAACGGGAAAAGAAGCGCCACCACGACCAAGTAATCCAGCTTTTTTAATTTTATCTAAAATATTAGTCATATTACCACTTTAGATATTTTATTAAATCTACTAAACGACAAGAATATCCCCATTCATTATCATACCAAGCAATAACTTTTAACAAATCACCATCCATAACTTTAGTCAAAGAAAGGTCAACAATAGTACTGTGGTCATTTTTGACTATATCGCTTGAAACCAGTGGTTCAGTTGAAGCTTCAATAATATTTTTAAATCTAGCTGTTTGTGAAGCTTTAACAAAAGCCTTGTTAACATCTTCGGCAGTAACCTTTTTCTTTAAAACAAAAACGGTGTCGCACAAAGAACCAACCACTACCGGAACTCTAACTGCTAAACCATCAAAAGTTCCAGCCAAAGAAGGGATTGTTAGAGCAATAGCTTTGGCTGCCCCAGTTGTTGTTGGTACAATATTTAAAGCAGCGCTACGGGCTCTTCTTAGATCTTTATGCGGACCATCAACTAAATTTTGATCAGCTGTATAAGCATGAATAGTTGTCATTAAGGCCTTTTTGATACCAAAATTTTTTCTAATAACTTCAGTTACTGGAGCTAAGCAGTTGGTTGTACAAGAAGCACAAGATAAAATATTATCATTTTTATTAATCTTTTCCTCGTTAACACCAATAACAATAGTTTTAACCTTATCCTCGCCCTTAGAAGGGGCCGAAAGAACGACTTTTTTAGCGCCAGCTTTGATATGCAAGCCCAAGCCTTCTTTATTAGTAAATCTTCCAGTGCACTCCAAAACAACATCAACTTTCATTTTAGCCCAAGGCAAAAGAGATGGGTCTTTCTCTGAAAAAACTGGAATTTTTTTGCCGGCAATGATTATATTTTTTTCGTCAGATGAAACTTTTTTATCATAAACTCCATAGGCTGAATCATATTTTAAAAGATGAGCTAAGGTTTTAGTATCGGTTAAATCATTTATGGCTACTATTTTATAGTTAGGATTTTTATCAATAATAATTTTACAAACAGCTCGGCCAATGCGACCAAAACCATTAATAGCAATGTTCAATTTTTTTGGCATAAATTTTATTTTCCACTCTAATACAAGAGGGTTATTTTAATTATAAATATCTATTTTAATTACAATCTATCATAAAGATTAGAGGCTATTTTATCAACCTCTATCATAAAAGATTCTTTTTCCTCTAATGTTGATTCAGAATATTTTTTACTATCAACATTCTTAACTAAAGATGAAAGCTTTTCAGCTAAATCGTCAACATTAATCGATTTTTCTCTAGCCAACTCAACAACCAAAGATAACTGAGAAACTCTATTATAGGAAAGTTTATTTTGATTTAAAGCTTCCTCTATTTTTATCATCTCATTATTATCTCTCCCTAAATTTTTCCAAATAATTTCTCGAGCTGAATCAAATTCTTGTCCAAACAATTTTTTTCCTTGAGAATCTTCTATGTAGAACTCTGGAGAATTAATAATTTTTTCTAATAAACTTTTTAATTCATTATCATTTTTTTCACTTTTTGTCTTTTTTTCTTTCAAAAAAATATTAAAATTAGCTACACTTAAAAATGGTTTTTCTTTTTTCTTGCTAAAAAAATTTTCAAACATATTTTTTTATATTAATATCAAACAAGTATTGACTTTTTTAAAAAATAATGTAATTATAGCTAGTTATATGTAGAGTATAGCACAAAAAATAACAGCACACAAACAAAAAAACGAGATAAAATGGGAGAAAAATGGATTTCCGAGAAGGACATACTGGGGTTGGATATATTGTCCTTCACCAGAAAGGTCAAAGAGGTGATAAAAGAAAAACCCGATGACATCTTCAGCGAGGAAAAGCGACAAATAAGACTTTGCCTCATTAAGCTTTTAACTGAAAATCGCGAAAATATCGTGATCGAGGTAAAAAGAGAAATGGCCAAAAAAGTTAATCAACTAATGGCTATGGGTAACTAAAAAACCCAAATCAATTTAGTTCTTTTAAAAAATTTTAAATTAAAAAATAATTGTGATGATTAGTGAAGACGAAATTTTGAATATGAATAACATTGACTTCATGATAAAAGTCAGAGAAATTCTTGACAAAAATCAAAGGCCTGAAAACAGAATAGATATAAATGAAATAAAATTATCAATATCCAATCTCTTTCTTGTTAAAGATTTAGAACTAAGAACAAAAATAAGAATGGAAATTGCTAAAGATGTAAACAAACTAATCTCCAATATTTATTAAAAAAATAAAAGCCCAAATGAAAGATGGGCTTTTTTATTTTTATTCAGATTTTTTCTTTTTATGACGATTAATATCAACTTCAACCACTACATCATTTTCACCATCCTTTTCCCCTCTAAACAAAACATTGACTGATTGTTTTAATATGTGATGACCAACCACCTCCCCTCTTCGACCGTCAACATTAACCCTAGTTCCTATTGGAGGTAAATTTTTAGATAATTCAACATAACCCTCGTACTCATAAGAAAGACAACACATAAGTTTTCCGCACATACCAGAAACACGCTCACTGCCACGATGAGAAACTTGTTGCGACTCAGCCATTTCTGAACCTATAGAAAAAAAATCTTTCATAAACCCTCGACAACAAAGAACTCTTCCGCAATGACCAAAATCACCACTAATTTTTGCCTCATCCCGACTACCGATTTGAGTTAAGCGAATAACACCTTTAAAGTGAGTACTTAGATCTTTAACTAAACTTCTAAAATCAACCCTATTTTCTGAGTAAAAAGCAAAATTAATTCTATTTTTATCTAAAGAAAAATGAACATCGACTAATTTCATGGGTAGATCATACTTCTTTATTAAATTACGACAATAATTTAAAGCATCCTCTTTTTCTGCTCCTAAGGTTATCTTAGACAAGTCATCTTCGCTAGCAAGTCTTATAACTGGTTTTATTTCATCCTCAATTCTGTTTAGCTCATCTTTACTCAACTCTTTAAAATCAAAAACCTCTCCAATCTCCTGACCGAATTCAGTTTCCACAATTACAACATCTCCTTCTTTTAACTCCAGTTCTCCAGGGTTAAAATTATACTTCTTATCCCAAGAAGCAAATTGTATTTGAACAACTTTCATATTTTACAATCATATAAATAAAACGAACATTAAGTTCGTTTTATTTTATGAGAATTATTTTTTAGATAAAAATTACAGAGATAATCTAACGAACTTAGAAATAGAAGCGCCTTCTAGAATTTCTGATATTTTTTTCTTATCGTCCTTAATGTACTCTTGATCTAGTAAACAAATTTCTGAATAATATTTTTTTACTTTTCCTTGTAAAATATTTTCAATCATATTCTCTGGTTTACCTTCTTTAATCAACTGCTCTCGATAAACATCTTTTTCTTTTTCCAATTCAGCGCTAGGAACCTCTTCACTGTTTAAATAACGAGGATTAGCAGCAGCAATATGCATGGCAATATCAGAAGCTAAATTAAATTTACCGACTTGATCAATAGCTACCAAAACACCAATTTTACCGCCTAAATGAGAATAAGAGGCAACTGTTTGCCCGGAAACAATTGAGAATCTGCCTAGAGCTAATTTTTCACCAATAACCCCACTAAGATTATTAATATTCTCCTCTACAGTAGAATCACCTAATTTTGCTTTTAACAGCTCTTCCTCTGAACTTGGTTTATTTGTTTTTACGATCTCTAATATTTGCCTAGCTAGTTCTTGAAATTTTTCATTTCTAGCTACAAAATCAGTTTCAGAGTTTAATTCCAGGGCATAGGCTTCATTTTTTTCATCATTAGTTAAAACAACAATAATGCCTTCAGCAGCGTCTCTTTCACTTCTTTTAGCAGCCTTAGCTATTCCCTTTTTTCTTAAAATTTCAATAGCCTTATCCAAATCACCACCGGCTTCATCTAGGGCTTTTTTACAGTCAACCATTCCAGCACCAGTTCTCTCTCTCAATTCCTTTATTTGTTCCATATAATTAATAATTAATTATAAATTAACTTAATTTAATATTTTTTGCATTTAAAAGATTGTCTTTAATACAATCCAAAATCAATGTAACGGTTTTAGTGGCGTCATCATTAGCTGGTATTGGAAACTTAGCCAATTCAGGGTTAACATTTGTATCGCAAATAGCAATAATTGGAATGTTTTTAGAAATAGCCTCGGCTACAGCAGTCTTTTCTTCTTTTAAATCCCAAATAAAAATAGCATCGGGTAAACGAGTCAATCCTGTCAAACCGCCAACTCTTTCTTCTAATCTCTTAATCTCTCTATCAAAATCTAATTGTTCTTTTTTAGTATATTTGGCTAATTTTCCGCTTTCCTTATCATTTAATAAATCCTGATATTTTTTTATTGACTTTTTAATAACTAAAAAATTAGTTAAAAGGCCTCCCAACCACTTACCAATAATATAAGGAGATTTAATAGCCTCAGCCATTTCTTTCATTTGAGATTTAACTTGCTTCTTGGTTCCAACAAAAAGAACGATCTTATCTTCTTGTTTTAATTTAATCATATACTCTAAGGCCTTTTTTAGTTGCTCTTGAGTTTTTTCAATGTTAATAATATAGATACCATTTTTTTTAGTAAAAATAAATGGTTCCATCTTTGGATGCCAGCGATTGGTTCTGTGACCAAAGTGCATACCAGCTTTTAACATTTCTTCCAGTTTTGGAATATTCATATTTTTCTTTTTTGGTTTATTAATATTGATAATTCAAATATTAACAAACTCCTACTGCTTTCTATATTTATAAGAAAAATGCAGAAAGCATGATTTTTTAAATTATAAAAATGCTCAAAACAGGTAGTTTTAAGCCTATTTTAATTATATATTATTTTATATTTTGAGTCAATATTAAAAGAATCTATCAAAAATTTAAATAAGTCAATTTTTTTCTTATAAAACCTTGAAAGTTTTTGTTTATTTCCAGGTTTAATAAACAATAAAAATCGCTCTTTTTTATAAAATTTTTCAAAATTAATAAGTCTTTGCTTATTTTTAAGTTATTATCTTTGTTTAAAGATTTATTGAAAAGCTCTCTATTAAAACAGCTATTACAAACAACCCCTCCCTTATCAAAATTAATAAAATCTAAATTATCCACACATCCACAATCAACACATTCAGATACCTGATAGGAATAACCCAACACTTCAAGCAATTTAAATTTAAAAATATCACTCAAAAAATCAAGTTCTTTTAGATTTTTATTTTTAATAAGTTTAGCCGAATCATTAATCATCTTTAAAAAATTATTTAAAAAAATAAAAAGATCAAAATCTGCTTGCCCCTCTTTCACATACTGATTAAAAAAATTTAAAATCTTACCACTTAAAAAAAGTGAATTATAGTCATTTTTTAAGTTCAAAAAAGAGTCTTGGCTAATAACACTACCAACACTTAAACCATTTTTATTTTTAATTATCATTAAATCTACAAAATTAAAAGGTTCAAGATGGGCTACCAACTTAGATCCCTGTTTTCTGGCTCCTCTAGCGCTTAAGACAAGTTTTCCAAAATCTAAAGTATAAAAAAAAATCAAAGCATCATTATCTTTGTATGGCAGTCTGTTTAATATTATAGCTTTTGTTCTTATCATTTTCTATCTAAATAAGATTGAAGAATTATCATGGCAGACAAAGAATCTCTGTTATTATTTATTTTTTTATTCATTATAGAGTCCGCTTGAACGCTGGAAAGCCTTTCATCAATTAAAACCACCCTAATCTCATCTCTATTAATATTATTTTCAATAAAGTTAATAAACCTTAAAAAATTGGGATTATCAGTATCTTTTCCGCTCATTTTTTTTGGATTTCCGATAACTAAAAAATTTATTTTTTCATCACTTACGACTTTAAGCAATGCAGATGGACTAGAAACAACCTTAAAAGGAGTGGAAATTCCATTTTCACTATCAGCTAGGGCCAAGCCTATTCTTTTTTCACCCCAATCAACACCTAAATATTTAATCATTTTTCAGTTAAAATTATATTGCCATCTTCAATAATGGCAATTGAATGCTCGTAATGAGAACTTAAGGATCCATCGGAGGTTATAAAAGTATATGTATTTTTAGCCACCTTAATATTAAATTTACCAGCATTAATCATTGGTTCAATAGCTATAACCATCCCAGGTCTTAAAACTAAATTTTCGCTACTTTTTTCTCCTATCTCGTAATTAAAAACATGGGGCTCCTCATGAGCCTTATAACCAACACCATGACCAACTAAATCTCTAACAACACTAAAGCCATTTTTAACAACAAAACCCTCTATTGCCTTACCAATATCATTTAAAGTTGCTCCCGGCTTAGCCTTGCTTATTCCCAAATACAGAGCATCTTTTGATATTTTAATTAATTTAGTAGCATCTTTTGATATCTTACCCACAGGAACTGTTCGACACATATCAGTATAAAAACCACCACCCTTAGAAAGGTGATTAAATGGTCGATTGTTTTTTTTAGCTTCTTCCTTGCTCTGAATTGGCCATTCCATTCCAATATCTAGCCCAACTATATCGCCTGATTTTAAAACTCTATTTGGCAAAGCCGCCCCATGAACAACCTCATTGTTTATAGAGACACAAAGAGTTGATGGAAAAAAAATTTTACCTCCCATTGGGTAATTTTTAAAGGCTGGACGACCGCCTTTTAACTCAATCAAAGATGTGGCTAGGTTTTCTAAATCCTCTGATTTAACACCAGGTTTAACTATTTTACAAACCTCATCTAAAACTTCCGAGAGGATTTCACCCCCCCTTTTTAATATTTTTATCTCTTCTAAAGTCTTAAGTTTCATTATTTTTTACTTATAATTTTCTAAAATTTTTTTAAAATTTCTAGTATCTTGCTTGGTCGTTTTTGGATCTTTATCAAACTCTCTTAAGGCAGAAACTCTAGTTGAAAGTGGTATTTTACCATTATCTTTAATGGTTTTACTTAATTTTTCAAAAATTTTTATAGCCAGCTCTTTATTATTTTTTAATCCTGAAAACTGACCATATCTAACCATACTAGAAAACTTTCTAGAAAAACCACCACTACCACTCATTTTGAAAGAATGTCCAGTTGTTGGCAATTTTTTAGATAGCATAAGAAATAGTCATTAAGTATTATGCTGTTATTATACTAAAATGACAACAAAAAAACAAGGAAGTTGTCCTTGTTTTTTCTATTTTTGAAAGAATTAAATACTATCGTAATCTCTCATGGTTATCTGAGACTCAATTTGCTTAACCGTTTCAATAACAACCGAAACAACGATCAACATACTAGTTCCACCAATAGCCAATGTTTGCATGCCAGTAAAATATTTCATAAGTAACGGCAATACAGCAATAACACCTAAAAACAAAGAACCTGTTAACAATATACGTCTACTAATGCCTTGTAAATATTCACTGGTATGTCTACCTGGTCTAATTCCAGGAATAAATCCTCCTTGTTTTTGTAAGTTTTCAGCTATTTGGTCTGGCTTAAATACTATTTCAGTGTAAAAATAAGTAAAGCCAACAACTAAAATAAAATAGAATATACCATAAAATAATTGATTTTCAAAAACCTTTATTATCCAGGTTGAAGCATTAGCCAAAATAGCATATTTAGAAGATACAAAAAATTGAGCAATCATTGTTGGAAAAACAATAATAGAAATAGCAAAGATAATCGGGATAACGCCAGCTGTATTTACTCTTAAAGGTAGATGAGTGCTAGTTCCACCAAAAGCTCTATTACCCCTTATTTGTCTAGCGTACTGAACCGGAATATTTCTTTGACCTTCGTTAATAATAACTATTCCAACGATTGTTATTAAGGTTATAAAAATAAAACCTAAAAGCATAAACAACTGAGACTGGTCAAAAGTAAATATTATTCTTTGAAGACCAGTTGGCAAACCAGCTATAATTCCAGCAAATATCAAAAGAGAGATTCCATTGCCAATTTTCTTTTCCGAAATAAGCTCTCCAATCCACATCAAAAATATAGTACCAGCTGTTATAGTTATAATAATAGTTAATAAGTCAAAATAACCTCCACTTAAAATTCCAGCTCCAGAACTATTAAGCAATTTAATCATTCCGTAAGCCTGAATCATAGCTAAAGGAACAGTCCCTAGTCTAGTCCAGGTATTTATCTTTTGACGACCAGCCTCTTCTTTTTGCATCTCTTCTAGTTTAGGTGATATCATTCCCAGTAACTGAAAAATGATAGATGAAGTGATATAAGGAGCTATACCCATCATAACTATTGAAAAGTTGTCCATACTACCACCAGAAAAGACGTTTAGCATTCCTAAAAACTGATTTGAAGAAAAAATATCTCTTAAAACTTCAACATTAACACCAGGAACTGGGATGTGAGCAAAAAGTCTGAAAAAAGTTAACATTAACAAAACAAAAAGTATATTGTTTCTTAAATCTCTAATTTTCCAAATTTTTGTTATTTTATCAAACATATTTTATATTATTTTTCTAATGTTTTTTTTACACTCTCGCTCATTTTAATGTTTTCAAACTTTAAACCTTTAACAGTTAAAACATCCTTGCCCAAAACTTTAACTGACTGATTTTTCTTGGAAATAAGCTTTTTAGTAAATAAAGTTTCTGGACTAACAGTTTCATTGTCTTTAAAATTATCATTAATAGCTTTAATACTAACAACTTGATTTTTGTCATTTAAAGATTTAAACCCTCTAGTCTTTGGAATTTTTAAAAGATTTTGCTTCATACCCAATCTTTTTAATTTTCCACGACTAACACCAGAACGAGATTTTTGACCTTTTAAACCGCGCCCGCTATAAGTACCTGAACCAGAAGAATTACCTCTACCAATTCTCCTTTTCTTTTTCATAGTACCGCTTCCTTTTTTTATATTATCTAGTGTAATCATATCTTTTATAAAAATTATTTTTATTTTTTGGATTTAATTTCTTTTTTTTCTGTTTTTTCTAAAGATTTTACATCATTTACATTATTTTTTTCAACACCCTTTTTAGGAACAAAAGTTTTTCTTTTTAATTTTGAAAAAGCTAGAATTGTACATTTAGCATTATTTACTTTATTGTTTGTTCCTAAAATTTTACTAGTAACATTTTTAACTCCAGCCAAATCCATAATAACTCTTACAACTCCTCCAGCGATAACACCTCTTCCCTTAGCAGCTGGTTTAAACAACAGTTTAGCTGATCCAAATTTAGAATCTATTTGATGAGGGATGGTGTCATTATAAATAGGAACTTCTAATATATTCTTTTTAGCCTTATTAACAGCCTTATTAACAGCTAATGTTACATCAGCTCCCTTACCCAAAGCAACTGCGATTCTACCCTTTTTATCACCAATAGCTACACAAGCTCTAAAACTCATTCTTTTTCCACCCTTCATAACCCTGGTTACACGAGCTAAGTCTAAAATTCTCTGTTCAAACTCTTCTTTTGGTCTTTCTCCAAATCTTTTTCCTCGACCAGCAAAATCCTTTTTCTTTTTATTAAAAGCAGGATTATTAAAAGGCTTTTCAATAGTTGAAGTATTTACCTGTTTTTTTTCTTCTTGTTTTTTTTCTTCCGACATAATATTTAAAAACTTATATATAAATAAATTATAATTAAAACTTCAACCCAGCTTCACGAGCGCCATCAGCCACAGCCTTAACTCTTCCGTGATATTTGTAACCACCACGATCAAAAACCGCCTCTGAAATATTAGCTTTAACGGCCTTTTCTCCTAGAAGCTTACCTAACTGAAAGCTTTTTTCAACTTTTTTCATTTTACTAGAATCTTTTAACTCCTTAGAATTAACACTAAATAATGTCTTACCACTAACATCGTCTATTAATTGCAAATAAACTCCAATATTAGATTTAAAAACACTTAGTCTTGGCTTACTAGAAGTACCATTAATCTTCATTCTGATTTTTTTATGTCTTCTGGCTAATTTATTTTTTATTTCTTTCTGCTTATTCATATGTAAAAAATTTATTTATAAATATTATTAAAATTATTTAGCAGCAGCTTTACCAGCTTTTCTTCTAATAACCTCATCACTATATTTAATACCCTTTCCTTTGTATGGCTCTGGTAATCTTAATTTTCTAATTTGAGCAGCAACCTCTCCAACTAACTGCTTATCAATACCACTAATAGTCAAACTATTACCCTCAACAACAGCTGAAATGCCCTGAGGTAGAGGAAATTCTATTGGATGAGAAAAGCCCAAGCTAAGATTTATTTTATTTCCAGCAACAACCATCTTATAACCAACACCCTTGAATTCTAATTTTTTTTCAAAGCCATCATTAACACCTGTGACCATATTGTTTACTAAAGCCCTATACAAACCCCATAAAGATTTCTCCTTTTTGTTTTCTGGGTTAGAGACCTTAACTAAAATTTCCCCATCAACAACTTCAAGTTTAACCTCTTTTAAGAAGTTTGTTTTTAATTCACCTTTTGGTCCCTTGATGGTTATTGTTCTATTTTCGATTTTAACATCAGTTCCGCTTGGTATTTTGATTGCTAATTTTCCTAGTCTTGACATAATAATGGTATTATAATTTTAAAATTAAAAATAATTTTAAAAGCATCTATCTTAAAAATTAATAAATTTCACAAATAAATTCTCCACCAATCTTATTTTTTCTGGCCTCCATATTGGTCATTAAGCCCTTAGATGTAGAAATTATAGCCAAACCAAAACCATTCAAAATAGTTGGGATATTATCTTTATCAATATAAACTCTCCTTCCTGGTTTGCTTATTCTTTTTAGAGAACTTACTCTTGGTCGACCGTCAGCTTCATACTTCAAAACTAATCTGATTTGATCAAATTTTGAACTTTTGTTTTTTTGTAAATCTTGCCCACCCTTAATTATTTCAGCCTTGCTTATAAAACCCTCTTTTTCTAATATTTTAGCAATATTAAATTTTATTTTGCTCATTGGCAAAAAAACATCTGCCTTTCTTACGGTAGAGGCGTTTCTAATTCTGGTTAGCATGTCTGCGATTGGATCTATCATAATATTTTAATTAAATAAAAGTATATAATTTAATAAATAGTTGGATTACCAACTTGCTTTTTTAATTCCTGGTAAATCTCCGTTATCAGCTAATTCCCTAAAGCAAATACGACATAAATCAAAATCTCTCATATACCCCCTATTTCTACCACATCGCCAACATCGATTTATCTTTCTAGTTGAAAATTTTGCTTGTCTTTTAGCTTTTACAATTAATGCTTGTCTAGCCATATAAATATTTTTAATTATTTTTTATTACCTTCCTCTTTTTTAAAAGGAAAACCAAACATTCTGAATAACTCTAAACCTTCTGCTTTATTTTTAGCACTTGAATCAACTATAACCTCTAATCCGTGAATATTATTAATATCATCAACTTTTACCTCTGGAAAGGCGGTGTTTTCTTTAAAACCAATAGTCAAATTACCCTGCTTGTCAACTGAAGTTTCAGATATACCTCTAAAATCTCTCACCCTGGGAAAGCTAACATTAAGCAATTTTTCCAAAAAATGATACATTCTCTCTCCTCTAAGAGTAACCATTATTCCAATAATCATACCCTCTCTAACCTTAAATGAAGAAATTGATTTTTTGGCTTTTGTAAAAACTGGCTTCTGTCCAGAAATTTTAAGTAAAGTTTTTTCAATATTATCAATATAATCTTTATCTTTTACTCTTCTACCAAAACCAACATTAATAACAACTTTTTTTATTTTAGGAACTAAAAGCCCGTTAGAATAATTAAATTTCTCTTTTAAAGCTGGGACTATTTCTTTTTGATATTTTTCTTTTAAACTCATACTATTATTTTAATATATTTTAATTAATCTATAGTTTCGCCACACTTCTTGCAAACTCTAAACTTTTTAGAAACAGAATCAACTCCTTTTTCTCCTAATTTATAAGAAACTCTTGTATTTTTTCCACATTTAGGGCAAATTAAAGCAACATTTGAAATATTAATTAAACCAGGAAATTCAATTCTTTGTCCTTTTTCTCCTTGTTTTTGTGGTCTTAAATGTTTAATTAAAATATTCAAGCCTTCAACACTAACCCTTCCATCCTTAGGAAATATTTGTAAAACCTTGCCTGTCTTACCGCTGTCTTTACCGGCTAATATTTTAACTTTGTCTCCTTTTTTTATCTTCATATCAAAAAATTTAATTTAATAAATCAATTATAAAACCTCTGGGGCTAAAGAAGCTATTTTAGTAAAACCAGCTCTTCTAACTTCCCTGGCCACTGGACCAAAAATACGAGTTCCCTTTGGCTCTTTTTTTTCCTTATCAATAATAACACAAGCATTGTCATCAAATCTTAAGTAAGTGCCATCCTTTCTTCTGACCTCTTTTTTTGTTCTAACAATAACAGCCTTAACCACATCACTTTTTTTAATAGGCATGTGGGGGTTGACTGATTTAACAGTAGCCACAATAATATCACCAACAGTGGCGTATCTTTTTTTGTAACCACCCAAAACCCTAATACACAAAACTTCTTTAGCTCCGGTATTATCAGCAACTTTTAATCGACTTTCTACTTGTATCATATATTTAATATTTAAAAACAATTAAAATTATTAACTATAAATTACTCTCCATTTTTTATCCTTGCTAATCGGACGACATTCTACAAACACAACCTTGTCACCAATTTTAAATTTATTCTCCTCATCGTGAACTTTATATTTCTTACTAGAAACATATCTTTTCTGATATTTTTTATTGATTTTAGCAATATCAACAGAAACGACAATTGTTTTGTCAGATTTATCACTAACAACAACTCCTGAGAATTTTTTTCTAATAATTTTTTTAACTTCTTTTTTATTTTCCATATTATTTTTATTTATTCTCTTCTTTTTTATTATTTTCTAAATCAATAGAGTTTTTGCCAGAGTTTAGAAGTGTCAAAACTTGAGCCACATTTTTTCTAATATTCCTAATTTCTCTAATATTCTTTAATTGACGATTAGAATCCTTAAATCTAAGCTCTCTTAATTCTTCTCTCCATTTAGCAAGCAAAGAATGAAGTTCAGATTCTTTTTTAGTTTTTAATTCTTTTAAATCCATATTTTAATTATTTATTTTTATAATTAATCTTTTTTAACAACCTTGCACTTAACCGGTAACTTATATGCTGCCAAATTTAAAGCTTCTACAGATTCTTTTTCTGTCAAACCATCAATTTCATACATAATCATTCCTGGTTTAACTGGAGCAATATAGTGGTCAACACTTCCCTTACCTTTACCCATTGGAATTTCGCCACCCTTTTGAGTAACTGATCTATCAGGAAAAATTCTGATCCAAATTTTACCATTTTTCTTAGTAAATTTAGCAATAACCCTTCTGGCTGCTTCTATTTGACGAGAACTAATCCAACAAGCTTCTAAACTTTTTAAACCATAAGATCCGAAATCAACATTAAGCAGACTGCTGGCCTTACCACCTCTCTTAGCTTTATGCATTTTTCTATGTTTAGTTTTTTTTGGCATTAACATATTTTTTGTTTAAGACTCTTGAGATCACCGAGATCCTTAGATTGCTTTTTTAATTTTATTTTAAAAGTTATTTAAGAATCTTGATAAGTTCAAGAATCTTGATAATCATAAATTAATTCTTCTTAAAAACTTCACCTTTATATATCCAAACTTTAATTCCAATAGCACCATAAGTAGTATTAGCAGCTCCTCTGGCGTAATCAATATTAGCCCTTAAAGTACTAAGTGGAAGTTTACCAGAAATTAATTTTTCAGATCTAGCAATTTCAGCACCATTAAGACGACCACCAACCACAACCTTTACACCCAATGCTCCAGCTCTTTCTATTCTAGAGATAGCTTGCTTCATAACTTTTCTAAATGGAACCCTTTTTTCTATTTCTAAAGCCATTGCTTGCACATTGATTTGGGCGCTTAAATTAGGATTTTCTACTTCTTTAATGTTTATGCTTAAATCATCTAGTCTTATCTTCATCGGATTGCATAAAAATTTTCTATGAAGCTTCCTTTTTAATTCTTCAACACCATTTCCACCTCTCCCAATAATAATACCTGGCTTACCAGTATAAACATCAACTGTGATTCTTCCAGAATCCCTACTAATTTCAACTTTATCAATCCCTGCTTCTCTAAACTCCTTTAAGATATATTTTCTAATCAAAACATCTTGCTTAACATTTTTAATGTAATTATTACCAGCACTAAACCAAGTTGAAGGCCAAGTCTTAATAATTCCCATTCTTAGTATTTTTGGATTAACTTTTTTACCCATATTTTTTATTAAATAAAATTTTTAATCAATAATTATCCAGCTTTTCTTCTAAAAACCTTGTTAGCAAAACTTTTATTAGAAGATTTTAATTCATTTTTTGTTTTATCAACCTCTTTTTCTACTTTGTCATCTTTTTTGGCCTTTTTAGCTTCTTTAGAAACTTCGTCTAATTTTACTGGAGCCTCAACCTTAACTTTTTTAGCTTCTTTCTTACCGCTATCAACTATTTCAGATAAAATAACAGTAACATGACTCATTTTTTTTCTTAAAATAGTGGCCCTACCATGAGCTCTAGGTAACCATCTCTTCAAAACTCTTCCTTCATCAACCTTAATCTCCTTGATAGTTAAATTACTCTTATCTAAATCATAATTATTAACAGCATTAGCAACTGCTGAATCTAACAATTTCAACATTGGTTTAGCTGATTTCTTATTTAAAAATTTCAATTGATTGGCAGCTTTATTTACATCCAAACCACGAACCAAGCCGGCAACTAATCTAGCCTTTCTTGGAGCTACTCTTAAGTGTTTTAAACTGGCTCTAACTTCCATATTTTTAATATATTATGATTATTTAATTAATTATTTCTTAGCCTGTCCTTGGGCTTTAGCCATTTTTCCTCCATGTCCAACAAATTTCTTAGTAATAGAAAATTCTCCTAACTTATGACCAACCATATTTTCCACAATATAAACAGGAACATGCTGTTTTCCATTATGAACCCCGATGGTTTTTCCAACCATTTCTGGAGTTATTGCGCAGGCCCTATCCCAAACCTTAATAACAGTTTTATCTTCTGGAGACATTGCCTTTATTTTTGCTAATATTCTTTGGTTAACGTATGGTCCTTTTTTCAAACTTCTTGCCATAATATTATAATTAAATTATCTTATTTCTTCTTTTTAGAAGGTCTTCTTTTAACAATCAGCTTATTGGATCTTCTTTTTTTTCTAGTTTTAACACCTAAAGCTGGTTTACCCCATTTAGTTTTTGGACCTTTAAGACCAATTGACTGTTTTCCCTCTCCACCTCCATGAGGATGATCGTTTGGATTCATAGCCGTTCCTCTTACGGTTGGTCTAATTCCTAAATATCTTTTTCTTCCAGCTGAGCCAATTTTAATATGCATTTTATCTGGATTACTAACCTGTCCAACAGTACAAAGAGATTCTTTTTTAATTAAACGGATTTCTCCTGATGGCATTTTTACTTGAGCAAACTTACCCTCAATACCCATAACAGAAACTGAATTTCCGGCCCCTCTAGCAATTTTAGCACCCTTTCCTGGCTCTATTTCAATATTGTGCACAGAAATACCAGCTGGTATAAATTTAAGAGGCATTGAATTTCCGGTTTTTATTTCAACCAATTCTTTAGAGCTAACAATCTTATCTCCAACTTTCAATCCAACTGGAGCTAAAATATATTTTTTATCACCATCAAGATAAGAAACTAAAGCAATACGAGAACCTCTGTTTGGATCATATTCAATAGTTTTGACAACCGCCGGAATGTTAAATTTATCTCTTTTAAAATCAATAACTCTAATATATCTTTTTGAACCACCTCCACGATGTCTAACGGTGATTTTACCCTGATTATTTCTACCACTTTTTTTCTTTTTTATTTTTAAAAGTTTTTTTTCAGGTGATACATTGCGAGAAATATCTGAAAAATCATCATAGGTAGCATGACGTCTCTTTGGTGTATTTGGTTTTGTTTTTTTAATTGCCATATCCTTAATAAATTATATTATTTTAAACTCCTTCGTAAATTGATATAGACTCACCCTTTTTAAGGGAAACTAGGGCCTTTTTAAAATCTTTTCTTTTTCCACTAATCTTACCCCTGTTAATAACCTTACCCTTAACCTTAATAATATTAACCTTTTCTGGTTTTACTCCATAAACTTCAAATATAGCCTTAGCCACTTCAATTTTGTTAGCAGAGTTAGAAACAATAAAGGCATACTGGTTTAAAGAGCCAAGGTTAGCAGCCTTTTCAGTTATCAACGGTTTAACCAAAACCCTATAAGCTACTGAGCTTTTAGAACCCTTAGAGCTCTTTTCAACGCCTTCACTGTAAAGATCTTTCATTGACTTTTCTTCTTTAACCTTTTTTTCTTTATTTAAATCAATAACTTCTTTTTCGTTATTTTCAGAATCATTTGTTTTTTTAGCAGTAAATATTCCCATATTTTTAAAAAAATTTAATTATTCTTTTGAATATCTTTCGTTAATTTTCTTAATTGCAGACTCTGAAATTAACAAATTTCTATTTTTTAATAAATCAACAATATTGATATTTTCTAAATTAATTATCTGAACACCAGATAAATTGCGACCAGAATTAACAGTTTTAACATCCTTGCTGTCATTTACAAATAAAACGCTTCGTCTCTTTTTTGAATCAAACCCATCAAAATTTTTCTCTAATTTTTTCAAAGAATCATTAAAAATTTTAGTTTTAAATTCAGCCATTTCAATTTTATCAACCACTACTAAATTGTTATTTTTAAGTCTGTCAGAAAAGACCATCATTAAAGCTTTTTGCTTCATTTTTTTATTAATTTTTTTAGAAAAATTACGATCTTTTCTAGGACCAAAAGTAACACCTCCGCCAATCCATAAAGGAGATCTGCTAGAACCAGCTCTAGCCCTGCCAGTTCCCTTTTGTTTCCATGGTTTTTTACCACCACCTCGAACCTCTGATTTAGTTTTAGTATGGGCCAAAACTTGTCTTTCATTAGCTGTTTGAGCAACCATAGCTTGATGAACCAAATCATTGTTAATCTCTAAAGCAAAAACCTTATCAGAAAGTTTTAACTCTCCGGCTTGCTCACCATTTTGATTGTATATATTTACTTTAACAGACATAAAATTTATATCAAATTTATTTTATTAATTATTTAGCCCTATTCTTTATTTAAATCTTCGCTTACTTCTTCTTTTTTCTCATCTAAATTTTCTTCTTTATTTTCCTTAATTTCAACATTATTATCTTTTTCCTTCTCACTATCTTTTTTTTCTTCACTGCTATCTTCAGTTAATTCAACTTTTTCAACTTCGATTTTTTCTACATCTTTAGACTCTTCTTTATTTACGTTTTCCTTTACAACTAAATCACCTTCACCCTTAATAATAACTAAAGAATTAACAGCTCCAGGAACAGCTCCTTTTACATACAAAATATTATTTTCCAAATCAATATCAATTACTTCCATATTTTTAGTAGTAACCCTGTCACCACCCATTCTGCCACCCATTCTAGTTCCTTTAAAAACATGAGCTGGGCCTTTAGCACCAACAGAACCAGAAGCTCTTAGTTGATCTTTATTTCCATGAGTTTTTTTAGAACCAGAAAAACCATGTCTTCTAACAACACCCTGAAAACCTTTTCCTTTAGATGTTCCAGTAACATCAACAATATCTCCACTGACAAAAGTAGAAACATCAATCATCTTGCCAAGTTCTATATTTGAATTATCCTCTTTTAATCTAAATTCTCTCAAATATCTAACATCTTCACGACCCAAAGCCTTTTTTAAATGTCCCTTAACCGGTTTAGAAATATTTTTAGCCTTTCTTTCTCCGTAAGAAATTTGAACAGCCTTATAAGAATCGCTCTTATCATTTTTAACTTGAGTAATAAAACAAGGACCAGCCTGAACAAGAGTACAAGGAACAACTTTATCCCCTTGCCAAATCTGAGTCATTTTAATTTTTTTTCCTAGTATGAATTTCATATATATTAAAAAATTATCTAATAAAATAAAAACTGGTCCTCAACAAAAACCAGTAGCAGAAACTTTATATTATAAAAAGTAAAAGCTTAAATTTGTTTTTGTTGAAAAAAATACCTCCTATATAAATGATTGATAAATCTTTAAGGGACTTTCTTCTTATCTTAAAAGAAAGAAGAGTTTCCGAAAAAATAAACAATCAACTAATTTCAATTTAACTTATTTTAAAAAAATACAAAATAAAACAAAACAATAACCACTAGTGTGATATCCACTAATATTCTAATCCATTTTTATTTCTAAGTCAACCCCTGAAGGAAGAGATAAGCTTGTTAAATCTTCGATAGTCTTAGCTGATGGTTCAATAATATCAATAAGTCTTTTATGAGTTCTCATTTCATACTGATCTCTAGCGTTTTTATGTACGAAAGTTGAACGATTAACAGTGTATTTTCTCTTTTCTGTAGGAAGTGGAACTGGGCCTGAAACTTGAGCATCAGTTCTTAGTGCTGTCTCAATTATAGTCTTGGACGCCTGATCAATTATTTTGTGATCAAAAGCCTTGATTTTAATACGAATCTTGCTTTTTGATTCACTGCTGTCCTTCTTGGTGTTCTTTTTTTTACTTTCAACCATATGGATTTACGATTAAATGTGCAAAAATTTAAAAGATCTTCTTACTATATGCACATTTTAATTTTATATTTTATTTTAAATTATAAATTATTTTAAATAAACATTATAAGCCCGTCTTTTTTCAAAAACGGGCCTAAATATTTATTTGATAATTTTAGCTACAACACCAGCTCCAACTGTTCTACCACCTTCACGAATAGCAAATCTTTGCTTTTCTTCAAGGGCAATAGGGGCAATTAATTTAACTTTTAGATTAACTGTATCACCAGGCATAACCATCTCAACTCCTGCTGGCAATTCAATTTCACCAGTTACATCAGTTGTTCTGATGTAGAATTGAGGTTTGTAACCTTTAAAAAATGGTTTATGTCTTCCACCTTCATCTTTACCTAAAATATAAACTTCAGCTTCAAATTCTGTATGCGGTGTAACTGTTCCTGGTTTTACTAAAACTTGACCTCTTTCTACTTCATCTTTTTTAGTACCTCTTAAAAGTAAACCAGCGTTATCACCAGCCTCACCTCTGTCCAAAGATTTGTTAAACATTTCTACTCCAGTAATGGTAGTTTTTTTTGTTTCCATTAAACCAACGATTTCAACCTCGTCACCAACATTAACAACACCTCTTTCAATTCTACCTGTACAAACAGTTCCTCTTCCTTCAATTGAGAAAATATCCTCAATCGGCATTAAGAATGGTTTGTCCAAATCTCTTTCTGGAGTTGGAATATAATCATCCAAAGCTTTAAGTAAGTCTGTTATTGGTTGCGCATCTGGACCTGTTGGATTCTCTAAAGCCTTTAAAGCACTTCCTCTGATAATTGGAGTAGCATCTCCAGGGAATTCGTATTTCTTTAATAAATCTCTAATTTCTTCTTCAACTAAATCAATTAACTCTTTATCCTCTACCATGTCACATTTATTTAAAAATACAACGATGTAAGGAACACCAACCTGACGAGCCAACAAGATGTGCTCTCTAGTTTGAGGCATAGGACCATCAGTAGCTGAAACCACTAAGATAGCACCATCCATTTGAGCGGCACCAGTGATCATGTTTTTAACATAATCAGCGTGACCAGGACAATCAACGTGAGCATAGTGTCTACCTTCTGTTTCATACTCTTGATGAGAAGTAGCAATTGTGATACCTCTTTGCTTCTCTTCAGGAGCATTATCAATCTCATCAACTCCTCTTTGAGTTGCTTTCATACCCTGAGCATTAGCTACAGTTAAGATAGCTGCTGTCAAAGTTGTTTTCCCATGATCAACGTGACCAATTGTTCCAACGTTGACATGAGGCTTACTGCGTTCAAATTTGTCTGCCATTTTTTTGAAAACACGACCTCCTTTTGGAGTTACTTGCCTCAAAGGCAACCAGCCGTTTTTATTAATTATTAATAAATTTATTTATAAACAAGCAAAAATAGCTAAAGAATTAACTATTTCCAATTTGTTTTATTCAATTTAGTTTTCTGCTTCTTCTTTTACTTGCGGTGGTATCTTCCAATTATTAGAACTTTTTACATTTCCACTAACAACACTTTCATCTTCCTTGATGTTATCAATATTTTTTTTCTCTGTCAAGTCCTTTTTTTTATCATTAGAAATCAAACCCTCATACTGATCTAAGCTCATCAAGACGAAAGAATCTTCTGGCTCGCTATTATCAAAAACAATAATACGATCACCTGTTTTTTTTGACAAATTTATAACTTGTTTTAATTGTTTGGACATAAAATAATATTTTAATTATAACTAAGTATTATAATGAAAAATTAAATTATGTCAACAGGTAAAAATTAATAATTAATATAAATATTTTGATAATCATGATTATATAATTGTAAAATTTCATCAGCGCTTAAAACTCGATTATAAATTCTCGTCCTACCAATCTCACCTAAAAAATTCCAAGGATTTCCACCTATAATACCATTGCCCCAACTACCTGAGCCAAAGGTCAAGTCATTTATATTATCAATTTTTGCATATTCATTTAAAATTTTAGTACTCCAATTTTGTCCATTTAAATAGAAGCTAAATACTTGACTTTGCCCAGTTCCACTGTAGGTCATAACCGCCTGATACCAGTCATTCAAATCTATTGAGTATCGATCTGTTATTCTATGAATACCGTCACCCCTAATAACAGCATAAATATCTATAATATTTGTTGTCAAATTATTATATTGAATATTTATTCCAAAACCAGTTCCACCTTTACCTTTAGAAACAACCCCAGCATTTCTACTATAAACATCATCCAAACAAATTTCATTCATTTTCATCCAGGTAACTATAGTAAAGTCATCGTATGTGCCAAAATCAAATTCATTTCCCTCTTGATAATAAGCTCTAGCCAATATATTCCCACTCGGAGAATTTCCGGAATATTTTGGTTTTATAGAATAAGGATTAAAACCCCAAATAGTATTATTTCCAACAAAAACATCATTATTTCTAGTATAGTCAAAGGCTGTTTGTCCCTCACCTTCGTCAAACTTCCAAAAGCCAACTAAACCATCTACAATAACTTTTTCATGACAATCATCATGCACAACATCATTAGAGTCAAGACATTTTAAGCCAGAACTATAATTATCAATACTTCCCTCCAAAAAAAATTCTAAACTATAATAATCATTTTTTAAATCTTTATAATAAATAATGTTACTGGGAATATTATTATAAAAAACACTACCATTAGATCCAATAATCTGACCACCACCCTCAATAACCTCTGTGTCCGGATACCCTCCCTCTATCATCTTGTAGGCCTCGAGTGCCATTTGAAACTCTTTTATTTCCGATAAAACTTTTTTATCCCTAGCTGACCTTTTAATAACATTAACTGAGGCAATAGCTACGGTTGTTACTAAAGAAATAATTAAAATAACAATTATAAGCTCTATAAAAGTGAAGGCTCTTCTTTTGTTGTTTTTAAAAAGAAAACTCATATTCTATATTAATTAATAAATAAAATTAATTTTGATAGTATTCTTTAATATTGTTATACAAACCAAAAACCTCTTCCGCTGATAAAGGCTTATTAAAATACATTGCATCGTTTATACGACCTTGAAAATAGGATTCGGTAGTGCTACCACCCTTGCCTAGAAACATAGGCTTGTCAGTTCCTATATTCATCACGGTATTTTCGATTTCAGATATCAACTGACCATTCTTGTAAAATCTACGAAAATAACCATCATCAGTTAAAACAATAAAATGCCAACCATCTGGGTATTTACTTAAAACATAATCTTCTATGGACCACCATTGCCTGTCAACAGAATCAATTGAATTTTGACTAGCAATTTTACCAGAATAAAGGGCTAGTCCCCAACGACCCAAACTCAAACCAGTACCCCACAACAATCCTCCTGAACCCTGTGGTTTTGTACCATCCAACCAAAGAGCTAAAGAATATTCTGTTTGTTTTGGCATTGTTGAAATATTAAAAAAATCATCAACTCCATCGAAATAAACAAAGCCGTCAATTAGTTTAGGCTGCAAGTCAATATTAGATTGTTCAGCATTTTTTCTTTGATAAGAAAGGTCAAAGATTGTTTGAACCATTTCACTGTTATCAGGATTAAGCTTAACCCCACCATCAGAAGACAAAAAGAGAATTAAATTATTATAAATGTTGCTATTTTGAAAATAACTAAACAAATTATAAGTCTTACCTCTATTTAAGATGACTCCATTCCCACTACTAACAAAATCTAAATAATCCAAACAGGCGCCTCGACAACAAGAAAAGTCAAAAATACCAGCAGAACTAAAACATTTATTTCCAGGACTAAAATTTTCATTAAAATTTTCAACCTCTAAAGCAATATCATAACTTAAATCCGAAGAATTAAAAAAATAATCAACACCCTCAGGAATGTTTTCTAAAAAAATTAAACCAGAAGAACTACCAACAAGAGCTTGTCCCGAAATCAATTGTTCAGGATATCTGCCTTCAACATTTTTATAACTCTCTAAGGCTATTTGAACTTGGCTTATATCGTTAATTTTTTTTAAATCTTTACCTCTACTTCTAGACCTAGAAATGTTAACCATCACTAAAGTAGAAATTAAAGCAATGATAAAAACGACCACTAAAATTTCAATAAAGGTAAAAGCCTTTTTGTTTTTAAATAGATAAATATTCATATCGTTAATATAAAACAATTATAACAAAAAAATAATTTAATTAAAACAAAAAACGGAGCTCTGTTATTTGCTCCGTTTTTTATTTTCAATTTTTGTAAATTATTTACCAGCCTTTTCCTTGATTTGCTCTAAAATATTTCTTGGAACTTCATTATAATGAGAAAATTCCATTGAATAATTAGCCCTACCTTGACTCATTGATCTTAGAGATGTTGCATAACCAAACATTTCTGCTAGAGGAACTTTAGCTAAAACAACTTTAGCATTTCCTCTGTCAGTCATTTCTTCTATTTGACCTCTCTTGGCATTTAAATCTCCGATTATATTCCCCATGTATTCTTCTGGGGTAGTAACCTCGACCTTCATAACTGGTTCAAGTAAAACTGGGCTAGCCTTTTGACAAGCATCTTTGAAGGCAAAAATAGCAGCCATTTTAAAAGCGATTTCAGAAGAGTCTACCTCGTGATAAGAACCATCATAAACAGTAACTTTAACATCAACCATTGGATAACCAGCTAAAATACCACTCTCCATAGCTTCTTTAACACCCTTTTCAATAGCTGGGATATATTCCCTTGGAATAGCACCGCCCTTTACCTCATCAACAAATTCATAAGTTTTTCCACCTTCATTAACTTGCGGTTCTAATCTTAAATAACAATGTCCGTATTGACCACGACCACCAGATTGTTTAGCATACTTATGCTCAGCCTCAGCTTTTTGCTTAATAGTTTCCCTGTAAGAAACTTGAGGATTTCCAACATTAGCCTCAACTCCAAACTCTCTTCTCATGCGATCAACGATGATATCCAAGTGAAGCTCTCCCATACCAGAAATCAAAACTTGTCCGCTTTCTTCATCACTTTCAACTCTAAAAGTTGGGTCTTCTTCAGCTAGTCTATTTAAAGCAATACCCATTTTTTCTTGATCAGCCTTAGTTTTTGGCTCAACAGCAATCTTAATGACTGGCTCTGGGAAAACAATTGATTCAAGTAATAAAGATTTTTTCTCATCACATAAAGTATTTCCAGTTGTAGTGTCTTTTAGTCCAATAACAGCAGCGATATCTCCTGCTTTGATTTCTTTAATTTCTTCTCTGTGATTAGCATGCATACGAACTAAACGACCAATTCTTTCTTTATTGCCAGTAGAAGAATTAACAATATAAGAACCAGAACTCAAAACTCCACTGTAAACCCTAACAAAACAAAGCTTACCAACAAAAGGGTCAGTGGCAATTTTAAAAGCCAAACCAACAAAAGGCTCTTTTTCATCAGGCTTAACAATTGTTTTTTTAGTTTCATCATTAACATCAGTAGCTTCTATCTCTGGAACATCAAGAGGTGAGGGTAAATAATCACAAACAGCATCAAGAGCTTTTTGAACACCAATATTTTGTAAAGCTGTTCCACATAAAACAGGATAGATTCCATTAGATATAACCCCCCTTCTTAAAGCTGATTTCAATTCTTCAACAGTAATTTGCTCACCACTTAAATATTTTTCAGTTAAAGTATCGTCAAATTCAACAACTCTTTCAACCAATTCTCCATGATACTTTTCAACCTTATCAATCATATCAGCTGGGATTTCAGTTTCAATTATATTCTCGCCAAAATTTCCTTCGAACTTATAAGCCTTTTTTTCTAAAACATCAATAACTCCAGAAAAAGTACTTTCAGAACCAATTGGCAATTGATAAGCAACAGCTTTTGGATTTAATCTTTTTTTAATAGAGTCCAAGCTCATATAAAAATCAGCGCCAGTTTTATCCATCTTATTAACAAAACAAAGTCTTGGAACTTTATACTTATCAGCTTGACGCCAAACAGTTTCCGATTGAGGCTCTACACCTTGAGAACCATCAAAAACAGCAATAGCACCATCTAAAACACGAAGTGATCTTTCAACTTCTACAGTAAAATCAACGTGTCCAGGAGTATCAATTATGTTTATCTTATTATCCTTCCAAAAACAAGTTGTGGCAGCTGAAGTAATAGTAATACCTCTTTCTTTTTCTTGTTCCATCCAATCCATATCAGCGGCTCCATCATGAGTTTCTCCGATTTTATGTTTTTTACCAGTATAAAAAAGAACTCTCTCGCTAAAAGTTGTTTTTCCGGCATCAATATGAGCCATGATACCAATGTTTCTAAATTTATCCAGCGTATAATCTTGCGACATATGTTATTTAAAGAGTTTTAAGAGTTTTAGTACTTTCAAGACTCTTAGGATACTTATATTTAATTATTATATTATATATTTAATTCTATATTTTGAGTGAAATTTGAGGAAAAGACGAGAAGCGAAGTGAGTCGTATTTTAATACGATGAACGAGCCTCGCAGTCTTTGACAAAAAATTTCACCAAAACTTTTTCTCCTAAAACTTTATATTTTGAGTGAAATTTGAGGAAAAGACGAGAAGCGAAGTGAGTCGTATTTTAATACGATGAACGAGCCTCGCAGTCTTTGACAAAAAATTTCACCAAAATTTAAAGTTTTACTATCTGGAGAAATGAGCAAATGCCTTATTAGCCTCCGCCATCTTATGAACAGTTTCTCTCTTTCTAACAGCCGCACCCTCTCCGTTTGATGCATCTAAAATTTCAGCGGCTAGTTTTTCAGCCATTGATTTTCCTTTTCTGTCTTTAGCGGCTGAAATAATCCAATTACAACCAAGATAAAACCTTCTCTCCCCCCTTACTTGAAAAGGAACTTGATAGTTGGCACCACCAACTCTTTTACCTCTAACTTCAAGCAATGGAGACACTTTTTTTAAAGCTTTATTAAAAATATGTCTTGGATCGTGCTTGGTTTCTTGACGAATTAAATCAAAAGCATCATAAGTAATCTTTTGAGCTACTGATCTTTTACCATCAACCATAACGTAATTTATAAATTTGGCAATATTTTTATCACCATATTTTAAATCATTTTCTATTTTTCTTTTTGGAGCTTGTTTACCTCTCATAATTTTAAAATTACCAGCTATAGCAATTTTTATTAATTTATATCAATTTTATGTTAATTAAATTTTAAGCCTTTGGTTTTTTAGCACCATAACAACTTCTTCCCTGTCTTCTAGCTTCAACACCTTGAGCATCATAAACTCCACGAACAACTTTATATCTAACACCTGGTAAATCTTTTGTTTTTCCACCCTTAATAAGAACGATTGAGTGTTCTTGTAAGTTATGTCCCATTCCAGGAATATAGGCAGTCACCTCCATACCATTTGATAAACGAACACGAGCAATTTTACGTAAAGCTGAGTTCGGCTTCTTAGGGGTCATGGTAGTAACCTTAAGACAAACACCCTGTTTAAAAGGAGAGCCACTTTTAGTAACTTTTTTCTTACGATGTAAAGAATCTAAGCTGGTACGCAATGCTAAGTTCTTTTTTCTCTTACTGGAAGGTTTTCTTCCTTTTCTAACTAACTGATTGATAGTTGGCATAAAAATTATTTAAAATTTTATTAATTTATACTATATTTTGTACTATTTATACAAATAAAAACACAAACAACACAATTCTTGAATGTGTACAAAGAATTTAGCAAAAAAAAGATAATAAGTCAAGAATGCTAATTATTCCTTAATACATCTAATATAACGACCATAAATAGAACTAATAGGCACAGTACTTGTCGTCAAAATTATTGATCCGCCAGTGTTGTATATATAATACAAACCTGTCCCAAGATCGTCTATGGTTCTCGTCCAAAGCCAAAAACCACTTCCAAAATAAGGCCACTGTGTTGAATATTTATGACCACCAGGAAGCAAAGAAAAGCCAAGATCATCGGTGCCATAAACAGTATCAGATGCCCAATATGGATGCTCTGAAGTTACACATTCACCTCCCAAAGGAGAATTAACTTGGCGACACGATCTTAAATTGTAAACATTATATGCACCAATACTGTTGACCAAAGAAATAAAATCATCTCTGGTTGGCACTATCCAGCCATCAGGACAAACCCCCCTAGGATCAATTATGGTATAAGAAGAATAAACATAACCATAAAGATTTCCATAAGTAGAAAGAAAGTCATACAAAGGATAATTCGCTCCACTCCAACTTCCAGTTACCCGAGGAATACTGTCACCATTTTTAAACTTATCAGTTTTAAGATTTTCTTTAAACCAGCATTGATCGCCGATAGCAACCGTTGGATAATTATAACCATTATAAGAAACAGAACTTAAGCCCGAACAAGGATCTGTGGTTGTAAAAGAAAGAACATTGCCATAACCTACTCCAACTTCATTGACAGCATAAGCTCTGATATAATAAGTTTTTCCAGCTTGAAGACCATAAAAAACATCAGAAACAAAAGAGGAGGAACTTAAAGTTGAATGTAAAAACTTTGAATTACCATCACCGATTAAGGGATTATCATTTTCACTCCAGACAACACCACCAGAATGAACAGGAGATCCGCCATCATTACTTATTGTTCCCCCAGAAAAAGCTCTATTTGCTGAAACATTATTTACAACACCAGTAATAACGCTAGGGATGGTTTTAGGGCTAGTGTCTGTTTTTTTAATACATCTAATATAGCGACCATAAATAGAGTCAATAGGAACAGTACTCGCCGTCGAAATTGTTGGTCCGCTTGTATTATATATATAATACAAGCTAGACCCAGTACTATTAGCAGTTGAAGTCCAAAGCCAAAAACCACTTCCAAAATAAGGCCACTGTGTTGAATATTTATGACCACCAGGAAGCAAAGAAAAGCCAAGATCATCGGTGCCATAAACAGTATCAGATGCCCAATATGGATGCTCTGAAGTTGCACATTCACCTCCCAAAGGAGAATTAACTTGACGACACGATCTTAAATTGTAAACATTATACGTACCAATACTGTTGACTAAAGAAATAAAATCATCTCTGGTTGGCACTATCCAGCCATCGGGACAAACCCCTCTAGGATCGGTTATAGTATGAGATGAATAAACATAACCGTAAAGATTTCCATAAGTAGAAAAAAAATCATAAGCTGGATAATAAGAAGAATTACTATGATAAGAAATCCAAGAAGGTATAGTTGATCCCCAGCTTCCAGTTACCCGAGGAATACTGTCTCCATTTTTAAATTTATCAGTTTTAAGATTTTCTTTAAACCAGCATTGAGCTCCGATGCCTACTGTTTGGTAGGTGTGGCCGTTATAGGTGATATTTTGACCACATTCAAAAACATCAAGAACACAAGAACTGTTTTGACAAATATAACCAGACTGACAATCAGGATAACAAACATTGAGATTTGGATTTTCATTATTATCTCCTCCTCCGGTGTCTCCGCCTCCAGTGTCTCCGCCTAGGCAATCATAATTCATTATTCCTCCAGGAGTAGCACATTTTAAACCTTCAGATAGGTTAGAAACATCATTGCCTAGACAAAATGATAAAGTGTAAGTAGAGTTATCTTCGCTTACTTGATAGTAGAAGTTATTTTGACTGGCATCACATACTCCATCAGCCGGATAAGGAGCAGAAGGAATATTATACATCAGTACTTGACCACTTGAGGTAATAAGAGAACCACTTAACCATTCTTCTTCAGTAGGATATCTTCCCTGTTCATTAAAGAATAATTCTAGGGCTGTTTGGGCTTGTTTAATATCAGCTAGTCTTTTACTATCACGAGCTCTAGAGCGAGCTTGTTGTAAAGCTACAACAGCTAGAGTGGCCAGTATTCCAATAATAGCAATTACTACTAGAAGCTCAACGAGGGTAAAAGCTTTTTTGTTTTTTTGAAAATTGTTTTTAAACATTGATAAAAATTATTCTAAAACTGCTTTAATTCTTCTAACACCAGAACTAGAACTCTCTTCTTTTTGTATTTTAAATACACCTAAATTCTCCAGGCTTTCAACATGCGGACCACCACAAATTTCTTTGGAAAAATTACCAACAGAATATACTTTTACCTTCTCTCCATATTTGGACTCAAAAACACCAGTCGCCCCCATTTGCTTAGCTTCATCTAAAGTCATCTCACTACAATCAACTGCTAGTCCCTTTTGAATATTTTCATTTACTAAATCTTCAACTTGTTTTTTTTGTTCATCAGTCATTTTTTCTGGATGAGAAAAATCAAAACGAAGTCTTTCAGCAGTAATATTGCTTCCTCTTTGAGCGACATGATCACCCAAAACCCTCCTAAGAGCTTCTAGTAGTAAATGAGCTGCGGTATGAAGCTTGGTTGTCTCCTCGCTTTGATCAGCCAACCCCCCCTTGAATTTACCAGCGCTAGCCGTTTTAGATAATTCCTGATGTTTGTTTAAAGCTTGATTATATTCATCCAAAAAATTATCTGATTTAGAAATATTTTTTTCTTCTATAATCTCTAGTGTCATCTCGAGTGGATAGCCATGACTTTGAAATAAATTAAAAGCAATTTCACCATTAATCTTTTCCCCTTTTTCAACCAAGCTATTTAAAACTCTTTCCCCTTTTTCTATGGTTTTGTTAAATTTCTCTTCTTCTTCATTTAATGATTTGAAAATAAATTCTCTATTTTTATCTAATTCACTATAAGAATCTTTATAGAATTCAACTATAACTTGGCTAAGCTCAGCAATAAGATTTTTTTGTTCTATTTTTAATTGTTTCAAATAACGCACCGCCCTTCTGATAAGACGTCTAATAATATAACCTTGGTCGGTATTGGATGGGCTAAGCCCCTTGTCATCTCCCAATAAAAAAGTAGCACCTTTTATATGATCAGCTATAACTTCAAAAGCTTTTTTATTATCCTCATATTTAAGTCCAGAAATATTTTCGAGTCTATCTACAATAGAACCAAGAGAGTCAATTTTAAAAATATTGCCTAAATTATTTTTTACCATTACAATTCGCTCCAGTCCCCCACCAAAATCAACATTTTTGTTTTCTAATTCTTTCCAACCATCGACTGTTTTTTGGTATTGCATAAAAACAGAATTGCCAATTTCAATAAATCTTCCACAATCACAATTCAAATGACAATGCTCACCAAATTTTGGATCATGTTCTTTGCCGGTATCATAAAAAGTTTCACTATCTGGACCACCTAATTCTCCAATGGCATCGCCTCTCTGCCACCAATTTTTGTCTCGATAAGCAAAGATTCTATCTTTGGAAAAATCGAGCTCTATACCAGGCCCTTCATCTCCCTTGGTAATTGTTTCTGGACCTTCACTGGCTTCAATTCCGTATTTTTTGTAAATATTTTTTAAAATTGCAATAGACTCTTCATCTTTGACTATGCTTTTGCCGTCACCAACATAAACAGTCTGATAAATTTTATTAATATCAAAGCCTAGCTCTTCTATTAAAAATTCAAACCACCAATTGAGTTGCTCTTCTTTAAAATAATTACCCAAGCTCCAATTACCAAGCATTTCAAAAAAGGTATTATGACGACCATCACCAACGTCGTCAATATCTTCGGAACGGAAACATTTCTGACTATTTACTAAACGAAGGCCAGCTGGATGTTTTTCACCTAAAAGATATGGCACCAAAGGAAACATACCAGAATTGGTAAATAAAAGACTAGAATCATTTTCAGGAATGAGCGATGAAGACGATATCAGGGCGTGTTGTTTTTTTTGAAAAAATTCAAAATATTTCTGTCTAATTTCACTGGTTTTCATATGTATTATTTATAATTAATTTATTTTAGAATATTAACCTCTGCTTCTAGGATTATACCAAACTTATCAAAAACATTTTTCTTCACCAAATCAACCAAAAACAAAACATCTTTTTGACTAGCACTACCATGATTTACTAAAATTAAAGCTTGGCTTTCGTAAACTCCAGCATCACCATGGCGATAGCCCTTCATGCCGGCCTGCTCTATTAGCCAGCCAGCTGGAATTTTTACCCCCTTCTCATCAGGAAAACTTTTGATATCTGGAAATTTTTCTTTTAAAGTTTTAAACTCGGCTTCACTGATTACTGGATTTTTGAAAAATGAACCAGCATTAGGAATTATCATTGGGTTTGGCAATTTTGAATTTCGTATTTCTTGAATTATTTCTGTTATATCTTTTAATCTTGGCTTGTCTATTTTTTTCTCGGCTAATTTATTTTTTATATCGCCATACTCTAAATTAAACTTTTCTTTTTTGCTTAATTTTAGTTCTAGCCACAAAATAAAATATTTGTTTTTAAATTTATTTTTAAAAATACTATCACGATAAGCAAACTCACAATCTCTCAAGTTAAAATATTTTTTCTCACCCGTTTTCAAGTCAATGGCACATAAATTATAAAAAACATCTTTTAGCTCCACGCCATAGGCACCAATATTTTGCACCGGTGATGCTCCAACTGTTCCAAAAATATAAAACATATTTTCTATACCGTAATAATTGTGCGATATAGTAAAATTAACCATTTTTGACCAAGCTTCTCCACTATATGATTTCACAATAGCAAAATCTTCGTTTTCGCCCACAACTTCCATTCCCTTTATTTCATTTTTGATTACTAAACCACTAAACCCCTTGTCAGAAAACAAAATATTAGAGCCACCACCCAAAATAAAAATCTTTTTAGCTCTTTTCTTAGCCCATTTAATTGAATTTATAAATTCTTCTTCACTTTTAACCACTACAAAATATTTAGCCAAACCACCAATTTTAAAAGTAGAATAATCAGCTAATTTTATATTTTTTTTAATTTCTAATTCCATATATTAAATATCTTTAGAAGATATATTAAGCAATTTGTAAGCTACTCGAAAAATATCGCCAGCACCCAAAAGCAAAATTACTTTATCTTTGCCAGCTACTTTTCTTAAATCTTTTTCAATATCAGAAAAATTTTTAAAATATTTTAATTCTTGCTTGATATTATGTTTTAAATTATATTGCTCTATTTTTTTCATTAAATCAAGACTGGAAAGCTTTTGAGCTTTTTCTCGTGCTGAAGTATATATTTCCATTAAATATAAATTATCAGTTAACTCAAAACTTTTAACAAAATCATCAAACAAAGCTTTAGTGCGACTTACGGTGTGAGGATGAAAAACAGTAATTATTTTTTTATCATTATATCTTTGTTTAACTGCCTGAAGACATGCTTTTACTTCAGTTGGATGATGTCCATAATCATCAATAATAACAGAATCATTATAAACACCTAAAACATCAAAACGACGAGAGGCACCAGTAAACAAAAATAAATTTTTTCTAATTTTTTCTAAATCAACTTTTAATTCTAGGCAAGAGGAAATTACAGCCAGAGCATTATAAATATTGTGACTGCCCATTAATTTTATCTTGAATTTTCCTAGATTTTTACTGCTTTGATATAAAGTAAAACTTTGTCCGTATCTTTCAGTTTTTATATTTTCTATTTTATATAAATACTCATAATTTAGCTTATCTATATTTTTTATCTTTTTATTATCATTTAAGGTATAAAAAATATTTTTACCTTGATTAAATTTGCTAATTTTTAAGCACTGAATATCATCTATATTAGTCACCAAAAAACCTGATTTGGGTATTTTTTTTACAAAATCTGCAAAAACTTTGAAATAAGCCTTTTTATCTTTAAAATAATCGGGATGATCAAAGTCAATATTGTTTAAAACAACCATTTGTGGATTGAAATACTGCAATTTATTTTGATACTCGTCGGATTCTAACACAAAATATTTTGATTTTCCCAACAAAGAACTACCCTTAAATTGTCTAACATAAGAACCAGATAAAACATTAGGAGAAAAATTAGATTTAAATAAAGTATAACCCAACCAAGAAGTAACAGTTGTCTTACCATGACTGCCGCAAACAGAAATACCAAAATATTGGTTAAACAAATATCCAACCGTCTCAGCATAGGTTACAATTTTAACACCTTTTTTATTTAAATATTTAAGCTCTATATTTTTCTTAATATCAAAAGCTGAAGAACGAATAACTAAATCAATCTTTTCTGGAAAATCTTTTAAGGAAAATCCATGTTTAACTTTTATTTTGGAATTAGCAAGTGTTTTATTGGTTTGAAATTCTTCTTCCACGTCGGAACCAGAGACTTTAAATCCCTTAAAAACCAAAAACTGAGCTAACATGGCCATGCCAACCCCCTTAATCCCAATCATATAAATATTGTCCTTTTTATTTAAAATCATAAATATTATAAAATTATTATAACATATTTAAATAAATAAAAAAGTGGAATCAATGACTCCACTTTAAAATAAACATACTTTTAAAAAACAACCTAATCTCGCCAGGTCATTCTTTCCAGGCAATAAGGACTTGCGCCCCATAAGAAATTGTCACTTTGACCTCCCTCAAAATATTCCCAATCAACCTTAGGGTGCTCACCTCTATAGACGTGAATAATAGAAGGTTCTCTAACGGTTTCAAAAAAAGAATTAAGAGATTTGACATAATACTTGCACAAAACATTTTCATGCAAACAAAGAGCTAAAGACTCTGACAGCGTTAAAAATCTTTTAGGATCAATAAAACCCTCAGAACTAGAAGAATTTTCATTTATACCTAAAAGATAATAGGGCCTCTTTGATGTTGGTATCAAATCATAGACATCGCCATGATTAAAATAGGAATATCCTTTATTACCATTAAATTGTAAAAACTGAGCTTGATTAAAAACCCCAACAATATTAAATGGTATAACTGGAACAAACCAAACATCAAAAGAAAAGCCCCTGTCTTCAAACTCTATAACTCTAGAAACAACTCTTTCTCTAAATTCCATTAAAAAAAGCAAGGGGTCGGTCATAATACAGGCTGGAACATCCAAGGAGGCCAGTCTGTCTATTTGAGAGTCAAACAATTTCATTGCCCTCTTGGCAATTTTTTTTCTTTTCATTGAAAATAATTTTTAAAGTACAGACTATTTTATTTTAGTTATTAACAAAAATTATTCTTTTTTGCTTTTATTAAAACTTTCAAAAGCTTTAAGTATTTCAACTGGAGTTACAAAAACTATAGTATTTGATTGATCAGATGATATATCATTTATTGACTGCAATGTTCTTAGATGCAATGCTCCATCAGAAGATGACAATATTCGAGCAGCATTAGACAAATTCTCAGCAGCTGCTAACTCTCCCTGAGCATTAATAATAACGGCTCTCTTTTCTCTTTCAGCCTCTGCTTGCTTGGCAATAGTTCTCTCCATTGATTCTGGTAAAATTATATCTTTCAGTTCAACATTATTTACTTTTAAACCCCAAGCGTCTGTTTCCTTGTCAACTATTTCTCTTATTCTGTCGGCAATTTTATCACGATTAGCCAAAAGTTCGTCCAAGGTTGTTTCTCCAACAATATTTCTCATGGTTGTTTGAGCATACTGAGAAATAGCATAATAAAAATTTTCAACCTCAATAATAGCTTTAGATGAATCAGAAATTTTATAATATAAAACAGCATTAACTGTCACCGGAACATTGTCTCTGGTAATAGCTCTTTGGTCTGGAACGTCAACTGCCTTAATTCTAATATCAACTTTTTTAAAAGTTTGAAAAACTGGCCATAAAAACTTCCAACCAGGTGTCATAACCCCAGAAAATCGCCCCATTGTAAATTTAACACCTCTCTCGTATTGATTTATTTGTTTTAAGGAAGATAAGAAAAAAACAAAAACAAAAATTGAAAAAAAGATAAAAAAATTCATATTTTTAAAATTTAAAAATAAATAAATCTAACATAAAAATATTAACATAAAAAAATAAAAAAACAAATAAATTTTATGATTGACAAAAAGAGCTTTTTTTAGTAAAATTTATTAAAATATTACAATAAAGAAATGGATTTAGAAATAGAAAAAAAGATAGAGGAAATAAAAGTTGTCTATCAAGAATACACAAATCAAATAAAAAAATTAAAGCTTAGACAAGAAGGTATTGTTCTAAATTTTATAAAGTTAAAAGAAGAAGAGCATTTAAAAAAAATACGACAGGAAATAAAAAATAATTATCAATAAATATGAAGAAGGAGATAATAAAAAAAGAAAACTCAGACCTAGAAATTATCGATTTAGCAGAAGAAAATATTGAAGAAAAAAACAATATTTTTGAAAAAGCTAAAAGGATAATAAACGAAACTAAAGAAAAAATAAACCAACAAAAAGAAGATAATAAAAAATCTTATGAAAAACTTCAAAGTGATTTGAAGAATTTTTTAGTTGCTATAGAGGGAACAAAAAGTATTTATAAAAAAGACCAACATGCTTTTCTAGAAAAACAAGAAAATTATCAACCTCTAAAAGAGATAAATGAAATACAAAAAGAAATTGACCTTCTAGTAAATGAATTAGAATTAAAAATAAATAAGATAGAAAATAAAATAAAACAACATCCAAGCCCAGAGGAAATTAAATCAAGGTTGGAAGTTAGAGATTCAAACCAAGAAGAGCAAGAAAGATTTTCAGAAAGAATACCAAGTCACCAAAAGGAAGCTCTCAAAATTTGCTCTAAAATATTTAATAAATGTCAATATCCTTGGTATCTAACTGGTTCTATAGCTTTTTTAATAAACGCCTCTGAAAGCAAAAAACAACCAGATGATATTGATATTATTTTTCATGAAAAAGATTTTGATGAAATGTCACAAGAATTTAAAGCATTAGGATTTGAGACAGGAATAGCAAAAAATACTGGTTGTCCCTTTATAAAAGGAAAAATTAAAATTGAAGATGAAAATGGAGAAACAAAAGAAATTGAGGTAGAGGCCTTTGGACAAAAAACCGAAGAACCCAATGGTTTAATAAACCCAGGGGCAAAAAACACTAAATATGAAATAATTAAAAATAAAGTATCTGAAAATGAACAAGAAGATTTTAATATTTTAGACAAATCTGGCCAGGTGGAATTATATTTTAAGAGCCTGGTAAACGAAATAAAAGGTTTTAATTTTGAAAGCTTTTTAGAAGAGGGTGGTGAAGCTGGAAATGAAAACAAATCCAAAAAATTTATCAACAGAATAGCTAATCTTTTTGAGTTAAATGATAACAACAAACTAGAAATAATAAAAAAAACAAGAGGGCTTTGTAAAAACGAAGAAGAGGTTTTATTACTAAGAAACTTTATTGATATTAGCAAAAAGTTTAAAGAAGAAAAATACAAAGGAAAGGGTTTGGAAAATGTCTACAACGACGGTCATCTACAAATAGCCGTAGAAAATTTAAAAAAAGAAATCAGTCGAGAGCAGAAAATTCTAAAAGACAGCTATTTAGAAATATCAAATGAAATGAAAAAAGCCAGTCTAATGAACGAAAAAGAAAGACTAGATCTAATCAACAAAATAGACCAAGAGATTTATTCAAAAAAAGATATGATCGATAACTTCTTAAAAAACCACAAAGAAATAAATAGTGAAAACGAAGGAAATAAAGATTTACCAATTTATATTTTTATCAGCAAGTTTAAAGAAAATTTTATAAATCCCTTTTGCGAAAAAATGGCTAACTTTAAAAAGGAATTAATTTAATAATATGGAGGATTTAAAAATGGAAACAATTTTTTCCCCGGAAGAAATAAACAAATTGAATGAAAAAACAGATCCTAAGGATCTGGAAAAGTTTTTTTTGGAAATTTTTATCAAAAATGGTGACCCTGAAACAGAGGCTAAAGAAAGAGCCAGGGAATGGGCCCAAGAAATAAGCGGTAAAAAAATTGAATAATTCTAAAAAAACGATTTAACAATGGCAATCATTTCTTGGTTGCCATTTTTTATTACCCCAGAAGAATTAATAGATATTTTTTTTCTAAAATCTTCATCAAGTAAAACACTTTTAATTTTTTGTAAAAATAAAGCGGGATTAAGACTTTTCTCCTCCAAAACAATGGCAGCATTTTTTTTCTCAAATTCTTGAGCATTATATTCTTGATGAGAATTAGGCATGGGTATTAAAATGCTTGATTTTTCTAAGAAAGAAATCTCCGTTAAAGTTGAAAGTCCGCACCTAGAAATAACTAAATCAGAAACGAGCATTAATTTAATAAGCTCTTGATGTTCTAAAAAACCAACTTTAATATAGTTTTTTAGATCAAGCAGATCATTCAAATCACGACCCGCTTCTCCGCTAATATGAAAAACATTACTCAATAAACTCAACTCTTTAACAGTAGAAAAAATTAAATTATTAATGAATAAAGAGCCAGTCCCACCGCCCAAAACAAGAACTAGGGGTAATTTACTGTTTAAACCATATTTATCATAAATATCATTCTTATTTATATTGTTAAAGCAGTTTAATTCAACTCCAATATTTCCTATCAATCTAGCTTTTTCACCGTAAGCCTTAACTGATTTTTCAAAAGTTATTGTTATTATTTTAGAAAATGGTGCCATTAATTTATTAGCTAAACCAGGAACAACATCTTGCTGATGAATTAAAACTGGAACCCTCAAAATCCAAGAAGCAAAAACCAAAGGAACAGAGACAAAGCCACCAGCGCTAATAACTAATCCAGGTTTTTCTTTTAAAATTAAAAACAATGCCTGCCAAAAAGCAATAAAAATTTTAAACAAATCAAAAAAATTTTTAAAAGAAAAATAACGCCTAAATTTTCCAGCAAAAATACTCTGGTATCTAATACCCTCCGGTTCAATTATTTTTTTCTCTATTCCCTTATAACTGCCTACAAATAAAAAATCGAAATCATTTTTTAAATTTCTATATATAAAAATCAAGGGAACAACGGGACCACCCGTCCCCCCACCACTTAAAATTATTTTATTTTTTTTATTTTTTAACATAAAAACTATTCTTTTTATCGACTGCTTGACGACTAATATTAAGCAAAACCCCAAAAGCGGCTAATAAAATAGACAAAGATGTTCCTCCAGCACTTACAAAAGGCAAAGGAACGCCTGTCATTGGAACCAAATTAATCATTCCAGCAATATTTAAAAAGGCCTGAAAAAATATCCAAACAGAAATACCAACAGCCAAAGACTGACCAAAAAGGTCTGGGGCTCGTCCGGCAATCTTCATACCCCTGATAAAAATAAAAAGGTAAATTAAAAGCAGTAAAACCGAACCGATAAAACCAATTTCCTCAGCAATTATAGGAAAAATTGAATCCGCCCAAACCTCTGGCAAATAATTAAACTTCTGCCTGCTCTCACCCAAGCCCCTCCCCCACAAACCACCAGAGCCAACAGCAATTAATGACTGGTTAACTTGGTAGCAAATATCTCTATCAAAACTTGGATCCTGTAAACATTTAACTCTATTTATTTGATATTCTTTTATTATGCCATTTTTATTTTCTGAATTCATGGAGTTAAAAACAAATAAAACGCCAATAACCATTATTAAAAATAAAACAAATAAATGACTAATATTGCCACCAGCAACCAAATAAACCATTAAAGCAACAAAAAATATAATTAAGAAAGTTCCTAAATCTGGTTGTTTTAAAATAAAGGCCCCAATAATTGTTAAAACTGTTAAAAAAGGAAAAATCCCAGTAGAAAATTTTTTTAAATCATCCTTTTTTGATTCTAACCAGCCCGATAAATAAAATAAAAAAAACAATTTAACGAACTCTGAAACCTGAAAAGATTTACCAAAAATAATTATCCAACTATAAGATGTTCCATATTCATTTCTAAGACCTGGGACAAAAACCAACAGCAAAAGAATTACTGATAAAATTAAAAAAAGGAAAGAGTGTCTTTTTAAAAAATGATAATCAATTTTAAAGAAAACAAAAAACAAAAACAAACCAAGAACCAAACCAAAAAGCTGTCCTCTAACATAGTGATAAGGTTCTCCAAAGTTAGATTGTGAAATAGCTAGTGAAGCACTAAAAAGCATCACCAAACCAAAAACAACTAAAATAGGAATAATAAACAATAAATAGTTATCAACTGGTGCTTTTTTTTTATTTCCTATATTCATAAAAAATTAAAAAGAAAAACTTTTATCAAGCAAAAAAATCATTAAACCAACGGCAGCAACCACTGCTGAAATTAGCCAAAATCTCATAACAATTTTAGCCTCAGTCCAGCCACAAGCCTGAAGATGATGATGAATTGGGGCAGATAAAAAAACCTTCTTCTTTCTAATTTTTTTAGAAAGAATTTGAATAATAACTGATAATGATTCTAGTAAAAAAATAAAACCAATAAAAGGTAAAAGAAATACATTATTTGTTAGCAAGGCTATTATTCCTAAAGTAACTCCCAAGCTCATAGAGCCGGTATCCCCCATATAAAATCTAGCCGGAGGAATGTTGAACCATAAAAAAGCTAAAAGAGCTCCCACAATAACAGCACAGAAGGTGGCCAAATCATATCTGCCCATAGCAAAAGATATAATTCCATAAGAAGCGTAAGAAACCAATAAAGTTCCACCAGCTAAACCATCAAGACCATCAGTTTCATTAACCGAAAAAGATGTGGCTACAATTATAAAAATAAATACAGGAATATACCACCAACCAATCTGAAAATAACCCAAAAAAGGAAGATGAATTAAAGCCCAGTCCAACTTAAAATAAAACCATAAAGCACCAAAAACAGCAATCATGGTATAAATCAATAATCGATGTTTCATTTTTAAACCTCCACCGCCAAAAACGCCTTTACCAGAAACATCTAACCAATCATCGAGCAAACCAATAAGAGCTGATGCCATAAGCGCCCCTAAAGGAAGTAATGTTTCTTTTTGAGATAAAAAATTAAGATGAGACAAAATGCTACCTGGAAAAATCAAACTCAAATAATAAAAGAAAAGAATAAGAAAAAATAAAGTACCCCAAATTAATATACCACCCATAGTTGGAGTGCCAGCTTTATGAGCATGCAATTCACTAAAAACAGGAGTTGAGCCATTATTTCTTATTTTCTTGCCCAGTTTATTTTTATACAAAAAATTAGTTAAAATTGGTGTCCACAAGACAGTAAAAATAAAAGCAAAAGTTGATAAAAATAAAATTTTAATTACATGAAATTCCATAGAGCTATCTAAAATTAATTAAATAAATAACTAGTATTGATAAAAACAAAAAAATTTGAGTTATTAAAAGAAAAATAGAACTAAAATAAAAGATAAAATTAAAATCAAAAATTTTCTTTCTAAAAAAGAATAATAAAAAAATATTATTAATTAAAATTAAAAACAAACTAACAGCTGGAATTATAAAAACATCATGCTTGTCGCCAATCAAATCAATTCCAACATCAACATTATAATGAAGTATTAATCTATTTTGAGTAACATTATCATAAATATAATAAGAAAAACCCCATAAAGAAATATTAAAAATCAAAAAAACAAATAAAAAAAACTTAACCCTTAAGGGTCTGTAAAAATTATTCAAAAGAGATTTAAAACCGCTCAAAAGATTACTTGAGCTGTCGTATATTTTTATAAATAAACTCATAACTATTGATACAAAATATCAAATTAAGTTTAGCATATTTTAAAAATAATATAAAATATGTTAAACTTTAAAAGAATTAGACATAAAATAATAATATGAAAATCGCCTGCGTAATTCCAGCCTTCAATGAAGAAAAAAGTATTAGTCAAACAATTGAACAAGTAAAAGACTTAGTTGATTTAATAGTTGTTGTAGATGACAAATCAAGCGACAATACTAAAAAAATACTAAACAGTATAAACGAACAAAAATTAAAAAAAATTTATCATCCGATAAACCTAGGACAAGGAGCGGCGCTTCAAACTGGAAATGAGTATTGCTTAAAAAATGGTTTTGATGTAATTATTCATTTTGATGCTGATGGACAATTTTTGGCTAGCGATATCAACAAAATGATTAAACCAATAATAAACGAGGGGTATGATTTAGTTATCGGCTCAAGATTTTTAGGTATTGAATCTAATATTCCAAGTTTTAAGAAAAATATTATCATGCCAATGGCTAAAATATTTAACATTCTATTTTTTGGCATTAAAACAAGTGATCCCCAAAATGGTTTTAGAGCCATGAGCAAAGAAACAGCTTTAAGAATAAAAATAGAAAATGACAGAATGGCTCACTGCACCGAAATACTAGCCAAGGCTTTTAAATACAAATTAAAAATAAAAGAAGTTCCGATTAAAGTTATTTATCATGAATTTGGTCAAAAATTTTCTGGAGGTTTAAAAATAATAAAAGATTTAATCTTAAAAAAAATAAGCGGATAATTAAATTTTAAAAAAACTAATAAAAAAATATGATTCAACAAATACTAGCTGGGCTAATAATAATATTCTTTCTAAGCAAATTAATAAATCAATGGAAAAAGAAAGCAATATCTTTTAATGAATTTATTTTTTGGTTAATATTCTGGGTTTTAGCTATTTTAATTGTGGCATTTATAAAACAAATAGATAAAATAGTTATAAATTTAGGTTTTTCATCTTCAGCAATAAATTTAGCTTTCTATATCGCTGTTTTATTTTTGTTTTATTTAATATTCAAGATGAGACTTAAAATAGTGAAAATAGAAAAAAATATAACAGATCTAGCCAGAAAAATAAGTCTAAAAGAATAATTTATTTCTTTAACCACGCTCCTGATTGCCTAACCAGTAATTGATTAGCTAAAATAGGTTCTGCCATTATTTCCCTAACGGCCTTTTCCATTCTCACCCCCTGTGAACCTTTTAACAAAATAATATCCCCCTCCCTCATTCTATTTTGCAAAAACAAACCAGCTTGACTGGAATCTTTAAATTGAAAAACAAAATCCTTATTAAAACCATTATCAATAGCGCCTCTACCTATATCACGAGATCTCTCTCCAACTAAAATAACTTCATCTATGTCAATTTGACTTATTTTATTACCAATTAGTCGATGCCCCTCCTCACTATAAGAACCAAGCTCTAACATATCACCTAAAACAACTATTTTTCTCACTCCTTTACGTTTTTTAACTTCTTTTAAAAAATCCAAAGCCAATAAACTTGATTCAGGAGAAGAGTTATAAGTGTCATCAATTAAAATAGTTTTCTTTATGCCCTCTAAAACATTCATTCTACCATTTGGTGTTTTGAATTTTTTCAAACAACTAACAAGATCAATTAAATTAAAATCTAAAGAAACAGCTACGGCAAAAGCGCTTAAAATAGAATAAATAGAAGACTTGCTAAGTACTCCGGGCAAGCTAATTGGTACAACTGAACCTTTGTATTCTAATTTAAAATTAGCTCCATAAAAATTACTCTTTAAATCCCCTTCTGGTAAAATAAAATTCAAATCTCTAACTAAAATATCTGCCCCGGACTTAAAACCATAATTAATAACTGGAAATTTTAACTCATCTCTAATATTTTTTAAAAAATCATTATCAGAATTAACTATTGCAAAACCGCCCTTTTTAAGCCCATGTAATAATTTTATTTTTTCTTTTTTAATTTTATCTACACTACCAAAATACTCCAAATGAGAATGAGAAATGTTAGTTAAAACAGCTCTATCTGGTTTTACTATATTTAACAAATAATCCATATCCCCCTCCCTATCAACACCCATTTCTAAAACCAAAACTTCCGGATAATTTTTATCCTTAATTATTAATAAATAAAATGATTTTAAAAAAACAAAAAACCATTTAAAAATATTTTTTTGAGGAGATTTTAATCCAATAATAGTAAGAGGTAAACCAAATTCATTATTATAATTGGAAAAATTAGAGCGAACTCTTTGTTGACAAGACAAAATCAAACTAATAGCCTCCTTAGAGCTTGTTTTGCCAACACTACCAGTTATACCAATCACTTTTGGTTTGTATTTTCTTATTATCTTATTGGCAAAAAAAGCCAATAAATGCATTATTATTTTTTTCATATTTAAAAATTATTTTCTGTTTTTAGGAATCTGGTAATATTTTAAAAGAAAATCAACTATTTCCTCAAAAACAGGAACAACAGTCCCTTCAGCAAAAACCGATGTTTTAGGATTATCAAATTTTACCAAAATAACAAATTTAGGATCCTCTATAGGGGCATACCCCACAAAATTATGAATATATTGTCTATGTAAATATCCGCCGTAAGGAGAAGGAATTTGAGCAGTACCAGTCTTACCACCAATATAATAGCCTGGAATTTTAGCTTTTATTGCATGCCCATTCTCCACAACACTAACTAGCATAGCCGAAACAGCTAAGGCTGCTTCTTCAGAAATAACTCTTCGAACCGCTCGAGGTTCAATTTTTTTAATAACAGCACCATCTTGATCTAATATCTCTTCAACCAAATATGGCTTCATCATCAAACCCTTGTTAGCAATAGTTGCATAAGATGATAACATTTGCAAAGGAGTTACAGCAATACCTTGACCAAAAGAAGCAGTAAAAAAATCGATATCCTTAACGTTCCTGGCAGTGATATTGTTAATATTTCCAGGAGTTTCTCCGCTCATTTCAATTCCAACTCTCTCTCCAAAACCAAATTTTTTTAAATAATCAGCAAAGACTTCTTTGCCTATTTGTTCAGCCGCAAAAATAGCCCCTGTATTTAAAGATTTTTCCAGCACGTAGGTCATGGAAACATTGCCATGGGCACCACGAGTATCAAAATCAGAATTCTTTATCGGCTTAGTCCAACCTTTAGAGAAAAGCTGACCCTCATCCTTATATATAGTATTTGGATTAATTTTTTTCTGATCAATAGCAGCCGCCAAAGTGATGGTTTTAAAAACAGACCCTGGCTCATATTGATAGGATATAAATTGATTATCAAAAACATCAGTACTGGAAACCTTCTGATAATCATTGGCATCAAACTCTGGCCAAACGCACAAAGCTAATATTTTTCCTGTTGCGGGATCCATAACTGAGATACTGCCACTATCAAAAGAATGTTTGGCGTGATATTCTTTTATTTTATTGCAAACATAAGTTTGAACGGCATAATCAATGGTCAAAACAAGGCTATTGCCATTGATTGGCTCACTATACTCTTTTTGATCAATAATAATTTTCTTTCCCTTATAAGTACCTTTTTCACCAAATAAAAAACCATCAGTTCCAGACAATTCATCATTAAAAAAACTTTCTAACCCATAATTACCAACACCATCATAATTCACAAAACCAGTAAGATGAGATAAAAAAATTTTTTCTGGATAATATCTTAAACTTTCCCACTCATAATAAAAGCCCAAAATTTCACTAGTTAAATCCCTGTTTTTACTTTCTAAAAAAATCTTTCCATTTTTAACAGTTAAATCACTTAAAGATTCTATACCCCAAGAATCACCTAAACACTCAAAATAAAGTTTTAGCAAATCATCTTTTTCAACTTTTCTCAATATCAGTCTTGAATATTTTTTTGAATCTTCCAGCTTGGAAAGATATTCACTAATTATTACCTGCTTTCTCTCTTCTATCTCTAAGTTTTTCTGAATTTCTCTAAACTCTAACCATTCTTGATTAAATTTTAAATTAGCCCTTCTCTCTTCAACCTCCTTTTTTTTAATTGCTTTGGCGTTTTCACTAATATTTAAAGAATCAACATATGATAATTCATTTAAAAGATCTTGACGATCCTGTTCTTTTAAATATTTATCAACCTCTTCTAAAACTAAATCATAATGGAAAACTAAATAAACAGAATTTAAAATAGATAAAAGATTTTCTTGACTGAGCAATCTGGGAACAAGATACAAGCTAGCAAAATCCTTATTGGTGGCCACAGAATAAAGACTAGAATCATTTTTACGCAAATAGATTTCACCTCTTTTAGATTTTAATTCATTAAACACTTTATGTTGCATTCCAGCCCTGGCTAGATATAAATCAAAATCTATAATTTGTACTTTATATAATTTTAAAATCAAAGCTAAAAAAAGAAAAAAAATAATCGCACTTAAAAATATAAGGCGACTATTCATATTGTTAGCTTTTTTCTTTTCTAACTTGCTTTTAACGTTGGTCATCAAATTAAATTAAATTTATTTTTTGGCCAAAGAATCGTCGCCAGCATTAATATAATTTATACCAGACACCTTAACCATCTCCAGTTCATCAATTCTAGCTCTCATGCTCTCATAAGATTCTAATTCACTTTTCATAATCTCAAAACTTTTATTATCCTCCTCAAGCAAAGCTGACCTATCCTTCAAACCCTGTAATTCAAAATTTTTATTAACCAAATCATCTATACTCTTTAGATAATAAAAACCACTAATTACAACAGCAAATAAGAGACAAATATTTAAACCTTTTAGAAAATTATTTTTTTTTGGTTCGATTGTGCCCATATATTTATATTTAATTTATTTTATTCTCTCTAAGACTCTCAACTTAGCACTCCTAGCCCTACTATTAACGTTTAACTCTTCATCCGAAGCAATTAAAGGTTTCTTGTTTATTAATTTAAAAAATCCACTCTCTTTTTTGTTTTTAAAAAATTTTTTAACAATTCTGTCTTCTAGACTATGGAAAGAAACTATTATCATCCTACCACCCACTTTTAGCAGTTTACTAGAATTCTCCAAAAAAACCTCCAAACTTTCTAATTCACTATTAGTTTCCATTCTCAGGGCTTGGAAGGTTTTAGTTGCCGGATTAATTCTTTTTGACCAAAACTTTTTAGGAATAGCCAAGTTAATAATTTCAGCTAATTGCTTTGAATTGTTAATTTTGTTTTTTTTTCTTTCTAAAACAATTTTTTCAGCTATTTTTTTAGCCCAAGGCTCTTCCCCGTATTCTTTAATAATATTTTCTAATTCAAACTGTTTATAATTATTGACTATCCATAAGGTGTCATTCTCTATTTTAGGACCAAAGGACATATCAATTGATTTTTCATTTTTAAAAGAAAAACCTCTTTCATCATCCTCTAATTGAGCAGATGACAATCCCAGGTCAGCAACAATTCCATCGAAAAGAACATTTTTGTTAAAATTTTTTAAAACTATATCTTCTATATTAGAAAAATTATCATTAACAACAATGTTTTTGTCAGTTTTGAATTTAGCAAAATTATCCAAAGATAAGGGGTCTAAATCAATTGACAAAATTCGACCATCTTTATCTAAAAGTTCTGATATTTTTTTTGTATATCCACCCCCGCCCAAAGTAGCATCAATATAATTTCCTTTTGGATTTATATTTAAATATCCAATAACCTCATTAAGCATTACCGGGATATGGAAATATGTCTTCATATATATTAAATACCTAAATCTCCCAATTCTTCAGCAATATCAACACTGTTTTTTTCTGATTCTTTTTTATATTTACTCCAAGAGTCAGCATTCCATATTTCTAAGTGGTTATAAAGTCCAGCAACTATAACGCTCTTTTTAAGAACAGCAAATTCTCTTAAATACTCTGGCAGAGTCACTCTTCCTTGATTATCAAATTCTAAGTCCATAGCTCCAGCTAAAAAATGTCTAGCAAAAGCCCTAGCCTTAGACTGACTAATTGGTAAAGCTGATAACTTCTGAGCTATTTTTTCCCATTGCTCTTTTGTGTACAGAAAAAGACAGTTATCTAATCCTTTGGTAACTACTCCTCCTTTTTTCAGCAAAGATCTAAATTTAGCTGGAATAGCCAAACGACCCTTGTCATCTAGATTGTGATTATATTCTCCGATAAACATATTTTTAAATTATTCACCTAAATTCACCACTAATCACCTCTCAAGTGTTATTATACACCACTTTTCCCCTAAGGTCAATAATTTAAAATGACTGAAAATAAAGGATTAAATTTAAAAAAATAAAAAAAAGAAGCACTTATTCACAAGCAGCTTCTTTTTTTATATTTTTTATTTTTTTCTATCTATAACTTATAAACAATTTATAAACATTTAATCCACATGGGCGCGAAAATTATTTTCAACAAATTGCCAATTTATTAAATTGTTTAACAAAGATGAAAGATACTCGCCCCTCATGTTTCTGTAATCTATGTAATAAGCGTGCTCCCAAACATCAACAGTCAGCAGTGGCTTCATTTTAAAAATTAAAGGATTATCAGCATTAGAGGTTGAAATTATTTCTAATTTATTATTATTCAAAACCAACCAGGTCCAACCACTGCCAAATTGAGCCAAGGCCTTAGCCTTAAAGTCTTCTATAAAATTAAGCCAAGATCCAAAATTATCATCTATAATTTTTAAAAAATAATCCGAAGGCTTAACACTCCTCTTCAAAGACTTAAAATAAAAATCATGATTAAAAACCTGAGCAGCATTATTATAAATAGATTTTTTATCTTGTTGAGGGTGAGATAATAATATTATTTTCTCTAAGCTTTCATTTTCTAGTTCAGTTTCTGAAATTAATTTAAGCAGGTTATCAAAATAAGTTTTATGATGTTTTTCATGATGAAAATCTAAAGTCTCGCTAGAGATAAAAGGCTCTAAGCTTTTCTTGTCATATTCAATTTTTGAAAAATTTAATAACATATTTTTATAATTTATCGATAATTAATATAGTTAGATTCGTCTAAAACATTTAAATTTAAAAGAACCTTAACTTCACTAACGGTTGAGACTGAATTAGGCCAAGACATTTTTATTTCTTTTAAATCATGGGATCTAAACTCGGAAATCTTATATGTATTAACTCCAACCACCGAACCACGGTTAATTAATATTATTTGCAAGGGAACCTCCCAATAATTATAAGGACTTTTATTTTCAATAGAAAAATTAAGATTATTAAAACTCTTTCCCGAAGAAGCACCTGACTCTTTTTCAAATTTAATATTGTCAATCTTAAAATCGGCCCTCAAACTATAATAATCCTTCCAATTGGGATATTTCCTAATATCAACTCTTTCCCAGGAAACATTTTTAATTTTAAACTCAACATTCTTTGGCCTCTCTTCTATTTTTTTAGAAATAATTAATAAATACTTCTCCTCCTCTGGAAAAACAATATTTTCACTACAGGCTAATTCACTTTGACCATCAATAAAGCAATAAGAAACTCTAGCAAAAAAATTATTATTAGGATTTCTCACCTTAGCCATGAAATCATAAAAATTATCATGTGGGAAAAAATCATCATCTATAGTTTCCATTGGGATAGCCAATCTTTGAGAACCAACATTAACATTAACATTAACATTTGAAAGCTCATTAAGCGCTCTTCTCTGCTCTCTATCATACCTAAGATAATCAAACAAATTATAAAAAAAGAAAGAATAAAGCAGTAAAGACGCCCCACCTAAAACAACTATAATTAAAAGAATCATGTGCCTTTTATGCTCTAACAACCAAAGACCAAGATTGGCTTTAGACAAATTTTTACTTTTATCGGAGTATTTACCTAAATTTATATCATTATTATCTTCCATATTTATATTTTAAAAATATTTATATTATGCTATATTATTATTATAACATAAATTAATAATTTTAAAAAATATGCAAATTAATATTCCAGCAGATGTTCCAAAAAATAAAATTAACACTTATAAAAAAAACTTCTCTCAAGCAACTATGAACACGGGGAGATTATTCTTGTTTGCCGGCGATCAAAAAATAGAACACTTAAATGATGATTTTTCTCAAAAATTGGGATTTGGCAATGAAAACCCAGAACACTTATTTAAAATAGCTTCTAAAATAAAAGTTGGGGTTTTTGCAGCCCACTTAGGTTTAATCTCTCACTATGGTAAAAGTTATAAAAACATCCCCTACTTAATTAAATTAAATGGAAAATCAAATTTAGTAAAAACCAAAGATCCTCTATCTCCGGCTCTATGGAGCGTCAAAGATGTTGTTTCTTTCAAAAAATCCTCTAACCTTAAAGTGATAGCTATAGGTTATACAATTTATCTTGGAAGTGAATACGAAACAGTAATGCTAAAAGAAGCTGCTCAAGCAATTAAAGAAGCTCATGAAAATGGTTTATTGGCTGTTCTCTGGATATATCCTCGAGGTAAAAATATAAAAGATGAAAAAAATACAGACATAATAGCTGGAGCTGCGGGACTTGGTTTATGTTTAGGAGCTGATTTCATAAAACTAAATTATCCCTTTGGCAGTAGCAAAGATGATGCTAAAAAAGCAAAAGAAATAACTATAGCGGCCGGAAGATCAGGTATAATATTTTCTGGTGGTAAAAAAATAAATGAAAAAAATTTCCTAGAAACAATTAGCAACCAAATAGAGATGGCTAACGCTAGAGGTTGTGCAATCGGTAGAAACATACATCAAAATCAACTCAAACAAGCCATTAAACTTGGTCAACAAATTAGTCAAATAATCAGAAAAAAATAAAAAAAAGAGGAAGATCCTCTCTTTTTTTATAGTTTAACTAAAATAAAATAGTTAAAAACAAATAAGAAGATAATAATGGTAAGACTAAATTATCTAAACCAAAAAACAACAAAAATTCTAAAAAGGTTAAAACTAGAGATAAAATAAAATAAATAAAAATATTTGAAATGTCAAAATTAGCAAAATTTAATAAAATTAAAAATGTGGACAAGAAAAAAAAGAAAGATCCCTCCAAACTTTTCTTACTCCAATAAAAGTCAATTCTATGGACACCATAAAGATCTCCAAGAACATTAGCCATAGCATCAGAAATTCCCAAAACTAAAATACCAAACTGAAAGGCCAACACTTCCCCTTGAGGTAAAAAAGCTAAAGCAGAAATCAAAACTCCCAAAGGATAAAAAACCTCCCCCAAACCAATTCTTTTAACTTTGATTATTGGTAAAAAATTAAAATATCTAGACAATAAAAAAATAAAAGCAAACAAAAGAGATATGAACACTATCTGTTTAATGGTAAAAAAATAAGGAAAAAAACAAATTATTACAGCTGACAGGGCGTGTATCGCTTTTCTATTTAAATTATCAACTCTGCTTTTATCAATAAACAACATAAAAAATCAACAACCTTTTAATTATTAAATAAAAACCGACAACCAAAATAATCATTATAGTTGTCGGGATGAAATCTTTCATATTTATATTATCTATACTCAATATTTATCTTATCAATAAGCATTGGTGACCTTTTAAGAAAGTTGGGGGTAAAAACTAATTCGTAGGATTTTATTTCTTCAATTTTATTCAAATAAGCTTCAATTTGATCTTTCTTTAAATTACTTAAATGCTTTTTATTAATAAAATCATCTGAGCCAACCAATGTCCTAGCCGCAAAAAAAGCTTTCACTTCAGCTAAATTTTTAGAAGAATCAAAATTAACCAATTCATAACTTAAAGAATTTGCGTCTATTTCGCTAACATTTTGACTAGATTCAATAGAGATTTTCTGTTTAGCTAGTTTTACTATTTCATCAGTTTCAAAACTAATAACATTTACAACGCTTTTAACGCTAACATCAAAACTTTCAGCCTCTTCTCCTATTTTCTTATTAGAGTTAACAATAAAAGAATCTGTGTCAACACTGAGAACATACTGACGACCAGAGCCAATGGCTGACTTAGCTTTAGCCTCTGCTTGTTCAATTATTTTATTTTTTAAACTTTCTACCGCACTATTTAAGTCTTTTTCCATTACATATTTCTTACTATCTTTAACATAATTAAACTTTTGATAACTTTCAGCATATATTTTATCTTGAACCCCTATCCACAAACCAGGAATAATAAATTTATCAGGATTAATAGCCATCTCCTCAGAAATAGAATCAGCATAGATATCAACCTCAATAGAACCGCCCGCTGGAACGTTGACAGTGTCTTTTAATCTAAACAATTTATCATCAGAACTCAACAATCTAGTAGTAGCAACCAATGGCTGGTTTTTAGAATAATTGTTTATAATCTTAACACGACCAACTATCTCTCCCCCAGTATCCTTCTCTCCGCTACTTTTAAAAGTTCCCTTTTCCTCTATTTCCATTTTAGTTATTGAAGATTTAAGCGCTCTGTCAAGATTCATTTTTTCACTATTGGAATATGCGTAAAAATTTAAACTTGCATCAATTTTATTTTTCTCAGTATGGACTATTATATTTAACTTAACAAAAGAAAGATAAGAGACAAGCAACAATAAAACAAAAGTTAAAAACAAAAAACGGTAAACTATTTTTTTATATAAAACAAAAGACTTTGGTTTTTCTTCTTCTAATATTTTTTTTCCGGAATTGTTATTATCATCTTCGTAGTAAACCTCCTCTTCGAAATAATCTTCTTCTTGCTTGTCCTCTACAAAACCATCCTCATCTAATTCAATTTCTTTAGGACTGGCACCTTTTTCTATTCTGTTAATCTCCTCCTTAACAGCCATGGCCTTGTTTATATTAAAATCTTTATCTTTTATTTTTTCAGCCATTAAACGAAAAAACTCCTTGCGAGAATCAATTTTTTCCTTATCATCACTACTTTCAATTTTATTAACTGTTTTTTGCTCACTATGAGAAACAGTTTCTGTGATTTTTTCTTTTTTAACTTCATCAACTCTAACATTTTTCTCCTGAATTTCATCTTTAACAAGATCAGAGTCACTTAAAAATTTAGAAATCTTTTCAATTTGAGAACTACTTTTTACTTTTTTATTTTTAGGATTAGTTGGACTGATGGGGTGACTTGTAAGTGGCATATAAAAAAACTTAATTTTAAACAAATTATCTAAAATAATAATAACATTTTTGAGCTAATTAGACAACATCTAGCAAGTCAACAAAATCAGTTTTAATTTTCTCTTTCAATTCTGTCGAAATGCCAACTAAAACATTTAATCTAATTAATTTTTCATTTCCATTAATTTTTATTTTAGCAAAAACACTTTCCTTCCCTGGATACTCCATTAAAATGCTTTTAATTTTCTCCATTTGCTCAACGTTGGGGGGTGATTTAAAAATTAAATCAAGCGACTTATTAAGAGCATCAATCTGAGTTTCATTATTTTTTTTGGAATAATGATTAAATTGTCCTCGAGGTCGAATTTTTAAATTATTAAAATCAGATAGTATTTCTTCTAGTTTTTCAACTTCTAAATTATTAACTTTATTTAACAATAGCTTTATTTCTCCGTCTTTATCTGAAACAGTGGCATGAACGATAACTGCGGTGCCTTCTTGCCAAAGGTCAATAGAGCTTTTCAAAATTTTAGGAAAAACCAATATTTCAGCAAAAGAAATTCCATCCTCTATTTTAACAAAAAGCATTGAGTCATTATTTTTTGTTATTATTTTTTTAATATTAGAAACAATTCCAGCCGTTGTAATATTCTCTTGTTTTCTTTCTTTTAAATTAGATAAGCTTACAATTCTACCAGAAAGCTTATCCTTAAAAACACTAAAGGGATGTTCGGAAATATATAGACCCAAAAGTTCCTTTTCCCACTGTAATTTAATCTTATCACTAATCTCTTCTCTTTTTTCTAATTTAGGGTAAGCAAAAATAATTGACTCTGGAGAATCAAAAAACAAACTAACCTGGGGATTGTTTTTATTTTTTGAAGACTCCTTATTAAAATTAAGTAATACATCCAAACTGCCAAGCAAAATTTCTCTATCTTCAAATTGATCAAAGGCTCCACATTTTATTAAACTTTCCAGAGACTTTTTATTCAAATCTCTATCAACAACTCTTTCTAAAAGATTAAAAATTCCACTATACTTTCCATTTTCCTTTCTTTCCTTAATTATTTCCTCAACTATATGAGCTCCAACATTTTTAATAGCATTCAAACCAAATCTAATTGTCTTTATTTTTTCATTTTTATCAACAATTTTATTATCCTTGGTTCCACTAGTTACAACCGTAAAGGAAGCAAAAGACTCATTAACATCTGGAGGCATTATATCTATTCCCATTTGACGACATTCATCAATTTCAATAGCTATTCTATCTAAATCATTTTGATCAGCCGTTAAAAGAGCGGCCATAAATTCAGCTGGATAATGAGCTTTTAAATAAGCTGTTTGATAGGCAATCATAGCGTAACAAGCGGCATGAGAACGATTAAAACCGTAACCAGCGAAAGGCTCAATAAAAGCGAAAATTCTTTCTGCTAAATTTTTAGGAATATCATTTTTTATACAACCCTCAACAAATTTTTCCTTTTGCTCGGCTAACAGCTCTGGTATTTTTTTACCCATAGCCTTTCTCAAAGTGTCAGCCTCCCCTTTAGTAAATCCAGCTAATTGTCGAGAGATTTCCATAACCTGCTCTTGATAAATAGCTACTCCGTAAGTTTTTTTAAGTATCGGCTCTAAATTAGGATGAATATAACTTGTTTTATTTATTCCATGCTTTCCTTTAATGTAATCAGGAATCCACTCCATTGGACCAGGACGATACAAAGCAACCATAGCAATAATATCCTCAAATTCACTAGGTTTTAACTCTTTCAAATATCTCTTCATTCCCCCAGACTCAAATTGAAAAACGCCAGTTGTCTCTCCTTTTTTAAAAATATTAAAAGTGTTTGCATCATTAAGGGGAATTTTATCAATCTCAATTTCAACTCCTCTAGTATTTTTAATAATTTTAATAGCTGATTCTATAATTGTTAGATTTTTAAGACCTAAAAAATCCATTTTAAGTAAGCCCAAATCCTCAACCGGATGTAATGAATACTGAGAAACAACACTTTTGTCAGAAGAAGAAGCATATTGAATTGGAGTATATTCGGTTAAAGGCTCCTTAGTTATTAAAACACCACAAGCATGCGTAGAGGCATGACGAGAAACACCTTCTAGCTTTTTGGCATAGTCTAATATTCGTCTAGCCGACTCTTCTTTTTTGTAAATATCTTGAACCTCGGCTATTTTTTCCAAAGCATCTTTTATCTTATAATTCATTGGGATCATTTTGGCTAATTTATCACAATAATCATAAGGCTCATCTAAAACCCTACCAACATCTCTAATAGCCGCTCTAGCAGCCATTGTTCCAAAAGTTATAATCTGAGAAACATTTTCCTTGCCATATTTATCTTCTACATATTTAATAACTTCATCACGTCTAGTATCGGCAAAATCCAAATCTATATCAGGCATGGACACTCTGTCTGGATTTAAAAATCTTTCAAACAATAATTCATATTTTATCGGATCTAAATTAGTAATACCTGTAAGATAGCAAACTAAAGAACCGGCAGCGCTACCCCTGCCTGGACCAACTATAATTTTATTATTTTTAGCCCAATTGACAAAATCAGCCACAATCAAAAAGTAAGACGGCCAACCCATTTTACCGATTACATCCAATTCATAATCCATTCTTTTTCGATATTCAAACAAGTCTTCTTGATTCAAATCAGGAAACCTTTTAAGTAAACCATCTTCACACAATTTTTTTAAATAAGAATCCTGACTATAACCCTCCGGAACATCAAAATAAGGAAGATGAACGCTACCAAGATCAATTTCTAAATCACACATCTCGGCTATTTTAACGGTGTTAGAAATTGCTTCAGGAACATCACTAAAAACTTCTAATAGCTCCCTAGGCTCTCTACAAGAATAATCTCCATAGCCTTTCATCTTCATTCTATCCTCATCTGATAATTTCTTTTTATTCTGCAAACAAAGCAATATATCTTGAGCCTCATCATCATTTTTGTCTAAGTAATGAATGTCATTGGTAACCACTAAAGGAATATTTAATTTTTTTGAAAACTTAATTAATTGCTGATTAACTATTGCCTGTCCATCTAATTCTGGGTGATCTTGAATTTCTAAATAAAAATTATCTTGCCCAAAAAGATTATTATATTCCAATATTCTTTTTTCAGCCTGATCAAGTCTGTCGGCTAAAATTAAAGATGGAATTTCCCCACCCAAACAAGCCGTTGAAGCTATTATCCCCTCGTGATATTTTTCTAAAAGCTCCCAGTCAACACGAGGTTTATAATAAAAACCCTCTAGATGAGCTAAAGAGACCAATTTTATTAAATTCTGATATCCAATATTGTTTTTAGCTAACAGTAATATATGAAAATTACGAGCATCATCTCTGGTATTTTTATCGTGCCGAGAATTAGGAGCTAAATACAGTTCTACTCCAATAATTGGTTTTATTCCGGCCTTTTTGCATTTCTTATAAAATTCAATAGCCCCATACATAACACCGTGATCAGTAATAGCTAAAGCTGGGCAACCTTGATTTTTAGCCTTGGAAATAAAATCATCGATATTGGTTAAACCATCAAGCAATGAATAGTGAGTATGATTGTGTAGGTGAACAAAAGACATAATTAACTTTAATAATTAACTATTATATAATAATTTAAATTAAGAAATAATTCAAATTTAAAAATATAAAAAAAATCCGAGCTTAAGCCCGGAAAAAATGATTAAATTTCCTTCGATTTGTTAAAAGCCCTGGAACCAGAAAAGGTCCCAGAAATAATAAAAACAAAAAGAAGTAAAAGGCAGAAATATCCACCTAATTTAGGCAAATAATAGAAAAAATTATCTCCCAAAATAAACCAAATAAAAACCATTGCCATTATTACCAAAATAATTGATACAAAAAGATGTTTTTTTCTCATTATAAAGTCCTCCTTTTTTATTTGTTAATTATACTATTTTTTTAATTATTTCTTTCAAATCATCCTCAGAATAGAAAAAAATATTGATACTATTATACTTACTACCAGTCTTTATCTCAACTTTAGTGTTAAGGTGTTTTTGTAAATTGTTTTGATAAACTTCATATTGACTATTATCAACTTTAGCTTTTTTAGTTCCTCCGGCCTGACGTATCAAAGAATCAGTCTCCCTAACTGAAAGATTATTATAAATTATTTTTCTAAAAATTGTCAACTGTTTAACCTCCCCCTCTATACCTAACAAATATTTAGCATGAGCTTCGCTTATTTGCCCACTAGCTAAAGCTGATTTTATCTCACTTGGCAAATTTAAAAACCTTAAAATATTGGCTATTGAAGATCTCGGTTTACCTAACTTTTTAGACAAATCCTCTTGAGTTAAATTAAACTCATTGACAAGTTGATTGTAAGCAATAGCTGAATCAATTGGATTCAAATTTTCTCTTTGTAAATTTTCAATTAAAGCCAACTCTAGCTTTTTTTGATTATCAACTTTTCTAATAATCACCGGAACCTCTGATAATCCAAGCTCTATAGAGCTTCGCAACCTTCTCTCTCCCGCAATCAACTCATATTCATTATTGTTTCTACTAACAACCAATGGCTGCAATATTCCATGCTCTTTAATAGAGCTAATCAAATCATTTAAAGAGTTCTGATTAAAATCTTTTCTTGGTTGATATGGATTGGGTTTTATTTTTTTAGGATCAATCATTATTATGGTTTCACCTTTTTTTTCTAAAATCAAAGAATCATCTTTTTCCAATTTAAAATCGGAATAATCAGAAATATCTATTTTTTTAGGAATCAAAGAGTCAAGCCCCCTGCCCAATCCTTTTTTTGTCATATTTATATTTTTATTTAGATATAATTTCTTTAGCTAACTCCTCATAAGCTTTAGCTCCAATAGACTTTGGATCATATTGTAAGATACTTAATCCATAACTAGGAGCTTCGGCCAAACGAACACTTCTAGGTATAATCGATTTAAAAACCTTATTAGGAAAATATTTATATAGCTCATCTTTAACTAAACCAGATAATCTATTTCTCTTGTCAAACATAGTAATAACAACACCCAAAATACCAAGCGTTGGTTTTAAATTGTTTTGAATTAAAGATATTGTCTCCAGTAACTGACCTAAACCCTCCAAGGCATAATACTCACTCTGAATGGGAATCAAAACCTCATCAGATGAGGTTAAACTATTAACAGTTAAAAGGCCAAGAGATGGTGGTCCATCAATAATTATATAATCAAAATTATTTCTAATACCCTCCAAAGCTGAGGACAGAAGAAATTCCCTGTTATCAAAACCAACCAGTTCAATTGAAGCGCCAGACAAAGAGCTAGTAGCTGAAACAACGTAACAATTATCCTGTTTTGTTTTTAAAATAGCGTCTAAGATAGAGCAACTTCCAGTTAAAACATCGTAAACACCTTTTTCTATTTGCTGATGATTTATACCAAGACCAGAAGTGGCATTAGCCTGAGGATCAACATCAACCAATAATGTTTTTTTACCCAAAGAAGCTAAATAAGCACTTAAATTAACAGAGGTGGTTGTTTTTCCAACCCCTCCTTTTTGATTTACTACAGAAATAATTTTTCCCATAAATTTAAAAATAAATCTGAAACAATTATAACCAATAATTTAATTTTGAGCAAATAATTTATTGTTTCAAGACCAGTATCATTTTCTTTGACAAGGAAATTAAAATCATTTATAATTCTTTTATTATAAGCCGATGTGGTGAAACTGGTAAACACGCACGACTCAAACTCGTGTGCCGCAAGGCTTGTGGGTTCGAGTCCCACCATCGGCACTAAAAAGCAGTTTGAAAACTGCTTTTTTTAAAAAAGAACTTTAAAAAATAACTAAATAATGGGAGGACCATACAATGAAAAGTTTAAAAGAACTAGCTTTTCGATCTGAAGATTCTTTCGGTCGAAAACATCAAGAAAACGAACAAGATGATCCTGTTTTTTTTAAAAAAGATGACATTTACAAGATTGATTATCACAAAATTATTAACTCTAAAAGTTTTAGAAGGTTAGCTGACAAAACTCAAGTTTTTTCTATATCTTCTAATCCTCTAGTAAGAAATCGTTTGATTCACAGTCTAGAAGTTTCATCTATAGCAGAAATAATGGCTGAAATGCTTGAACTAAATTCATCGCTAAGCTCTGCCATAGGAATTGGGCATGATCTCGGTCATTTTGCTTTCGGTCATCTAGGTGAAAGATTAATAGAAAAGCTTAGTGGATACAAATTTCGCCATGAACTGTTCGGGGTGGTTTTAGCAGACAGAATAGAAAGGTCTGGTCTGGGTTTAAACTTAAACTGGGAAGTTTTAAAAGGTATAACAAGGCACTCCAGAGGACCAAACGGCTTAAGTATAGACGAAAACATGCCGCTGGAATTCGGAGTAGTCATGCTGTCTGATAAAATTGCCTATTTGTTTTCCGACATAAATGATTGTCTGCGAACTGGTTTTTTAGAAGAAAAAGATTTGCCTGAATATTTTAAAAAACTAGGAGAAAATCAAAGGCAAAGAATTAGCTCCTGCTTGAAGGCTGTTCAAAAAGAAAGTTTAGAATGTGGAAAAATAAAATTTCAAGATAGCCTGGAAGCTGTTTCTTTCGAAAAAACAAGACAATGGATGTACGAAAATGTTTACTTCCCTCTAAATAGTGAGCCCGAGAGAGAAAAAGCTGAGACAGCTTTGCAAAAGACCTGGAACAAAGTATTAAAATTTTGCGAAAATCATCCACAATTAAATCCAGTTTTTATAACAGCTGTTATGACCGACAGCGAAGTTCTTCTAGTCTCTGCTGACGATAAAAATATTGAAGAGTACACGCTAGGATTTTCGGAAATAATTTCTTACTGTCAAAGACATCCTTACCAAGAAGAGGATATTGTAAGGGAATTAGAAATAAGAAAACTCTATTAGGAGCAAAACGAAAAAAGGTGGTTTAGACCACCTTTTTTATAAACCACAAAAATTATTATATTGTTTTAATCTTTCTAGATAACTATTAAAATAATTTTTACTTTTTATTTCTCCCCTTTTTTGAGAAACAATAAAAGACTCCAAAGACCACAAGACAGCACTAAAAATAATCAATTTCAAACCCCAACCAACATCATTAAATAAGTCTTTATTGTTAGCAAAATTATTTTTATCTTTTCTTAAATAAATAGAAATAAATTTATCAACAAATTGAGAAGAAAAATTCCCACAATAAAAGAAAATATTAGCCAAAGAAAAACCTATATCCTGAGTAAATTTAGCATTGTCCCAATCAATAAACACGAGGGATTTGCTTTGCATTATTATATTGGCCCCAGCCACATCACCGTGATCAAAAAAAATATCCGATTTATTATACTTTTTAAAAAAATAATAATTTTCTAAAATTTCAATATTTAAATCAAACCATTTTTCAAATTCAAAAAAATTAAAATTTGCCAATCGCCCTCTTTCCCTTTTAATAAAAGCAAATCTTTTTTTCTTTAAAAAAAGTAATCTATCCTGAGGATTTTCTAATAAATCAAGGTCTGAGTTCTCTTTTTTTATAAATTTATTAAAATTACTAAAACTTATTTTTTTCAAAATTAATATCTTATCAATAAAATCAGATAACTGTCTATCATTTAAATCTTTAACCGAAACTTCTTTGCCATCTATATAATTTGTCAATAAAAAATTATTCTTATCGTCAAAAAAAACAATTTTTTCCGAAAATTCAATGCCTTCTTTTTCAATAAATTTTAAAATTAGATAAGACTTTTTCAGTCTATTTTTAGCACTAGCTTTTTTTAAGGGTAATCGCAAAACGTATTTTAAACCATCTTCTTCCAATAAAAATGTTTGATAATTATTAGCAATTGATAATTCTGAAATTTTAGGTTTTTTTAAAATTTGATTACTAATCAAAACCTTTAAAGACTTGGAATAAATCATAAAATTAACAAATTATACCTCCTCCCAAAACTTTATTTCCCTCATAAAAAACAGCACTCTGTCCCGAGGTTATAGCTCTTTGTTTTTGAGAAAAAACAACTTTTAACATTTTATTTTTAACTTTTTCAACTCTACAACTGACAGGCTTGTGTCTATAACGAATAACAACTTTAACTTTTAAGGGAAAATTTAGAGACTTTATATTAGACCAATAAAAGTTCTTAATCATCATTTCTTTTCCATATAAAACAGGGTCATTAAAGTTTTTAACAACATATAAATCGTTTTTTTCATAATCAAAAAAAGCTGCATAATATGGCCCCGTTCCACCAATATCAATCCCCCTTCTTTGACCAATAGTGTAAAGTGGCAAGCCTTGATGTTTACCAATAATTTTATTCTCTGGCCATAATTTAATATTTCCAGATTTTAATTTTAAATATTTTTTTAGAAAGTCATTATGTCTTTTTCCTGAAACAAAGCAAATTTCTTGACTCTCATTTTTAGAGGCAACTGGTAGCCCAGCATTAGTGGCAATTTGCCTCACTTTGGGCTTTTTAAGATTTCCCAAGGGAAAAATTAATTTTTTTAACTGTTTCTGCTCCAAAGTATACAAAAAATAAGACTGATCCTTGTTTTTATCAAGACCTTTTAATAAATAAAATCCATCAGAAAATTTTTTTAAATCAACATAATGACCAGTTGCCAAATAATCAAAACCTAAAGATATGGCGTAATCCAACAATCCTCCGATTTTTATTTTTTTATTGCAAACAACACAAGGATTGGGGGTCATGCCAATTTGATATTCGTTTAAAAAATTATCCACTACCTCTTTTTTAAACTTACTAGAAAAATTAAAGGTATAAAAAGGTATGCCCAAAGAAAGACAAACTTTTTTAGCATCAAGCTGAGCCTCCAGAGAACAGCATTTATTTTCTTTTAATTGATTGCCAGGCTCTTTCCAAAAATTAAGAAAAATACCACTAACATCGTAACCCTGATCAATTAAAAGCTTGGCGGCCACAGCTGAATCAACACCACCAGAAATAGCGACTAAAACCTTTTTTTTATTATTTTTCTTCATAAACTTTTTCAAAAATTTTCAAATACTCTAAAGCAGTCTTATCCCAAGAAAAAAAATTCAATCTATTTTTACCTCTTACTTTTAACTCTTCTCTCAAGTTTTTATCTAAAAGAACCATTTTCATGGCCTCAAATAAATCACCTGTTTTGTCTGGATTTACGAGCAAAGCCGAATTAGATAAAACTTCTGGCAAGCTAGAAACATTACTAGAGATAACCGGCAAAGAAAAATACATTGCTTCCAAGGGAGGAAAGCCAAAACCCTCATAAAAAGATGGGTAAACAAATAAATCTGCCTGAGAATAAAAAATAGCCTTTTCATTCTCGGGAACATAAGATGTAAAAATAATATCTGATTTATACTTAGACTTAAACCACTCCCTTTTTATATCCTTAGTTTTCCAGCCCCAAGAACCAGCCAGGACCAAAAGCTGATTAAAACCAGCCTCTCTTAATAAATTATAAGCCCTAATCAGGCCAACAATATTTTTTCTAGGTTCAATTGTGCCTAAATATAAAATATAAGCACTGTTAATATTATACTTTTTTAAAAGAAAATCATTTGAAAAATCGGAGTTAAGTGATAAAGACTTAGATATCCCAGGATAAACAACCTCAATCTTACTTTCCTTTATTCTTAATAATTCAACTAAATCATTTTTTGTATTTTCAGAAACAGCGATAATTTTATCAAAATCTTTTATCTTTTTAGAAATATTAACTGATTTATGCCAAAAATTCTTTCTATGACTAAAAAATTCGGGATAACGCAAAAATGACAGATCATGAATAGTGATAACTTTTTTAACATTTTTTGAAAAGGAAGCAAAATTAATATGAGGTAAATAAAACAAATCAGCACCACCAGTAAGTTTATCTAACCTGGGATAGGAAAAATTTTTTTGCAATAAATAATTAAATATTTTATTTGGATAAAAAGTTTGTACAGTATTTTTAAAAGATAATTCAGCTTTATTTTTCTTAAATGAGTTATAAAAAAAATGATAAGCGTTTGTCTTATCTTTTTCAATTAAAGAATTAAGTAAATTAAAGGTAAAAACGGACACTCCACTATAATAGCTATCCATCAATACCCTAATATCTACACCTATTTTCATTTATTTTAAATTATTTAATACTTTTTAAATAAGAATTTATTTTTTCTTTAAAATTTTCTAATGAAAAACTTTTAGAATGTTCCCTTATTTTATAGCTATTCCAATTGTTTTTACCTATTGTATAAAAATTGTGTACGCAATTTTTAAGAGATTCTACCGTTTGTTCTTCGAAAAATAAACCAGTCTCTCCCTCAATTATAGTCTCTAAAGCCCCTCCCTTTTTATAGGCAATAACTGGACGACCAGAAGCCATAGCCTCCACCTTGGAAATACCAAAATCCTCTTCTTGTGGATGAATAAAAGCCAAGCATTTACTGAACAATTCAGCTTTTACCTCATCATTTACCCTGCCTAAAAACTCAATGTTAGAACAATTTTTAGCAATCTTCTTTAGCCTCTTAAGATCAACACCGTCACCAAAGACCTTTAATTTATAATCAGATCCTAACTGCTTAAAAGCCTCAATAGCCAAATCCACTCTTTTATATGGGGCCAAACGACACCCAATCAAAAAATAATCACCTAGCTCCTTACTAATAAAGAACTTATCTGTTTCCACAGGCGGATAAATAAGTTCTGAGTCTCTTTTATAATATTTTTTAATCCTTAGCTGTACCGTTTTAGAATTAGCTATAAAATAATCAACTCGATCAGCTGCCAATCTGTCCCAAATTCTAATTTTGCTTAAAATCATTGAAGCTACTTTTTTAATGAATTTATTATAAGGCAATTCATTTATATACTGATGAGTATCACTCCACAAATATCTAGTCGGAGTATGGCAGTAACAAACATGAACTGTATTAGGACTCGTAATAACCCCCTTGGCGAAAGAACTTGTATCAGAAATCACCAAATTATAATCCCTTAAATCAAAAAACTCAACCGCCATGGGCATAAATGGTAAGTACCATTGATAAAAACGCACCCCTCCTGGCATCCTTTGAATAATTGACGAATCTATTCTTCTATTGGGATAACGATTTTCAACATTCTTCTTATCATAAAGAAGTGTATAAATAGGCGCATCCTGAAACATTTCAGCAAAAACCTCCAGCACTTTTTCAGCGCCACCGTCTTGAGCTAAATGATCATGTATTAAAGCTACTTTCATATTGTTATTTTAAAAATTTTCTTTGTCTTAAAGCCTCATAAACAACAATCCCAACACTAACCGAAACATTTAAAGAGTCCACGCCCTCAATCATTGGAATTTTAATATTTTCTACTTTTTTTTCCTGCCAAGAATTACTTATCCCAAAAGATTCAGTACCAAAAACAATAGCAGATGGCTCGGTAAAATCAACCTCGAAATGATTTTTTTTGCCCTCTAAGGTTGTAATAAAAACTTTTAAATTATTATCCTCCAGCCATGAAAATGTTTCAGAAACAGAAGATAAAACTAGTGGCATTGAAAAAATAAATCCGGTACTAGAGCGAATAACATTAGGGCTATAAATATCAGTCTTTTGATCATTTAAAATCAGCAAATCAACACCAGCTACGTAAGCAGTTCTAATAATAGCACCTAAATTACCAGGCTTTTCCACTGATTCTAAAATTAAAATCAAAGGATTTTTTTTAAGCTTAACATCTTTTAATTTTAAAAATTTTGGCTTTAAAATAGCCAAGCAACCATCAGGATTTTTTTTATAAGAAATTTTTTCAAAAACTTTTCTAGAAACCTGAAAATTTTTCTTAGAAATATCTCTTATCCTTAACATTTGCGCATCCTCTTTGATAAACTCTGGACAATAAAAAAACTCCTCTATTTCCCAAGACAAACGAATTGCCTCTTCAATCTCTCTTTGTCCATCGACGATAACAATATCAGCCTTTTGCCTATCTCTGCCATCTTTTATAAACTTAGCTATATCTTTTATTTTTTGATTCGCTGGACTAGTTATCTCTATAAAACTACTCATAAATTAATTTGAAATATAAATTGAACCGTTTGAAGCGCTTGCTATTATTCTTCCATTTGAAAAATAGTCAAAAGATGTCCAAGGGTTTTGTCCAGCTCCAGTTTGTTCAACCCAGTTTTGGCCAGAATCACTTGAAAAATAAATACTCCCATTAATTCCACCAAAAACAATTCGGCTTCCATCTTCATTAACTTTGATATCTGATAATGTTTTAGAACCAAAAGTCCCCAAATCCTGCCAGCTATTACCATAATCATCTGATAAATAGACGTTAAATCCAGCAATAGCAGACATTATTCTTCCATCAAAAGACATTGAGACACCGTTCCAATTTTTTGAACCCAAGCTATCAATTGTCTGCCAACTTGACCCGCTATTATTTGAAATATAGAGTGGTCCACCATACTCTGCCAATAAAATTTTTGAATTATCAGAAGACATTGAAATTTTACCCCAATTTTTTTGCCCTAAAGAACTAATTTCTTGCCAAGTAGAGCCGCCATTATTTGATATATATAAATAATCATTATAAGTGGATAATATAATTTTAGAACCATCAGATGACATTTCAGCATGTTTCCAGTTCTTTGGACCTAAAGAATCATTTTTTACCCAAGTAGATCCTGAATCAGAAGATAAATAAATAAAACCATCATCAGACATTGAACCAATAGCTCTGGAAATCGCAATTACTTTTGAACCATTAGAAGATGCAGCTAAAGATGCCCACTCTACATTATAGCTGGTGTTAGCATTAAAATTAGAGCCGGAATTAGAAGATTTATAAGTATAACCCCAAGTAGGAATTAGAAAAACATTAGAATTAGTCTTAGATGTAACTACCTTTTTCCAAGCCAAGTTTGGTCCAACATTTCTAAACAAAGACCAAGAAGAGGCGCCATTATTAGAATAAAGAGGGTAGTTATAAACCATTCCAGTCAAAATTGACGAGCCATCATAAGACATAGCGGCATCAAAATAAAAAATTAATGAACCACCAAGAGATGAAAAATTTAACTGCGACCAAGAAGCTCCATCATTAGTAGACATTTCAACTCTATCATCATAACCAATTAAAAGTCTTGAGCCATCTCCAGAAACCTCTACAAAATGTCTATACTCATCAGGCAAGTCAGTTCTAAAATTCCAATTCAAACCAAAATCATAAGAAAATAAAAGAAAATAATCATTAGACTGAGCTAAAAACAACTTAGCGCCATCAGAGCTCATAGTAATATAGGGAACCCCCGAAAGACTAAAACCAGGAGAAGACCAAGATAATCCAAAATCACTAGACAAATAAATATCTCCATTTTCATAAGCTACAGCAATTTTATTACAATTGCCAGAACACTCAGCGCTAGACCAATCTCTAATACCTAAAGAATCTTGTCTATTCCAAGAAGATCCAAAATCATTTGAAATATAAACATAGTCATTTTTAGCTACAGCCACAATAGTCGAGCCATCTTCCGCCATGGCAACATTTGTCCAATTTTTAGAGCCCAAAAAATTAATTGCATTCCAAGTTGAACCAAGATTTTCAGAAGAATACAAATAAGAATCCTGCCCTCTAACAATAATTTTTGATAAATTATCAGATGCTGTAAGAACTCTTGAAATAGACGGTCCCTGCACTAACGACGTAGTCCAAGAACTTCCATAATTACTTGAGATGTTAATTCTTGAAGTAAAGTCTCTGAAAATTAGTTTAGAACCATCTTTAGAGGAGAAAAATTTATAAGGAAGAGAACTGGGAGCTTTATTTATATCAATATTGGAATCAGCAACTCTTGTCCACTGCAACTCTCCAGCAACAACACTTCCACCGTCGTAAGAACAATCAACATCAACTAGTCCCCCTGGAGTTAAGCATTTTGGACCATTAGATAATCCAGAGACATTATCTCCTAAACAAAAAGATATTGTATAACTAGAACCATTATCACCTGGAGTGTAAATAAAAGAATTTTGTTCAGAACTACAAGAACCGTCAGCTGGAGTTGGTGGTTTTGGAATTGAATTAATAAAATCAGTAGACCCAAAAGATATACTTCCACTAGACCACTCTTCACTGCTTGGATATCTACCTGCCTCATTATAAAAAACCTCCAAGGCAGTATGCATTTGCTTTATATCGGCCACTCTCTTTCCATCCCTAGCTCTTGATCTGGCCTGCTGAAGGGCTATCACAGCTAAAGTTGCCAATATTCCAACGATAGCTATCACCACTAACAATTCAATTAAAGTAAAAGCTTTTTTGCTTCTATTAATTTTAATCATAAATTTTAAATAAATTTTATACTTACTCTGCCTTTCTATTTTTAATAACTGCCAGTGGAGTTCTGAATAAAATGGATAAATCTAAAAGCAATGACCAATTTTCTATATAATAAACATCTAGCTTAACCTCTTCTTCAAAAAGCAAATCACTTCTTCCAGAAACCTGAGCCAAACCAGTTATACCAGGCTTAACTGTTAAAGTTTTTTTATGATGCTGTTCATATTTAGCAACCTCTTCTGGCAAGTGTGGCCTAGGACCAACCAAACTCATTCTTCCCATAAAAACTAAAAATAATTCTGGTAATTCATCAATACTCCATCTTCTAATAAACCTGCCAACTCGTGTTACTCTTGGGTCATCGGCTATTTTAACCATTGGACCATCTTTTCTTAAATTCTTATCCATTAATTCGTTATATCTCATACTATCCATTCCGGGCAACATAGATCTAAATTTAAAATATTTAAATAGTCTCCCTCCCTGCCCCACTCTAAAAACTGGAGTCCCATCATCTCTTTTAGAAAAAAATATTGGACCGTGCGAATCAATTTTAATCAAAATTATTGTTAAAATTATTACTGGAGAAAAAATAATTATAAGTACAGAAGAAACAAAAACATCAAAAATTCTTTTTACTATTCGACCCCAACCATCAAGAGTAGTTCTTTTAACTTCAACCACCGGAACTCCGGCCATTTCAGAAACTTCAGTTCTTAAAACTTTAACTTCCAAAAGATCAGCTACATATCTAAAAGTAATATGATGTTCATTGGCAAAATCATATAACCTCAGAGTTTCAACTTTGCTTAAATTTGGATCTGTTTGAATAATTTCATCTATTTTTTCTTTTTTATTTTCGTTTGTTTTATTAAAATCAATGACAAATTCAGAAAGCTCTTTGGATGTGTCCAAAGAAAAATCTCTAACCCTTTTTACAACCTTAAAACCAGAATATTTATTGCTAAAAAAATCTCTAATTAAGTTATCACCGGTCTTACTAGAGCCAACCAAAATTATATTTTTTACACCAACGCCACTAGCATAAAGAAGTTTTTGAATCCAATAAATAATTGTTCTGTATAAAGAAATATAAAGAATTGACAAAAGCCAAGCAATTAAAACTATAAAACGAGAATCAAAAAGCTCTCTTTGAAAAAAGATTAAAATAGCCACTAAAGCAAATCCAACCGAACAGGCTAGAAAAACTCTATAAATTTCCTGACTTAAGCGACGACGCTTAAAAGAATACAAAGAAGAAAAGGAAAAGATTATTACCCATAAAAAAGCCACAAAAAAAACTGCTTTAAAATATTCACTGAAAGATAAATCAAAAATAACTGGGCGAAAATCTGTCGCCAAAGTAGAAAATCTAATATAATAAGCAGAAACTCCAGCCAATATTAAAACTAAAAAATCAAGCGGCACTAAAATAAAAGAAAAGAAAAGTTCAGATTTCTTCATAAAAAATATTAATTTTAATTTAACTAAGTCTAAGAATAAGCCGGATTCTGTCGAGGATGATTATTTATCTAGATTTATTGTTGCCAATAAATTCTGGCGAGTTACTTTTTACGTATAAATACGCTTTACTCTTGCTCCCTGACAGGGTTTACCATAGCACCTCTGTCACCAGAGGGTAGATGTTGTGGCTTAAAAACCTCAACAAACTTTTCACCTTTCACCATTAAAAATGGCTAGTATTGTCTCTGTGGCACTTTCCCTAAGCTCACGCTTGGTGGGCGTTACCCACTGTCATCACGAATTCCTTTGGAATCCCAGGAGTCCGGACTTTCCTCTTTATTTTTTTAAAAAAACAAAGCAATCATCTACTTAACTTAATTATATAAATAATACTAAAATCAGGGTTAAAAGTCAATTTAAAAAAAGAGCGTTCAATTGAACGCTCCACTAAAATAATGCCTGATACTTAATTATCGCGACAAAGCCGATACTCTTCTCTAGCCATTCTTTCAAGATCTTCATAGTTAAGACTAGAATTTTCGGGATTAAGCATAATTATCGATTTTATCATGCTCAATTCAATGTCTTCCATTTCCTGGTTAAAATCTTCGAGGTCAAAAAAATCAAAAAAACTCTCTTCCGGTCCAAAATCAAAGGGGTCATCTGCTGGACCAAAATTGTAAAAATCTGCCCTAGCCTGAGACTCCAGCTCTTCATGATAAAGGGCCGTTCCAATCTCACAACTATTAAAAAATTCACAACCCTCGCAAAAAGAACACTGCATCTCAGCAATACCATCCTGGATTTGCCTTTGAATGTCTTTGGCGGATACTGGTCTTGAAAAAGATTGATTATTCATGCCTTCTTTTTTTTGAGTTATTAAATTATTTAGGTACTAACTACATATTATATCATATTTTAATTAATTTGTCAATATATATTTTATACCTATATTTATTACCTCCCTAATTAAACAAATCCAATTTATTCAAATAAAAAGAAGAAACATCAAAAGCATCTATAAGACCCAATGACAAACTTATTTCATCCAGATAGGAGCTTCCCTCCTCTGAAGAGAATATGATTTTATCAATCACATTATAGTCAAGCCAATTCTTATTCATTGTTTTTTTTAAAAAACCATCAATGTATAGACTCAGCTCAAACCTATAATAATCATAAACTAAAACTATCTGATGCCACCTATTATCATCTAAATAAAGACTAGAAATATCTTCATCAATTTGACAAGTCAAATCATTAAAATAATAGAAAAAATTATTCTCCAAATTAAGTCCAAAAATATTTTTATTGTCAGAAAAAATTTTAATATCAAAAGAACTTAATGAGTCTTCGGTTAATTCTCTTTTTAACCAAAAAGATAAAGATAAATCTGGTTTTTCTTTTATTTTTAAAACAGAGCTATTTATCCCAATTTCTGCTCCTGAGTCTATATTCAAATAAAAATTATTCTCATTATTTAACAAAGAATCTTTACTTATTTCTAGCTCAGCGTTTAAATTGCTTTCATTAAAATCATAAATATTAATTTTACCATTCTCTAGTTCTTGAAAGTAGTTATCATCAAAATTAAAATAAACTACTTGTTGAGGGTTTTTAAATCTTCTTTTTTGACAATCTAAAGAATTGAAAGCTAAATTTTTCTGATAAAAATTAAAAATTTCTAATTGCTTTAATGGTTTTTTAAATATTGAAATTTCATCAAAAACAGTCTCGTTACCAGTAGCAATTAAAGATAAGCTATCAACCTCGGTTATAAAATTTGGACCAATTTCTCTTCTTAAAACCTCAACACCGTCATTATATAAAGCCCAATAATCAGAAGATTTATCAACTACCAAGGCAAACTGATGCCAATTATTATCAGTTGGCCATTTTAAATCATCTAATCTCCTAGGAACATTAGGTAGGCCCTTAAACTCTGAATATGATCTGTAAAATTGAATTTGAAAATAAGAATCACTACTAGAATTGCTAAACCTAAGCATCGGGCGAGAGTTTAAATAAGGTAGCTTATATTTAAAGAACAAAGTAAAATTATTAGAATCAAAAAGTTCGCTAATTTTCGTACTAATACTATTTTGACTCTGATTATGACTAATTGAACAATTGCCCTCCTCCATTAACCAAGAAATATCTAAATTGTCCATATTATTATTACCAGCAAAATCATAAGCTAAATCACCCTGACATTCATCAAAATGCCATAAATTTATAATATCATTGACATCCATCCCTTCATTTAAACAATAATTATAAAAAAAATTGCTCGACTCATCTTGATTATCACTTTGGTTTTCATTAGAGTCATCACTATTTTGATCTTGATTATTTTCTTGGCTAAAATTACAATAATCCCCCTCAAGCTTGCTCAAATCAAGTAAAACAAAATCAAAATTATTATTTTTAGAATCAAAACCATTGCCCAAAAAGAAATGTTCACAATTCTCAGCCATCAAAATTGCAGTAGAATTAGCCTGGGCTTTTCTAATTAAAAGATGATTATCTAAAATCTCCAAAGATGGTGATGTGCGAAAATAGGTAGCCCCACCAAAACCAACCTTATCAACAATATCTTCATCGTTATCGCTAGATACAACTCCAGTAGACAAATAGATAGTATAAGCATCACCAGTATAAGTGAATTCGCTACGACTCACTATAGCCTGAGCTTTATTTAAAATTTCAACTGAAGCATCAGCTCGAGCAATTAAATATTTCCCCTTAGCTTTAATTATAAAACCACCAGGATAGGAAGCATCAGACAAATTACCGAATCTTAGCATCAAATAAGGACTTGCTCCGGTTTTTGTTTTATACAAACGATAAGAATTTGTTTCCAAATTAATGTCAACTTCATTAGGATTGTAAAGCTCAACATAATCATCTTTATCAGTGGCATAAATTTTGCTTATTAATATTGGAAGTAAACTTTCTCCTTGCTTTTCTATTTCTTGATTTTGATTATTTTGATCCTGTTGATTATTTTGATTATTTTGATTGTTTTGATTATTATCCGTTGTCTGATTTTGATTATTGTTTTCTTGATTATTATTTTGGTTTTCTGGAATTAAATTTAGTAAAGCAAAATCCAAAAAATTATTATTAGTATTTAAATTATTCTTCCTAAATAAAACATGATTGTCCAAAATCTCTACAGCCGACTTAATCTTGAAATATTTAGCTTCGCCAAAACCAACTTTATCAATAATATCTTCATCATCATCACTAGAAACAACTCCACCAGATAAGTAAATAGTATAGGCCTTACCCGTAAAAGAAAAATCACTTCTACTAACAATAGCATTTGCTTTACTTTTTATTTCCTCGGAAGCTGAACTTCTGGCAATTATATATTTGCCACTGGCAGGAATTATAACTCCTCCTGGATAAATTCCATCATTTAAATTACCAATTCGCACCATAAGAGATGGAGTAAGTGAAGTTTTGCTTTTATATAATCTAACACCTGCTTCCTCTAGATCAATATCGATATTATTGGGGTTGTATAGCTCTATATAGTCATCGCTTAAAGTGGCATAAACTTGATTAATTAATAAATTTTTCTTAAAAATTTCAAAATTTTCAACACTGCTTGCAAAAACCTCTACCTGTTTATCAATAAGCTCATCCTCTAAAATATTAGAACTTAAAACAGAAGAGCTATTTAAATCAAGCCCTAAATTGAAATTATCAGCTAAACTATTAGAGCTTGCCAAAGAACTATCAATACTAATTAAGCTTTTTAATTTTTTTAATAAATCATTATTCTTTTTTTCGTTTTCATCTATTTTCTGATCAATAAAACTTTCATCAGAAAGCTCATCTAATAAAGCTAAGTCATTTTTTTCTAAAGTAAAATCTTTATCATTTTTTGCTAAAAAATTTTCATTACTCTGACCGCTTTCATCATCAAAAAAAACATATTTATTTTTATCACTCTTAAAAATTGAAGCAATTTTATCAAAAATTTTATTTAAAGATGATAAAGGATTGTTAATAAAACTCCACTTAAAAATCATAGCCACTTCAGGAACATTACCTCTAACATCTTCATCAGAAAAATCACTACTAAGTTCAATATCAACCTCAACATCAACTAAGCTCTCTTGCCAAAACTGAGTTAAGGGAAAGAAAAAATATCTTTCTCCATCATATTCATAACCAGAATTAAAACCAATCAACTCCGGAAAAGGAACAAGGCTTTCCTTATTAGCTGAAACCTTAGAAAATTCATAATCTCTAGACAAACAATCACCGTTTTTATTATTTTGCACACTATAATTATCAAAACCATCAGGTGTTATGTTAATAGCGTAAAAACGTGGGTCATATTCCAAAGAAGAAAGATTAAAAGGATTGGAAATATTAGCACTTTCATATATTTTTTCAGTCAAACCAACACAAGTCCATTGACCACTAAAAGGACCTTTCTGTTTTTTAAAATCAAAATCATAAGATAAATTTTGTTCAGCTAAAGTTTTGGCTAATTGAACTATTTTTAATCTCTGAAGTTCGTTTATATTTTTTGGTATTTTGGCACCAATTAACTCTTCCCCATTTTTAGTATTAATAAAACGATTAGCTGGCACCTTAATCAAACCCTTAGGCATAGCCTCAACAATATAATCTTGCCCGTTCTCCTTGCCAATATAAATTCCTACATGACCAGTGTAAATATTTCTAATTATCTTATTTTTAACAACCACCAATTCATCAGTATTATAACCATATAAATTTCCGCCACCAGAGGTTCTATACAGTAAAGCTCCAACTGGCATGGCTTTGGCTGACTGACAAATAAAAAAACCTAAAAACAAAACGCTAATAAATAGCGCTTGTCGGTTTTTTAATAAAAACCTTAAAATCATAGCTCCAAATAAATTAATTTATATTTAAATCATAGCTCTTGAGAAGCTAATCCTAATTGGAAAAATTATAATAATCTGCCCATTCTGCCTGATCTATCTCTGGATAGGCATAATTTTTATCTGAATGAGAATTTAAAATATCAGCTATTAAAAACTTACTAAATCTGTCACAACTTTCATGAACATATAAACGCTGCAATAAAATTAAATAATCATTTTCGAAATCTTCGGACAAAAAATCAGTCAAAGAAAAAATAATTAAACTACGCAAATCATAATCATCAAACTTAAAAAATATTTCTTCTAATAATTTCAAATATTTTAAACGATAATCATTATCAAGCAAAAGATAATAATCATTGGAATTAATTTTTAAGATAATATTTTTAAGTAGAGAAATATTTGATGACTTATTTAAGATTTCAAAAACTAAATCAAAATCAAATTCATCTAATAAAAACAAAAAGGATAAAGAATCTTTGGCCTTGAGCTGATCAAGATTATCGTTTAAAAGCTCAAATTTTAATTCATCAAGATAATCGAAATAATCTAATTCAGTTTTAAAATTTAAAATTAATTTCTGTTTAATCTGATATGAACCATCTCGATTATTAATAAACTCTTGTGATTTGTCTAAGAAATAACTTAAGTCACTAATTTCGCTTTTTAAAACTATGTCCAAAGCTCTCAATCTCCAGCTCAAGTTATCATTTTCGTTAAAAATAAGTCTAGTCAAGCGATTAAAAATTCTTTTATTATTTAAAGATTCGGATATTACTTTTTCATAATTTAGTTGCTCAAAATAACAGAAATCTCGACAATCTGGATTATTATAAACAGAAACTGCTAAACGATTAATGGCAATTGAAGCCTTGATACTTTGTGGCCAAAACAACCACCAAGAACCATAAAAACTAAAAAATAAGAACAAAAAAAATAATAAAAACAAGCCTAGAATAAAAATTAAAGTTTTCTTTTTAATAATCAGAATCTTTTTAAATCGAGCTAAAAAAAATAAAAATTTCTTTGATGTTTTTTTCATATTTTAAAAAATTAATAAAAATCTTGGGCGCGATTATTAAAGTTTTTTTATTTCTAAAAAAGAAAAATCAATTTTAGTAATAAGAAATAAATAATCGCGCCAAATCGTTTTCTTTTATTATTTAAACAATAAAAAAATATTACTTTAAAAACGAACAAGATTATGTTGAGCTTAAAATAACAAAAGAGCCCTAACAGCTCTTTAAACTAAAAATAAAAAATAACTAAACGAAATGTTTAGTTATTATGTAATCTTAATTAAAATATTTATAAAAAGCTAAAGAAACATTTCTGACCACTTATTAAAGTTATTAAAATGATTTTTACCGTTATACTTTAAAGACAAAGACTTAACCATATCAATACTCTTTTCTTTGTTAGGATTTTCTTTAGAAAAAAAATTATCAGCAAAACAAATTATTTGCTCCTCTATTGATATTGGCAATATATCTTCTTGAGGTAAGGGCAAATTTTGTAGTTTTATATCTTGAGCCGAAAGCCCAAAACCCAAATGTCTTTCACAAACCAAGGCATGTTTATAAAAACCCTCTTTTTCTAAAATTTGCTTACCTAAATAACCATGCCTAATATAAGGCTCATTTCCAAAGCACTCTATTTTTGGTGCATGAGTCAAAAAAATACCTATATCATGTAACATAGCCGCTTCTTCAATAAATTTCAAATCTGGATTTAAATGTTTTACTTTTTCAGCAAAATCAATAGATTTTTTAGCGACCGCAAGACCATGTTCAATTAAAATATTATATAGCTTGGAATTTTTATCGTAATATTTTTCTATTATATCAATTGGATTCATAAAATTATTTCATTTTTTTCAAATCACCTTTAATCATTTCTACTATCTCTGGAAATTCAGAAATAAAAAAATGTCCATTTTTACTTTCAAAAATAACAATATTAGCTTTTTTTAGTTTTTTTCTATATTTTTCAGCGTGAGATACTGGCAAAATATAATCATCTTGAGAAAAAAGTAAATTTATATTTTTTGAACAATTATCTAACTTTGACAAGTCTGACGATAATTTGAAACCGCCAACTAAATCTTCGCTCGGCAAAGAATTGTCATAAGGCGGACAAACTAAATAAACTGATAATATTTTTTTAGGAAATTTATTTTCTGATAAATATTTAGCCAAAAATATTCCACCCAAAGAGCCACCTATTAAAATTATATTATTTTTAAGATACGGAAAATGTCTTTCAAAATGTATTTTCCAATCTTCATATTTAGCATTATCAGCTAGTGGCATGCGAGGCTTAATAATATCAAATTTATTTCCCAGGCTATTTTTTAAAAATGCTCCATGCCATTTGTTTTTTTCTTCAATAGAAATTTCACGGTTTTTTAAAAAATTTAAATAATCTTTTTTATTTTTAAAAGTTTCGCCACCGTGGATGTATAGTATTTGTAATTTATTTTTCATATTTATTTAATAATTAAAATTTAAATTTGGTTCAATTATATCTCTTGCTTTTTCGCAGCTATTTATAATATTTGAATTATCAGAAAAACTAGAGCCGCAAGAGCTAACAAACAAAAGCCAATTATCATTTAACATTTTTGGATAAGCCTCGGCTCCAAACTCACAAACATCAAAATCCCTTTTAAATTGATCTAAATTTTTATATTTTATTTTATTGGGTATTAACGTAACCTCGTAGCTAGAATCATCCCCCCTGTCATATTTAAAATTATAAATTATTTTACTTGAACCCTCGAATTTATTAATCAAATATTCAAAATAAACAGAGTCATATACCTGCCCACAAGAAAGGCTCATAGATTTAAAATCCTCTATAGTATAATCAAAAACTTCAGTTTTTTTAAGTGAGCTGATTGCTTCGCCATCGGTAGTATAAAAAAGTGGTCCAGAAGCTGGATTTTCATCTCTCATTTCTTTTAATTGATTTACACCAGCTATTCCTTTGTGAAGATCTGGAACTATGGAAGTATTTTCTTTTTCTTCTTTATCTTTATTTTGCCAAAAATAAAAAAAACCAATAGCCAAGAATATAGATAATAAAACTAAAACTTTTTTCATGTTACTTTATCATTATCAATTAATTTAACTAAAAACTTATCGATTAATTTTTTAAACAAAGCTTTTGTCCAAATATTTAAAAATATCCTTCTCAGTCTCTTGTCTATCATTTTTTATTTCAAAATATTTAAATCCAAACTTCGGGCATTCTTTTATAAACATTTCATTTGTCTTTAAGATATATTTCTCCTCAATTTCTTTCACCCAATCAGCGTAATTTTTAGCCTCATCCCAAAGACCCCTGGAAAACAAACCGTTTCTAATTCTGGTCGCGTTATTGTCAACTAAAAAAATGGTATTATTTTTAAATTTTTTATTTTTATATTAGAAACAAATTCAGGGCGAATTGATATCCCCTCAACAATAAAAAAGTCCCACTCATCATTTTTTAAAATAAAATTTTCAACACCAATAAAAACATCTTTATCTCTTGCCTCTTCTTGCTTTATAGTCTCTTCAATTGAATGTTTTTTATAATGCTCTTCGGCACTAATATTTTCAAAATTAAAAAGACTGGGATAATCTTTTTTAGAAACAATAGACTTCATCCATGATCTAATAAAATCAGAAGATACCCATGGACAATTATATTTTTTTGATAAATCAGAGGTTAAAGTAGATTTGCCAGACATTGGCGGTCCTCCAATTAAAATTACTGTTGTCATTTTATTATCTTAATAAATAATTTCTTCTACTAACAATCTTCTTTCCGCTTCTTTTTTCTAGGTCTTTCCGAGCCTTGCCAGCCACACCGCCACCTTCATGAGCCGATATCTTGTTTTCATCAAATCCTTGAGAATTTTTGTTTTTGGCTATTTCTGTTGTTGATGCTTCTCCCAACATTGTGAAAATTAACTCCAAATCGCTCATATGGTCACGTAAATTCTCTCTTTGTAAGCCCTTAAACTTTTTATACTGAGTCGGAGTCAAACCAAAAGTCGCCTTGGAAATCTCCGCTGTTAAAATAGCATATTCATTGCCCTCTTTGACTCCTCTATTTTTACATTCATCAGTTAATGTTTCTCGAACTTCAATGCCACGCATTCTTTTTTCAATCCAAGCATTGGAATAACCTTTGGTCTTATAAAGCATTCTCGTTCTCTTTGTTGCTATCTCTGGATCTTCTATTTCTTGAATTCTTTCATAGCCAACTTTAGCTAACCAACGCTTAAAAGGTTCGGCGTTGGGTGATGGTATAGTTTGAATTATACGAAAAATAGTCTCAGTATTAGCACAATCAGTAAGATATTTCTTACCATCGGATGATTCTAATTTCAGTTGTCCGATTTTTTCGGACAACTGAAAGTAACCCTCTGAAACAAGTTTTTTCTTTAAATCACTCCAATATTTTCTTGACCTTTCAGTTTTAGTTAAAGCTTCTATTATATCAATAATCGAAAACCACCATTCATTATTATAAATAGTTTTCCTTATCCCCTTTTTCTGAAATATTGCTATTTTTGTTATTTTTTCTTGATTCATAAGTATATTATAGCACATTTTAGGCCAAAATAAAAGAGCGAAAACGCTCTTTGAGGATATAAATCGCTTTTACTTTTTGGGAAAAAACCTTCTAAATGGCAAAATTAGACCTATTAAACTTAAAACGATTATTATTATAAGTGATGAAAATAATGATGACTGAGATTCGGAAGGAAGGGTTGAACTAAGAACAATCCAAGCTAAAAAATAAATTGGAACAAATAAAAAAGAATACCAAGCCCATTTTTGTCCTCGCCTATAAGCAAATATAGAAATAACTATAAGAAAAAAAGCAAACCCCAAGTCAGACAAGCCTCCACCGCTGAAATAAAAATTATATAAATCAAAGAACATCGGATCCGAGGTTTTAAGTTCGTCTATTGTTTTACCACTAATAGTTTGTACCAATGCCGGATCAGTGTTAAGACCAAATACATGAGGAATTCCACCGGCTACAACCATAACTCCTATAATAAGAAAAATTACCCAAGCGTATTTTTTGTAAAATTTTTCATTCATAATGTTGTTTGTTTTATTTTTTGTTATAAATTATTAAAAGAATATTTTAAAAATAAATATTAATTATTTTTTTGATTTTATAGTTTTTATAGACCAAACTATTGATCTAATAAATTGAATTAAAATATATGGTAATAATATAAGAATATAAACACCAATATCACCGTTAAACATTGCTTCGAAAATAATTTCATACAATTCTCCTGCTGGTAAAAATTTACCCTTAATAATAGCTATTATTAAAATAATTAATAATGGTAATAAAAACGCAAAAAACAATCCACCTATAAAAACAATCCATTCTTTAGCGAATTTTTTTTTATTAAATTTCATAAATTTTTTTTAATAATTAAAAAATAAATAATCTAAATAAAATTATTTATTAGTGTCTTCATTATAATCTCTTTGAGAAAAATAATTTCTGAAAAATTTATCTGCTTCATCTTTCGTATCGAACCTAAATTCGGGCGGAAATATGTCAGCTTCTTGAATATTGATTTTATCCTCATCAACAGTTTCGAACAATGTTCCACAAGGAACCCATTTTTGTGTTTCAATTAGTTGATAAGAATTTACAATAAATTTCTTCATAATAATTTTGCTTGATTTATAAAACGGAAGTCTATTATTAGATGACAAAACATTAACGACTCATGACAGCAAATAACATGCCAATTATAGAAAACAACCAACCGAATGTTTGAAATAATTTTTTAAAAATTATATCGAGTCCACATACACCATCTAAAAAAACAAGTAACGTCAATATAAACATTAAAAAATTTGTCTTGGCTTGTTCTTATTCTAATTCCCCTCTAACCGAGAGAGCATTGCCCCAAAAATTAGTCGCATGAAACTCATCATCTTTTTGACGATCTTTGTCATATTAAAAAGTGACAAATTTTGAAATTGATTTATCCTCCGGTTCAATTATGCAATCTATCCATACCTCCTCCTTCATTATTATTTTTTGAAGGTTTGGCCACATGATAATAGTTTCCTGACGGGGGTTTAATTCTTGAAACGCCAATTCAACTTCATCGGTATGAACTATTGTCCCTCCCACTCCAGATTTAATTGACAGACTTTTTAATTTTCCTTTTGGACAAGCCTTATCACATATGTTAGTAATTTTTAAACCAAATTTAAATGGCTTATTTTGTATAACATTATCAATTTTATTAAAAAATTTTCTATTTTTTAGACAGAAAAATTCGATGCGCAATTTATATTCTATTGGTTGTATCGTTTCTGTTTCAGGCATATTTTTATTATTAATTTATGTTTCTTTATTTAATTAATCATTGTACAAATCTTATCCAATCTCTATACTAATATTATAAATCAATTTCTCAAAAACCACAAACCAATCATAAATTGCCTTTATTTTTATTCTTGCTATAATAAAAACAATGGAAATAGTTAAATACAACAAAAAAAATCACCAAGAAGTAATAAAAAAAGCCGTTGATGTTTTAAAAAACGGTGGTATTTTTGTTTTCCCAACTGAAACTTGCTACGGACTAGGAGCTGACGCCACCAACAAAAAAGCTATAGCCAAATTATATAAATACAAACGAAGGCGCGAGGGAAAACCGCTGTCTATTGCTGTCTCTGACTCTAAAATGGCTCAAAAATACGTCGAAATTAACGAAATTGCCCAAAATTTATATGATAATTACCTTCCCGGCCCAATAACTGTGGTTTCCAAAAGTTTAGGCAAAGTAGTTAAAGAAGTTGAATCTGAATATGGAACATTAGGAATTAGAATTCCTGATCATAAGTTAGTTTTAGATATTATCAAAGAATTTGGTAAGCCCTTTACTGCCACCTCAGCTAATCCTTCATATTTACCCAAGCCATATAGTATAAAAAATTTACTAAAAACCGCCCCCCAGAAAAGCCAAGATTTGATTGATTTAATAATTGATGCCGGAGAACTAGAACAAAAAGAAACTTCAACTGTAGTTGACACTACCATGAACAATCTCAATATCATGCGTCAAGGACAAATTGATTTCTCTAAACAAATTTCACATAAAAAAGCAGTGCTCAAGGCCAGAACCACTAGTGCCGAGGAAATGTTAAATTTTGGCTCTATGAATATGCTAAAATATATTGACGAGCCATTAGACAAACCTTTAATTTTTTTCTTAATGGGTGAACTTGGTGCTGGCAAAACTCAATTCTCCAAAGGACTAGCCCAAAAATTACAAATCAAAGAGATGGTTAAATCCCCTAGCTTCACTATTTTAAATGAGTACGATTATAAGCTGGGTCAAAGAAAAGGAAAATTTGTTCACATTGACACTTGGCGCTTAGAAAATATCAAAGACTTAGAGACTATTGGTATAGACAATTATTTGAAAGCAGATAATATTATTTCCATTGAATGGGCTGACAAATTTTTTACGGATTTAAAAAAGAAAATTAAAAATGCCAATGGAAAAATTATAAATATTTCCTTTAAATATTTAGACGAAGACTCACGAGAAATAGAAACCTATGAATAAAAAAACAAACAAAAAAGAAATAATTATTTTAGCAATTGATACTAGTTGTGATGACACCTCGGTGGCTGTTTTAAAAAACAGAATTGTTTTATCCAGCGTAGTCTCTTCACAAGTAGAGCTTCATCAAAAATGGGGCGGAGTTGTACCTGATATTGCCCGAAGAGCCCACAGAGAAAACATAGACAAGGTATACTTAGAAGCTTTAAAAAGAGCTAAAATACAAGAAGAAGAAATTGACTTTTTTGCTGTTACTTATGGACCAGGGCTTGCTATTGCCTTAGAAGTTGGCGTTGATTTTGTTAAAATTTTAGCAAGCAGAAATAAAAAACCACTTGTCCCCATAAATCACATGGAAGGACATTTACTCTCTTCCCTGCTTTTAAACAAAAATGGCCAAGGAAAAATAAAAATAAATGAAGAAGAAAAATTATTTCCAGCCCTAGGACTTTTAATCTCAGGAAATCATAGTGAAATAGTTTATGTTAAACAAATTGGAGACTATAAAATACTAGGTGAAACGCTAGACGATGCCGCTGGAGAAGCTTTTGATAAAGTAGCTCGAATGCTAAATTTAGGCTACCCAGGCGGACCGATTATAAGTAGTTTAGCTGATAAAGCTAAAAATAATTGGAATAATCCTCAAAAAGCTTGGAAAGAAAAAGGTGGTAAAAAACCAGTATCAGAACTAGCTGGAACTTTTGGACTACCCATTCCAATGATGCGCTCTGGTGACTTTAATTTTAGTTTTTCTGGCCTTAAAACTGCTTGTTTATACAAAATTCAAGAATTGCGTCAAAAACATAAAAAAGACACTGCTTGGTCTTATAATTTTGCGCGAGAATTTATAAACGCTATATCCAGATCACTATCGCATAAGTTAATAAAAGCTATTGAAAAATACCCAGAAGTAAAGTCAGTTTTTATCGGCGGTGGGGTTAGTAACAATAAATATATCACTCGAGAAATCGGAAATATTGTCAGAAAATTAAATAAAAATTATTTTATACCGGAAAAAAAATTCCGCAGTGATAACGCTGCTATGATTGGAATTGCTGCTTATTACAATATCTTAAATAAAAAAAACCAGCTTGAAGCTGATAAAATATTAGAACTCGATCGAAAACCAATGTTGAGGTTATAAAATTAGTTTGTTTTTTAGGCTTCCTAAATCTACATCCAAATCTTTTTTACCAATAAAATCCAACTTCATACCATCATCTTTGTAGCGAGGAACTATATGAAAATGTAAATGAAAAACCTCCTGTCCAGCCTCTTTTCCGGAGTTATTAGCAATATTTACAGCATCAGCCCCCAATTTTTCTTTTGCTAATTGGGCTATTTTTTTTGAAATTTTTATTATCTGAAATAAAATATTTTCTGGGCAATCAAAAATATTATCACAATGATCCTTTGGAATTACTAAAATATGACCAGCGGAAACTGGTTTTACATCCAAAAAAGCATAAACTAAGTCATCCTCATATATTTTATGCGAAGGAATTTCTCCTTTGACTATTTTACAAAAAATACAATCTTCCATATTTTAAAAAATAAATTCATATAATCAATTCAAATCAAAAGTTTCCTCCTCTCCGCTTTTCATATCCTTAACTTTATAAATCTTTTGCTCAAATTCTTCTTCACCAAAAATAACAATTTTACCCAATCCTTTTTTATTAGCATATTCTAAAGCCTTGCCTATTTTTGTTAAATTTAATCCTTGTTCAACTTTTTTGCTCAGTAATCTAAGCTTATTTCCCAATATAAAAGTATCTTTTACTAATTTTTCGCTCAGTAATGGTAAATAATAATTATCTTGATAAATATTTTGTTCTGGCAATATTCCCCAAGATTCCAAAAATATTTTAAAAGTTTCATCCCCTGGAGCAAAGCCAACAGCTGGAAAACTACTAGAACCAAAAAGATCAGCTAAGCCATTATATCTCCCTCCACCAAACATAGCTCGATTGTTATCCTTGTGATTGTCAAAAATTTCGAATATCAAGCCATCGTAGTAGTCAAAACCCCTAATAAGTGAAGATGAAAAGGCCAAATATTCTTCATAACCCAAATCTGATAAATTTTTCATTATTTTTTTGACTTCCTCAATACTTTCTTTGTTTTTCAGCTCTGGAAGCTTTTCGCTTAAATCATCTAATGATTTGGCGTTTAAAAAACTATCTATTTTTTCAATATTATCGCTTGATAATCCAATTTCTTTCATAGATTCGATAAAACTTTCCTTTGAAAGCTTGGCATATTTATCCATTAGTCTAGTTAGGGCCATTTTTTTATCTTGAGCTAAATCAAGTAAGAAAAACAAATCATCAATTAGTTTTCTATTATTTATTTTTAAAACAAAAGAATCTTTTGGCGGATTAAAGGCCAGCATTAAGTCAATAGATAATTTTAAAATTTCTAAATCAGATAATAAACTATCTTCGCCAAAAATATCACAATTTAATTGCCAAAATTCTCTATTGCGACCTCTTTGCGGTTTTTCATTACGCACAAAATTAGCGATAGAAAATAATTTAAGTGGCTTAGGACTTGATTGATAAATCTTAGAAACCATCCTAGAAACACTAGGAGTCATTTCTGGGCGAATAGCCAAGTCTCTGCCAGCCTGATCAGTAAACACCATCAACTCCTTGGTGCCTATATCTTCGCCAGATTTAGCCCGGTAAATATCAGCATTTTCTAGTATTGGAGTTAAATACTCTGAAAAACCATAAGAAAGACAAACTTCGCGCCATTTGGAAAAAATATAATTTCTAATAAAAAATTCCTCCGGCAACCAATCAGCCATTCCCTTCACCTCTTGATTTGATAATATTTTAGACATATTTTTAAATTAAATCACCATTTTATCCTGCAATTTATTTTTAGCCAGTATCTGAGCTTCAAGCAAACTATCAAATGTGCCAGCGTCAATCCAAGCACCACTGACCATAGCAACATCCAATTCTCCTTTTTCTAAATAAATTTTATTAACATCAGTTATCTCCAACTCTCCTCTAGTTGATGGTTTTAAATTTTTAGCAATTTCCACCACTTTATTATCGTATACATACAAACCTGTTACACAATAATTAGATTTTGGATCTTGGGGTTTTTCTTCAATTGATATCGCCTTTCTGTTTTCGTCAAACTCCACCACACCAAATCTTTTTGGATCAGAAACTTCTTTAGCAAAAACTTTAGCTCCACTTTTAAAATTTTTAATATCTTCGCTAAAATCATCTTCAAAAATATTATCACCCAAAATCATACAAACACTATCATCATCTATAAAATTTTCTCCAATAATAAAAGCTTGTGCCAATCCCTCTGGCTTATCTTGAATTTCATAAGTAAATTTAACCCCCATTTCCTTTCCACTACCAAGCAAATTTAAATAATGCCCAGCTTGTTCAGGAGAAACAATTATTAAAATATCTTTAATACCAGCCTTAATTAATGTATTTAGCGGATAATAAATCATTGGACGATTATAAACTGGGAGTAATTGTTTTGACGTAACCTTGGTACAGGGGCGAAGTCTAGTTGCACTTCCGCCCGATAAAATAATTCCTTTCATAATTTTTATTAAACTATTTAAATATTTTTTAAGTATTCACTCAGGGCCTCCTGCCAAGTTCTCAAATTGGGTAGTTTAGAATTGGCTAAAACAGAATATTTTGGCCTTTTAGCTGGACGAGGAAAGTTATCAGCTGAAACCGGATTAATTTTAACATTAATATCCTTCATTTTAAACAATTCTCGTGCCGCGTCATACCAAATAGCTGGTCCACTGTTTCTAATATGATAAATTCCATAATCCTTTTTACTGTTTAAAATATCAACTGTCTGGCGAGCTAAATCTGGTGTATAAGTAAAACAACTCAACTCCTCATTAACAACACTTATTTCGCTTCTATCTTTTGATAATTTCAGCATCAAGTCAAAAAAACTTTCCTTGGAATTGTTCGACTTACCTTTTGGACCAAATAACTTTGAAGTTCTAATAATATAATATTTTAATTTTTTATCTTTTAGTTTTAATAGTTCTTCTTCTCCCCACAATTTAGTTAAGCCATATTTATTTATCGGACAAGGGCTATCATCCTCTCTAAACCCACCATTTTCTTTAAATCTCAAAAGACAATCATCATGACAACCATCCTCATGACAAACATCCCCACCAAAAACATAATCAGTTGAATAATGAATTAAAACAGAATTATTCTTAATAGCCGCCTTACCTAAAAATTTTACAGCCTCAGAATTAATTTTTTTAGCCAAATTAAATTCATCTTCAAATTCCTCGCATTTATCAACCGCATTATAAGCAGCCGTATTAATAATAATCTCTGGACTTATTTTTGATATCTTGGAAATTATAGAATCATAATCGAGCAAATTTAAATCATTTCTACCAAAAGGAATTAATTGCCTAAAACCAAACAATTCTAGATTTTTCATCAATTGTGTTCCCAAATTACCATCAGCACCTAAAATTAATATCTTGCTCATATTTTTTTATTAGACCTGTTAGATATAATATTTTGCCACCATGAAATATTTTTTTTATACCAAGAAATAGTTTCATCCAGCCCTTCTTCAAAATTAATTTTAGGCATCCAGGCAAGATTCTTTTGAGCTTTAGAAAAATCAATAGCATAACGAAAATCATGTCCCAGTCTATCTCCGACAAACTCAATCATTTCACTGCCAAAACCTAACTTACTCAAAATCATTTCAGTTATTTTAATATTTTTAACTTCATTGCCACCACCCAAACAATAAGTTTCACCGATTTTACCATTTTTAACAATCACCTCAACACCACGATTATGATCATCAACATGTATCCAGTCTCTAATATTCTCTCCACTACCATAAACTGGTACTTTTTTGCCTGAAAGTAGGTTCGTAATAAAAAGAGGGATTAATTTTTCTGGAAACTGATAAGGCCCATAATTATTAGAACAATTTGATATAGTAATCGGCAAATTATAAGTATGGTAATAAGCTCTAACTAAATGATCGGAAGCGGACTTAGAAGCACTATAAGGAGATCTAGGATCGTAAGGAGTTAACTCGTTAAACTTTTTATCATTTAAATCTAATGAACCAAAAACCTCATCAGTTGAAATATGATGAAATCTAATTCCGCCGTTAATTCTAGCTGATTCTAATAAAACCCTAGTT
>CAZILW010000001.1:171543-177191 GCA_964540285.1 uncultured Gammaproteobacteria bacterium
TATATTCGTTTTTATAAAATCAGAACTATTTTCTATAGACCTATCAACATGACTCTCGGCTGCAAAGTGAATTATCAAGTCAATTTCTTTGGTTAATTTATTTACTAAATCAAAATCACAAATATCACCCTGAACAAATTTATAATTAGAATTATTAGAAATATCTTTCAGGCTCTCTAAATTACCAGCATAAGTGAGTTTGTCCAAATTAATAATAAAATCATTAGGATTATTTTTAAACCAATACCTTATAAAATTAGAACCAATAAAACCTGCCCCACCTGTTACTAAAATTTTTTTCATAAAAAAAGAAAAATAAAAAAATTAAAAAAAGCGAGAAGTCATATCTTTTACAAACTGACTATCACCACTGCTTGCCAAACAAAAAGAATTAAATTCATTCTTTAATAATTTAAAATATTCAAACTTCTTAAAATCATCAGGACTAAAAGTAGATAAAATTTTATCTAATTTACCAACAAAATTACTAATAGTTTCTGACAGGCCTTTATAATCTAAAGGTTTATTTAAAAAAGCCAATTTTATAATCTCCCCAAAATCACTAAAAGATTTCAAATCATTAATTTCAGCTGAAAAATAAATCTTCCCCTTCCCATAGGAGGCCAAAGTACTTTGTCTTAAGTTAAATTTAAGACTTTCAGCATCATAAAGATCTTGTCCGAAAGATTTTAAATCAGATAATGATTCTCTAAAATTATTAACAATTGATTTATATTTCAACTGATCATCTTTGCTCATTTTTTTCTCGATTGGGTCTAACTTAATCTTAAAAGAATTAAAAGTTTCAATAAATTCATTATGATAAGCATAACCACCAGTTTTTGTTTCCTTTCTTTTTAATCTTTCCAGTGAATATTCTAGATTTTTTTTAGCGTTTAAAATCTCCTTTTTTATCTTTTCTCTACTTTCCCTCTTTTCACTGCCAAAAAACATTCCTGGTTTGGAAAAATTTCCAAGCTCACTTTTTAAAAAAGAAATAAAATCCTCTATTTCTTTAATCGAGGAAAGTTTTTCACTCTCAACAATACGATCAAGATCTTCGCTAGCCATTTTATATTTCTCTGATTCAAAATAAATCTCTCCTTTTTCAAAATCAAAATCCGAAAAAATTATTTTATCCCTCTTTATAGAAATTTTATTATTTTTATCAATATCAATTTCTTTCTCGGAAAAAAAGTTGTTTAAAGCATTTTCATTCTTTTCAAAAAAACAATTAAAACCCTCTTTTAATTCATTGCTATAATCAATAACCCTAACTTGAGGATTGTTTTTAAGCAAATCAGAAGAAGCCTCTGTCAAAAAAGGCATTTTAATTGAATTCTCAAAATTCTCAACTATTTTCTTTTTATATAAAATCAAATTCTGACGACGATTTCCATTTTCCAAATAATTACCCACTATTGAAAAAATATTTAACTTCTTTTCAAGACTACGATCGTGCTCTAAAGCATACAAAAATTCATTTTTTAAAATTTCAAAAGTCTCGGATAATCCATAACCCTGAGCCAAATCAAAGGCGCTAGGATTAATAAAAACACTTTCTGGGTTTATTTTATAATCACCAATACTTAAAGATTCTAATTTTTTTCTAATATCAGAAATAAGTTCTCTTTTCTTTTCTAAAAATTTTGGATCACCATCATCAATAAACTCTAAAAGATCATCCTCTTGCTTGTTCTTTATTTTTTCATCAGAAGAATTAAATTTTTCGGGTTTAGATGAATAACTTTCACTAAGATCTTTTTTTTCTTCTGATTTTTTCAGATTATCCCAGTTTTCCATAAAAAATTAATCAATTTTATAAGGAGACTCTTTATCCTCTTCCCAACGAATTTCATCAACTTCTTCCTGTTTTCCGTCCCCTTTATATAACTTATCAGGTAAGTTCAAACAATAAGCTTCCTTATCCCCAACACATTTATAACCATGAACAACTCCTGGGGGAACAATAACCATGCTTGGATTATTTTCCCCAACAATAACTTTAATATTTTCTCCTTTAGTCTCACTATCTTCTCTTCTGTCCCACAAATAAAGTTCAAAATTTCCTGGACCAACAAAAACAAAGCAATCACTTTGATATACATGTTCATGTGGCCCCCTGCTTACCCCAGGCTTAGTAACGCTAATATAAGCCATTTGTGGTCGATAACTTGTTTCATCCAGGCGATAAACCTCACTCAGCCAACCTCTTTGATCCTCGTATTTATTCAAACTTTTAATAACAACATCTTTAATCATATTTATTATTTTTATTAATATGTTTTAATTGAAACTAAATCTAATTATATTATAACAGATAAAATTAAAATTTCAATTTTAAACAAAACCAGCTTCTTGCCTTATTTTTTAATTTATGATATGCTATTTTTAGCCATCCAAATGGTTGGTTTTTATGTTTATAATTTTAAAGGAAAAATCGTAAAAATTAGCGAAAAACCTTGATATAACAATATGAAACAAAATATTCATCCTAAGTATAATAAGGAATCTAAAGTTACTTGCGCTTGCGGTAACGCCTTTACTACTGGATCAACTGAAAACGAAATAAAAACAGAGCTTTGTTCAGTTTGCCATCCTTTTTACACTGGAAAACAAAAATTAGTTGACACTGCTAATCGCGTTGGTAAATTTCAAGCAAAAATGGAAAAGAAAGATGATAAACGTGTCAGTAAAACAGCTAAAAGAGCAGCCAAAGCACAAAAACAATCAGAAAAAAATAAATAAAAAATTGATAATAAATTAATAAAAGCTCTAAACAGAGCTTTTATTTTATCAATATGAAAAATTTTCAAGAAATAAAAGACAAATTTAAAGAATTGGAGAATAAATTAATTGACCCTCAAATAATTTCCGACACAAATCAATTAACCAAAATATCCAAAGAGCATGCGAACCTAAAAAAATCGTATGATTTGATTTTAAAACTAGAAAAAATAGAAGAAAATATTAAGGGTAATAAAGAAGTAATTGACTCAGATAGTGATCCAGAATTAAAAAAAATGGCTAGTGAAGAATTGCAACAACTAGAAACAGAAAAAGGTGAATTAGAGGAAAAGCTAAATGAAGAACTATTTCCAGCTGACCCCAACGATAAAAAAAATGTTATCGTTGAAATTAGAGCTGGAGCTGGAGGAGACGAAGGAGCTTTGTTTACAGCCGAACTTTTTAGAATGTATCTTAAATTTGCTGAAAAAATGGGTTGGAAAAACGAATTATTAAGCTCTAGTCCGATTGGAATTGGTGGCTATAAAGAAATTATTTTTTTAGTAAACGGAAATGGAGCTTATGGTAGCTTAAAGTTTGAAGCCGGAACTCATCGCGTTCAAAGAGTTCCAGAAACCGAAAAACAAGGAAGAGTACACACTTCAACATCAACTGTTATAGTTTTACCAGAAGCTGAAGAAATTGATATTAAAATTGACCCTAATGATTTAAGAATAGACACTTTTTGCTCCTCTGGACCAGGAGGTCAAAGTGTTAACACCACTTATTCCGCTATCAGAATAACTCATATTCCTAGCGGGATGGTTGTTAGTTGTCAAGACGAAAAATCACAACATCAAAACAAAGAAAAGGCTATGCAAATTTTACGATCCAGATTACTAGCCAAGGCAGAAGAGGAAAAAGCCTTAAAAGAATCGGCCGAAAGAAAAACTCAAATCGGAAAAGGAGATAGAAGTGATAAAATAAGAACTTATAATTTTCCTCAAAGCAGAATAACCGACCATCGAGTCAATATGTCTTGGCACAATATTGACGAAGTTATGAATGGAGAAATAGATGAAATAGTTAAAGAACTAAAAAAATTTCAAAAACAACAAATCTAAAAAAATGACCATTAAAGAAAAAAACTTAGAAATTCAGAAAAAATTATTTGAAAAAGGCATAGAAAACTACAACCTAGAAAGTGAAATGATAATGAGCTTAGCCCTAAACAAGGATAGGCTTTTTTTGATTAGTAATGGTCACCAAAAAATAAAAGAAAATGAAAATAAAAAAATTAAACAAATAATTAATCAGAGGCTAAGGCTATACCCTCTGGCCTATATAAATGGGAAAAGAAATTTTTTTGACTTAGAATTTTATGTAAACAAAAACACTCTTATTCCCCGCCCCGAAAGTGAATTAATAATAGAAGAAATTATAAAAAAAGAAGAGCAAAATAAAAAAAGTAAAATATTTATTGATGTTGGGACTGGAAGTGCTTGTTTAATAATTAGCTTGGCTAAAATTTTATCAAAAAATAAAAAAAATTATTTTTATGGCCTAGATATTTGCCCCAAAGCCTTAAAAGTTGCCAAAAAGAATGCCCAAAAATATAACCTACATAAAAAAATAAATTTTTATAAAAGCAATTTGTTAGAAGAAGTTATAAAAATAAATGATAAGAACAATTTTTTAAATAACAAACATTTAATAATAATCGCTAACCTCCCCTATCTAACTAAAGAAGAAATAAATAATTCCCCTACTATTAAATTTGAGCCGAAAAAAGCTTTATATGGAGGACTAGATGGTCTAGATTTTTATCGAAAAATGCTAGAACAAATCAAAAAATTAAAAGAAGACAATAAAATAAAAGCCGAAATTTATATGGAAATCAGCCCTTGGCAAAAGAATATATTAGCTAAAGACATTAAAAAAATTTTAAAAAATAAATTAACAGAAATAAAGACAATTAAAGATTTAAATAGAAAAAATAGATTAATTGTGCTTAAAGTTTAATTTATTTTTTATTCAAACTTCGTGGTATAATAAAATTATTATTTTATACAAAAAAAACAAATCAACTTCTCAAATAGCAAACAAAAAAACCACAAAATAATGTGGTTTCTTTATATTTATTTTTTTATTTCTTTTAGTCTTTCAAACAACGCACCGAAAAACCATAAGGTTTGTGATGATGATAGCGCTCAGACTTAGTTGAAGAAGAATATAAATTACGATACCAGGCATAAATATTAAAAGTAGAAGATGACCAAAAAATAATATCTGTATCAAAATAAGAAAAAGAACCGTCCCCTTGACGAATACCAGACGGCAAAGCATTAAAACCGGAACTATTAGTGCCATTCCAAAAAGTTGATGACTTCAGATAATCTCCCATATTAGCCCATTCTCCACCACATTCGTCAGGCTCTCCAATCGGAGTGCACCATGGAGTATAATTACCATAATCCAAATAATTTTCCAATGTTAAAAAATCACTATCAGATGGTAAGTGCCAATTCATAGGACATATCCCTTGAGTTCCTTCAATAACACTTTCCGCCATAGCAGCATACCAATTGTATAATACTCCGTAAGTAGAATAATTAGGGAGTTCTTTAGCGTCAACCACAACACTTCCATTATAACCATAGACACCGTAACCTGGTTGAGAGTTGGTTCCTTGAGTTTCGAACTCTGTATTACTATGTACAACCGGAAGATAGGCTAAATTTTTAGCGAACCAACATTGAGTTCCGATTTGGACTGTTGGATAGATATTACCATCTCTAGTGTCTGTAAAATCATCTCCACAAGTCCAAGTTGGAGTTCCTCCGCCTGACTCACCGCTACCAAAAACTATTCCTCCTGGAGTCATTTGTTTAGCTCCTTCTGGTAAATCAGAAACTTGTTTA
>CAZILW010000002.1:0-62028 GCA_964540285.1 uncultured Gammaproteobacteria bacterium
CAATGGAAAGATTGAGTGAGCTGGCGAGTGTAAACGTTTCGCTGCAATGCCACAACTATTGACAAAAGTATATCTATGTGATATACTTTTTTGTTATAGATAGAACTTTAACAAAAGGGTTAGACTCGGGTTAATTATTAAGTTTATTATGCTAGTAAATTTAATAATTAACCTAATTGTTTAACTAAAAATAGGAGAAACAAAATGAAAACATTCGCAGTCTTACTTGCAGGTATAATTATTTTAGTTGCATTTTTAAGAATATTTTTAATAATAATTAATCCTTTAAGAAAAAGCAGATCCTTTGGCATTCTCTCTTCTTTGTCAATGTTATTTCCCGCTGTCATTCTTTCTCTCCCTGTGTTTGTAATAGAGGATGGGACGAGATTTTTTCAGGGAAAAGCAGCTTTATTTTTTTTAGTTTTAATTTCTTTGTTGGTGACCTATTATCTTTTTGATTTAAGCCTAGAGTACAGAGAATATAGAGAGTACAAAAAAAATAAAAAATAATATACAAAAAGATTTGACCCCGCATCTAAATAGGTGCGGTTTTTTTATTTAATTAAATATTCTGTTAAAAATTTTTTAAAGTTTTTATTAATTGACAAATAAAAAAAACAGCAATTTTTTAATCGCCGTTTTTTATTATACTTATATCTATTTCGTAGTAAACTTCTTAATTGGTTTTTTAATATCAGTTTTGTTTTTATATTTTATAGGCATAGAACAGAAAACTAGCAAACATCCATTTCTGTCTCTAATAACCTCTTTATTCCCTTTCACAGAGCTGTCTACAAAAACCTTATCTATTGTTTGCAGTTCAGTATCACCTGTTTCTTTTAGAATGTATTTAATAGAAGGATTTTTTTTGTCAGGAAAATAACTAACCATAATTTTTTCATTTTTGAAATTTTCTTCTTCCCATTTAAACTTTTCCGAAATTAATCTTCTATTAATTGTTTTAACAAATTCTTCTGGCACTTCATTTTTAAATTCATCAATTAATTCGTTTACTTGTTTTTCGGTCATTTTTTGTCCATCGGCAAATTTAATTTCTTTTTTATCTAGCTTGCCATTTAAAGCTTCTTTAAACATGTTTATTTCGAATTCAGAATACTCAGAAAGTTTTGCTTTTTCTTTTTCATATTCTTTTAAATCTTTTTCTTTTTTTTCCTTTATTTTTTTAGCTGAACCTAGTAAAATGTTTTTATTTTCGAAATCATTTTCTTCGCTTTGTTCTTCTTCGTATGTCTTTATAAAATTTTCTAAATTTTCTTGATTGCTAAAACTATCTAAAAATTTTTGATTTTCTTTCTCTGTTTGCAAGTCGTCTTGTTCCCCGTAGAAATAAGAAGTATCATCAAACTTATCAGTTTTTTTACTTATTTCTTGGTTGGAGTATAATTCTTCATGTTTTTTTTCAAATTTTTTGTATTGTCCAGAATATGAATAGTCCTTTTCATTTATCGGATCATAATTTATTTTTTTCTTGTCCAAAATTTCTCCATTTGGGCCATATCCCATTTTTTTTAATTCTTTTTCTCTTTCTACTTTTTTTTCTTCCTCGCTAACAACTTTATCTATTTTCCCTGTGTTTTTATCAATTTTTAGCCCCTGGGCTTTAAAAAAATCACCAATTTTCATAATTTTAATATTAATTATTTAAATTTTACTATTATTTATTATATCAAATTTTTACATTTTTGTCAAGTATTTTATATTCTAGTATTGACTTTTTTCTTTATAAGTGATTAAATGTTTAGAAGTTCTTTTAAAAAAATGTTAAACCCAAATATCCTTGTTATGAAAACTTTAAAGATTGTTTTTTGCTTTGTATTGGTTTTTGCTTTGTTTTACGGAGCCAGATTTTTATCAGCAAATACTGAGATTCTGGGAACTATCGAGAATAAGGTGGAAAATATTTATTTTTTTTCTTCTTTTCTTTCTTTGTGGATTATTTTAAGGGCCTTATCCCTTATGACTTTTAAAAAGGTATTACTTAAGGTTTATGCGGCGCTTTCATTTTTGTTTTTTTCCTGTGGCGTGGCTATAGCTCTGTTTTCGGAGTTGGGATATTACAATGGCCCAATGGCAGGAGATCATTTGTTTTTTATTTTGCTTATTGCCTCGGGGATTGCCTTCCTGCTTGATTATTTCAGGATGGAATCTGAGGTTTAACTTTTTATTTTTTTATCTTTTAACCCGAGCGTCAGTTCGGGTTTTTAAATAAAAAATTTTGCCAGTTTTCTGAATTTAAATTTTCTATTTTAATAGCTTTTTTTAATTTATATTTACCAATTTCAATTCTTTTTAACTCTTGAAGATGTGCCCCACATTTTAATTTTTGACCCAAATCACTGGCGATTGTTCTAATATATGTTCCGCTGGAGCAGTGAATTTTAATTTTAACATTCGGCCAATTATATTTTGTTATTTTTATATAAAATATATTTATTTTTTGTGGTTTTCTCTTTATTTCTATATTTTTTCTAGCTAGTTCGTATAATTTTTTGCCATTTATTTTTTTAGCACTATACATCGGAGGCGTTTGGCTTTTTTTTCTGCTTATTTGCTCTAATGCTTTTTTTACTTTTTCTTTAGGAATTTTTTCTCCTTGGTATTCGAACTTTATTTGACCACAGCGATCATAGGTGTCGGTTGATTTTCCTAAAAACACATCAGCCTCATATTTTTTATCAAGTTTCAAAAATTTTTCTAAATGCTTGGTTGAGCTTCTGCTTATAGCCAAAATCATTAGGCCGGAAGCAAAGGGATCTAGTGTGCCAGCATGTCCAATTTTTTTAATCTTGGTTATTTTTCTTAGTTTATTTACTATAGTGTGAGAGGTGGGACCGCTATTTTTGTTTATTAAAATAAAGCCCGATTTTTGATCGGACTCATTATTTATTATCATCTTCTGTTTGGGTGCTTGTGTCATTTTTTTTCTGATAACTTATTTTTATGTCGTATAAAAGTTTTTTTAATTTGTATGGTTCTCTGACGTGATATAAAATTGCCTCATAACCATCGCTTCCGGCGGTACTAATTGACAGAGTTCCGCTTTTAATTATTCTTTCTAAAAGTGATTGGCTTACCCCAATGTCTGTTATTTGATTATAATATATTGTTTTAACAGATGTTTCTAGCCAACCTCTTTTGACAATTATTCTTTGGTCGGTAAAAACAAACTCATTTGATATTTTTAAATAAAAAACATTATAAAATATTATAATTGGGGTTATTATTAAGAAAAAAATAGTAGCTAATATCAACCAAATACTTACAATCCACTGGCTGACCTCTTCGACGCTTATAATATTTAAATAATTGGATAAATTATTGGAAAAGTTTTTTTGCCCAAGAATATCTTCATAAGAAGATGTTTCTTGAGCGGTGTTTATAATTTTTTTGCTCTCAGGTATAGCTATTAGCTGGGCCTGGTCTAAAAAGAAAAGACCGGCTGATATAGCTAAAAAAATAGTTAGCCACTTTAACAAAAGGGCAACTATTTGTATTTTTATATAGCGATTGCAAATAGAGAAATATTTTAATATTTTTTCTTCATCACCGAAGCTGTGTTTTAGAATGCGACTCATCATATAAAAACATAATAACAAAATTTTTAAAAAAAATAAAATTATGTTAAAATCCATTAAAATAAAAATAGTATATATAATTTATGAAACAAGAAAAAAAGAAAGGCAAATATAAAATAGCTTACTTTAGCATGGAAATAGCTTTGGAAAATGATATTAAAACTTATGCTGGCGGACTTGGTATTTTGGCGGGAGATACTTTAAGGTCAGCTGCTGATTTGGGGTTGCCAATGCTGGGAGTTACTCTTTTAAATAATTTGGGATATTTTAAGCAAAAAATAGGTAAAAACGGACAAGAAGAATTAAAGTCAAACTATAATTTATCTAAATTAAAAAAGTTGCCAAATAAAGTTAAAATTAAGATTGGCAAAGATGAGGTTTCAGTTGGTGTTTGGGAATATTTAATTGTTGGGCATGGTCAATATCCTGTGCCTGTTTATCTCTTAGACACTAATACTTCTACTAATTTACCTAAATATGCTAGTTTGACTGGTCAGCTTTATGGACCCGGAAAGGATTATCGACTGATGCAAGAAATTGTTTTGGGCAGAGCTGGGGTTAAAATTTTAAATTCTTTGGGTCATAAATATTTAAGAAAATTTCACATTAATGAAGGTCATGGAAGTTTGGCTGCAGTTGAATTATTTCTTAATTCTAAAGAAAAAAAATCTGAAGATAGGATTAGAGATGTTAGAAGAAAATGTGTTTTTACAACACACACTCCAGTTGATGCTGGTCATGATGTTTTTCCTTTGGACTTTTTTTTAGAGTATCAAAAAGATTTTCCTTATAAATTGAAAAATTTAGTTGACAAGAAAACAGTTAACATGACAAAAATTGGTTTATTTTTTAGTAACTTTATAAATGGAGTGGCCTTAAGTCATCAAAAAGTTTCTAATAAAATGTTTCCTGAGTATCCTATCCACGCTATTACTAATGGAGTTCACTCTGAGACCTGGACTTCTCCCGATTTTCAAAAGATATATGATAAATATATTCCTAATTGGAGGAACTCTAATTTGTCTCTAAGAAATGTTTTTAATATTCCTTTGTCAGTTATTTGGCAGGCTCATCAAAAATCAAAAAAAAGATTAATAGACTATATTTATAAGAAGCAAAAAACTAAATTAGATCTCAATGTTTTTACTATTGGCTTTGCTAGAAGATTTACCGGATATAAAAGGTCTAATTTGCTTTTTCAAGACATAAAAAGACTTTTAAACATTCATCGCAATGTTGGTCAAATTCAAATAATTTATGCTGGTAAAGCCCACCCCAACGATGTTGATGGAAAAAAATTAATTAAAAATATATTAAATTTAAAAGAAGAGTATAAAAATGAAATTAAAATTATTTTCTTGGAGGGCTATGAAATGAAATTAGCCAAACTAATGATTGCTGGCGTTGATGTTTGGCTTAACACCCCCCTTCCTCCTAACGAAGCTTCTGGAACTAGTGGCATGAAAGCTGCTCATAATGGAGTTCCTCATTTTAGCACTCTCGACGGTTGGTGGTTGGAGGGATATATTAAAGATAAGACAGGATGGGCTATTGGAGAAAAAAGAAAAAAATTTAATTCTTTTGAATTAAACAAAAAGGACGCTGAAAGCTTATATTACAATTTAGAAAATAAAATATTACCACGTTACTATGGTTTGCCTAAAAAATGGCAAGAGACAATGCAGAACACAATTGCTATTAATGCATCTTATTTTAATACTGAAAGAATGCTTCAGCAATATATTCAAGAAAATTATTTTGTTAGTGAAAATTAAAAATTACTTAATTTAAATAAAATATGGAAACAAAAAAAAGAGAAAGAAAGTTTGATTGGCATTCGCTAGAAATAAATAGTGTTTTTAAAGAACTAAATTCTTCTGAGGCAGGGTTAGACTCTCAAGAGGTTTATAATAGACAAAAAGAATTTGGTTTAAATGCTCTTCCCACTAAAAAAGCTCCGAGTATTTTTTCTATATTTTTTCACCAATTTTTAAATCCACTTATTTATATACTTATAGTAGCTGGAGTTATCTCTATTTTAATTGCTTTAAAAGATGAGCATCATGGTTTTACAGACGCCTTCTTTATTTTTGGAGCTATCTTTTTTAATGCCTTGGTTGGAACTTGGCAGGAAAATAAGGCAGAAAAAAGTGCTGCTGCTTTACAGAATTTTTTAAAAATTAAAGCCAGGGTTAGAAGACATGGAATAGAAAAAGATATTAGTGCTGATGATTTGGTTGTTGGTGATGTTGTTTATTTAGAATCGGGAACAAAAGTCCCAGCTGATTTAAGATTGTTTTATGCTAAAAATTTATTAATTGATGAATCTTTTTTAACTGGAGAGTCGGAGGCAGTTGAAAAAAATATTGAAAAAGTTAAAAAAACTACAGAACTTAACAAAAGAAGTAGTATGGCTTATGCTGGTTCTTCTGTTAGTGCTGGCCGCGCTTGGGGCGTTGTGGTAGAAACAGGTTTAAACACTGAGGTTGGTCAAATAGCTCATATTATTTCTTCTTCTCAAAAAACAAAACCACCATTAATTATTAGAATGGAAAGTTTCACTAAAAAAGTTTCTTTTGTTATTTTATTTTTATGTTTATTGTTGGCTGTTATAGCAATTTTAAAAGGAATGAACTCTAAAGAAGTTTTTTTCTTGGTGGTTGCCTTGGCAGTTTCTTCTATACCAGAAGGGCTTCCAGTGGCCTTAACAGTGGCTCTTTCAGTGGCCACAACCAGAATGTCAAAGAGAAATGTTGTTGTTAGAAAATTAACAGCCGTTGAGGGCCTTGGGTCTTGTACAACAATTGCTAGTGATAAAACTGGAACATTAACTGTCAATCAGCAAACAGCTAAATTAATTTATTTATTTTCAGGAGAAAAGATAGAAATAAGCGGACAAGGATATAATGGTGTCGGTTCTTTGGCTAATTATGAAAACCTTAATTTAGAATCTAAGGAGGGAGTGAGTGAGCTTGTTAAAAATTCTATTTTAGCTAATGAAGGAAAACTTTGGAGATCAAAAAAAATTTGGCATAGTCAAGGAGATTCAATGGATGTGGCTTTTTTGGCAATGGCTTATAAAGCTGGATTTGATGTTAAAGAAATTAATAATTCAGTTGAACATCTTTTGGATATTCCTTATGAATCAGAAAATAAATATTCAGCTAAAATTTATAAGGATAATGGTTCAAATTCGATTAAAGTTGCTATCAAGGGATCGGTTGATACTATTTTAAATTTTTGTTCAAAAAGAGGCTTAGAAAATCAAGAGATTAATAAAGAGGAAATAAAAAAAGAAGCCGAAAAATTAGCTTCTTCGGGTTATCGAGTTTTGGCGGTGGCTTATGGTGATTTTGATTTTAATGAAAGTGATAAAGAAAAATTTGATAATCGAAAATTAAAAAATTTAAATTTTTTATCACTAGTTTGTTTTATTGATCCTTTAAGACATGATTCTAAAGAGGCGGTTGAAAAATGTAAAAAAGCTGGCATAAAAGTTATTATGATCACTGGTGATCATCCAGCCACAGCTTTATTTATTTCAAAAGAATTGGGAATAGCTTATTCTGAAAAAGATGTGATTAGCGGAGCGGAGTTAGGAAGTGAAGAGACAGAAATCACTCCTCAGTTTTTGGAAAAAGTTGCCACTAAAAGTGTTTTTGCTGGAGTTTCTCCACTTCAGAAATTAAAAATAGTTAAAGCTTTAGTTAAAGAGGGTCATTTTGTAGCTGTAACTGGAGATGGTGTTAATGACGCTCCCGCACTTAAACAAGCTAATATTGGAATAGCTATGGGCTCAGGAACAGATGTGGCCAAGGAAACATCAACCATGATTGTTTCTGATGACAACTTTTCATCGATAGTTAACGGAGTTGAAGAGGGTCGATTTGCTTATGATAATATTCGTAAAGTGGTTTATTTTTTAATTTCTAGTGGTGCGGCTGAAATATTAATATTTATTTTAGCAATTATTTTTAATCTTCCTTTGCCTTTGTTTGCGGCTCAATTATTATGGTTAAATATTGTAACTAATGGAATACAAGATATGGCTTTATCTTTTGAGGCTGGAGAAGATGGGGCCATGAAAAGACCACCACGATCCCCTAGGGAAGGAATTTTTAATAAACTAATGACTCAGCAAACAATAGTTTCCGGAGTAGCAATTGGTTTGGTCAGCTTTATTGTTTGGTGGTATTTAATTAAAATAATGGTTTGGGAGGAGTCTCATGCTAGAAACTTTCTTTTGATGTTGATGGTTTTATTTCAAAATGTTCACGTTTTAAATTGCAGATCAGAGCTTATATCAACCTTTAAAATTGCAATTAAAAAGAATTTAGTTGTCTTTTTTGGAATTTTAAGTGCTCAAGCTTTACACATTTTTGCACTTTATAATCCTTTTCTTCGCAAAGCTCTTCAAACCAGTCCTATTCCCTTTAAGGAGTGGTTTTATTTATTATTAATCGCTTCTTCAGTTTTGATTGTAATGGAAGTGTTTAAAATAATTAAAAGAAAAAGTAAAATTTAATTTGAATGAAAATTTTAAAACATAAAATGAATAATAAAAAATTTTTTTTATTTTTTATTCTTTCGTTCTTAATTTTTTTATTTTTTTTACTTTTTATTTTTACATCTGTGGATAAGATTGAGTTTAATGACGGAGATATTGTAAAGGCAAAAATCGGAGGACAAGAAATTTTTGTTGAATTAGCTGTTTCTTCAAGTAAACAATATTTGGGATTAAGCCATAGAGAAAGCATTCCTAAGGACTACGGAATGCTTTTTTTGTTTCCAGAAAAAGGAGTTAAAAGTTTTGTTATGAGAGACATGAATTTTAATTTAGACATTGTTTTTATTGATGAAAATAAGATAATTGAGATTTACAAAAACCTTCCTTTTGATAAAAATAAACAAGAAATTTTATATAATTCTTCGATTGCGGTTAATCAGGTTTTAGAACTTAATGGTGGATTTTGTGATGAACATAAAATACTACCTGGAGATGATTTTTTGCTTGACATAAAATAATTTTTTATTGTTGTTTTATTTTTTTTATGTTATAATTATATTAGATTTAATTTAAGTTATATAGGAATTGGTCGGTTCCTATTCTAAACAATAAATAATTTTTCAAAATTATGAAAAAAGTTGCAAAGAAACCAGTGGCTAAAAAGAAAGTTGCAAAAAAGGTTGTAAAGAAAACTGTAAAAAAAGTTGTAAAGAAAGTTGCAAAGAAACCAGTGGCTAAAAAGAAAGTTGCAAAGAAAGTTGCAAAGAAAGTTGCAAAGAAAGTTGCAAAAAAACCAGTGGCTAAAAAGAAAGTTGCAAAGAAAGTTGCAAAAAAGAAATAGTTTTTTTTAAAGAACAGAGGCGCCTCCCGAAAAGAGCGCTTTTGTTTTTTAAAAAAAGACAATTTGATTTTGTTTATTAAAATGTCTATAATGAATTAGTTATTTTCTGACGTTAGTATTTTTATGTATTTAGAAAAATTAGAATTACAAGGTTTTAAGTCTTTTGCTAATAAAAATAAATTAGTTTTTTCCGGCATGCTTAATGGGCAAAAAAGAGGAATAACTTCTGTTGTTGGTCCTAATGGTTCTGGAAAATCTAACATTGCTGATGCTATCCGCTGGGTTTTGGGTGAGCAGAGCTCTAAGTTGCTTCGTAGTAAAAAGAGTGATGATGTTATTTTTATTGGTTCAGATAAGAAGGCTAGGCTTAATTTTGCCGAAGTTTCTTTGTTTTTAAACAATGAAGACCCTAATTTTAAATTTAGAGAAATTGACCTAAACAAAGAACAAGCACAGGAATTGGACAATTCTGATAAAAAATTAGAGTCGGATCTTTGTGATTCTTTTTTAATGTTGCCAGAAATTGTTATTACCAGAAGAGTTTTTCGTGATGGAAACAGTGAATATCTTATTAATAATAATAAAGTTCGCCTAAGTGATGTTCAAATTTTTTTAGCTAAGGCTAATTTTGGACAGAAAACCTATAGTGTAATTGGACAGGGAATGGTGGAGAATTTTCTAAACACTAGTCCAGCCGAAAGAAAGTCTTTTTTTGATGAAGCCACCGGAGTTAAACAATATCAAATAAAGAGAGATATATCCCTGGGTAAACTTGAAACAAGTCAGGAAAATTTATCTCAAGTAGAGATGCTGCTTAATGAAATTGAACCTCGTCTAAATAGTTTAACCAGACAAGTTGGCAAATTGAAAAAAAGAGAACACTTAGAGCAGGATTTAAAAGGTCATCAAATAAATTATTATGGCTCTCTGTGGCAGGAAATAAATGAAAAGCTTCAACTTTTAAATAAAGAGATTTTTGAAAATGAAAAAAATAAAGACGAAATAAAGAAAATTTTAAGAAGTAAAAAAGAAGAGGTAGATAAAATAAATCAAGAATCATCTCTTAACGATGAGTTTTTAAGTCTACAAGAAAGCTTATCAGCTCATAGAAATAATCTAAATAAATTAGAAAAACAAAAAGGACTTATTGATTCTTGGAATGAGTTGAGATTGCAAAATAAAGACAGTAATGAATTAGAATATTTATACAAAGAAAAAGAGGAAAATTTATTAGAGGTTAAAAAAATAGATGAAAAATTAAATTCTTTATCAGCCGAGTTTTTAAAACAAGAAGAAATAAATGTTTTAGAAAAAAAATTAATTGAAGCTGAAATCAAGCAGTCAGAACTACAAAAAGAAGTAGTAAAAACCGAGGCTTTATTGGAATTAAAGCTTGAAAAATCAGGAAATTTTGACATATCCTTTCTTTTTTCTCGTCAAAATGATATTCAAAAAACAATCTCTCAACTATCAGAAGAGATTAAGCTTTTGGAACTAGAAGATAAAAACAAAGAAGATAAACTGTTGATTAAATTGAATCAGGAAAAAGATGTTTTAACTAGGTTAGAGGATTTAGAGAGAGAATTGAATAAAATAAAAAAAGAGTATGACCCCAGCAATGTTAACAAGATAAATTTAGATATTAAAAACTTGTTAAATAAAATTGATGGATTTAATCTTTCATCAGATTTTGAAAAAATTATTCAAGAAATTAAAAATGATTTAAGTGATTTATTAAATTTTGTTTCTGGTCAGAAGTTTGATAACACTATTGAAAAGATTAATAAAAAAATATTTGAAATTAAAAAGGAAAAAGAGGGTCTTAACGATGATTGTAATAAGCTTAAGTTGGAAATTCAAATTTTAAAAAATAAAAAACAACAATCAGAGACAGAGAAGGCTAAGCTGGAAAGAGAGCTTTTAGAGATAAGTAAAAAAATAGAATCAAATAGCAAGGAGCAAAGTTTAGATGATTTAAAAAAAGATAAAGAGATTGCTGCTTCTAAACTGGAAAAAGCAGTTGAAGAAGTTTCTTCTTTTAAGGTTGATTTAGAAAAAATAAAAATAGAAAAGAATGACTGGCAGGAAAAAAGGAGATTTTTAGAGTCTGAAAATAGAAAATTTAAAGATCACTTGCTTGATATTGAAAATAAAATAAATTTGATTAAATCAAGCGATTCTAAAAATCAGGCTAGAATAGAAAACATAGAAGAAGAGCTAAGAAAAAATGCCTTTTTATCTGATTTTGAAAATATTGTTTTTGAGGAGTGGATAAAAAAAGAAAAAGATTATTTGCTTTTAGAAATTAATAAGAATAAGGACATTTTATTTGGTTTGGAGGAAAAACTAGCTAATTTTAATAAAAATCAAGAAGAAAAGAGGCAATATTTATTTAATTTACAAAAAGATGTGCACGAGCTGGAATCAAAAATGCATCATCTTTATCAAGGAATAAATAATAAGCAGGTGGAAATGGCCAGAGAAGAGACTCGCATGGAGGATTTAGAAAATAACATTTTAAATGATAAGATTGAAAGGTCACTTATTGATTCTTATAAGAAATCAGAAGATATAAAGATTGATTATAATTATTTAAAAGTTGAGATTTCTAAAATTAAAAATCAGTTAGAGCAAATTGGCGGAATTGATCCAGAGGTTGAAAAAGAATATTTAGAAACTAAAAAAAGATATGAATTTTTGTTTGAACAAACCGAAGATTTAAACAAAACAATTAAATCTTTAGAAAAAGTTATAGTTGAGCTTGATACTTTAATTAAGGATCGTTTTGATTATGAGTTTAAAATTATTTCTGAAAAATTTAATGAATATTTTAAAATACTTTTTAATGGAGGACAGGCAAAAATTTTTCCTATAAAAGAAGAGCCTTTAGAAATTGATAGGTCCAGTGAACAGGCAGTAGATGGTTCTGAAACTTCTACTTCTCAGTCTTCAAAAAATTTAAAAAAGATAAAATATTTAAAAAAGTATAATGCTATTGGTTTGTCTGGAGTTGATATTTTGGCGGTTCCTCCAGGTAAAAAAATTTCCTCCGTTAGCATGTTGTCAGGAGGAGAGAGAGCCTTAACTGCCATTGCTTTAATTTGTGCTATTATTAGTGCCAATCCATCTCCTTTTGTAGTTTTAGATGAGGTTGATGCGGCCCTAGATGAGGCAAACTCTGAGAGATTAGCTAGAATTTTAGACGATCTTTCAGATAAGACACAGTTTATTGCTATAACACATAATAGGGCAACCATGAAAATAGCTAATATTTTATACGGAGTAAGCATGGGATTAGATGGCGTTAGCAAGCTTTTAAGTATAAAGTTGGATGATTATGTAGAGGATTTTTAATTATTTTTGGTAATATATTTTTTATTTTTCTTTTAACGAGGATTTATCCTCGTTTTTTTATAATTTCGAAATAATTAATTTAAATAATATGAAAATTTTATCAGCTGGTCTTTTAGGGCTTAAGGCGGAGTTAATAGAAATTGAATCTTGTTTGGGCGGTGGGGAGTTGGGGTTATTTTCTATTGTTGGACTGCCAGACAAGTCTATTTCGGAGGCAAAAGAGCGAGTAAGAGGCGCTATAGCTAATTTGGGTTTAAAATTTCCCAAGAGAAAGGTTGTTGTTAATTTAGCTCCAGCTGATTTCAAAAAATATGGACCCAGCTATGATTTGCCGATAGCTATTAGTGTTTTATCTAATCTTTATAATTTTAAAAAGAATATTGATAACTCTTTCTTTATAGGAGAACTTTCTTTAAATGGTGATTTGCGGCATGTTAATGGAATTTTATCAATAACCTCTTTTGCCAAAGAAATTGGAATAAAAAATATTTATTTGCCAATTGATAATTTTTTAGAAGCTAGTCTGGTTGATGGTATTAATATTTTTCCAGTAAAAAATTTGAAGGACATAATTAATTTTTTAATAAAAGGAATTGACTTAAAAAAATTTTTAATTAATAGAGATTTTAAAAAAGAGAATTTAAGCTCTTTTGATTTTAAGTATATTCGAGGTCATTTTCAAGCAAAAAGAGCTTTAGAGATAGCTGTTTCAGGTTCTCATAATATTTTGATGTCGGGACCACCTGGCTCGGGAAAAACTATATTGGCTAAATCTGTTGTTTCTATTATGCCTCCATTAGATAGAGAAGAGATTTTAGAAACCACTAAAATTTATAGTGTGGCTGGCAAGCTAGATAGTAAAAAAATTATTTATAGCAGGCCTTTTAGGTCTCCTCATCACACAGCTTCACCTTCTTCTATTGTTGGCGGTGGTTCTTGGCCAAGACCAGGGGAGATATCCTTGGCTCATAGAGGAATTTTATTTTTAGATGAGTTGCCAGAATTTTCTAGAAGCGTTTTGGAAAACTTAAGACAGCCGCTAGAAGATGGCGTTATAAATATTTCTCGTGTTTTAGGGTCTCTTTCTTTTCCAGCCAAGTTTATGTTAATTGGGGCAATGAATCCTTGTCCTTGCGGATATTTTGGAGATAAAACAAAAAATTGCATTTGCTCTAAAAATCAATTAGATAATTATCAAAAAAGAATTTCTGGTCCAATTAAGGATAGAATTGATTTAAAAATAAATGTATCAAGGTTAAATATTAATGAGCTCTGTTCTTCTGAAGAGTCGGAAAGCTCTTTAAAAATAGGTAAAAGGATTGTTGTTGCTAGAGAAATGCAAAAAACAAGATTTTCTGGTTTAAATATTTTTTTTAATTCAGAAATTAATCATGAACAAATTGACAAGTTCTGCCATCTGGACTTTAAAGATGAGATTTTTTTAAAAAAAACTATTGAAAGTTTGGACTTGTCAACCAGAGCATATTTTAAAATTTTAAAATTATCTCGAACATTAGCTGATTTGAGACAATCAGAAAAAATAGACAAAGATGACTTAAGCGAGGCTATTTTTTATCATTGTGGCTCGTGATTTGTTTTATAAAACTAAAAAAAACAAGAACTCTTTTATTTTTTCTCTAATTTGTTATAATGTTTATAGATATAAAATAACTTTATTATATGAAAAAAAAGCTAATCTCTTTGTTTTTGATTTTTATATTTTTATTAACTGTTGGGGCTGGATGTAAAAAACCAACAATGCAAGAATCCGTTAAGCCAGTGACTCTTAACTATTGGAGAGTTTATGACGGTAGAGATGACTTTGCTGAAATTATTGCTAAATATAATGCTCAACATCCTTATGTTACGATTAATTACAGAAAACTTAGGTATGATGAATATGAAGAGGCTCTTTTAAATGCTTTTGCTGAGGACCGCGGACCTGATATTTTTTCTATACATAATACTTGGGTTAGAAAATATGAGAGCAAATTGGAGCCAATGCCAGCTCAGACAACAATGGTTTTTCCAGTTACTCAAGGATCTATTAAAAAAGAAGTGGTTCCAGAGTTTAGAACCTCAAGAAGTTTGACTCTTAGAGATTTAAGGCAGGGCTTTGTTGATGTTGTTTATTCAGATGTTGTTTTGAATGATAAAATTTATGGATTGCCATTGTCAGTTGATACTTTAGCGATGTATTATAATCAAGATTTATTTGATCAGGCCGGGATTACTGACATTCCCAGATATTGGAATCGTGATTTTCAACAAATGGTTAAAAAATTAACCAAACAGGATTTAAAAGGCAATATTTTACAATCAGGTGTTGCTTTAGGTGGGGGTAAAAATATAGAAAGATATAGTGATATTTTGGCAGTTTTGATGATGCAAAATGGAGCCAATATGATGAGTGATGCTGGGCAGGTTCTTTTTCAGACCATTCCAAGTGCTTTTCAAGGACAGAGCTATAACCCAGGCTTAATGGCGTTAAGATTTTATACTGATTTTGCTAACCCCATTAAAGAAGTTTATTGTTGGAATAATGGTTTAGAAAACTCAGTTGATCTTTTCGCTTCTGGAAAATTAGCTATTATGTTTGGCTATTCTTATCATTTACCAACAATCAAAACTAAAGCACCAAAACTTAATTTTTTAGTTGAACCACTGCCCCAGATTGAGGGTTCGGTATCTCCTATTAATGTAGCTAATTATTGGGTTGAATCTGTTTCTAAAAAGAGTTTATATAAGAATGAGGCTTGGGATTTTATTCAATTTATGACTAGAGCAGATAATGTTTCTACTTATTTAAAAAAGACAAAAAAGCCAACGGCTCTTAGAGCTTTAATTAGCACTCAAAGAGACGATTTGGAAATAGGGGTATTTGCTGAACAAGTTTTAACTTCTAAAAGTTGGTATAGAGGAAAGAACCCAAATTTAGCAGAAAATTTTTTAGCCGACATGATTCAGGCGGTTTTAGAAGATACTGAAAATAAGACAATTGAATTAATGAATTTTTATGCCAATAGAATACAACAAACAGTTAATTAAACTTTATGAAAAATAAAAAAAACTTTTTACTTTTAATAGCCTCTTTTTTTACCATCTTTTTAATGAGCCAACCAGTTTTAGCCTCGATTGTTCCTGGAGCATCTCAGCAAAGTAGTAAATATGAGAAAGGTGATTATGAATTGAATGATGTTTTGATGGTTGGAATACAAATAACTAAATTTATATTGGGAATTGTGGGATCTCTGGCTTTATTATTTTTTGTTTATGGCGGGGTTATGTTTTTGATTTCAGCTGGTAGCAGTGATAAGGTTCAGCAGGCAAAAACAATTATTGTTAATGCTGTTATAGGTTTAATTATTGTTTTTACTAGTTATATCATAATTGAATTCGCTATGGGAGCACTAGGCGTTACCTGGAGAGGAACTTCATCTAGTATAAGTAGATTGTTTTATTAAAATATAAAAAAATGAATTCCTTTATTAAGAAGAATATATTTTTAGATCAAGATTCAGTTGGCGCATATATTAAAAAAAACAGACAAAAAAAGAATATTAGCTTAGAAGAAGCATCTTTAAAAACAGGAATAAAAGTTAAGTATTTAAAAGCGATAGAGGAAAGCAGTTATAGAGATTTACCTCGTGGAGCTTATGCTAAGATTTTTTTTAAAAAATATATTGATTTTTTAGATATTAGACACAAAAACATTGTTTCTGATTTTGTAAAAGAGCATGATCGTTCTCAGAATTTTGAAAAAAATATTTTTTTTAATAAATTAGTTAGCTGGAAAAGTTTTATTTCTCTCCCAAGGATGTTACGTAACTTTTTGATTTTTTTGGTGGTAGTAATTTATTTGTTTTATTTATTTTTTTATTTAAAAAATATTTTTGCCCCTCCTTTTTTAGAGGTTTATAATATTAATGATAGGCAGATAATAAATTCGCCGACAATTTTGGTGGAGGGTAAAACAGACCCTGAAAGCGAAATTTCTATTAATGGTGAGTCTGTTTTAAGCAATGCTAATGGCGAGTTTTCTGAAAAGATTTATCTAAAATCTGGTATAAATTTTATTAATATATCTGCTAAAAAAAAATACAGTCGGCAGAATTTAATAATTAAACAAATATTAGTCGAAAATTAATTTATTTATATGATAAAGAATAATTTGTTAAACATAGAAGAATTAATAAATAAACTTAATATCAGGCAAGGTTTTAAAGTCGCTGATTTGGGTTGTGGTGCTTTTGGTTATTTTACATTTCTTTTGGCTAAATTTGTTGGCAAAAGTGGCAATGTTTATGCAGTAGATATTATAAAAGACAGTTTAGAGGTTATTAAAAAAAGAGCCAAAATAGAAAATTTAAAACAAATAGAAGTTATTTGGAGCGATTTAGAGGTTGTGGGCGGGGCCAGTATTGAATCTAATTCTTTAGACGCTGTTATATTAATTAATGTTTTGCATCAGTCGGATAAAAAAATAAATATTTTAAAAGAGTGTATGAGGCTTTTAAAGAAGGGGGGAAAACTTTTGCTGGTTGAATGGAACGAAAAGGATTCACCTTTTATTTTATCTTCTGTTCAAAAAGTTTCACGAGAAGAGCTTGGTCGTTTATGTTCTTTTCTGGGAATAAAAATAGAGAACGAATTTGAGGCTGGTGAGTATCATTACGGAATGCTTTTGGTTAAATAAAGTTTATGTTTATTTTATCCCTGTTATTGTAAAATAGCAGGGTGGATAAGAAAAAAAATTTAGGTAAATTGGGAGAATTAATAGCTTTTTATTATTTGGAAAAAAGAAGCTATATTATTTTAGAAAAAAATTGGAAATTTAAGCATTTAGAAGTCGATATAATAGCTTCCTTTAAAGGGGAGCTAGTTTTTTTTGAAATAAAAACTAATCTTAATTTTTTGTTTCCACCGGAAGAAAACCTTAAGCGCAAACAAGTGAAAAATTTAAAAAAAGCCATGCAGTGTTATTGTCGGCTTAATTTTTTTGATGTTGAAAATTGTCGTTTAGACTTGATTGTTATTAATTTAAATAACCACCTAAAGTTAAAAAAAATGTTTCACTATAAAAACATAATTTTTTAAAAAGATTTTTTTGATATTCTTTTTTTAAGTTTAATTAAATTGCCTATAAATTTGAAAGAGTCCTTTAAAAGTTTTATTTTGCTTTTTCTTTTTTCATATCTATTTTCTGACCAGTTAACCGGTATTTCTTTTATTTTTAGATTATTTCTCTTGGAAAAAATTAAAATTTCAGTATCAAAAAACCAATTATTATCTATGACCATTTCGGATATTTTGTTAAAACTGCTTTTTTTAATAGCTTTAAAACCACATTGTAGATCTGAAAAATTATGATTTAAAATAAGCTTAGATATAAATATGTACATGCTTGAACTTAAATCTTTTATCCAGGATCGTTCTCTTTGTGACAGTGGAAGGCGACGAGAGCCAATTATTAGGTCGTAATTATTTTTTATTTCAAACATTAGGTCATTAATATTATCAAGAGATACAGCTAAATCAATATCCATATAAATAATATAGTCAGCCAAACTTTGGTTGATAGCTTCTTTAATCGCCCTTCCCTTGCCCCTGTCTTTTATTAGCAAGCTTATTATTTTTTCTTGTCTTGAGCTTATTTCTTTGGCTATTTCAGCTGAAGAATCGCTTGAACCATTTACAGCAATTATTATTTGCCAGTCAAATTGGTAATTTTGAGAATATAAAAAAGACAAGAGTTTTAAAATATTTTTTTCTAAAAGTTGTTGTTCATTGTAAACTGGAATGATAAAATCAATTTTCATATTTTTTTTGAGCAACTACATATAAGCTCAGTCCAAAGGGAATTTTTATTCCCATTTTTATAAATTTATTTTCAAGATTTAAAATTAAAAAAAGCATTTGATTAATTATTTTTGGTAATTTTTTGATTTCACTTTTATGTTTTAATTCTTTGTTTTTATTTCTTTGATAAATTTTTTTTAAAATTCTAAGTAGAGCAATTAAAGGAAAAAGAAAGGAGTTCCAATAAATTATTTTTTTTATTCTAAAATTGCTTTTTTCTAATAATTTTTTAATTTCTTTTTTTTCATATCGACGATAATGCTCCATAGCCAAGTCATGCTCTCCAAATAATATTTTTTTAGATGGAACACTTAAAAAAAGATAAGCATCTTTGTTTAATAAATTATTTATTTTTTGCAAGGCTTCAAAATCTTTTTCTATGTGCTCTAAAACATCAAAAAGACAAATAGCTCCATATTTTTTTTCAGTTTTAAAATCTTCTAGGCTAGAGTTAATTATTGTTCCATTTTTATTTTCTTTTATTGCTTGATTGTTTTTTTCAATTCCAGTGTAGTTACCGTGTTTTAAAATGGCGTCTTGTTGATACCCGGTCCCACAGCCTATTTCTAAAATTTCTACTATCTCCCCTTTTTGATTTTTGTTTTTTAAATATTTAGACAATAAATAATCAATAAAATTTTTTCTAGCTTTATGCCAAAAATAGTCTGTTTTTATTTTTTTGTGGTCTTTATAATCCATTTTTTTTAAAATAAATTAGAGCTATATCGTCTTCGTATATTTTTTCGAAATTGTTTTCTAAAAAATATATTAACTCGTTCTTGTTGTTTTTTGTTGGTTTGGCTATCTTTTTGTCTAACCATTTGGTTTTTTTGATTTTTGGTTTTTCAATAATAAATAACTCTAATTGGTATTCTTTTATTTTTTCTCTGATAATTTGCTCGTCTTTAAAGAAAAGAAGATATTCTTCTAGATAGCTGTGATTATTTATTTTGACTTGTGGAAGCCGCCCATCAATAAAAATCTTTTTTTCTGGCCATTGATGAATTAGGTATCCTCCCCAACCATAGGAATTAAAAATTCTAGCATTATTTATTTCTGTTTGTCCTTTTAAAAACTCTAATGCCTGGCAAGGATATTCTTTACAATAGTAGGTAAAAGGATCTTTTATTATTTTAATATTAATAGATAAGAGCAAAAAAACAAATAAAAATAGAAGACTAAAATAAAGCTTAATAAAAGTGTCAGTTATAGTTTTTTCTATTTTTAGATTTTTAATTATTTCTTTAATTTCGTCATATATAAAAACAGACAAAAAGGGCAGAGAGCTTATAAAAAGCAACGGAAAATGCCTTCTGGATTTTATAGCCATGGCTATAAAAAGAAAAATTAAAAAAAACTGCCAAAGAGAGTTTATTTCTTTTTTATTTTTATACATTAAAAAAGAAACTAGCAGAGAGGCGATTATAATTCCTATATATAATATTTGCCAATAAAGAAAGGGCTCTTGGTATTGAGGAAGCCACTCTCCTATTATTTTAAGATAAGCATTATTTTTATAAGAAGATAAAAAATCAAAAAGTTCCAATCCGTAAGGATTAATTAGGGTAAAAAGTGAAGAAGTAAAAGCAAAGTATAAAAACATTTTTAATTCTCTTGCTTTTAATTTTTTATTAAAATTAAAAAAAGAGCTAATCTTGTTTACAAAGAAGTATTTACTTTTTAAATTAAAAATAATTAATTCAGCTATTTTTATTGCTAAATAAAAGTAAAGTATAAAAACGCCCAGCAAAAAGCCTCCGTGCATGTTTGCCCAGAGCCCAATTATTATAGGCAGTGGTATTAGTTTTTTCCAGGATTTTTTATTATTTTTAAGAGATTCATTTTCGAATTTGTAAATAATAATTAATTCTAATAACAGAAATAAGACTGTTAATTGTTGCACTCTGACTCCTAGGCTTGGCTGACAAGCGATTAATCCAAGAAGAAGAATTGGCAAAATAATAATTATTGATTTTTTTTCAAGGGTAAAATTTTTAACAATGAAGTGGTGAGCAGTTCCCAGGATTAAACAAAAAATTAAAGCGAATAAAGCGCTTAAGAAAAAATAAGAAGAATTGTTATAAATTAAAAAAATAACTGCATCTGACATCCACTCATGATTTACCCAGGTGTTATTCTCTTCTAAAACATAATTATAGTGATTTATTCTGTTTATTTGCTTGGTTTTAACAACTTCTTCTCCCACTTTCAAGTGCCAACCAAAATCTGGATCTAGGTAGCCCAATGAATTTTTTAGTAGTAATAAAAAAAATAGCAAATAAAAGGCTATAATAAATATTTGTTTAAAATTAGGTTTTTTCATATCTCTTGTTTAGTATAGCAAATATTGTTATTTTTTGAAATATATGTTATTATTTTATTGTAAAAATTAAAAACTAGAAAGGTGGTGACTTATGAGAAAAAAAATTATTAGTTTATTATTAGTTTCTTTATTTGTTTTCCCAATCATTTCTTTGGCTTTGACTAACAACGCTCAAGCATCTAATGACGTTTTTGGTTTAAATTACGTTAAAAATGGCGACGAGGGTATAGCTTTAGGTCAAAAAGATCCAAGAGAAATGGCCGCTCAAATTATAAATACAGTTTTAACTTTACTTGGTATCGTAGCTGTAGTTATAGTATTGTTAGGAGGTTTCAAATGGATGACTGCTGCTGGTAACGAAGATAAAATTGGTGAAGCTAAAAAATTATTAGGAGCCGGAGTTGTCGGTTTAGTAATCATTTTAGCTGCTTGGGGAATCACAACCTTCGTTTTAAATACTTTAATGGACGCGACAAACAACTAGAATATTTTATTTTAGTTTCTAAACTCGAATTTAGAAATTGGCGCCCTATTTTATATAGGCGCCATGCTTTCTGAAATAATTAATTGTTTCAGAAAGCGTGGTGGATTTAGATATTTATTGATTATGAAAAAAATATTAGCAATTGTTTTTCTTTTAGCTTCATTTTTTTTGGCTAATTTTTCTTTGGCTACAAATAGTTGGGGACTAGACGATGTTGTAAATAACAAGCCAAAACTTAAAGAAGCTTTTAGCACTGAAGAGGTTAATAAGGGTAAGCCAGGCTATGAATATATTTTTGCTAGATCGGGTGTTTTAATTGGCTCAATACTTTCTTTTATAGCTGTTGTTTTTATGATTTTGATAATTTATTCTGGAATACTGTGGATGACAGCCAGAGGAAATGAACAACAAGTTGAAAAGGCTAAAAATTTAATAATTCAAGCTATTATTGGCTTGATTATTGTATTATCGGCTTATGTCATAACTAGTTTTATAGGAAGCGTTTTTAATGGAAGTAACTCAATAGTTTCTTCTGAGTAGTAAAATTAATATATTTATGAAAAAAATACTTTTATTATTCTTATTAACATTTTTTTTTACGATACCTTTTGTTTCTTTCGCTGGGGGTGATTATGGACTAACTAAGACTATCGCTAAGGGAAATTTACCTTTGGTTTTTAATGAAGATAAAAGTGATATAGTAGCAAGTGTTGGTGGTGTTGTTGGCATAATACTTTCTTTTGTCGGACTGCTATTTTTAATTTTAATAGTCTACTCTGGAATAATGTGGATGACTGCTTCTGGTAATGATCAGCAGATTGATAAGTCTAAAAAAACTATGATTTGGGCGGTTATTGGAATTGTTTGCATATTTGCATCCTTTGCTGCTGTTCAGTTTATAGGCGAGCAATCTACTAAGCCTGTTTTTGTTGATGAAACAAACAGTCCCAGCGTAGATGATAATCAATCAGCAAACAATGAGCAAGCCGAACAATTAACTCTTTCTGAGGCTGAGCAAATATATTTAAGTCAGTGTATTAAAAATGGAGATTATGTGGAGGCTAATTCTTGGTCTAATGAGTGGAGTGGTTTTAGTGATGATGGAAATATGAATTGGGGTGGAGGGCAGTTTGTTCAATTTTCTCAAGAACTGTGTTTGTGTTTTATGGGAAAATCTGATGGAAGAAATTGTAAATTGATATTGTGTGAGCATGATTCTGAAATTGACAAACTTTCAGGCGGAAGCGGCTTTGATTGTGTTAGGCTGTATGGACAATAATTTTAATTTTATGAGAAAGATTAGTAAATATATAGTTATTTTTTGTCTAGCCCTTTTGTTTTTTCCGGGACATGTTTTTTCTTTTGACTTTTCAGCTGATTCCGGTTTAAATTCAGCTGCCAAAAAAACAGGTCATTCCGATTTGAAAATATTTAAAGATAGTAGTTCAATAGAGTCTTCAGTTGGCTTAATTATACAAACTATAATTTCTTTTATTGGGGTTGTTTTTGTGATTTTACTTGTTTATGGTGGAATTTTGTGGATGACAGCCAAAGGAAATGATCAACAAGTTGATAAAGCTAAAAAAATAATAGTAGAGTCAATTATTGGTTTGTTTGTTGTGGTTAGTGCTTATGCTATAAGTATTTTAGTCATTAGCGCTTTTAATTTTCAATAAATATTTTTTTATGGTTTTTTTTAAAAAAAATAAAATATTTTTTTTATCTTTGTTTCTGTCCTTGTTTTTATTACCCAGCATTTCTTTTGCTTTTGGCAATTTAAGCGATTCTTTTTCTTCTGGTAGAACAAAGTATTCGGCTCAGAAAATGGGTTTTAAATCATATGACAGCGTTCAAACACCAGAAACTGTTGTGGGGGTAATTATTTCGACAATTTTAGGCTTTCTGGGAGTTATTTTTGGTATTTTAATTATTTATGGAGGGTTTTTATGGATGACTGCTGGTGGAAATGACCAAGAAGTAGATAAGGCCAAAAATATAATTAAAAACGCGGCAATTGGTCTTTTGGTTGTTTTGCTTTCTTATAGTTTGAGTTGGTTAGTCTTAAATATTTTTGTAAGCTCTGGACCAGAAATTTAAAATTAAAATTTAAATAATAACTATGTTAAAAAAAACTGTTAAACAATTCTCTTTTATTTTAATTCTAACAGCCATGCTGACCTTACCTTTTTTAGCTTTGGCACAAATAAGCAATTCTAAAATAACTGATCGATTAAAAAATACAGGAACTTCAGCTGGTTTTTCTTCTGCTGATGAAACAACATTGGCCACAATTATTGGAAGGGTTGTTAATACCGCTCTGTCTTTTTTAGGTATAATTTTTATAATACTTATTATTTTGGGTGGTTATCAATGGATGACTGCTGGCGGAAATGAAGATCAAGTCACTCAGGCTAAGGGTCGAATAAAAAATGCGATTATTGGTTTAATTGTTGTAATTTCTGCTTGGTCAATTTGGTTACTTATTGATAATTATATTTTAAGAAAGTTATAATTTTGTTTTTATGAAAAAATTTTTATTAAAGCTTTTATTTGTTTTTTGTTTCTTTTCTTTTTTATTTCCTTTAAACATTAGCGCACAACAAAACGCTGAAGAAAGTGAGCAGTATATTGGAGGCATGAAAAGAAAGATGGACAACCAGACAACAGCCTTTTTTGGAGAGTCTGGTTATTCTGGGGCTAGAGCAGATACAATATTGGGGACTATAATTAAAACTGTTTTATCTTTATTGGGTATAGTTTTTTTAGTTTTAATGATTTTTAGTGGTTATCAATGGATGACTGCTGGTGGAAATGAAGATCAAGTCACTCAGGCTAAAAGTCGAATAAAAAATGCGGTTATTGGGGTTATAATTGTTGTTATGGCCTATGCGATTACAGCTTTTGTTTTCAAGAATTTATCTGGAGGGTCAAGTCAAATACAAACGACAGACCCTCAAAATCCTTAAAATTTTTTTATAAAAAATAAAAGCGCTTTTTTAGGGCGCTTTTTTTGTTTTTTGTTTAGCGAGAACCAACTACTATATAGTAGCCGACTTTTTCACCATCAAACTCATAATGATTGGTTAGGCTTAAATTAAAGTTTTTTGAGTTTGAAGCCTGAGTTCCATCATTTGATGAGGCGATGTAGCTATAATCACCAGGGAGTAGGTTAACGTTAGTTTTTCCATTTCTTCTTACAAAAACAGCTTTTTCTTGACCGGTAAGTCTGTTTTTAACAACAACTTGAATATCCTTATATCGGTATTCGTTGGAAATAACTACCTTTACCCCTGCTCCACTTGAGGCGGAGAATTGTGAGCCAAGATTGTCAGCATACTTTTCAGTAAAATAAGCGTTTGCGTCTGCTTGTCTTACAGTGGCATAAGCACTTGCTCCTTTGTTTATGTTTGAGGTTTTTCCGGAAAAATTGCCACCGTGACCTTCAATTTGAACATTGGCACCAGCGATTCTTCTGTGATTAGATTGTTCCTCTTTTTCTGGTTTTTCGCTTCTCAAGGCCTGAGAAACAAGTCTGTCATACCTTTGATTGATGCTTTTTGTTTCCTTTTTTACAAATTTCTCTTTTTTGCTGGGACTGCTTATTTCATCAGCTCTCTCGTTAAGCATTTCAAGTTCTGCTTGACGGGATTCGTTAAGATTTTTTACAATCTCAAGGCTGTTTTGTGCAAATACTGACATTGACACAAAAATGGCTGCTAAAAAAATGATTGCTGTTTTCATGGTGATTTGTTTTTTTAGTTTAACATTAATTAATATCTAGAAAACTCTTAATAATAAGAATCTTTTAGATATTAACTAAGTTAAAGCTTTTTTAAGGAACTATATTCTAACAGATTATTATATCATATTTAAAAATATTTGTCAAGACCTGTGATTTTTCTTGTTTTGAGTTTATTTTTTCGTTATATTTTTTAAAATAAAAATGAGGCCTTTAATTTTGGCCCCATTTTTTTTATTTGAATTGTTTAGATGTTTTAGAATAAGCCGAGAAATCTAGCTTTGGATTTTAATGATTTTTCCTTAGCATTAACAGCCATGGTTGTTTTGATAATTGAGTCTGGAATTAAGGATATACTGTCTATTCCACACTCAACTAAGAATTCAGCAAACTCAGGAAAATCACTCGGGGCTTGTCCACAAATGCCAACCTTAGTCTTGGTTTTTTTAGCCACTGAGATTAATTGTCTGATTAATTCTTTTACAGCTTCATTTTTTTCGTTGGAAACTCCAGCCACCTCCAATGTTCCACCAGAGTCACGATCTATTCCTAATGTTAATTGAGTCAGGTCGTTTGATCCGATTGAAAAACCATCAAAAATTTTAGCGAATTTTTCAGCCAAAATAATATTAGCCGGAATTTCGGCCATAACATAAACCTCTAGCCCATTTTTTCCTCTCTTTAGACCGTTTTCTTCCATTATTTTTAGAACTCTTTGACCCTCTTCAACTGTTCGACAGAAAGGAATCATTATTTTTACATTGGTTAAACCAAACTCATCTCTAACTTTTTTCAGAGCCTGACATTCTAATTTAAAGGCTGGTAAAAATTCTTTTGAGTAATAACGACTAGCCCCCCTCCAACCAATCATTGGATTTGATTCAATTGGTTCATAATCTTTTCCACCTATTAAGTTGGCGTATTCATTGGTTTTAAAGTCTGATAAGCGAACAATAACATCTTTTGGATAAAAACCAGCGGCAAGCATTGCTACTCCTTCTGCTAGTTTGTCAACGAAAAATTTACTTTTATTGCTATATCCTTCGGTTATTTTATCTATTGTATTTTTTAATTTTTTGTCTTTTAGACTTTTGTAATTAATTAAAGCCAAAGGATGAGCTTTGATAAAGTTGTTGATAATAAATTCTAGTCTGGCTAAACCAACCCCGTCATTTGGAATGAAAGAATTCATAAAAGCGGTGTCTGGCTCGGCAATATTCATCATGATTTTAGTTTTTGGTTTGGCCATTTTTCCAATATCAGTTTTCTCTATTTTAAAAGGAAGTTTTCCTTGATAAACGAAGCCAACTTCACCTTCAGCACAGCTAACTGTTACGGTCTCTCCTCCTTTTAATTTTTTACTGGCATCATTGGTCCCAACAACACAAGGTATTCCCATTTCTCTGGAAATGATAGCTGCGTGACAGGTTCTACCTCCTTTGTCTGTGACAATAGCTGAGGCAATTTTCATAATCGGCTCCCAGTCAGGATCAGTCATATCAGTTACTAACACTTGTCCAGGTTTAAATTTTTTAATATCTTTAACGCTCATTATTCTGTTTACAACCCCTGACCCAATTTTACTTCCAACACTTTGCCCCTGGCTTATTATTTTACCTCTTTTTGAGAGTTTGTACCTCTCTAAAATATTGAGATTTTTAGCACTTTCAACTGTTTCTGGTCTAGCCTGAATAATATATAATTTTTTGTCTTGTCCGTCATATGCCCATTCAATGTCCATTGGTTTGCCGTAGTGTTTTTCAATGGCCATTCCCCACTCGGCCAATTTAATAACCTGTTCATCAGTAATTGATTGTTTGGCCTGATCTTTAGGGCTAACAGGTACGTCCTTTACTGGTTTACTGTGATCTTTGCTATAAACCATTTTAATAGCCTTTTTTCCAATAGTGCGATAAATTATTTTTTTTGTTGGTTTAAAAACAAAAAACTGGTCTGGGTTTACCTTTCCTTGAACTATATTTTCTCCTAAGCCATAAATAGAGTGCACTAACACAGCATCTCTAAAACCAGATTCAGTATCAATAGTGAACATAACCCCCGAAGATCCCAAGTCAGAACGAGACATTTTTTGCACTCCAACAGACAGAGCAATATTAAAGTGATCAAAGCCTTTATCTGTTCTATAGGAAATAGCACGGTTAGTAAATAAAGAAGCTATACATTTTCGAACAGCAATTAACAAATCTTCTGGATTGCTAATATTTAAATAAGTTTCTTGTTGACCAGCAAAAGATGCGTCTGGTAAGTCCTCAGCAGTAGCTGAAGACCTAACCGCTACATCAACGTTTTCTTTTTTATAAAAATTGGAAAGTTTTTTGTAAGCTTGAGTTATTTCCTGCTCTAAGTCTTTTGGAAGCTCAGTTTTTAAAATTTCTTGTCGAACCTTTTCGCCACGAACCATTAAGTTTTTTACATTATGAGTGTTTAAATCTTTTAAAATTTCTCTAATTCTGTCCTTTAAACCACTTCTTTCCATAAAATAGTTGTAAGCAGCAGATGTCGTAGCAAAACCAAAAGGAACATTAATCCCTTGGCCAGAAAGTTTTTGGTACATCTCTCCCAGGGAAGCATTTTTACCGCCAACAGTTGGCACGTCTTTAATCCTTAGTTCATCAAAAAATTTGATAAAAGTTTTTTTAGCCATAAAATTTTTAAATCAATTATTTTTTTATTTTTATATCATTTATTATAACATATTTTATTTTGAAACAAAACTTTTTAAAAGCTCTTGAAATTATCTTTTGTTTATATTAATATGTCTATATATTTTGCGGGCGTGGCGAAATTGGTATACGCACTTGCCTTAGGAGCAAGCGGAGCAATCCATGAGAGTTCGAGTCTCTCCGCCCGCACTTTACTGAATTTTTTGCTTTTTTGTTTTGCTTTTTTAGATAGTTATAGATGATTAATTTTTTACATAGCTTTGAGCCAAATCCTGTTTTGGTAAGTTTCGGTTTAATTAAAATTCATTGGTATGGATTTTTTATTGTTTTGGCTATAATTTTGGCTTTATCGGTTTCTTTTTTTCTGGCTAATAAATATAGGATAAATAAAGACGATCTTTTTGACCTGTCTTTTTATTTAATAATTTTTGGAATAGTTGGAGCTAGGATTTATGATGTTTTTTTAGAATGGAGATATTATTTGGAAAATCCTTTGGATGTTTTTAAGGTTTGGCAAGGAGGGTTGGCTATTCATGGTGGAATTTTGGCCGGAATTTTAGTTTTGTGTTTTTTTGTAAAAAAGAAAAAAATAAGAGGTTTGTCCGGAAATAATTTTTGGGATGATTTTTTTTCTTTATCTTTTATTATTGTTCCTGGTTTGGCCTTGGCCCAATCAGTTGGTAGATGGGGTAATTACTTTAATCAAGAGCTTTTTGGCAGTCCAACAAACCTGCCCTGGGGAATACCAATAAATATTTTAAACAGACCAGTTGAATATATATTTAATGATTTTTTTCACCCTACTTTTTTGTATGAGTCTATCGGTTCTCTTTTTATATTTGCTTTATTGATTTCATTTCATTTTTATTTTTTAAGAAAAGATAAAGTAAGCTTTCAGCTAAAGTTTTTTGTAAGTGCTAGTTATTTGATTCTATATTCTATTTTACGCTTTTTTTTAGAGTTCATTAGAATTGATTTTGCGCCAATGTTTTTAGGGCTAAGATTTCCACAGATTATGAGCGTGCTTATTGTTTTGTTTTGTATTTTTTTGATTTTTAATTTTAATTATAAAAAAATAATATAAAAAAATATGTATAGATTTCATTTGTTTGGTAGGTTTTCTAATTTGAAAATTAAAAAAAGTTTATTGGTTTTATATTTAGCTGGATTTACCCTGGCTATTTCAACTGCTTTTCCGGCTTATATAAACTCTAGTTTTATTGAAAATTTTGTTAATGCTAGAAATGTTGGTTTGTTTTTTGTAGCTGCCAATATTGCCACTTTTTTTGCCATGCTTTTTTTCCCGGCTATAATTAGAAAGCTTAGCAATCTTTTGTCGGCAAAACTGGTGATGCTTTTAAATATTATTTCTTTAATGATTCTCATGATGGACCCCTCGCCTTTCTGGTTGTTTGTTTTTTTTGTTGGTATGTGGACAGCCTCTAATCTTTTATGGATAAACATGGATTTGTTTGTGGAGAGCTTCACGGATAACTCTAGTACGGGGAAAACCAGGGCTGTTTATTTCACTTTTATGAATCTCGGGTGGATTTTTTCTCCAATGTTAGCCTCTAGACTGGTTATTGGAAATGATCATTATAATTTGGTTTATTTAGCCTCAGCTGTTTTGCTTTTATTTTTTTACTTTGTGATTGTTTTTAATGAAAAAAGAGTTAGTAAAATAGTCGCTTACGATAAGGTTAATATTTGGAAAACAATAATTGATTTTTGGAAAAACCCTAGCTTAAAAGGTATTTATTTTTCTTCTTTTTTCTTAAATTTATTTTTTAATTCAGCTGTTGTTTTTATTCCGATTTATTTACATAATGTTATTGGTTTTGATTGGTCTGTTTTGGGTTTGATGTTTTCATTTATGCTTATCCCCTTTGTTTTGTTTGAAATTCCGGCCGGCATTATAGCTGATAAATATTTGGGAGAAAAAGAAATGATGTTTGCTGGTATGTCAATATTGTTAATTTCTTTACTTTTATTCTTTTTTGTCAGCTCTACTTCGGCTTTTGTTTGGGGGGCGATTTTGTTTTTTAGTCGAATCGGAGCCGCTTTAATTGAAGCAATGAGAGAGTCAAGGTTTTTTAAGATTGTTGATGCTGAAAATGTTAGTCATATAAATTTTTTAAGAACATCTTATCCTTTAGGTTATTTGCTTGGCTCTGGTCTTGGGGTTTTGATTTTGAGCTTTTATGAAGTTCAATATTTGTTTTTATTTTTAGCAGTTTTGTTTTTGTTTAGTTTTTATTTTGTCTATATTATCAAAGACAGTAAATAATTTTTTTCTGATTAAAAAAAAAGGAGAATTCTCCTCTTTTTTTTGTTGGAACATTTCCATTTCCTGATATCTTGTCCTGGAAAAACTTCGCTTTTTCTTTTTGCCAAAAAATGAGCCAAAATAACACTAATCTTATGTCTCTCTTTGTTTTTTTCCGTGTAGAAAAAGAACGACTCGTTCTGAAGTATTTCTACCTCTAGACCCATCTCTTCTTTTACCTCTCTTTCGGCCGTTTCTTTGATGTTAAATTCATAATTTTCCACTCTTCCACCGCAAAATTTCCAAAAATCATCTTCGCCGTGCTTGTTTAATAAAACCTTACCGTCTTCCACTATAACCGGCCCAGAAGCAATAATAATTTTTAACATATGCTTACTTTATTATTTTTTAAAAAGATGTTGTTAGGTTTATTATACTTAAAAAATCTTTTTTTGAAAAGTTTTTCCACAGTCACAATTTGACAAAAAATTTTTTTTGAAATATTCTTTTAAAGTATGAAAAATTGCAAAGTGCAAAAAATTAATATTACCTGGTTTAGCCACATTTATATTATGGCCTGCTTTTTATTTTTATATAGAGGTCGGTTTAATTTTGCCTTTGTTGGTCCAAACTACAGAAATATGAATAGAATTTAAGAAAAAAACAAAAACAAAGATAAGGTTAAGCCGATTGTCAAAAGCAATCGGTTTTTTTATAAATTTATTTAATATGAGCATACAAAAAAAATGTATAATTTATTCTTTATGGTTTAGCCACATTATTATGTTGTTAATCTTTTTTTATGTAAATCGGCTTAGTTTTGCCTTTGTGAGGTTATAGGAAAAAACAAAACACAAAGATAAAGCCAAGCCGATTGACAACAAGCAATCGGTTTTTTTGTTCTTTAAGTCTAATTAAAAAATAATTGAATCATGAACAGAAATTTTATTGAGTTGGCTGAACGTATTAGTTTGGCCTATCAGCAAGGAGGAAAAGTTGAGCTCGCTAATTTCTTAAAGCTTGAGCTAGCACTAAATGAAAGTGAGGCTGAAAAAATAGCCGAAAATTTTCAATTTCAAAAAGTGGATTGGGAAGAATTAAAAAATCTTTCTTCCGATGATTGGTTAAAATTTCAAAGTAAGAAGAGCACCAGTCATTTTAAAGATCTGGGCTTGGAGTTAAAAAGTTTTGACAAGAAAGACTCTTCCGGTGTTTGGCCAAAAAACAAATTGGCCTGGGAACTTATTAGAAAAACTAATCCAGAGGCAGAGTTTAATTTTAAAATTCCAGAAGATAGTGTTCATGAAATGGGCAAAAATAGAATCTTTTTTGAACAGGCCGGATTTAAAGGTGCGTTTAGTAAATTAATTACTATTGCTCTTGATTTGCCTGGATCTAACGGTTTGCCGCCTTCGATTAGTCATAAAGCAAAGATTTTGCTTGATAGATTGGGCGATGTTGGCAGAGACTTGGCCATAACTCTTCTTAAGCAGGAAATAATATTTCCTCCAGAATTGATTCTTAAGAGCTTGATAAATTCTGTTTATCGCGGCTTGCAAGGAGAGACAGTTATTATAACTGGTGCTTTTTGTCCTGATTATGAGTATCGAGTAACTGGCAGAAAAGATATTCCCTATGAATACACTTTTAAGGGTGTTGGTGGCGATATAGGATTGGTTGCTAAGCAGTTTGTAAGAATGACCCCAGCTTTAGTTGATTTCTTCAAAAGACACAAAATTCCATTTAAAATAGTTTATGGAATTGGTGATTTTGAAGCTAATGACGATTCTATTCTTAAAAGAGTGGGTCTTAGTCGAGATGAATTTATTTATCGATGTCAAAATTCAAATCAAAAATTTGTAAATTTGATGAGAAGCATGGATATTGATGTTGAGGTTCGTCTTTGCCAAGAAGAGTGGGCCAATGGTCGATGGAAAGAAAGCGTTGGTTTTTTTCAAGAGCAGTTTAATTCTGGTAATTTCTTGGAAATCAGAAAAAACACCGGCAAAAATCCTGAAAGGGAGCTTGATTTTATCGCTGAAGCTTCCAGTAATTTTTACTCTACTTGGTATAATAAGAAACTGAGTAATGAGGAATTAAAAAAAATAATAATTTCTCAGGCAACCGAGTATGCTTCTTTTGGAAAGATTATAAAAGAAGATTTTGGAAGTAATCCCGTGATTCAATTGGCTGGAGATAGGCCAAAAATACAAATTTTTGGAAGTGCTGTTTCTAGTCATCCAGTGCTATGTGCTAAAAGAACTTATTAAGCACTAACATTTCTTTTTTAGGGGGCCTAAAAACCCCCTTTTTAAAAAAATAACAAATTTATATAAATTAATAATTAATAAAAATATGTATTATTCAAAAAAACAAGCTCAGAAATTTAAAATTCCAGGAGGAACTTCTGGTTATTTGTATCCAAACCATCCAAAGGGGGAGCAAAGTATAGCCCTCGTTAGCGCTAAGGGTAGATACCCAGACAGAGGTTGGTCTATTAATTCAAAATGTACAGAAACTATTTTTGTTTTGAGTGGAAATTTAAAAATTAATGTTGATGGAAAAATATTTTATCTTAAAAGAGACGACTTAATTATGATTTTGCCTGGACAAAAATATAAAATTAGAGGCAAGGCCAAAACTCTTGATCTTATCACTCCTTTTTGGGAGAAAGAACAAAATAAAATAATTATAGAATAAATATGAACAAATTAATTTATGCTAATACAAAAAATAGTGATCTTTTGTATTTATTAAAGATGAACATTCCGGATCCATTTTTTTTCTTAGAAAATGACAAGGGCTCTTTTGTTTTTTTGGATTCTAGAGAGTTTGGTGTTTTTCAGGAAAAAAATAAAAACACAGAAATATCAGCTATTTTACTTGATCCGATTATTTCTAAATTACAAGCAAGCGGAAATTATTCTTTACCTAATTTAGCTAAAGAAATAATTTCTAATTATAGCAACTCTTCAAAGTTATTAGTCCCAGACAATTTTCCTCTAAATGTTTTTAATTCCTTGAAAGAGAGTAATTTTGATATTTCTGTTGATAGTGATTTATTTCCAGCCAGAAAAATAAAAGGCAGTTTAGAAATTGATTTTATAAAAGATAATTTAGATAAAACTAAAAAAGTCTTTTCTTTGATTGAAAATATTTTAAAAGAAGCAATGATAAAAGATGATTTTTTGTATCATAAAGATGGTTTTTTAAGTAGTGAGCTGATAAAAGATATGGTCTCTAATTCTTTATTTAAGGATAAAATGTTTAATTTTGAGGGAATAATCATTTCTTCTGGGCCTCAGAGCTCAATGCCTCATCATCCTGGTTCAGGCAAAATTTTGGCTAATCAGCCAATAATTTGTGATATTTTTCCTCGCAGTTTGGAGAATAATTATTTTGCTGACATGACTAGAACTTATGTTAAAGGCAGGGCTAGTAATGAGCTAAAAAATATTTTTAACGGTGTTTTAAGTGTTCAAGAAAAAATGATTTCCAAAATTAAACCCGGAGAAAGTGGTAAGCATTTTTATGACTTAACTTGTAAAGAATTTAATAATTTGGGGTTTTTTTCTTCCAGTGAAGAGGGTTTTATTCATGGGCTTGGTCATGGACTTGGTTTGGACGTTCATGAGGGACCTTATCTTAATAAATTAGGAGAAGAAGTTTTATATCCGGGCAATATTGTTACTATTGAGCCAGGTTTGTATTATAAAAAAACTGGCGGAATTAGAATTGAAGATGTGGTGGTGATAACAGGCAGTGGCTGTGAAAATCTTACAAATTATCACAAGATGTTAGAAATAAAGTAAACAAAAAAACAGACCAAGATAAGTTGGTCTGTTTTTTTGTTGTATAAATTTATTTTATTGATTGTTTTGACAGCCGCAAGTTGATTTTCTTTGCTCTTGCTTTTTACCTGTATCTCCCATGCAAGTTCCAGCTCCTTTTTGAGCACAGTTACATACACCGCCATTAGCTGCGCAACCACAAGTTCCGTTTTCGGCAAAGTATGAGCAAGACGTTCTTTTGTCGTCTAGTTTTTGCTCAGCTTCATTGGCCGAAACATTGTTAGCACTTGAATTGGCGAAAAATATTAAACCAGCTACGAAAAGGGCCAAAGATGCACCACTCAAAGCTATAATTTTTTTCATAATTTTTTAAAATGATTAATTATTAAAAGCGCTTTCTACTTATTATACGTCTCTGATTTTTGTTTTATTTCATTTTTTCAGCTTTACATGAGTTATCTTGAGAACAGGTATTATTATCGAAGCAAGCAGAGCAAGAGCCTTCCATTTTGGCGCAATGAGGACAGCCACATTTCCACGGCCTTATTTCTTTTATAATAAATTCATTTTTTTCAGAATTTATTTTTATTTCACCTATTATTTTTATTTTATCATTATTTACTAACAGCTCTTTTCCAATAAAATCATTATTTGGTGAGATTAAAATCCATTCTATTTCTGAAAAGTCTTTTAAAATAAATTGATTGTTTTTAATCTCTAGCGTTCCGGCCAGCAGTCCTTTTTCTGGATTTTCCCAAGAAGAACGAATATAATTTGCTTTGCGGTATAGTTTATTGGAAGATAAAGATGTCTCTGTTTTCTGACTCATTCCAGACAGATAAAAACCGCTAGCTAAAATAACAACAATAATCGTTCCTATAATACTTTGGTATATAAAGGGATAGGCATATGTTCCGTCGGCTTTTTTTGTTTTAATGAGGGTTAAAATTAAGAAAACTAGAACCCCTAAGAGCCAAAAATAAGGAAAGGCTTTTAGAAAGAAGGCGCCCGGACTTGATCCTAGAAAATGATAAATATCCCAATCGCCATGTTTAATTATTAAAAACATAACAGACAAAGACAGTCCAGCGAAAAGTAAAAAAATTGATGTTAAAATCCAAAAAATTATTTTTTTAAAAACAAAAAATGAACGACTCAGCGGTTTAAGTTTTTCCTTTTCTATTTTTTTAATTATTTTATTTTCTAAATTATTTAACATATTTTTGATATTTATCTTTAAATTGTTTTTTTGCTCTGTCTATTTGGGTGCAGACCGTCCCAATTGGTTTTTTTAAAATGTCGGAAATTTCTTTATAATCCTTATACTCAAAGAACCTTAATACCAAAATTTCACGATAATCTTCTTTTAATTCTTTTAATGTTTTTAATACTTTTTCTTTTTCTAGTTTTATGTCCAATTCTTCGCTCAAATTAGTCTCTTCGTCTGGTATTTCTAGTTCCGGCAAAAGTGGTAAATTGTTTCTTTTTTGGCGTCTGATTTCGTCTATGGCTTCATTGTGAACTATGCGATAAGCCCAGGAAGAAAATTTGAGCTTTGGGTCAAAATTGTTTAAATTTTTATAGATTTTAATAAAAGAATTTTGAATAACATCTTCAATTTCATCATTTCTAAAACCAGCAAATCTTTTTAGGTAATAAAAAAATTTCTCCTTGTATCTAATGACAAGAAGAGAAAAATAGTCAATATTTTTTAAAGACAGCTCGAGTAATTTTTCGTCACTGTATTTTGATATTTTTGAATTGTCGATATTCATGTATTATTAGTAATACGAAAATAAAGAAGCCTTTATTTCATGCTTTTAATATTATAGCTTTTGATGGGTAGAAAGGAAAGTAGCTCATATAAAAAAACCCAAAGTAGTTTGGGTTATTTTTGTTAGCGGAGAGATAGGGATTTGAACCCTAGAGAGCTTGCGCCCAAACGGTGTTCGAGACCGTCGCCTTAAACCACTCGGCCATCTCTCCTTTTATTTCTTTAAAATATTAATTTCTTCTTTGTTTAAATTTTCCCATTGACCTTCTTTCAGATTACCTAATTTTATACCAGCAAACTCAATTCTTTTTAATTTTTCTACTCTTAAATTAAAAAAACCAAACATTCTTCTAATTTGTCTTTTTTTTCCTTCGGCCAAAGTTATTTCAAAAAGTTGCTCATTTATTATTGTTATTTTTTTGGCCTTAGCCAATGTTTTTTCGCCTATGTTTATACCCTTAACAAAATCGTTTTTTAATTTATTTAAAAAGATTTTATTTTTTAATTGTTCGTCATTATTTATTTTTACTAAATATATTTTATTGTGTTCAAATTTTGGATGGCTTAGTCTGTAATTCAAATCACCATCGTTGGTTAAAATTAATAATCCAGAGCTGTCTCTATCTAAGCGCCCGATAGATACTATTTTCTCTCTTATATTGATTAGAGAAAAGATATTTTTTTCTCCTTTAAAACTTCTATTAGTACAAACATAAGCAACCGGCTTGTTTAGCTTTATATATACTTTTTGACTGTGAACAATTTTTTGGCCATTTACTTTTATTTCATCATTCTTAGAAACTTTTTCTCCTAATTGAGCTATATGATTATTTATTGAAACCAGACCCAGTCTTATTAATTCCTCTGCTTTGCGACGAGAATAGTTGCTGTTTTCGGCTATTACTTTTGTTAAATTTTCTTTATTCATATTTTTTTACTTTCTGTCTTAGTTGATATATAGCCAATATACTTAAAATTATCCAAAAAATAACTGATAAATCGTTTTTAAAATAAGGCACATCAAAGATTCCATGAATTACAATGATTAGAAGAGAAGAAAATATTCCTAAAAATAAATATTTTTCTTTATTGTTTTTTTCTTTAATAACTGTTCTGAGAGATAAAAATAAAGATTTAAAAATTAAAAACATAAATATTATTGCTCCGATTAATCCTATTTCTGTCCAAAAATTTAAGAAAATATTATGAGGGTATAAATAAATTTCAAGTGGCTGCCATCTTTCAGCTCGATATTTATCGTCAAAGATTACTATTTTTCTGTCAAAATCTGGATCGGCATCTTTGTTGAAGAATAGGCCATCCTGGTGATATTTTTCAATTTTATTTTGATAATTAGCTAGTCCTGCCCCCCATAAAAAATTACCATCATTTAGCATTTTCATTGTTTCTTGCCAGCCAACTAGCCTTATTTGATAAGACAGGCTAGAGGATAATTTCAAATTTAACCAATCTTTTTTGTAAAAATAAAATGATGGCAATAGGATTAAAGTTAAAATTAAAAGATAGGCTTTATATTTCTTTTTAATTAAAATAAATATTGTAATTAGTAAAGATAATGATATGGCCAGTAGCACTCCCTTTGATTTCGAAAAATATATTGCTAAAAAACTAGAAATTATAGATATAAATATAATAAGCTGTTTTAAAAAAGAATTTAAACTACCCCTTTCTTTAATTTTATAAATAAAAAGCCCGATACTTGCTGGAATAATTGGCCCTAGATATAGCGCAACAGCATTGGGATAGCCAAAAAAAGAAACAACTCGGCGATTTTCAGGATTAGCCCAAAAATCATTAAAAATAAATTGACCGGTAATTTTTTGCCAAATAGCTGCTAAAGAAACAGCTAAGGCAGACAGAGATAGGGCATAAAATATTTTTTTAATATCCTTTTCACTCCTAAAAATATTTACAATTACAATAAACAAAAATATTGGCTCCAGGAAATAAGCCTTAAATATGCCAAGAGCCGAATTACTGAGACCTCCAACAAATATAGCTATAAAAGAAATACATAATATCAATATTATTTCCCAAGAAAACGGATAGGGCGTTTTTTGGTTTTTGTCTTTTTTTATATTTTTAAATAGCTCTTTTCTTTTATTAAAAATAAGAAAGGTAAAGACTATTAAAATCATTATTTCTAAAAGTGTTGTTGGAATTGAAAAAATATTAAATCTAATTAAATAGCTGGGAAGGGCAAATATTAAAACAAGCACAGCCATTTTGAGATTTAAACGGCTTAAAAAAACAAATAATATAAAGTATAGCAGTATCAAGAAGTTCATATATCGAAATTATAACATTTTGTTTTTGAGTTGACAATTTTTTTTAAATATTATATAGTTTTTGGTCGTACTTTAAAATTGTTTAACCTTAAAAAAAGTAAAATGGCAGTACAAATTTCAACCACTGATCTTTTTAATCTATTTAAATTCATGGAGGAAGCTAATCTTCCCATTGAAAAAGTAATAGATTTTGTTAAGAAAGAGGCTCAAAAAGAGGCCGCAAGGAATGGTGAAAACTTTACCCTGGAGATTGATTATGAAAAGAATATTTCCGAAATGATTGCTGACGGAAAATATTCTCGCTTTGAAGACGAAATTGCTGAGCAGAGCAATCTTTTGCCGATTGGTTTATATGGTTGTGTTATTGGGTTAGAAGCAAAATTGTTTCATTTTGATTTTCCCATTTGTAGCGAAGATGTTATTTTGGAAATGGAGAAGAATGGATATCGCCCAGCTACTTTGGCCGAGCTTTTGTCCCTTGGGAAGAGAAATTTGGATACTTGGACGGAGAAGGCTCACATTATCGCTCTTGGCTCTTTTTGGTTTAATGAATTTGAAGAAAAAAGATTAGCCTGTATTGACGTTGAGCAAAATCAGGTCATTCTTGATGCCGACACCGATTACGATGGTTGTGAGTGGGACAAAACTTGTCGTTTTTTGGCTATAAAAACAAGCTAAATTTACGACTTGTAAAAATTCACCCTCGGATTATTTCGAGGGTTTTTTTATTTTTAATTATATTAATTATGTGTTAGAATATAAATATAATCATTTCTTATTGTTACCTTTTTTAGCGATGTTCGTTGTATAAGTTAGAATAATTAATTATTTGTTTCTTATGAGCTCGCAAGAAGAATTAAATTTAATAAAAAATTGTCAAAATGGCAATCTAAGTTCGTTTTCCGATCTTTACGATTCTTATTTAGATAAAATTTATCGTTTTATTTATTATCGTGTTAGCCACAAAGAAATAGCTGAAGATTTAAGCAGTCAAACATTTTTAAAAGCTTTAAAAGCTATTGATTCAGCTGATTTTTCGGAAAAAAATTTTTCTGCCTGGCTATATAGAATAGCTTATAATTTAGTCATTGACTATTATAGGTCTGACAAAAAAGAAATGTCCTTGGAGAAAGTTCTTGACTTGTCTACAAAAAACAATTTAACAGAGGAGGTTGATAAAAAAAGAAAGATTGAGCTTATTAAAGGAGCTATGAAATTTTTAAGTCAAAAACAAAAAGACGTTTTAATTATGAGAGTTTGGGATGAACTTTCTTATAAAGAGATTTCTGAGATAAGTGGAGATAGTGAAGAAAACTGTAAGGTTATTTTTTCTAGAGCAGTTTTAAAACTAAAACAAAATTTACCAGTTGATTATTTTATTTTATTATTAATTTTAAATATATTAAAAAATTAATTATCACTCAATTTTTTAATTGGTGGTTCTAAGAATATGAATGATGAAAAAAAAATAAAAAAAATTTTGAACGATTTGTATAAAATTGATTCAGAATTTAAAAAACATGAGAAAAAAATAACTAAGATAATTAAAGAGCTTTTACTTTTACAACCGGATATAAAACCGGATAGTAAATTTGTAGAAGACTTAAAAAGTATGTTACAAACAGAGGAAAAAAAGATTGATAAGAAAAAAAAGGATAAAGAAAAAAATATTTCAAAAAACTATTTTACTTCTTTTAGTTTTTTATTTGATCTTTCTCGGTCATTTGTGATTGTTTCTGTTTTACTTCTTTTAGTCGTTAGCATTTCTTTTGTTAAAATTCAAAAAAATTCTTCTAGATTTGTTAGGGAAAACAATTCTAGACTTGATTTTTTAAATGGGCTTCAAGATTCTGTAATTGTTAAAAAGGGAAAATATAGCTTTGGTAATCTTTACTCACAATCTACTGGTTCAGAGTCGACTATGCTTAGTTCTAAAGTTGACGGAAGAGCTTATGGTTTGGGATCTGGCAATGTTTCTATGAGTGCTGAAGCTCAAGAAGCTAGTTTTGTCACTGCTGATGACTTGAGTATAATGCCTATGCCTGTTAAATATAATTATATATATACAGGCGGAGATTTTGAAATGTTTAGAAACGAAGAAGAGGTTTACAAAAGAGTTCCTTTGGATATTTCTAAACAATTTGGTGGCAATTTTTCTAGCTCTGGATTATTAATTGATACTAATAAGTTTAATAATGCCGGAGTTTCTAGTTTTAGTTTAATAGAAGATCGTGACTTTGGCTATAATATTTCTTTTTATCTTGAAGATGGCAGTGTTTCTTTATATAAAAATTGGAAAAAATGGCCTCGAATTGAAGAGCTTTGTGGGGGTTGGGAAAATTATGAGTGCATAGAAAGTCATCGACTTTCCTTTGATCAAATTTTGTCTAATGATGAAACCTTGTCTATTGCTGATAATTTTTTGAATGAGTATGGCGTTGATTTGAGTTCTTATGCTCCTGGAGAGGTTCAAAATGACTGGTTAAGAGATTATGCTGCCGCAGAAGACAAAAGTACTTATTATGTGCCAGAATCTATTAGCGTTGTTTATCCTTTAAAAATTGACAACAAGACAGTTTATGAAGAGCATGGCAATAAATCTGGAATTGTTGTTGAGGTTGATATGAAAGAAAAAAAAGTATCTGGTTTATATAGCATGTTTTATCAAAACTATGAAAGTTCAGTTTACGAAACTGAAGGTGATAAAGAAAAAATAATGGAACTGGTCTATAATGGAGGATCTTATCCTTACTATGATTATTTTGTTGAGGGTGAGTACGAAACGGTTGATATTGAATTAGGCTCTCCAAGTTTAGAGTTAGTAAAAATTTGGAATTATGACCAGACAAAAATGACTAGTCAGGAGCTATACGTTCCAGCTTATGTTTTTCCTGTAATTTCTCAATCTAAACATAGTTATTTTTATCGTAAAAATGTTGTTATTCCAGCAGTTAAAGATTTTTTTAATCGATATAATTTTCCTGGACAACCAAGAATTTTACCAGCAGTTTCTTCTGAGTCGGTTGATTTAGACAGTTCAGTTTCTTCTGGTGGGTCTAGTGGTTTTACTGGTAGTTTGTTAGTAGAATAATCTTGTATTAAAAAAAAGAAGTCTCTTTATAGAGACTTCTTTTTTTATTTGGATTAAGCTCTTTCTACGTATTCTCCAGTTTCAGTATTTATTCTAATTACATCTCCTTCATTTATAAATAACGGTACCGTTATCATGGCTCCAGTTTCTATCTCTATTTGTTTATTAACATTTCCACTTGAGTTTCCTTTTACCCCCGGAGGAGCGCTAACAACTTTAAACTCCATTTTAATTGGCAAGTTTATTGCTACAGGATTGTCATTAAAATACAAAACATCTACATTTGTTTCTTCTTTTAGGTATTTTTCTTGCTCTCCAATATCTTCTAGTGATAAAGAAAATTGTTCAAAATTATTATTATCCATAAAATAAGCATTGTCTTGGTCCTTGTATAAAAAGTTAGCCTTTTTTGTTTCAGTTCGAGCTTCGTCTACCTTGTCGTTTCCTTGATAAGTTTTTTCTAAAACATTTCCATTGATAAGGTTTTTCATTTTTACTTTTAAAACAGCTCCGCCTCTTCCCATCTTGTGGTGATCAGTTTTGATAACTACAAATGGTTCGCTGTTTATTTCCAAAACTTTCCCCATTTTTATTTCACTAAGACTTAACATAATTTTCTAGTTAATTTTATTTGTGTGTAAATCCAAGTAAAGCCATTTTTCTAGCTCTTTTTATGGCAACTGTTAATTTTCTTTGATGCCAAGAGCAAACACCTGTTCTTTTTTTGCCAATAATTTTCATGTAGTAGTTGACAAAATTATACAAATTTTTAGCGTCTTTGTAGTCAGGTTCAAGATTGTTGGTACAAAAGTGACATTCTTTTGTTTTCTTTTGATTTTTCATATTTCTTTATAAATTATTTTTTATTAGAATGGAATATCTTCTATTTTAATTTCATCTTCATCTTCGCTTTCTGGAATAATTATTTCATCATTATTTCCACCAGGCATTGAAGTTTGTCCACCAGCCTTAGGGCTTAAAATGATCATGTTTTCAGCAACAATTTCAGTAGTTTTTCTCTTGGCTCCATCTTGGGCTGTCCAGTCCCTGGTTTGTAGTCTTCCCTCGATATACACCTTTGTTCCTTTGCTTAAATATTGTCCACAAATTTCTCCTAGTTTTCTCCAGGCGATTATATTGTGAAATTCAGCCTTGCTTTGTTGTTGACCATTTTGATCGGTCCAATTTAAGTTAGTGGCAATTGAAAATGATGTTACTGTTTGCCCAGAGTTAGTGTTTCTAATTTCAGGGTCTCTGGTTAAATTTCCAATTAACATGACTTTGTTTAAAGAATACATATTTTTTTATTTTTCTTATTTTGTAATAAGAAAAAATAATTAATTTTTAAACTACAGCAAGTTATCGATATTTAAAACATCATCTAATTTTTCATCTAGATTTTTTAAATCTATCTTTTTTTCCTCCTCCTTTTTCTTAGAAACCTTTTTTGTCTCTTTTTTGGCCTCTTCCTTTTCTTTTAATTCCTCGCTTTTCTTGCTGTCAATTTTTTCTTTGATTTTTTTATCTTTTTTAATTTGTTCTTCGCTTTTAATGTCCTTTTTGACAATTAAAAATCTAACAACCTCTTTGTCTAGTCTTAATGTGTCATTTAATTTGGCGATTAAAGTCCTTTCTAGATCAAATTCATAAAGGCCGTAATAACCATAATATTCATGGTTAATTGGGTAAGCAAATTTTTTCTTTCCCCAGTAATTTTCTAAGCTGATTTTTCCGTCATGAGAAGTAATTAAATCTCCGACCTTTTTGAAAACTTTTTGAGCCTCATCATCAGTGAATTTGTTTGGCATAATAAACAAAATCTCATAGTGAATTAGCCCAGATGGTTTTGTTTTTGACATAGTCAATCTTAGCAAAATGTTTCTAAATTTAACTTATTTTAAAGCTAAAAAATAGTTAACATTTTTATTATTATTTTTTAAATTTAAATAAAAAAACCCAAAGTATTCAAAGAAAATGGGTTTCTATAGAATACCTTTAATTCTACTCTTCTGGTAGAATTGACCTTTAAAATAAAGGACGTGGGAAAGGTTATTTAATTTGGTAATAATATAGCACAGTGTTTTTAAAAAATCAAGCCTTTTGCCTTTCTTTACTGTTTTTTTCTTTTAATGCTATAATTGTTTTATAATAATAAATAAACCAATGAAAAAATATTTTTTTGTGCTTGGCTCGAACCCCGAATTATCTTTAGCTGAGCTTTTATCCTTATTTCCTAATAACAACTGGCAAAGAATTGACTCTGTTGTTTTTTCCGATTTTTCTGAAGAGCTAAATTGCATCAATTTGATGGATTTTTTAGGGGGAACAATTAAAATTGGCGAATATTTAAGTGATTTTAGCTTGGCCAATCGCCACGCTCTGTCTGAATTTACCAAAAAAGAAATAATCAAAATTGCCCAGAAAAACAATGTTAGTGGTAAGTTTAATTTCGGTTTTTCTTTTTATGGAAGTAGAAAGCTTCCGGGAGATTTTTTTAAACTAGCCTTGGCTGTAAAAAAAGATTTAAAAAAATTTGATATTTCTAGCCGAATTGTAACCTCTCGAGAACAGATTCTGTCCAGTGTGGTGGTTGAGCAAAACGGATTGGTTAATAATGGTTTGGAGTTGTGTTTTTTTGTAGATAAAAATAAGGTTTTTATTGGAAAAACTTTAACAGTTCAGCCTTTTAAAGATTTGTCCAAGAGAGATTTTGGTCGTCCCAACAGAGATGATCACTCTGGCATGATCCCGCCGAAATTAGCTCAAATTATGATAAATTTAGCTAGGGGCGATGATGTCGATTTTAAAGAAAAGAAAATTTTAGATCCTTTTTGTGGTTCAGGAACAATTTTAATGGAGGCTTATCTTATGAGTTTTAGAAATATAATAGGTTCTGATCTGTCTGAAAAAGCAATATCTGATAGTCTTAAAAATATTAATTGGATTATAGAGTTTAATGAAGGAAAAACAATAACAAATTGTGGCAAAAATATTGATATTTTTCAATCAGATGTATTGGATTTGGATAAAAATTTAGATAAAAATTTTATTGATTATATTGTTTGCGAACCATATCTTGGCCCACAAAGAGGTTTTAAGGATTTTGATCAAGTGGTGAGCGAATTAAATCTTTTATATTCTCGAGCGCTAGATGTTTTTTATAAAATTTTAAAAGAAAAAGGGAAGATAGTTATGATATGGCCCCAGTTTAGAGCTGGTAATAAAACTTGGAAATTGAATCCTAATATTTTAAAATTTAAATATTTAAGAAAAAGAGGTGAGCTGGTTTATGGTAGAGATGATCAAAAAGTTTGGCGAGAGATAGTTATCTTGACAAAATAAAGCTTGACAAAATAATTTAAATATGCTATAATACAGAGCTGAACATTAAAATTTTTTATTAATTAAAAATAGGAGAAATTATTATGAAGAACGAAATTCTTACCATCTGGCAAAAAATTTATTATGAATGGTTTGGTATGGAAATAGATATTTCCGACTTTCAAATCCCAGAAAATTACAACCCTGAAAAACACTTTTTAGTGTTAGTCGCTAAGGATATCACCATAAATACCGTTGTTAAGGCTATGAAAAAAAGATTCAATGTATATTTATATACAGAAGATCTTAATTCCGATGTTACTAAAAATGATCGTAGTTCAGAAGGCGGGCATTATCTTGTTCTTTTTAACAAAAACGTTGAAGCCGACGAAGAGTTTAAAAACATGTCGACCAATGATCTTGCTAAAAAAGGACATAAAGGCATTATACTGCTTGAGAGGTTATTATTGGAGGTCTTGTATTATAGCGAAACCAAAGAACATTTAGACATCAACAATTGGACACTATGTTCCGGTTCGCGTAATTCTGGTGGCGATGTTCCTCACGTCAATTGGTGCTCTGGCAACGTTAAGCTCTTTGTCAATTGGTACGACTCTGACTATTTCTACGTTGGTTTGCGTTCCCGAGTAGTAGTTTCTTAACTCTTGAACCTCTTTAAACTCTTAACCCTTGTCTTTACAGATGAGGGTTTTTTATTTACTAAAAAATATATAAATAGTATAATTGAAAAAGAAATTTTTTGCGGAGTGTAGTATAATGGTAGTACGCGTGCATGGGGTGCATGTAGCCCCGGTTCGATTCCGGGCATTCCGACATATGAAAAAACTGGTTGTAGTTAATGACAAAATGCAAAAAAATTACCAATATTATTTAACTGAGCCAATTGGTAAAAATTTTGCTTTAGAATTTAAACCAGAATTGACGCCTCAAGAAATGTTGGAGCTGGGAGTTTTTGGGGGTAAGTATATGACCGATTGTCAAAAAGAATTTCCGTCTTCTTGGTTTAAAAAAGCTAAATTATCTTCAGAGAAATACGACTATAAACTTAATTATTTTAAAGTTAGAGCTAGTCAATCTTTAAGGGTTTGGCAGGAAAAAGGTTGGATTTATGAAGATGATCCGCGCGGCTGGTTTCAGTGGTACTGTCGGTATTATATGGGTAGAAGACTAGAGCAAGAAGACCAGAGACAAATAAGGAGATGGAAGGCTATCAGAAGGCATGTTATAGCTATTATAAATAATTGTCGCAAAGGAGATTTAAATTGTCGCGTTCGTCAAAGACAGGCAGTTATGCATTGGGCCTATGATAGTCGTAAATTTTAATTAATTTTTTTAAATAATTTTATGTGTGGAATTGTTTCTTATATTGGACCAAAAAAGGCTTACCCAATTTTAATAAAAGGTTTAAAGCGCCTAGAATATCGTGGCTATGATAGTGCTGGCGTGGCTATTATTAGTGGTGGTTTAAATGTTTACAAGACAAAAGGAAGGGTTGGAGATTTGGAGAATAAAATTTTACAAGAAAAAAAAGATGTGAGTGGAAATATTGGCATTGCTCACACTCGTTGGGCAACACACGGTGAGCCAAATGACGTTAATGCTCATCCTCACTCTTCTGGGTCTAAAGACTTGGCCATTATTCATAATGGAATTATTGAAAATTATAATTCACTGAAAGAAGAATTAATTGCTCGTGGTTATAAATTTGAAAGCGAAACTGATACAGAGGTTTTGGTTCATTTGATAGATGATATTAAAAAAAACGAAAAAGTAGAAACGGCTGAGGCTGTCCGTTTGGCTTTAAACAATATAATCGGAGCCTATGCTATTGTTGTTTTAGATAAAAACAAACCACAAGTTTTGGTGGCTGCCAGAAAGGGCAGCCCTTTGGTTGTCGGAGTCGGTGAAGATAAAGGAGAATTTTTTCTAGCTAGTGATGCCACCCCAATAGTTGAATACACCAAAAACGTTGTTTATCTGAAAGATAATGAAATGGCCATCATTGAAAATTCTGAACTTAATATAAAAACAATTCACAATATTTCTAAAACTCCTTTTATTGAAAAATTAGAACTTAATCTAGACCAGATTGAAAAGGGTGGCTTTCCTCATTTTATGATTAAAGAAATCAATGAGCAACCTAAATCGATTTTTGATTCTATTCGTGGTCGTATAAATTTGAAAGACGTTTCAGTTGAAATGAGAACTATTCAGGATTATGAAGAAAAATTAAAAACAATTAAAAGATTAATAATTATTGGTTGCGGAACTAGTTGGCATGCTGGGCTTGTTGGTCGTTATCTTTTTGAAGAAATTGCCAAACTGCCAGTTGATGTTGAATATGCCTCAGAATTCAGATATCGTAATCCAATTATATATTCTGATGATTTAGTTATTGCCATTTCTCAAAGTGGCGAAACAGCCGATACTTTAGCTGCTATGGAGCTAGCCAAAGAAAAGGGGGCTACTGTTTTTGGTTTGTGTAATGTTATTGGTTCTTCTATCCCACGTCTTAGCCACGCTGGAGCTTATACTCATGCTGGACCAGAAATTGGAGTAGCCTCAACCAAAGCTTTCACTTCTCAAATTTCTGTTTTAGTTTTAATGGCGCTAGCCGTAGCTCAGATTCGAGGTGTAATTAGTAAAGATAAAATGAATTTGCTTTTGAGTGAATTAGAAAATATCCCAAAATTAGTTGAAAAAGTTTTAAAAACAAATGATCAGGTTTATAAAATTGCAGAGAAATATAAAGACTCCAGTAATTGTTTGTTTTTAGGCAGAGGTATAAATTTTCCAGTAGCTTTAGAAGGCGCTTTAAAATTAAAAGAAATTTCTTATATTCACGCCGAAGGTTATCCGGCCGCTGAGATGAAACATGGCCCGATAGCTTTAATTGATGAGAATATGCCAGTGGTAGTTGTTGCTCCGCGTGATAATATTTATGAAAAAATAATTAGTAATATTTGCGAAATTAAAGCCCGCAAAGGAAAAATTATAGCCATTGTCAGTGAGGGCGATATTAAAATCAAAGAATTAGCTGATTATGTAATTGAAATTCCGATTACCGAAGAAATTCTTAGCCCACTTTTAAGCACCATCCCCCTTCAACTTTTAGCTTATCATATCGCAGTTATGCGTGGTTGCAATGTTGATCAACCTCGTAATCTAGCTAAATCAGTTACAGTTGAATAATTTAATTTAAAATTTTTATGAGATTAAATAGATTTTATTTAGAAAATTTTTCTAATGATCAGAAAATAGAAATGAGAGATTGTGCAACTTCTCATCAGATTAAAAATGTTTTAAAAATGAGAGTTGGTGAGCAGGTTTCTTTTTTTAATCAAGAGATAGAATCGATATATAAAATAGAAGAAATTTCTAAAAAAGTAATAATTTTTGTTTGGCAAGAAAATATACAAAATAATTTTAAACCGAAAAGAGAAATAATTCTTTTTCAATCTTTAATTAAAAAAGATAAAATGGAGTGGGTTGTTCAAAAGGCGACCGAGCTGGGTGTAAATAGGATTGTTCCGGTTATTTCCAGAAGAAGTGAAAAAAAAGATATTAATTTAGAACGTTTAAATAAAATCATCATTGAAGCAGTTGAGCAGTGTGGTCGTTTAGATTTACCATCGATCTCTGAGCCGATAGTTTTTGCTAATATTTGGAGCGAATCTCAGGGCTTGGTTTTGTTGGGCGATGGTTCGGGAGATGATATTGTTGAAGTTATTAGAAAAAATGAAGAAAATTATAAAAAAATTAGTATTATAATTGGGCCAGAAGGAGGTTTTGAAAAAAGTGAAATAAATTTAGCTAAAAAAAATAAGGCCGAAATTGTTCGCCTTAATAATTATATGTTGAGAAGTGAAACAGCCTCGTTAAGTTTTTTATCAATTATTTCAAATTTTTGATTTTATATAAGAAAACCTCGCTCTACTTTATCAAGATTTTGGCAAACTCGATTAAGAGTCTCCGTTTACACGGAGTCGCTTGAAAATTACAAAAACAGAATAAACCATTTTTTAAATTTTTAAACAAATTTGCCTCAACTTTTTATGCTTGAGACCACGGACTCAAACAGGAAAAAGCCTAAAATTGGTGTTCCAAAACTTGATAAAAAGCAAGGTTTTCTTATTGATATTATAACAAATTTTTTTCTTTAAATCAATTTTCATGTTATAGTTAAATTAACTATAAATTATTAATCATAAATCCAGAAATTATGTTAAATTCAACAAAAAAAGCTTTTACCCTCATCGAACTCCTAGTAGTAATAGCCATTATTGGTATACTTGCGACTTTGGCTGTTGTCGCCCTACAACAGGCTCGCTCTCGAGCTCGTGATAGTAAAAGAATGGCTGATATTAAGCAGGTTCAAACTGCTTTAGAATTATTTTTTAATGAAAATAATAGATATCCCACCATCGATGAGTGGGAAAGTGGAACTATCTTTTCTAGTTCTACAGGTGAAATATTTATGCACTCTATCCCCTCGGCTCCTTATCCAGCTGATGGTATTTGTGACTCCGATCAAAATACTTTTTATTATCAAGTTGATGAAAATAATTCTGCTTATTCTATTTCTTTTTGTCTAGGTGGTAATATTTCTGGTTTATCTGAAGGGTTAAAATGTGCTACTCCCGGAGGAATAATTGATTATGATTGTTCGGCTGAGATTATTGAAGAGGATCCCCCTGTTTATGCTTTAATATATTCAGCTAGTACCGGGGGAACTATTACGGGAAACATTAATCAAAATATTAATCAAGGAGAAAATGGATTAGAGGTTATTGCCCTGGCTAACATTGGTTATTCTTTTTCTCAGTGGTCTGACGGGTTGACCACTGCCTCTAGAATAGATTTGAATGTTCAATCAAATATAGAAGTAACAGCTCAGTTTACAGCGAATACTTATACTCTAACTTTTAATCCTCAGTCAGGAACAGTTAGTCCTGTTAGTAAATCAGTTGTATATAATCAAGAGGTAGGAACACTTCCTGCTCCAACTAGAAGTGGTTATACTTTTTTAGAATGGAACAGTCAATCAGATGGAAGCGGTACAACTTATGCATCAAGCACTGTTTATAGTCTTGGCGATAATTCTACTATCTATGCTGTGTGGTGGGAAAATTTACAGATAGGAGATCTTTACGGTGGCGGCAAGGTTGCTTATATTTTAAAACAAGGAGATTCTGGATTTGAAGAGGGTCGACAAAAAGGTCTTATAATTAGTTTAACCAATTTGCCCTCATCTACTTCTTATATAAGTTGGGGTTGTTCAAATGTTGCCATTAATACTGAGACTGCGCTTGGGTTTGGAAAATATAACACTGAATTAATATTATCGCTTTGTCCAACCGCACCATCTGCTAGTTTTTGTAATTCATATTCTGTAGATGGCTATGACGATTGGTATTTGCCTAGTAAAGATGAGCTTTATAAAGCTTACTTGGCTAGAAATACTCTCGGAGGTCTTAATTATTATCATTGGTCATCTTCAAGTTTTAACAATCAAGAAGCTTGGAGGGTTTATTATCATATTAGCAGCGGTGGTCTTAGTACTGTTAATAAAGTGGGTAATTTTTATATGAGATGTTTTAGATCTTTTTAATTTAATAATTTTATATATTGCTAAAATGTTAATATTAAATTATAATAAAACTAAGCCAAGAGATTGGACTTTTTGTTGTTGATTTTTATTAACTTATGATAGATTTTGATTTTAAAGAAAAAATTAAAGATGAATTAAGCGAAGAGGACAGATTAGTTCTTGAGTCTTCTGATTCAGACATAAAACCAAAAAAAAGAAATTTAGGTTTAAAAATTTTTGCCTTTGTTTTTGCTTTTTTATTAATTTTTACAGCCACCACTTTAATTTCCGGCGATAGCTCGGAATCATGGATTGGAAAGATTCCTTTTATTGGTAGAATAGCCGGTCTGGTAGAAAGTTCTGAAAAACAACTAAGAGGCGAGGACAAGGATAGAATTAATATTCTTCTTTTGGGAATGGGTGGTAAAAAACATGAAGGTGGTTATTTAACCGATACTATTATTTTGGCTAGCTTGAAGCCGTCAACAAAACAGGTCGCCCTTCTTTCTATTCCGCGAGATTTAAATATTGCTGTTGAGGGAATGGGTTGGCAAAAAATAAATTCGATTAATGCTTTTGCTGAAAGAAAAAAAGAAGGGAGCGGCGGAGAAGCAATCTCTCAGGCTTTAAGCGATGTTTTAAATATCCCGATTCATTATTATGTTAGGGTTGATTTTGAAGGCTTTGTTAATATAGTTGATATTGTTGGAGGGGTTGAAGTTGAGGTTGAAAATACTTTAGAAGATTTTCGTTATCCGATAGCTGGTCAAGAAAATAATGAAAATTATTATGCTCGTTTTGAACATTTGTATATTAAAAAGGGTTTACAGAAGATGGATGGATCATTAGCACTTAAATATGCTAGGTCTAGGTATGCTAGCGGTGTTGAGGGTTCTGATTTTGCTAGAGCTAGGAGACAGCAAAAAATAATTCAAGCAGTTAAGGATGAACTTTTAAAAAAAGAAAATCTTTTTAAGCCTAGCGTTATTTCTGGATTGTTGAATGAGTTTAATGAAAGCTTGAGCTTTAATCTTAAAATTTGGGAGGGTATTAAGCTATGGCAAATGTTTAAGGATGTAAACAGTGAAAGTATTAATAATTATGTTCTAGATGACGGACCTAGTGGATTGTTAGTGGCTGGAAGAAGTGAGGCGGGTGCATATATTTTATCCCCTAGAAGCGGAGATTTTACAGAAATAAGATATTTAATTGATGGATTTTTCCCCAAGGACGAGCAAGTAAAGGCCATGAATTCAGAAAGTTTTCAAACAGCGAAATTGGAAATAAAAAATGGAACCTGGATTAATGGACTGGCTAGTCAGACGGCGATAGATTTGGAAAAGAAAAATTTTAATATTTTAAAAATAAGTAATTGTAGTCGTAGAGATTTTATAAAAACTGTCATTTATGATTTAACTTATGGAGGCAAGAACGAAGCTTTAAAGTATTTGAAAGACTTGCTTCAAGCAGATGTTTATTTTGATTTACCGTTATGGTTGGCTGAAGATATTAAAAACGAAGTTAAGGAAGAAGGAGAAGAGGTCCCAGATTTTTTAATTATTTTAGGAGAGAATGCTGCTAAAATTGGCTTTTAATTTTTGTTTATGATTGATAAAAAAATGCCCCTAGTGGCTATAATAGGTAGAACTAATGTTGGCAAATCAACTCTTTTTAATCGCTTAGTTGAAAAAAATCAGGCCTTAGTTTCGCCAATCGAAAATACTACTCGTGATTTTAATATTAATCAAATTAATTGGCGTGGTTTTGATTTTCAAATTTTAGACACTGCCGGTGTAATAGACTCTTCTTCTCTAAAAAGAAAGATGGAAATAAGTAAAGATGGTGTTGAAAGAATAGAACAAAAAGTTCAAAAACAGGTTTATGATTTAATCAAACAGGCTGATCTACTTGTTTTTTTAGTTGACAATAAGTCTGGGCTTTTGGCTGAAGATAGAAATATTGCCAGCTTTTTAAAAAAAAGAAATTATCAACACAAAACACTATTGGTTAGCAATAAGGTTGATAATTTCAAACAAAGAGCTGACGTTTCTGAGTTTAATAAGCTGTCTTTAAAAGAACCTTTGTCTGTTTCTGCTTTAACTGGTTCTGGTACGGGTGACTTATTGGATTTTGTAGTTGATTATTTGAAAATAAAAAACAAAAACAAAGAGGCTGTTGTAGACAATAAAAAAGATTTAGAAAAAATAAATTTGTGTATTATCGGTAAACCTAATGTTGGCAAATCGTCTTTATTAAACTCTCTTTTGGGTTATGAAAGGGTTATTGTTAGTGAAATTCCACATACCACGAGAGAACCTCAAAATACAGAGATTGTTTATCAAGATAAAATTATCAATATTATAGACACCGCCGGTATAAGTAAAAAGGGCACAAAATCTGATGGATTGGAAAAATATGGGATTATAAAATCATTAAAAACATTAAGAGAGGCTGATATTATTCTGTTGGTTGTAGATATTAATGATGAAATAACTAAGCAGGACGCCAAAATAGTAGAGCAGATAGTTAATGAAGGAAAAAGCTTTATAGTAATAGCTAATAAGTGGGACTTGATTGAGGATAGAAACACTAAATATTGGACCAGAAAAATTAATGGTCATTTTCCGTTTATAATTTGGGCACCAATTCTTTTTGTTTCAGCTCTTAAAGGAGAAAAAACAAATAAAGTTTTTGATTTGGTTTTAAAGATTGATCAATCTCGGAAAACTAAAATAAGCGATACTGTTTTGGCTGGTTTTTTAAACAAGATGATTAAAAAACATAAACCGACCAGGGGAAGGGGCGTTAGACATCCTAGGGTTTATAGCCTTAGACAAAGCTGGATAAATCCGCCCAAATTTGAGGTTAGGATAGGTTCACAAGAGGATTTGCATGATTCTTATTTGAGATTTTTAGAAAATAGATTGCGAGAGGATTTTGATTTTTTTGGAACACCAATAAAAGTTTCTGTTAAAAAAAATAAAAGAGTTCATGGAAAAGCTAATAATTAGCTTGCTTAATATTGGTTTTTTTGCTATTATCTTTTTACTTATTTATTAAATATTTATAATTAATTATTTTGTTTATGGATAAAGAAAACAAAAAAGAAGAAAAAAACGAAAAGAAAACATCTCATGATCAACATGAGTCTAAACACGAAAACAAGAAGGACTCTTGTTGTGGTGGTTTGTGTTCTTGTGGAGGGTTTTTTAAAAAAAACAGAGCACTAATTTCTTTGGTGGCAGCTATAATTTTAGTAGTTGTTGGTTTTATCGTTTTTAAACCAGGAGAAAAAAGAGATGTTTTAACTTTAGATGAAGCTAAAATTAAGGCAGAAAAATTTATCAATGATAATTTTGCTGATCCTAATTATCCAATAGTTATTGTAAGCATTGAAGAGGCAGAAGAAAAAGGTTTATATAAATTGAGAGTTGATGTTGGAGATGGTGAAATTATTGATTCTTATATCAGTGATGATGGTAAAAAATTTTTTCCTCAAGCTTTTAATATAGCCGAATTAGAGAGTGAAAACTCTAATCAGTCATCTGGCTCTGAGGTTTCAAGCTCTAGTCTTTCAGATGAAAGATTCAATGAGGGGGCTGATTTTGATTCAGAGAAAAAGGTTGTGATTTATTTCTTTTGGGGGGATGGATGTCCTCATTGCTCTAATCAAAAAACAGCTATGTCAGCTTGGTTAGATAAATATTCAGATGTTGAAATTAAAACTTATGAGACTTGGGCTAATATCGAAAACAGAGATCTGTTAGAGTCATTAGCAGAGGCTTATGGCACAACCGTTCAAGGAGTTCCAATGACCTTTATTGGTGATGAATATTGGGTTGGTTATGCTGATTCTTTGGGTTCTGAAATGACAGCTAAAATTGATTCATGTTTAACTAAAACATGCGAAAATCCAGGAAAAAGATTAAAATAGTAAGGTTATTTTCAATAATAAAAACAGCCGAATCCTCGGCTGTTTTTATTTGTTAGAAAACTAAGATGAAAGTTGTATGATGATTTGACCGCTAATAAAAATTAAATAAACAAGAATAAGGGCATATCCCTCTTTTCTGCTTAAGAGTTGATTTGTTCGATAAAATATATATAGCAATATAAATAAAGATATAGTAGAAAGCATTAAAAAAAAGTAGGATATATCTATTTCAATTTTTATAGGACTGATAAAGCTTAGCACTCCTAACATTAAAATATTTCCGAGAGATGAGCCTATTAAATTGCTAAATGATAACTCTTCTACGTTTCTTTTAAATGATCTTATAGCTATTATTAGTTCTGGTAAATTAGTTCCGATTGAATACAACAAAAGCCCAACTATAAAAGGTGAGATATTGTAGCCTTCTAAGACAAATAGAGTTGTTTTAACTATTAAGTCAGAAATTATTATTAATAAGACGATTCCTATTAATATAAAAAAAATGTGCCTAGTTATTTCTTTTACGTTTACTATTTCAATTTTTGGAATATCTAAACTTTTATTTTTGTTATATAAAACATATATCATGGCGGCATAAGATAGTATCAGTATAGCACCGTCTAATTCATTTAATCCACCTTTAAAGGCAAGTATTAAGGGAATAAAAAGGGTTATTAGGGTTAATAAAAATGGCCAGGAGTTTTTTTCTGTTTTTATTTTTCTATTTAAAACAGAGCTAAATCCCAATATTAGAGCAAACATAACTATAACTCCACCAATTAAATTCCCAAAAGACATTTCTGACACTCCGACTAAGGCTGAATTTATACCTATAACCATTTCTGGAGCACTGGTCATGACTCCTAGAATTATTCCCAAAATAAAAATTTTTATTTTTAACTTTTCTCCAGTTTTTCTTAAATTTAAAACTATTAAATCAGCTGATTTGCTAAGCAGAAAAAATAATAATATTAAAAAGAGTATAGCCAATATTTTTATAGTCATATTTTTGTGTTTAATTCTTTTTTAGATTATAGCAGATTATAGTTTTAAGTCTATAAAAAAATCAACCTAAAGCAGTTTAGGTTGATTTTTTCAGTGGACCTTAAGGGACTCGAACCCTTGACCCCCTGCTTGCAAAGCAGGTGCTCTAGCCAACTGAGCTAAAGGCCCATTAAGTTGATAATAGATTTATTATCAACTAGCTTATAATAAACAATAATTTTTATCAAGTCAATACTTAAATTCTACCCCTGGTTAAGGGAGATACAATAAAACCAATAAATCCATTTATCATCCCAGTCATTGTTAAGAGGCCAATAAAAATAATTATAAGACCGACAAGTTTATAACCCATTCTAGAGCCACCTTCTGCTCCTAAGTTTTTTTCAAACCAATTAATCCTTCCAAAATTTTTTAAAAGCCATTCTGTATACATAACTATTAACGTTCCTAAAATGACTAAAATTAAACCGCCAATTATTTTCATATTTTTTTAATAATTAATATTTATTAATTTTTTTATTGTATATAATTTAATGGATTTTGCTTAACACCATTTGATATTACTTCAAAATGGATATGAGGTCCAGTTGACCAACCAGTAGATCCCATATCAGCTATTATATCCCCCCTATTAACACTGTCTCCAGCCTTAACGTGTAATTTGGAAGCGTGAGCGTAAAGTGTTTTTAGTCCACCCCCATGATTAATGACCACATTATAGCCGTAACCAGTATTCCAACCAGATCTTTCAACTGTACCACTTTCGGCCGCATACAAGGGTGTGCCTGTTTTGTTGGCTATGTCTAATCCGTTATGCTTCCAGGAGTAATATTGAGTTATTCGATGACCGACCGTGGGCCATAACAACTTTCCGCCACTATAGCTCGTACTAGGTGTTGTTGGTACTGATTGGGCTATTGAGGTTCCGGTATAAGTTGGCCTACTAACAGGAACTGGAACTACTATTTTTTTGCCACCAGGAATAAATATTTTTTGATTTAATTTTAAAATTTCGTCAGTGTCTAAATTATTAGCTATTATTATAGAATCAGAAGACACATCATATTTTTTGGATATACTGCTAATGGTTTCGTTTTTAGCGATAATATGCATTAATCCAGTTTGAGGTAATATTTTAAGAGTGTTTCCTGGTCTAATTAATGATCTCGAGGTTAGATTGTTTTCCCATAAAATAGTTTCAACACTAACTCCGAAATCTTGAGCGATACTGCTGATAGTGTCTCCACTTTGAACAACATATTCTACAACCTCTTTTCTAGCATCTCTGGCTTTGGGGGTTTGAGCTATAGCTGGTCTATTTAAAGAGTCACTAACTAAAATATTATTTTCTTCATTTTGTGAATTTAATAAAACTTGTTGATGATTTTTTATTAAATCTTTTTGTTCTATATATTTAGACTGAACGATTATTGAAGGCCTCTCTTCATAACCACTTTCAACTATTAATTCTTCTGGCGCAGCTACTGAGAAGTCACTGGTAATTGTTTGAGCTAGAGCTGTTTTGTAAACTCTTTTTTCAAAAGGGGTTTTATTTTTAGACAAACCATTAAATGTTAGAATAAGTCCAATTATTATTAATATAAATATTGGATAGTTTTTTTTGAAAATATAAAAATGGGAATTGTTTTTTTTGTTTATTTCTTTTATTTTTTTATAAATTAATATATACTTGTAGTATATATTAATTATTATTTTAAAGAAAAAGAAACCCAGAATTAATTTCAGAGGTTTGAAAATAAAATAATTTAAGATAAAAACTAATATTTTTTTTATTAAAAATAAGGCTTTTATCAACAATATCAGTATTTCTGCTAATAGTTTTTTAACTCTAATTTTAATCATAAATTACTATAAAATGTTATCATTTTACTAGTTTTTAGTCAATTTAAGTTAATAATATAAATTTTATGTATAAAATAGTGCTAGTTCGTCATGGAGAAAGTGAATGGAACAAAAAGGGCTTGTTTACTGGCTGGACTGATGTTAACTTAACCCCAATGGGTATAAAGCAGGCTAAAGAAGCAGGAAAAATTTTAAAATCTAAAAAGTATAGTTTTGATTTGTGCTTTACTTCATTGCTTAAGAGGGCTAATAAAACTTTAAATATTGTTTTAGAGGAGATGGACTTATTGTGGTTGCCAGTTTTTAAAACTTGGCGATTAAATGAAAGGCATTATGGTAATTTGCAAGGTTTAAATAAAATACAGATGGCTAGAAAATTTGGAGAAGAACAGGTTTTTATTTGGCGTAGATCTTATGATATTCGCCCTCCAGAAATTAAAAAAAGTAATAAATATAATCAACTGAAAGACCCTCGATATAATTTTTTAGAAAAACCAATTTTATCAGAGTCACTTAAAGATGTTGTGGCTCGTGTTATTCCTTTTTGGGATAAAGATATTATTCCAGCGTTAAAATCTGGTAAAAAAATAATTATAGCTGCTAGCGGTAATAGTATTAGGGCTATAATAAAACATATAGACATTGTTTCAGAGGAAGAAATTTCAAATATCAATATTCCAGTTGCCATCCCGCTTGTTTATGAATTAAACAAAAACTTTAAAAAAATTAAATCTTATTATTTGGGCGATCCAAAAAAAATTAAGAGCTTAATAAATATTTCAAAAAATCAGGGCAGTATTAAAAAATAATTTATATGCAAAAAATAATAAATTTAGATCAAGCTGTAATTAATGCTTTAGAATTTCTATCTAAAGAAAAATTACCAAAATTAAATTTAAAAAACTTTTCTTTTCCTTTGGTCGTTGGAAGTGGTAATGCTTACAATACTGCTCAAATTATTTTTTCTAAACAAAAAGCTATTATTGCTGATGAAAGTAATTTCAGGGAAATAATTTCGCGCTATAAAGATTTAATTAATAAAAAAATAATCAAAGAGGTTATAGTTATTTCAGCTTCTGGTGAAAAAGATTCTGTTTGGGAAATAGAGCTTGCTAAAAAAAACAAATTAAAAGTTATTTTGCTTACCTGTTCTCCTGATTCAACGGCCGCTAAATTAGCTGATCAAATTTTTGTTTATCCTAAAATTGCTGAACCTTATACTTACAATGTTTCCACTTATTTGGGTATGATTTTATCTTTTACTGGAGAAAAACCGGAAAACATTTTAAATTTTTTAAAGAAAACAAAATTAACAAAAAATATTTCTAATTTTAAATCTTATTCCTTTGTTTTGCCAGACGAATTCTTAAACATTTGTCCAATGTTAGACATCAAAAAGAGTGAACTTTTTGGTCCGTTAGTTTCAATCAGAGCTTTTAGTTTTGGGCATGCTCGTCATGCTAAGTTTGTGATTAGAGATAAAAATGAATTAGTGATGACTTTAGGCGCTGATAAAAATGAATATTTTGGAATGCCAACTAGCAGAATTCAAATCAACTTGCCTCAAAATTATAATTTTGGTTTAATACTTTCTGTAACTTATTATTTAATAGGAAAAATTCAAGAAATAAAACCAGCTTATTTTAAAAAACATATCAAAAATTATTGCAATGATTACGGCCCAAGGGCTTATGGAAAAAAAGAGAAATTTGATATTATTGTTAAATAAATAAAATTAAAATTAATTAAATAAATATGTCAGGACATTCCAAGTGGGCAACAATCAAAAGGGCAAAGGCCGTAACCGATGCTAAAAGAGGTGCAATTTTTACAAAATTAGGCAATGCTATAACTATCGCTGCCAGAGAAAAAGGGGGAGATGTTGATGCTAATCCTAGCCTAAGAGTGGCTATTGAAAAAGCTCGTTCAGCTAATATGCCAAAAGACAACATAGAAAGAGCTATAAAAAAAGGCACAGGGGAGCTAGCTGGCGATGCAGTTGAAGAATTGTATTACGAAGCTGTTCTTCCTGGAAATATTCAAATAGTTATCAAATGTTTAACCGACAATAAAAATCGTAGTGCCGCTACAGTTCGACATGCCTTGTCTAAGGCCGGAGGAAGCTTGGGGGCTGTTATGTGGAATTTTGAACAAAAAGGACTTATTTCTGTTTCGAAAGAAAGTTTAGATGCTAAAAATATTAATTTAGAAGAGTTAGAATTAGAACTAATTGAAAAAAATGTTGATGATATTAAAATAGAGTCTGAAGGCTTGATTATTTATACTAAAGTGGAAGACCTTCAGTCCGTAAAATCTTTTATAGAGGAAAAAGATTTAAAAATAGAGTCAGCTGAAATTGAATATGTTGCCAAAGACAGGCTTAAAGTATCAGAAGAGGAAGATGTTAAATTAAGCAATTTTTTAGAAAATTTAGAAGATTTAGAGGATGTGAATGATTATTATTTAAATATTTAAAAAAGTTATCCACAGCCTTTCCACATAAACTTCAAAAAAAATCAAGATTATACCAACCTCCCCCTTTATTTAAGGGGGTTTTGTTTATGTTTGCTCCATTTGTTATTTTTTGCTATAATTTGTTTTACAAGATATAGTGGTTATAAATAATTTTACTACACTATATATTGTGTTTAACTATAATAGATGAAATGTCCTGTTTGTCACTTTGAAGATACAAAAGTTATTGATTCCAGGATGTCTGGTGATGGTTTTTTAATAAGGAGAAGAAGAGAGTGCTTAAAATGCGGCTTTAGGTTTTCAACTCACGAGGAAATGGAGATTTTGGACCTAACAGTAATTAAAAAAGATGAACGAAAAGAGTCTTATGATCGCGAAAAAATAGTAATTGGACTGAGAAAGGCTTTAGAAAAAAGAAATTGTGATGAAGAGAAGTTTAAAAAATTGGTTTATTGTATTGAAAGAGATTTACAGGTCTTAAATAGGGACGAGGTTAGTTCTGTTGAAATAGGAGAAATAGTTATGAGAAATTTAAAAAAAATAGATAAAGTTGCCTATATTAGATATGCTTCTGTTTATCAGTCTTTTGATGGATTGGAAGAATTTAGTGAAGAGTTAGAAAAACTATTAAAAAGCAAAAAAAATAAATAAAATTTATCATAGTCTATTTTAAAAAGTTTTATTATTATCTAAAATTTTTTAAAATAGCTTATAAAATTACATGCCTAGTCAAAATGTAAGCCAAATTCGCAAAAGGTCAGGCGAAATTTCTGAGTTTAAACAGGAAAAAATTGTGGAGGCTGTTTTAAAGGCCATGAAATCGGCTGATGAAGAAAATTTAGCTTTAGCTGAGGAGATAAGTGCCAAGGTTGTTTCTAAGGTTGCTAAAAAATTTCATCACAATTCTATTCCGGCAGTAGAGGAGATTCAAGATCTGGTTGAAGAAACTTTAATTGAGCAAAAACTTATTAAAACTGCCAAGGCTTATATTCTTTACAGAGACCAAAGAAGACAAGTTAGAGAAATTAAAGAAAGCACAGAAGAAAAATTAATGGAAGACTATTTGGGCAGATCTGATTGGAGATTAAAGGAGAATAGTAATATGAGTTTCTCAGTTCAAGGTTTAAATAATTACATTGCTTCCTCTGTTTCGGCTAAATATTGGTTAAATAAACTTTATCCAGAGGTGATTAGAAAGGCTCATGTTGACGGTGATTTTCATATTCATGATTTAGGATTGCTTGCTCCATATTGTTGTGGTTGGGATTTAAAAGACTTATTATTGAAGGGTTTCGGCGGTGTTTCAACTAAAATTCAAAGTAAACCACCTAAACATTTTAGAAGTGCCTTAGGTCAGGTTGTTAATTTCTTTTATACTATGCAGGGTGAGGCAGCCGGAGCTCAGGCTTTTGCTAACTTTGATACTTACTTGGCTCCTTTTATTCGATATGACGATCTTTCATATAAAGAAATAAAACAGGCCTTACAAGAGTTTGTTTTTAATGTTAATGTTCCAACTCGTGTTGGTTTTCAAACTCCTTTTACAAACATAACCTTAGACGTTACTCCATCTAATCTTTTAGGAAAAGAAAACGTTATTATTGGCGGGAAATTAATGGAAGAAACTTATGCAGATTTTCAAACTGAAATGGATTTATTTAATAAAGCTTTTGCGGAGGTTATGATTGAGGGTGATGCTTCTGGTAGGGTTTTTGCCTTTCCTATTCCAACCTATAATGTTGATAAAGATTTTGACTGGAATAGAGAGTCTTTGAAACCGATGTGGGAAATGACTTCAAAATATGGAATTCCTTATTTTTCTAACTTTGTGAATTCTGACATGAATCGTGACGATGCTCGTAGTATGTGTTGTCGCTTAAGACTTGATAATCGAGAGTTGAGAAAAAGAGGTGGTGGTTTGTTTGGAGCTAATCCTTTAACTGGAAGTTTGGGAGTTGTGACTATAAATTTAGCTCGGCTTGGATATTTGGCAAAAGATGAAAAAGATTTTAAAGATAAGCTTAAGAAATTAATGGACTTGGCCAAAGATAGTTTAGTTATTAAAAGAAAAGTTATTGAAAAATTTACTGAAGATGGCCTTTATCCTTATTCTAAATTTTATTTAGCCGATATTAATGAAAGATTTGGTTCTTACTGGAAAAATCATTTTAATACAATCGGTCTAAATGGTATGAATGAAGCTGTTTTAAATCTTTTACAATCAGATTTAACCAGCGTTAAAGGTCATAAGTTTGCTCTCGAAATAATGGACTTTATGAGAGAAATTATTGCAGGCTATCAAGAGGAGTCTGGCGATCTTTATAATCTTGAAGCAACTCCTGGTGAGGGATGCACTTATCGTTTTGCCAAAAAAGATAAAGAAGTTTATCCTGAGATAGTTTGTGCTAATAATCAAGCTGTTAACGAAAGAGGGGCGGATCCTTATTATACAAATTCTACTCATTTGCCGGTTGGTTTTACCGATGATATTTTTACAGCTCTTGAATTACAGGATGAATTGCAAACAAAATATACTGGAGGAACGGTTTTACATGGGTTTTTAGGAGAAAGAATTAATGATATAGAGTTAACTAAAAAATTAGTTAAAACAATAGTTGAAAATTATAAATTACCTTATTTCACGGTAACTCCTACATTTTCAGTTTGCCCTATTCATGGTTATCTATCAGGAGAGCATAAATATTGCCCTAAATGTGACGAAGAAAGAGGTCAGGTTGTTTTTGTTCATAATCAAAGTGAGAAAAGTGATAGCTCTCATAACTCTTAATTTTTATTATTTATTATTAATTATAAAAGCAGTATTATGAAAAATCTTAATACTGCCAAAACAAAGAATATGAGCCCAATTGAAACAAACAAAAGAACAGAGTGTATCGTTTACAGTAGAGTAGTTGGTTGGTTAACCCCAACAGTAAATTATAACAAAGGAAAGTTTGCTGAATATTGTGACAGAAAAACATACAAGGTTAACTCGGATAAAGTCGATAGTCTTAAAAATTAATTTTTTTAAAAATGATTATTGGTGGTTTAGAGAAGCTTAGTTTAATTGACTTTCCTGGTCATTTGGCCGCAATTGTTTTTACCAAGTCTTGTAATTTTCGTTGTCATTTCTGTTATAACCCCATGCTCGTTTTCGCCGAAGGCGAGAGCGAATTAAAAAATATAGATGAAGGTCCTTCT
>CAZILW010000003.1:0-34591 GCA_964540285.1 uncultured Gammaproteobacteria bacterium
GTTTAGGTATTTATTCTGGATTCCAGCTTTCGTCGCGTAAACTCGCTTCGCTCGCACGCGACTCGCTGGAATGACAGGGGGATGGGTAAAACAATATCGCAAATCTAATCATCTGTAAATCAGCTAAAAATCACAGTCTAGACAATAAGGCTCCATACCTATTATAGCAAAAAAAATTAAAGGCAAAACTATTTTTTTAATACTACGTGATGATTAAATTCATCCTCCAAAAAATTTCTACTTTAAATTTTTATTTTTTAAAATTTAAACAATTTTATTAATAATCAACCTCTGTATTCTCATCAATAAAATGCACCCAGGTTTGACCAGCGTTAAAAACAATTTCTTCTTTATTGTCATAAAAATATCTAGTTCTGCCATCATTTTTATCCTTTTCCCAATAAGAATCCTTACAAATTCCATCTAGGCAAACAATAGCCTTTCCGCCACCAGAAAGATTAATTTTTAATCTCAAAGCTGAATCTAAAATTTCTGTTTTTACAAATTGAAAAATCAAATTATCAGCTTTTATTTGTTCCCCACTATTATCTAGTTGTTTTTTACCAGCCAAACTCCTTAAATAAATATTTTCATTAAAACTATATTCCCAATCAACTTCATATTGCTTTTGACCGTTTTTAATTTTTATATCCAGACTAGCTGAAAATAAATCTAAATCATTAATAATTTCTTTATCTTTAAAATGCCAAGAAGAAAAATCAGAACTAACATAATTCCTATCTTTTAAGTACCGCTTAATATCATTAAAATTAGCAATGACATTATGTGGGGCAGAATACTTTTTACTTCTTTCAAAATAAGATTCATTATAAAATTCATTTAAAGTCAAAATTTTATCCTTAGATATTCTAGCTAAGGCTTCAGGGCTACCGCCACAATGAATAAGCATAGATCGGTATTCTTGGGCGATATCTAAAAAATAAGGACGAGCGCTACGAACAGGACCTACTTGTAAATCATACTTATCTTCAATATTAAAAAGAGCTAAATATCTATTTATTCCCCCTTCAGCTGGAATGTCATAAACAATTTCAGCTTGAGACAAACCAAAAGCTGGGCGAGCATCTGGATGATTATCAATAACAACAGCAACTATAAAAGGATTATTACCTTCCTCCGACAAAAAACCATCAATTAAACGACGCTGACAATTTTCACAACTTAAATTTATTTCACTTTCAGTATAATCTTTACTAATATCAGAATTATCAACTATCTTTTTTTCTTTTAAAATAAAAATAGTCAGTAAAACTAAAAATAAAATAAATAAAAAAATACTAAAAATATAAAAAAGTCTAGATGACTTTTGTTTTATTTTTTCTTTTATTTCAAATTTACTCTCTCCAATCTTCTTTTTAATAAATTTTATCATAAATATTTATCATTTAAAGTAATTTAATTTCTTTTAATGTTTCTTTAGCGCATTTTTCCCAGGAAAAGTTTTTAGATCTCAAAAGACCGTCCTCAATCATTTTTTTCACCCCATCTTTATCTCTAATAAGTAGCTCCATTTTGTCACACAAATCATCTTCACTAAATGGATTAAAAAATAGAGGAGATTCTCCGCCAACCTCTCTTAAAACCTCAATATCAGAGGCAATAACTGGAACTCCGCAAGCCATGGCCTGCAGAATTGGAATTCCAAAACCCTCATAAAGAGATGGAAATATAAAAGCTTCAGCCCCGCTAAAAATGTATGGCATGTCCCTTTCTTCCACCCAGCCCAACATGACAATATCTTTAAATAAATCAAATTCTGAAATTATATATTTAATTTCATCATAACCAAAACCGATATTTCCAACTAAAACTAATTTCTCCTTAGACTCCTTATTTCTTTCCTTATAAAGATTAAAAGACCTAATCAATAAAGAAATATTTTTTTTCTTCTCAATTCTCCCAACATATAAAAAATAAGGTTTATCCAATCCATAATCAAACAAAATCCGAGAAAGCTCTTCCTCATTTTCACTTTTTTTATACAAATTATTATTAAAACCATTATGAACTACTGAAATTTTACTTTCAGCAATTTTGTAATTACTTAAAATTTCTTTTTTAGTAAACCTAGAAACAGAAATAATTTTTTTAACCCTTTTTAGAGCAAATTTAGTTGACCAATTAAGATAATCAGAAGACCTTAATTTACACTTACCTCTAGTAAAAATAGAAATAAAAAATTTAATAATTTTTTTTAACAAGCTTGATTCAAAATCAACAATTTCTTTTTCATAAAGACATTTATTTTTAACAAAAGCCACATCATGAATTGTAGTAATGCTTTTTTTGGGAAAAAACAGAGGCATAACATGAGCCGGAACAAATAAAACATCTGGACGATAAAATATCATTTCTAAACTTAATCTGCCCAATGTCCAAAAAAACTTAAAAGGCCATCTTAAAACTTTAATTTTAACATGTTTGTTTTTTCCCAAATTTAAATCTTGCAAAAATTTTTCAGACAATGGCTTGTCGGTATATAATATATATTTATTATCTTTGTCAATTTCAATTAAATTATTAATCAAATAATAAGAATACCACTCTGTACCGGTTTTAAAATCTCTATTGGCTCTTGAGGCATCTATCCCTATTTTCATATTTTTATATAAAAACAACAAACCTCGCCGAGGCGAGGATGTAAAAATCTTTATTTAGTAGCCAAAATGCTTCTCTTATAAGAATCTAAATTGTCTAAGGCAATTCCAGTTCCCTTAGCTACACACAACATCGGATCATCAGCCACATAAGCTGAAACTCCCAAAGCTCTAGAAAAAAGCTGATCAATATTTCTAAGCAAAGATGTTCCTCCGGTTAACACGATTCCCTTGTCAATTATATCAGCCACCAGTTCTGGCGGAGTTTGTTGTAATATTTTTTTAGCAGTATTTAAAATAGTTTCCATTTCACCAGAAACAGCAGCCGTAACATCGTTGCTATTTACCTCTATGGTTCTGGGAAGCCCGCTAACACCATCTCGACCATTAATTTCCATTACTAACTTACTTTCATCATCTAAAAATAAAGCTGAGCCGACTTTCATTTTCATTTCTTCAGCTGTTCTTTCTCCTATGACTAAATTATATTTTTTTCTAATATATTCTAATATAGCTAAATCCAACTTGTTTCCACCAACTCTAACCGATGTTGAAGAAACAACCCCACCCAAAGAAATAACCGCCATTTCTGAAGTGCCCCCACCAATATCAACCACCATATGACCAGTGGCAGAACTGATTGGGATATTAGCTCCAATAGCAGCCGCTACCGGCTCTTTGATAATATAGGCAGCTTTAGCCCCAGCAGCAATAGTTGCTTCAATAACAGCCCTTCTTTCAGTAGAAGATATACCAGCTGGAACCGCTACCATAACCTCTGGTCTGAATATTCTAACCTTTCCTAATGTTTTATTAATAAAATAACGAATCATCGCCTCAGTTGTTCTATAATCAGCAATAACCCCCTCTTTTAAAGGTTTTAAGGCTACGATAGTGTCAGGCGTTCTACCCAACATATCTTTAGCATCATTTCCAACAGCTAAAATTTTATTATCATCAATAGAAACAGCCACCACACTAGGCTCGTTAATAACAACACCCCTTTTTGGCAAATAAACCAAGGTATAAGTAGTTCCTAAATCAATTCCGATTCTTTTAGCTAGCATAAGATTATAAGCTTTAAATATAGGTATATATTAACCCTGTTTGAGTTTTTAGTCAATAGATTTAATAGTATTATTCCTTCCTCAAGGCCTCGACTGGGTTAAGTTTTCCAGCTTTTCTAGCTGGAAATATTCCAAAGATAACCCCAAAAAAGATAGCGAAAAGTATAGAAACTACAAAAGACTTGAGTGGTACTACAAATTTCCACTCCAAACCAAAATAATTAGCCCCCACACAAATTAAAAAAGAAAATGATATTCCTAAAATTATTCCAAAAAAAGCTCCAATTAAGGTTATTAAAACCGACTCTACTAAAAATTGAGTCATTATATCTCTAAATTTGGCACCAACTGCTTTCCGAAGTCCAATTTCTGGTGTTCTTTCAGAAACTATTACATACATCACATTTAAAATTCCAACACCACCGACAATCAAAGAAATGGCTACTATTAAAAGAAGCAAAATTGTTATTCCATTAGTTATAGTGCTGGTTGTTTCTAACATCTCTCTCATAGTAGTTACCCTAAAATCATCTCTTTCTGGATTGGAAATGTTATGATTAATCCTTAAAACATCTCTCATGATTTCAGCTGTTTCCTCGGCCTGACTAGCATCATATAATTCATGAATCATATACATATAATAATCTGTACCCAAGATTTTTTTCTGCAAAGTTCTAACTGGCAAATAAATCATTTGATCAAAATCCAGACCAAAGGTAGCACCTCTTTCCTTCAAAACTCCAACGACTCGATATTTTGATTGACCGAGGCTTATATTTTTATTTAAGGGGTCAAGTCCCTTAAATATGTCATCTGAAACCTTTGACCCTAAAACAACAACCTGAGAAAGAGACCTGTCCTCTTCCTCGGTGAAAAAACTACCAAATTCAACTTCGGAACTATCAATGTCTATATAACTAGGACTCACTCCAAAAAGAAATCTTCTTTTTGATTCATTTAAATAAGAGACTGTTTCTTGCCCTAAAACAGCTCCATAGCCGTTTTTAACATTTTGAATTTTTTTTATATCTTCCAAATCCCTCTCTTTCATGCTTGTAACTTGAGTTCCACCAGCTATAGCCTGAGCACTGTCCATTTCTGAATCCATGCCAGATTTATTACTGGGAACTCTAATTTCGGTTTGAATAACATTAGTTCCAAAAGACTCTATTTGGCCTAGAATTAAACTTCTAATACCTTCACCTGTAGAAAAGACAATCATGATACTAGCGATTCCAATAAGCATACCCAAAACAGTAAGACCAGTTCTCATCTTGTTCTTCAACATTAACTTTAATGATAATTTAACGCTTTCTAATATTTTCATAAATTTTATTCGTAACTCAAAGCTTCAACTGGCTCTAATTTACTGGCCTTTTTAGCTGGATAAAGACCGAACACTAAGCCAACCAAAGCTGAAACAGAAACAGCTAAAAATATCGAGAATAAACTAACCTTAAAAGCCCAATCATAACCAAGATAAACAACAACTACATATATCAACCAAGAGAATATGAAGCCCAAAATTATTCCAATCACTCCACCAATAATGGTTAAAACAATTGATTCTAAAAGAAATTGAATAACTATATTAACATTGGAGGCACCAATTGCTTTTCTAAGTCCTATTTCTCTGGTTCTTTCATTAACGCTAATAAGCATAATATTCATTATTCCTATTCCACCAACAATCAAAGACAGGCTAGCCATTAAAGCCAAAAAATATCTCAAAGCATCAGTAATGGTTCTAACTAAATCAAGAAGTTCTGAGGCGGTTCTAACTGTAAAATCATCACTATCCCCGCTTTGATCTTTAATGCCATGATTATCTCGCAAAATAATAGATATTTCCTCAACCGCCCTCTCAATATCAACATCATTTTGTACTTTTAAAGAAATATTATTAAAATAATTAATACCTAATATATTTTTCTGCATGGTTTTAACCGGAACAAAAATGTTGGAATCAACGTCTTGAAAAAAAACTTTTCCTCTTTCCTCTAAAACACCAACTACCTCAAAAATTTGATTTTTTATTTTTATTTTTTCACCCACAGCTTCATTGTTTCCAAAAAGTTCTTCTTTGGCTGAGTATCCTAACACAGCCACTTTCGACAAAATACTATTTTCTTCATTACTAAAAAAACGACCATTTATCAACTTTGAGTCATTCATATCAAAATAAGAACTACTAACACCCTCAACAGTCGCCACATAAGAATTCCCCCTCCAAGAAGAGACAGCCGACCCACTAACCTCGGCTGAAACATAAGAAATACCAATAGAAGTTTTATTATCTTCTAAAGATTTTAAATCTCTATCATCTAAAGTGGTTACAACAATCCCTAAGACAGAAGTTGGAGGACCTTTGTCATCTGATTTACCGGGCGTTATAGAAACAAGATTGGTTCCAATTCCTTCAATCTGTCCTAAAACTAAATTTTGAGCACCAGCACCAACCGCAATAATAATTATAACTGAAGCAACTCCAATAATAATTCCCAGCATAGTCAAAAAAGTCCTAGCTTTATTACTAGCCAAGGACCTAAGAGATGTCTTAAATATCTGCTTTATAGACAAAAAAATCATAAAATTTTATCGAAATTATTTAACCAAAACCCCGTTTTCAATAAAACGACGATTTAAAACTGGCTCATCACTAACTATAACCCCATCTTTAATTTTAATAATTCTTTTAGCATGCTCAGCAGTAGCAGTCTCATGAGTAACTAAAATTATAGTGTTTCCGGCATCATTTAATTTTTGCAAAATTTCCATAACTTGAGCACCTGATTTTGAATCAAGATTTCCAGTTGGTTCATCAGCGAAAATAACCGAAGGCTCATTGACTAAAGCCCTGGCGATAGCTACTCTTTGTTTTTCACCACCGGATATTTGATTAGTATAATAATTTAAACGATGCCCAAGCCCAACACTTTCCAAAACCTTAGAAGCTCTTTCTCTCATATTTTTTTTGTTGTTAGAATAAGTTAATGGCAACATTACGTTTTCTAATACTGTTGTCTTGGGAAGTAAATTAAAAGCCTGAAAAACAAAACCAATTTTTTCATTACGCAATCCAGCCAACTCATCATCATCTAAAGAGGCTACATTCTTTCCTTCCAGCTCATAAATACCAGAACTTAATCTATCAAGAAGACCCAAAATATGCATTAAGGTTGACTTGCCTGAACCAGACGGTCCCATAATAGAAACAAATTCTCCGAAATCAACATTAAAAGAAACACCATGCAAAACTTTAGTTATCAAATCGCCAGAAGAATATTCTTTTTTTAAATTTTCAATTCTAATCAACATATTATTTTCCATTTCTAATTGAAGTAATTATTTTATCTCCTTCTTTTAATTGCTCTGAAATAACCTCTACCATAGCCTGATCTCCGCTTATTCCAAGCTCAACCTCAACTTCTCTAATTTTTTTTCCATTTTCCAACACCCTAACAAAACGTCTCTCCCCTTCATTAATAACCGATCTAAATGGAACCACTAAAATATTCTCCTTCTTATTGCTAATAATATCAGCGTTAGCCGTCATACCAGATTTAACCACTAGACCATCTTTAGATAATTGATCTCCAGAGAAAATTATTTTTGTTTTATAATAAGTAACCCCAGAAATTGAAGTAGAAGCTGGTTCAATAAAATAAAGCTCTCCACTTATTTTATAATCTGGACTAAAAGCGTCAAAACTGATTTCAACTTGATTGCCAATTTTTAATTTGGAAATATCAGACTCAGAAACTAAAAGCTCAATCTCAAAATCATTTTCAGTAAGAAGAATAATCATTGGAACACCTCCAGCAACCTGCTCACCTATTTCATAATTTATTTTTACCACCTTTCCTTTTATTGGAGCTTTTAATTTATGTTCTTCTATTTGACGATCAATGGACTCTAAAGAAGAATTGGCTTGGTCAATTTGCGCTTGCGCCAAACGAATATCTTCACTTCTGGCCGGTGATTTAAGTTTATCTAATTGCAGTTTGTACAATTCATAAGATTTGTAAGCGGAATCAAAACGAGATTTAGCTGTATTTATCTGTTGTTCACTGTTAATTTTTAACAGAGAAAAAGAATTCTCAGCACTCAAAATAGCGTCCGACAGAGCAACTTCCGCCTTATAAACAGCATCCTGAGCATTGGAAACACTAGTATTATAAGAAAGTATAGAATTGTTCAGAGCTGAAAAAGAAGATAAGTTAGAAGATATGGCTGAGTTTACAAAACCAGTATTAGAGCTAATTGAAGATTTAAAAGAATCAAGTGAGGCTTGAGAAAAAGAAGACGAAGTAATAGTGTTTTCTAAAGCATTAAAGCAATTATTTAAAACCCCAAAAACCTCATTTAAAAATAAAGATAAACTATCAGAAGCCTTTCCGGCAGATTCTCTAGAATAAGCTTGTTTAAAGTTTTTAATATCAGCATCAACTAAAACAATCATTTTAACCGCTCGATCATAGGAATTATCAGTTTCACTTTTATAAAAAGAATTTTTAACACTAAAAACATTTTTTATACTCTCATCATCAACAACTCTTTTTACAGCATCTAAAGCAGACCGACCAATAGATAAATTATAATCTAAAGAGCTAGATAAAGAATTATAAGAATTATCAATATTTTGTTGAGATGTTTTTTTAGTGTTCTCCAAATTCAATCTAGCTGATTCCACTGACTGCTTAATTGACATCGGAGCGATAGAGTTAGGTGATTTTAAATCTTTTAAATTTTTTTCTGCTTGAGCAATATTTTCAGCTACAATCTTTTCAGTTTGACTCAAATCTTGTTGAGCCGATTCGTAAGCAATCTTGGCTTGAGACACCTGAGCTTCCGCTATTTTAATCTCATTGGCGGTAGCGCCTCTAACTATTTTATCCATATTAGCCTTGGCAATGTTTAGTGAAGCTGAAACCTCTTCTTTTCTAATCAATAAAGAAGAATAATCAAGTTCAGCTAAAATTTGATCACTCTCTACTTGATCGCCCACTGAAACAACAAGATTGTTTAATCTACCTACTTGCAAAAAGTTAAGATTTAACTCCTTGCTAGCTCTAACTGTACCAATTTCACTAACAGTTTGAACTAAATCTTGTTTTTTTAAATCAATCGTTACGTATTCTGTTTTATCTTTTTTTGAAAAAGCAAAAAACAGAATTATCAGAAAAACCGCTATTGAAGAAAATATAATAATTTTCTTTTTTTTATTTTTTGTCATATTTTTAATTAATCCATTATTAACAAATCGTCAGCCTCCTCCTCTTCTCTTTCATCGTCAGACGCCAAAGATTCTCTATTCATAATTCTCATAACTTTACCAGAGAAGGCATGAACATCGAACTCACCTTTCATAAAATAATAATTAGCACCCAAACCAACACTTCTTGATTGACCATCAGCCTCACTTAAATCAGTAAAAATAAAAATTTCAGCATCATTAGAAGAATCAGACTTAATTTTTCTTATCAACTCTTGCCCATCCAACTCCGGCAAAACCATATCCAAAATAACCGAATCTGGTTTAAATTTTTTGATTTTAGAAAGTAGGTCTTCAATATCTTCACGAGAATCACTAATCTCAACTTCAAAATCATTTGAAGTAAAAATATCTCTTAGGCCATATAAAATGTTTAAGTCATCTTCAATAATAAATATTTTGTTTAAATCTCTCATATTTTTTAATCTTAATTTTAAAATTATTTTAACTCTATTATTTCAATAAAGACTTTAAGCTGATCAAACCATTCTGAGCTCCATAAAAAGAAACCAGCGAATTAGCATTTTTACCGGCCATAATTAATGATTTTTTATAATCACCTTTAGTTTTAATAAAAAAAGCGCAAAAAGTTGAATTGAAAGCATCTCCGACACCAGTTGTATCTATTGCTCTTTTTTTTGAATTAACCTTTTGATGATAAAAATCGTTGCCATTAAAAAAATAAGAACCCTTTAAACCGTTGGTTACAACTATATTCTCGGGGCCATATTCTTTTATTATTTTTAACAAATTATTAATATTATTTAGATAAGAATTTGATAATTTAGAAAACTTTTTAGTTTTTTTAACCAATTCTAATGCCTCGTCCTTATTAAGCATTAATATTTTAGTTTGAGCTAAAAAACTAGATATTTTATCCAGACCATAAGAAATCTCTCTAAGCCCTGGGTTCCAATAAACTTTTTTATTTTTAGAAAAAATAACTTTTAAAATTTTAAGCCAATTATCAGACAGTGAAGTTATGTAAATATTTTCTGATTTTAAAATTTTGTTATCATTTTTTAAATCCAATTCATCGTTAGAACCTCTGTAAGTGAAAATTATTCTGTCTTTACCGTTATTTAAAATAAAAGAAAAGCCTGAATCATTTTTTTTATCAATTGAAACAAGAGAAACATCGACGCCCTTGCTTTTTAGGTTATTTAAAATTCTCCAACCCCTATTTCCATCACCTATGTTAGCTATAATAGATGTTTTAAAACCCAAGCCCGATAAATTTACAGCCGAATTAGAAGCTCCTCCACCAAAAAAAGATAATGATTTTTGAATTTTAACCTTAGCTCCCTGTTCAAAAGCTAAAAGTTCTTGTCGCAAAAGATCTGCCTTGTTTTTTATTAAAACACCCTCATTAGTATAAAAAACAATATCTTCAGTCGCCCCACCTATTGTAATAAAATCAAATTTACTCATAAACCTATAAATTATAGCATAAAAAATTACTTTGACCAAACGATTTTTCTACTTTTTTCGCCATCAATTCCCAAAAAATAAAAAGAAAAAAGTATGGCTAAAGAAATAAAACCAACCTCTTTTAAAAAATTTAATAAAAAAACAGAATTTAGCCAAACATATCCATCTTGCCCCCAGTAATTAATATAAATCAAAAAACCAGAAATTAAATAATAAAAGAAACAAAAAAACAAACCTAAAGCCAAAAAAGAATAAATCGATTTATTTGTAAAAAAATTAAGCAAGAAAAAATTAGCAATAAAAATAGTAACTACAATCGACAAAGAATAAACTCCAAAAAAATAAAAAGAAAAAAAATCTAAAAAAAATCCTGAAAAAATACCGACAATCAAAGATGTTTCTATATCATAAAAAATAAAAACATAAACTAAATAAAAAAGAACAAAATTAATACCGGAAAAAAAACCATCTAAACTGCCAGCTATAGAAAGCTGAACAATAAAAAAAATAAAAGATAAAAACAATAATTTAAAAAACTTAAAAAAAACAGACATAATTATTCTGGAATTATTATAGCCACTCGATTAAGGTTTTTAGAATTAAAAAATGGTTCGACAATAATATCTTGCCAAATATCATTTTCCTTTTTTTCTACATTAACAACCTCGCCCAAATAAAGGCCCTTAGGGATGTTTTTTTCTAGTCCGGAGCTAAAAACTATATTACCTAAAACAACATTTTCATTCTGAGGTATAAAATTAACCTTAACTGATAAACCTAAATTTCCCTCTGCCAAGCCAGAGCTTTTTTCTTCGTTATTTAAGGCAACAGCGATTCGACAAAAACTATTGTTCGACAAACAAACCTTGGAATATTTATCTTGAGTCTCAATAACTTTACCAATTAAAACTCCAGAATCGCTAACAACAGCTAATCCTGGATACAAACCATCACTCTCCCCTTTGCTGATAACTATATTTTGGTTTGTGCTGGAAAAATTAAGTAAATTATCATCCCAAACAACATCAGCTATAAGATAGTTATACTTAACACTTTCAAAAAAATTAAAAAAATTTCTAAACTGCTCATTTTCAATTTGCAAAGAGCTTAATAGCGACAAAGAAACTTTTTCCTTAGCTAATTTAAATTCCAGTTCCTCCACTTTTTTTAGTAAATCAGCTTTGCTTTCTTTGAGTGTAGATCTATTAACCTCTTTTCTTATTTTAAAAGAAAAAAAATTTACAGCCGGATTTAAAAAACTATTTAATGGTTTTAAAAATCCAAAAATATTTAAAAAAACAAGCAGTCCGAGAACTGCCAAGATTTTCTTATAAATTTTTTTATTTTGTTTGATCATAAACTAAAAAATAGAGCTAACCTTTTTTAATAAATCTTCTTTAGCAAAAAGACTGCCAGCCCCTCTAACCATAGCTGTTAATGGATCGTCAACTATCATAACTGGAATCTTAGTTGCTTTAGCAATTAAACTATCAAGACCGTAAAGCAAAGCACCACCGCCACTTAAATAAAGACCGTGTTCATAAATATCTGCTACTAATTCTGGTGGAGTTTCTTCTAGGGTTAATTTAATATTGTCAACTATTTTAATTATTGTTTTCTTAATAGCTTCTCTAATCTGAGAATCGGAAACAACGATAGCTGTTGGCAGACCGGTTGTTAAATCTCTTCCTCTTATCTCCATTTCCCTTTCTTCAGAAAAAGGGGCTACCGAAGCTAAATTAATTTTTATTCTTTCAGCTAATTGCTCGCCAATTAAAACATTAAAATTATCTCTAATATAGTCACTAATATTATTATCTAATTCATTGCCAGCAAATCTAAGAGACTTCCAGGAAACCACACCAGCCAAAGAAATAACTGAAATATCAGTTGTACCGCCTCCAATATCAACCACCATGTTGGCTCGAGGACTATCTACTGGGAGACCAGCCCCCAAAGCTGAAGCCATAACTTCTTCGATTAAATAAACTTTTCTAGCCCCGGCTGATTTAGCGGCGTCTTCTACTGCTTTTTTTTCCACCTCGGTAATATCCAGGGGAATGCCGATGATTACTCTAGGGCGAGGCATAAAAGAAAAATTATCGCCATGAACTTTATTAATAAAATGCTTTAACATTTTTTCGGTTATTTCAAAATCAGATATAACACCATCAACCAAAGGTTTAATAACTTGAATATGAGCTGGGGTTTTGCCTAACATTTTTTTGGCATCATGACCAATTTCTAAAATTTCAGTTGTTTTATTATTTATAGCAACTACACTTGGCTCATTAATAATTAATCCCTTGTTATTTACAAAAACAAGAGTATTTTTTGTACCTAAATCAATAGCTATATCATAGCCCAAGCGACCAAATCCTCTAAACTTTTTAAATATTTTAGCTAGCATATTCTTTTAAAAATTGTAATAAATTACTTCTCTTAATCATTTCTGAATTATCTTTTGATCTTTCTTTAAACTCAACTTGATCTAGATCAATATTTTTTTGACTAATTATCAAACGATAAGGACAACCAATCAAATCAGCATCATTTAACTTCTCCCCTAAACTGGAATCTTCACGATCATCATACAAAACATCAAAACCAGCAGAAGTTAATTCCTTATAAATTTTCTCAGCTTCTTCATTTTGTTTAAAAGATATTAAATGAACATTAAAAGGGGCAACTGCTTTTGGCCAAATAATACCTTTTTCGTCATTATAGACCTCAACAATTGTGCCTAAAATTCTACTAGGACCAATACCATAACAACCCATAATAATATCTTGGGTTTTACCGTCTTTATCTAAATAATTAAAATTAAATGGTTTAGAAAATTTAGTTCCTAACTTAAAAATATTACCGACTTCAACCGCTTTCTTTTCCTCTAAATCACTTGAACCGCATTCGGGACATTTTGTTTGTTCTTCTATTATTTCTTTATTGATAGCTACTTTACATTTTTTGCAAACATGAATCAAATCTTCACCGGCGCTAGTTACAGTTTGAAATTCATGAGAATACTTAGAAAAAGCGCCACCGGAAGCATAAGTAATATGAGTAATATCACCCAAGCCAAGTCTATAATATATTTTAAAATAAGCTTCTTTTACTTTTTCATAATAAATATCTAAATCTTCTTGAGAAACATGAAAAGAATACAAATCTTTCATCAAAAATTCCCTGCCCCTGATAAGTCCAGCTTTGGCTCTTTTTTCATTTCTAAATTTTGTCTGAATTTGATAAACGGCAAAAGGTAAATTTTTATAAGAAGTACAAAATCTTTGAGCTAGTGGTGTAACAATTTCTTCATGAGTTGCTCCCAGGGCATATTCTTTTGAATCAGAACCAGTTAATTTAAATAAAGCGTCAAAATTAGCCCAACGATCTGTTTTTTCCCAAACAGTTTTTGGAGTAAGAGCCGGCATTAGAACTTCCTGCCCACCAACAGCATTTATTTCTTCTCTGATAATATTATTTATTTTGTTTAAAACCCTAAGGCCTAATGGTAAAAAAGTATAAATTCCAGCACCGACTTTATCAATAAAACCAGCCCTAATTAAGGTCTGAGCATTAAAAGAAGTCTCGTCCTTAGGGGTGGTTTTACTTGTTTTTGTAAATAATATGGATTGTTTCATAAATACATCAAAAATACCAAAAAATAAGCTATTTTGGCTAATTTAATAATAGCTTAAAAATATGATGTTGTAAATACTTAAAAAGCTACTATAAGAGATGAAATAAATCAAAAAATAAAAAAAGTCTTCCGTGAAGGAGACTTGGAATCAGATTAAAAACTTTTTTTATCATGATACTTGCTACGGTTTTAAAAAAACAGCGAGAGAATCAAAACTCTACAAATATCATCATGACTATATTGTAATAAATTTTTTTAAAAAAAATAATAGCTATTTTGACATTTTTTTCAAAGCTTCTTTAATGCGAAGTTTAACATCAGAAATACTGGGATCAACCTGATTTAAGGCTTCTCGAGCTTCTGAAAGCGAATAACCAAGGGCAAGTAAAGCATCAATATCATCACCACTAAACGAACTAGAGCTATTTAAATCATAAGAACCTTTTTTAAACAATTTGTCCTTTAATTCCAAAACAAGTCTTTCAGCTGTCTTTTTGCCAATACCAGAAACTTTTACCAACAAAGCCGAATCTCCTCTAACAATTGATTCTTTAATGTCGGAAATACTAGCAATAGACAAAACATTCATAGCTGACTTTGGTCCAACACCAGAAACTGATAAAAGCATTTCATATAAATCAAGCTCTTCTAATGTTTTAAATCCATATAAATCGGAGGCATCTTCCCTAATAGCGTGATAAATATAAAACTCTGCCTCATTATTTTTTTTTAAATTATCAAGTAAAGTGCCGGTTACATAAATTTTATAACCAACATTATCTACCAACAAAATAAGGCTATTAGATAATTTATTCAAAACTTTTCCTTTTAGATAGCTAATCATATTTTTATTTTATTTTTCTTCTTAAAACCGCTAATTCTGGTATGTTGAATTTACTTTTTACCTCTAGAATAATCTCCTGTCCTCCCCCACCACCATGAGCCTCCAAAACTTCATCTCCCGATTTAAAATCAATAATCTTATCAACTACAAATTTTATAATATTATATTCCGGTAAAATTAATTCTACTTGGTCACCCACTTTTATGGTATTATGAACTTTTATTCTTAAATTATTTAAGTCTTTGTTTTTTTCATTTGATACTACTTGACCGCAAAACTCCCAATCAGAAACAAAATGAGAATTATCTATGTTTTGCTCAGCCTTTTTACCCAGTAAAAACCCATTGGTATAGCCTCTGTTAGTAATTTTTTCTACCAATTCTTTATATAAAAAATTGGCTTTTTTGGGTTCTTTTATAGCTCTTTTGTACATAGCTATAATATTGCCTAAATAATAAACACTTTTGGCTCTGCCCTCTATTTTAAGACTGCTTACACCCGCTTTTATTAAATCATTTAAATATTTAATTAAGCACAGATCCTTGGAGTTAAGCAAATAAGATCCGTGTTGCTCTTGAACTAACTCCAATTCTTCCTGATGTCCTTTGGCCTTTATGAAGACATCGTACTCCCAACGGCAAGGTTGAACACAGTCGCCCAAATTAGCACTACGATCTACAAAATCTTTAGATAAAAAACAACGACCGGAATAAGACATGCACATAGCACCATGAACAAAATATTCTAATTCTATTTTTGGACAATGTTTTTTTATTTCTTTTATTTCCTTAAGTGTCGTTTCTCTACCCAAAATTATTCTTTTAACTCCCTGCTTTTGCCAAAATTTAACAGCTTCATAATTAGTACAATTGGCCTGAGTTGATAAATGTAAGTCTATTTTGGGGCAATATTTTTTCAATAAAACAAGTATTCCCGAATCAGAGAAAATCAAAGCATCGGGTTTTATTTGATTTATTTTTTTTAAATATGGGACTATTTTTTTCAAGTGATGATTGTGAGCAAAAATATTGACTGTTATATATACTTTGACTTTTTTGCTATGAGCATAGTCAACAGCTTCTTTTACCTTTTTTAAGTCAAAATCATTGATTCTAACTCTCAAAGAAAAATCAGGAATACCCAAATAAACAGCATCAGCACCATAAACAATAGCAGTTTTTATTTTGGCCAAATTTCCAGCCGGAGCAAGTAGTTCTATTTTTTTATTAATTTTTATCATAATTATATTATATCATATTATACCAATATTTCCAGAGATGATTATAAAAAAATAAATAATATTGAAAAACAATAAAATTATTTGTATAATTTAGATAAATATGAACAAAGAAAAAAACATAAGCAAAACAAAAGAAAAGACTCTTCATAAAAAAGACAGGGATATTTTTCTGTCAGTTTCAGAATCAGCTAAATTAATCGGAGTTGATCCCAAAACAATTAGGCGGGCAATTAAATCTAGAAAAATAAAATACAAAGTCAACAACAATCGTTATGCTATAAAATTCCCGTCTTTACTTAATTTTGCTCGAAGCTCAACTAAATTAAAAAATAAATTTTATATTTACGGAATCGGAAAGTATCTCAAATAATAAACTCCTTATAAAAAAGAAGAGCCCTTACGGCTCTTCTTTTTAATTCTTCACAAAACTATAGGATAGCGTCTTTAGCAGCTTTAGCTACTTTAAATTTAACAACTTTTTTAGCTGGAATTTGAATTTGTTCTCCAGTGGCAGGATTTCTTCCCATTCTAGCCTTACGATCAATTTTTACTAATTTACCGAATCCAGGTAAAACAAATTGACCCTCTTTTTTAACTACTTTATAAGCCATGTCTGTTAGTTTGTCCACCAAACCAACAACATCCTTTTTGCTTAAGCCTGTTTCTTCGGCTAAAGTTGTCATTAATTGAGCTTTTGTCATAATTTTTTAATTAGTTTTTAAATAAACTTATTTAAAACTAATTGTTAAAAATTAATTATAAAATTAAATATCTTAATAACTAATCAGTGAAGAATTAATTATTATACATATATTATAGCATTTTTAAAAAATATAGCAATATTTTCTAATAAATCAAGCACTCTTGCTTTTTTTTGATTTTTATTATAATATGATATGAAAAAATAGTACATTCAAAAAAGACAAAAAATGAATGCAACAACAGAAAACAAACACAGAGAAATAATTCCCAAAAGCAGAATGGAAAACTTTTGGAAAGTAAGAAACAAAAACAAGGAGTTGTATTTTTTACCAGAAGATTTACCAGAAAGAGAAAACAATCAGTTTCTCATCTATCTAACCGGATTGTCACTTAAAGAACAAATAAAAGCGACGGGAGGATTGATACCATACCCCTTCGATGGAAAAGATTTGGGCCTTAGAAGAAACAGGTTCTGGCAAAACACTTCACAAGAGATTATTGATCAAATCATTAATAAAAAATCAAAAGCAGGCTATTATTTAGTCGAAATTTGCGAAGATGTAAATCAAGATTTTGTACCACCCAGTGGCTGGAGATTAGCAAAAATTAATGAAGCCTCGGAAATTATTCAGAGCATCTATCAAATATCTGAACTAAGATATTTAAGAAACGCTTTGCACATAGCAAAGGAGGACAAAAAAATAATCACGGCCATTGGTAATTTCAAAGAAAAACAAGGACTCGAAATCTGGAGAGGTCATCTTGAGATATTCAAAAAATACCAGAAAAGAGCCGCAATCATTATCTATGAGGGATAAAAAAAAGGATGCAAGAAAGAGCATCCTTTTTAATTTTTAATTATTTTTCCATTTTTCTTTCCAATTCGTAAATATGCAAAATAGTAGTCGCTAAAGCAATAATCATTGGACCAATAACAACCCCCCAAAAACCAAAAAGCAAAATCCCCCCCATTATTGAAAAGATTATAAATATTGGATTAACTTCAGAACGACCCTTTATTATGTAAGCCCTAATCAATTCATCAACATTACTAACCACAAGCCAACACCAAGCAATAATGAAAAAACCTTGCCAAATATTTCCACTAATTATCAAATAAAGCGCTACTGGGATATAAAAAATAGATGAACCAATATAAGGTATCAAGGATAAAAAGGCCATTATTATAAAAACAAAAATAAATGGCCAACCAATTATTAAAAAGCCAATAGATCCAATAAGTCCTTGAGCTAAGGCTGTAACAAAAATAGAAATTAAAGTAACATAACTAACCTTTTTAAACTTTTTAATAATTTCAAAGTCATAATTATCTGGAAGTGGTGACCAATCAACAATTTTTCTAATCATTTTATCTCCATCAACAAAAAAGAAAAACATAGTCAATAAAATAATGACTAAAGAAAAAATAAAACTTGTTGTCCCCTTAATAATAACTGTAGCCCCAGCCACCAGCCAATCACTAATACCTTTAGTAATATTAATAACAAAACTCTTAACCTCATCTTCATTAATTCCTGGAATATTAAATTTATTTAAAATATCTCCTTGAAAAATTTCTGTTTGATTTAAAACATTATTTAAAGTTTCAAAGGCCAGCGGGGCTTTCTTGCCAGCATAAATAATTAAATTAGTTACCGGAATAATAACTAAAAGTAAAAGCAAAAAACACATTAAAAAAGCCGCCAAATGTTTTTTATTAAAAAAAACTTTAGTTAAATACAAATAAATTTTATAAAAAACAGAAGATAAAACAGCTGAAATTATTATTTCAACCAGGAAAGGTTTGAATAATATAAACACTAAAAATAAAGAAGCAAAAACTAACAATAAAAGAAAAATATTGTGCCCCTTAACGCTTAATTTAAAATTCGTAGACTTGTCCATACTCTGGTATTATAAAATTAGTTTTAATCTTTTTAGAAGCATCCTCTTTAAATTTGATGTTTGACTCTTCTTCTCCGTGAACAACAAAAACATGTTGTGGTTTTGGATTTTTGATTTTTTTAAGCCAAGTCAAAAGAGCATTATGGTCAGCATGAGCCGAATAGGAGTTTATTCTAGAAATTTTGGCTTTTACTGGAATGGTTGAATTATCAATAACAACACTTTTATGGCCAGTCATTAACTTTCTCCCCAAAGACCCTCTGACCTGATAGGCAACCAATAGAACATGGCTATTTTGATCATCTAAATTAAATTTTAAATGATACTGAATTCTACCGCCCATGCACATTCCACCTCCAGCTAAAACAACTTTTGGTGGTTTTAGATTATTAATCGTCTTAGACTGTTGAGAACTTAAAGTAAATTCCAGGCCAGGAAAATCAAACAAGTCATCGCCCGACACTATAAGTTCAGTTGACTCTCTATCATATAAATATTCATAATTTTTATAAATTTCAGTAGCTTTAATAGCTAATGGACTATCTAAAAACATCGGAACATAAGGAATTTTTTTATTTTCCACCAAATCATTTAACTCATAAAGTATTTCTTGAACTTTTTCTAGAGCAAAAATAGGAATCATTAAGGTTCCTCCTTTTTTAACACAATCAATAATAGCTTTTCTTATCTGCTTTCTGCCCTCATCCCTGTCCTCATGCTCTTGTCCAGCATAAGTAGATTCTATAAACACTAAATCAGCTCCTTCAGCAACATCCAAATCTCTTATAATTCTAGCCGGAGAATTGCCCAAATCTCCAGAAAAAACTATTTTTTTTTCCTGCTTAGCCTCTTTCACCCAAACCTCAAAAAAACTAGAACCTAAAATATGTCCAGAGTTTTTAAGCCTAACCCTAATATCACCAGCAACTATAACTTCCTCATTATAAGGTAGCTCCTTAAAGAGCTTAGACACAAAAAAAACATCATCCTCTGAATAAAAAGGATCAACTCCATGACTCAGAGCCTCAGATGCTATTATCTTAGCCGAATCAGTAAGCATTAAAGTTGTTAAATCCCTAGTAGCAGCTGTACAATATATTTTACCCCTAAAACCATCTTTAAATAATTTTGGTAAACGACCACAATGATCAATATGAGCATGAGTAAGTAAAACAAAATCAATTTCAGATGCTTTAAAATCAAAATCGTCAAAATTACGACTGGAAACAAAATCTTCACCTTGAAACATCCCACAATCAACCAAAAATTTAGTTTTTTTAGTCTCCACTAAGATACAAGATCCCGTAACTTCACGACAAGCTCCGTGAAAAGATATTTTCATAAAAAACAAATTAATAATTTACTAATTTATCTACAATATAACACAAACAAAAGAAAAAACAAAAAAATCCTTCGCTTGAAGGATTGTAAACACTAAGCACAACAGGAACCAGAACCACAAGAACAAGAATGATTTGGTCCATTTTTCTGTTTATCTGTTTTTTTTTCACTAGAGTAGACCTCCTTGTCATCAATTAAATCATTTTCAGCCCAATCCTTAACCCATTCTTCAATTTTATAAACCTTAATTGAACCATCAGTTCTACCTAAAACCATTTCATCAAGACCGGCATTAATTATCATTTTTTTACAAATAAAGCAGGGATAAGCATCCATTGGAGAAAAAACTGAGTCTTCACTAGATCTTTCTGAATAAAGATAGATAGTTCCACCCAACAAACTAACACCAGCTCTGGCCGAATTAATAATAGCATTTTGCTCAGCGTGAACACTTCTACACATTTCATATCTCTGACCAGAGGGTATTCCCATTTGAGTTCTTAAACAGTTTCCTCTTTCTAAACAATCTTTAGTTTTTCTAGGAGCACCATTATAACCAGTAGATATTATTTGATCATCTCTAACTATTATTGAACCATGTCTAGCCCTAAAACAAGTCGCTCGACGAGAAACCTCTTTAGTTATATTCATGTAATATTCTAATTTAGATATTCTACTCATATTGTTATAATTATTTAAATTTAAAAGGAATTATTGTTTGCCCCTCCTTGAGCTCTTTTTTAACTTTACTTTTTAATTCAACATCTTTATTGTTATTTAATTTCTTGGAAGGTTTGTGCGAAATCTTGCTTGAAGAATATTTTCTTTCCTTAAAATCCTTTATTTCTGGTTTTGAAAATTGATGCATTTCTCTGTGAAGTCGATTAATTTCCCTGCTTAGTCTCAACTCTTCAGTTTTTAAATTTTCCAAATCATCATTTTCAGAAAAATTAGCACTGCCTAAAAGCTCTCTTATTCTGTCTCTTTCTTGAATTAATTTTTCTATTTTTTTAAAATCATCTTTTAATTTAATTTCTACTATCTTCTCCTTGCTTTCCGTGGAGATTTTCTTAAAACAATAAGACCAATCATCTCTGTTAAGCTCTCCTAGTTCATTTTTAATAGCTAATTTAATAGCATAATTAATCTCATATTTATATTTATAAACAAAAACCAAAACATCATCAACTATTTTCTTTATTTGATTTTTATTAAGATAAAAATTCTTACTCATATTATTAAACTTTTATATATAATTTAACAATAAATAAAAAATAAAACAAATAAAAGTATTTTAAAAAAAAGAAATTTGTGCTAAAATTAAATCAATAATAAACTAAATTTAAAAAATATGGAAAAACAAAACAAATACAGCATTATAATCTTATCAGTTTTTTTAATAATTATAATAAGTATATTTTTATACATCAACTCAAAAAAAACGGAAAAAGAAAATGAAAATCTAAACACAAACAATAATTTAAACGAAATAACCAACACAGAAATAAACAAACTAAGTGAAGAAGAGCAACAAGCTGTTTTTAATTACTTGCAGGATAATATATCAGAAATATCACCAGAAAAAGAGGTTTTAGGTGGGCGCTTTTATCTAACCTCAATTGATTTTTTAAACGAAGAAGAGGCTGTTATTGAATATGAGGACGGACACATAGCTTTTAGCGCCAATATCAAATTTGAATACACAGCAGAAAAAATAACAATCAATAAATTTGAAATAATTCAATCTTATTAAAAATCAGCATTTTTGGGTGTTCTGGGAAAAGGAATAACATCTCTAATATTGGCCATTCCTGACAAATACATGATAGCCCTCTCAAAACCCAAGCCAAACCCAGCATGCTTAACTGATCCATATTTTCTAAGATCTAAATACCACCAATAATCTTTTATATCCAAGCCCATTTCTTTAATCCTGCTTTCAAGCAATTCATATCTTTCCTCTCTTTGACTACCACCAATAATTTCTCCAATACCAGGAACAAGCAAATCCATGGCGGCTACTGTTTTGCCATCATCATTTTGGCGCATATAAAAAGCTTTTATTTCTTTAGGATAGTCGGTTATAAAAACCGGCTTTTTATAAATCTTTTCACTGACATATCTCTCATGCTCTGTTTGCAAGTCAATCCCCCACTTAACAGGAAAATTAAACTTTTCTCCACTTTTCTCCAATAAATCAATAGCTTCCGTATAAGTAATTCTAGCAAAATCAAAGCTCAAAACATTGTTTAATCTATCCAACAAAGATGTGTCTATAAACTTATTAAAAAATTCCATTTCCTCTGGGATTTCTTTTAAAACATACTCTACTAAATATTTAATCATCTTTTCAGCTAAGTCCATATCATTTTTGATATCAGCAAAAGCCATTTCTGGCTCAATCATCCAAAACTCACTAGCATGACGAGTTGTGTTAGAATTTTCCGCCCTAAAAGTTGGACCAAAGGTATAAACCTTATTTAATGCAAATATCAAATTCTCAGCCTCCAACTGACCACTAACAGTTAATCCTGTTTTCTTACCAAAAAAATCCCTAGTAAAATCGGTTGAACCTTGATTATTTTTAGGTAAATCTTTTTCTAGATCAAAAGTGGTGACAGCAAACATTTCCCCAGCACCCTCGCAATCACTACTAGATATTATTGGTGTGTGAACATAAGAAAAGCCCTCTTCTTGAAAAAATTTATGAATAGCATAACTCAAAACCGACCTTAATCTGAAAACAGCCGAAAAAGTGTTGCTACGACCACGCAAATGAGCTATTTCTCTTAAAAATTCAAAACTATGTCTCTTTTTCTGTAAGGGGTAGTCAGCTTGAGCAGAATTTAAAATATTTATAGATTCAGCCTTCAACTCAAATGGCTGACCAGCAGCCGGAGACTCAACTAAAACACCCTCAATTTCTAAAGACGATCCGATTCCTAATTTTTCAACTTCGGAAAAATTACTCAAAGAATTATCGAAAACAACCTGCAAGCTTTTAAAAAAAGAACCATCATTAACTTCAATAAAGGCGAACTCCTTTGAAGATCTCAGAGTTCTAACCCAAGCTCCAATTTTAATTTTTTGACCAATATACTTATCGCTTTGACGATAAATATCCTTAATATAACTGTAAGACATAAAACATTAATAAAATTAATAACAATGCTTATAATATATAATATTTAAAGACTTTTAGCAATAAATTAATTTTTACCAATTCTTAAAGCTATTGCTAAAACAAAAAATAAAAATAAGATCCCAAAGGGCAGGCTCCAAAGCCAGTGATCAAAAATCATAAAAACAAAAAGACCAGAAAACAAAGAATAATTTATATAACAATAATCAGTTTTAATTGATTTAATAAAAATATAAAGAATAAACCAAACAAAGAAAATTAGACCCCAGATACCTATCTCTGATAAAGATAATAGAAAAACATTATGAACGGGTTGGGCTTGATAAGCCTTTAAACTTGGATTTAGGTCTATTAACTTTTGGTGATAAGCCCCGTAACCAACACCTAGGAAAAAATTATTCTTAATAATTTCCGAAGATCCATAAATTTGCTCAACCCTTTCTTTTCTAGAAATACTCTCCAATCGAGAATCTTTTTCAAAACGTGAAATAATTAAATCCTTCAAAATAAAGGAAAAAACTAAAGAAAAAACTAAAGAAAAGAGTAATAATTTTAAATATTTTTTTAAATCGTCTTTCTTTTTCTCAAATAACAACAAAAATAAGATTAAAATTAAAGAAGAAAATAAAGCCAGCCAAGCACTGCGAGAGAAAGAAACGATCAATCCTAAAAACAAAACGAAATATGTAATATAAAATAAAATCTTTTCTTGCCAATTAAATTTATATTTCAAAAACAAAAACAAAGAAAAAATTAGAGCAAAAAAGGTCATAGCGCCAAAAATATTAGGGTGATCCAATCCACCATAAGCTCTTACAAATCGACCAAAATCTCCCTCCAAGACAGAAACACCCAAAACAGATGGGTCATGAAACGCTATTCCCAAATATTTATTAGCAAAAACTTCTTGACTAAAAAATTGAGCCAAAGCAAATAAAGAGGACAAAAAAACACTCAAAATAAAAATCATTAATGTTTTTTTTAAACTTATCTTTAAGTTTAAAACCAAGAAAAACAAAGATATAGATAACAAAAAAAACAAATAACGAATAAGCGAAACATTAAAAATCGGGGACAAAAAAATAGACACAAAAACAAATAAATCAAGTCCAATTAAAATTAGATAATGTTTGGGAATTTCAAACTCCTTACTAATTTTTTGTTTTTTTAAAAAATTGAATAAAAAAAATATCAATAAAATCGATAAAATTAAATAATTTAAAAAAAGTACAACCTCGTTATAATTTGTTTCAGCTGTTTTTAGTATATACTTCGTCTGAAAAGGAAAAACAAACACAAAAAAATAAAAAAAGTATTCTAATATTTTTTCTAATTTAATATTCATATATACTTATTCAATCTTTCTTTAAATTTAGATATAAATTCTGGCCTCTTGTCATCTAAAAATAATTTAATGATATTATCCCTTAAAACTACTCCTCCAAAATCAGAATTTTTATTTTTTAAATCTTTAGGCATTATTTTTAATTGTATTTTTTTAAAAAAATTTTCTAAACAACCACCCCCACTATTGTCATTCTCGCAAAAGCCAGAATCTGGACTGGCAAATGACTGAGCCCCAGTCTTTCCATCTTTAGTAGCGCCACTGCAAAAAACAGGCGCTGAAGCGGCAAAAAATGAAAAATTGGGCAAATACCTCTTTACCCAACTATTTTCTAGAAAAAAATTTTCAAATACCCCATTTTTATTTACAAGCACCTCCAGTCCAGCAATCCAATAAATAAAATAATAATCATCTTCATTGTATAAATATTTTTCTAAATTTAAATTATTTTCACTAACATAAAAACTTAGGCAAATTTTATCTTTTTTTGTTTTTTTATTAGGGCGCAAGCTTAAAAGTTTAGCCAAACTGGTGCAAAAAAAACGAGTCAGCCAAATTCTATTTTTAGAACTAATAATAAACAAATCTATATCACTCTCATCTCTTAAATTATGGTCAGCTATAACATTAGAAACAGCTACCCCCCTTACAAAAGGGAAAAAAGATATTAATTTAGAGAAAAAAATGGCCCTTTTTATTTTTCTTTTAAAATAATTATATTTTTTAAATCTTTCAATGATTAATTCTTCCCTATCCTGCAAACAATAAAAACCATTTTTACTTTTAACCCCACTCCCCATATTCTTTAGACAAGCAAAAATATCAAATAAATTCGATTTAATATTTAAATATTTATAAATCTCAAATAAGGACAATGGTTGATTAAATAAATCAAAAAATACTAAAGTCTTAATTATAGACTTTTCTAAATTTTCTTTTTTTATTCCTTCTATTTTTGTCATAAAAACAAAAATATATTTAGTCTTTTATGCATCTAACTGATAATCCACCTGCTCTATGACCAATAGAACAAAAAGCATTACTAGAATTAACAATCATCACCCGAGAATCAATGCCTCCGTCTACATCCGAAGACCATACAGAAACATAAGAACCTAGATTATAGAAATTTCCATCGTTAGAACTACGAAGACCAGCTGATGGCCATTTTAAAGAAGAATTAAAAGCATCTATCAATCTATTACCAGAGTTTGACCAAGAAATTATCTCATTTTCCAGCTCAGCTTTAGTTGGAACTCTCCAGCCACTTGGACAAGGATTATTAATTCCAGACTCTCCCTGCCAAAGACTATTATTTTGAGGATTTCTCCAATCATAAGCATAGCCAGGGGCTAATATAAAATTTGAATGACCAGGATTGTCAGTGCTAGACAAAGTTGATGTTGACCCACTTGTTCTTATTTGATGACCGTCGCTACTTCTGCCCCACTGATAAACATAACCATACGATTGAGAGTCGTTATAAGCAGTAGCAACTCTAGTTGCTCCTAAATTTCTATCAAGCCAACAAGTTGCATTACTTCCAGAAACAACCCCATAAACCTGAGAATCAGGACTTTTGCCAACTACAGAATCCTCACACCAAACAGCATACAAAACAAGTGCATTGTTTTCTGTATAATTAGAACCAGGAGAATAACCCACGCCGCTGCCATCAGACAAAGTATTCCAACCAGCAAATATAAAGCCAGTTTTAAATAAGCCCCCTGAATTTGTCTGTAAGATTAAGTCAATATCCTGTGTTTTTATTTGAGAATCAGGAACTGTTCCTCCAGTAGCTGAGTTAGAGTTATAAACTACAGAATAAGTAGCAACACTTTCCCCTCCAGTTTGATCATCACAAACCTTCATCCCTCCAGGAGTTAAACAAAGAACACCAGCTGGTAAATCTGACACCTGTTTACCAGTACAAAAATCTATAGTATAACTAGACCCATCCAATGAGGGTAGATAAGCATAAGTATTAGATGCCGCCTGACAATCGCCATCAGCTGGGGTAGGAGCAGAAGGAATAGAATACATAAAAGTTTCTCCAGTAGAACTAGAAACTATAGATCCACTATCCCACTCTTCAGTAGTTGGATATCTACCATTTTCATTAAAGAATAATTCCATGGCAGTTTGCAGTTGCTTCATATCAGATACTCTTTTAGCATCCCTAGCATTTTGCCTGGCTTGTTGTAAAGCTACAACAGCTAGAGTAGCTAGTATGCCAATAATAGCTATCACTACTAGAAGTTCAATGAGGGTGAAGGCTTTCTTTTTGTTTTTAAACATAATGTTTGAGTTAATTTTTAATATAAATTATTATATTCTATTATTCCCTATTTTTAGGCTTCTCTATTTCCAAAACCTCAATCTCGCTTTTACTGTCAGCAATTCTAGCCACATCTTTGTCAATTTTTTTAAATTCTTTATAAGCTTGATTATAATGACTAACTGATGAAGACATGCTAGTGCCCAGTTTTTTCATAAAATCGTCATAAGACAATAAATGTCGTCCTAAGCTTTCAACATTTTTTTTAATACTCTTAGCTCCTTCTTCAATTTGCATAGCTCGAAGTCCTTGTAAAATAGTTTGCAAATAAGCGGCAAAGGTTGTTGGTGAAACAATAATAACCCTTCTTTCATTATAAGCATAATCAATCAAACTCCTGGTATTAACCTTCACTGCCCCAACCTCATTCACCAATAAGTCATAATAAATAGCCTCAGCCGGAATAAACATCAAAGCAAAATTCATAGTCCCCTCTTTAACTTTAATATATTTAGCTGTTTCATCAATTCTTTTCTTTAAATCATTTTTGAAATCTTTTTCTAGTACAGTTTTTTTATCAGAATTATTTTCGTTAAGAATGCGACTATAATTATCTAAAGAAAATTTAGCATCAACCGGAATCAAACCTTCTTTGGTAATAATAACGGCATCAACAATCTCCCCATCTTTAAATTGGTATTGTAATTTATAGGCAGTTGGCGGTAAAATATTTTCTAAAACCAATTTTAGCCCAGCCTCCCCTAAGTTACCTCTCTTTTTCTGATTAGTTAAAACTTTTTCTAAATTATTTAGTTGCTCAGAAAAACTAATAACCTGCTTGTTTGTTTCATCAAGTTTAGTTAATTTTTCAGTAATATCAGATATCAACTTAGCTGACTGACCAGTTATTCCCTGAATAATTTGAGTCGATTTGTGCATACTCTCCTGATTAACTCGATTAGTCTCGCTAAGTTTTCTATCTAGCTCTTGTCTTAAAATCTCATTCTGCCTACCCAATTCACCCATTTTTTCGGTTAAAACCAAAAGCTTATCATCACTACTGTTGTCAGAAAATTTTTTAAAAAATAAATAAATCAAAAAACCAACAGCCAAAACCAAAACAATTAATAAAAAACCTATAGTAAAGTCAGACATATTTTAATAATAATTATTATATTTATATTTTAACAAAAATAAGGAAATAAAACAAAAAAAATAGACCGATTGGTCTATTTTCTAATCTTTATAAAAATTAAACAGTTTAAACAAAGGTAACACTGGCAACTTTATCACCATCATTTTTAAACCTCATAATCCTAACTCCCTGAGTATCACGACCAGCCTCGTTTACTGACTTAAAAGGAAGTCTAATAACCTGACCTTTTTCTGAAATAATAATCAAGTCCTTGTCGATCATAGTCTCTTTGTTCAGCAAGAAAGCATTGCTTATCTTTCCAGTTTTATCTGTAACTTTAGCAGTTCTAATGCCACTACCACCACGTCCCTGAACTTTATACAAACTCAAATCAGTTCTCTTTCCATAACCCTTATCCATTATGGTTACAATTTGATAATTTCTTTTAACTCCCTTATCCGTCTTAATAATACCCATTCCAACAACAATATCATTACCTTTTAATTTTATACCCCTAACCCCACTAGCGTTTCTACCCATATCTCTAACATCATCTTCATCAAATCTAATAGCCTGACCATTGGCAGTAATTAAACTAATATGATCTGAGCCAGAGGTTGGTTTGCACCAAATTAAACGATCGTCATTTTTAATTTTAATAGCTATTAAGCCACTACGTCTAACATTAGAAAAAGAGTCGATTTTAACCTTTTTGACCAAGCCCTTTTCGGTGGCAAAAAATAAATAACTATATTCAGCAATCTTATCTAGAGGCAAGACAGATGTAATTTTCTCTCCATTCATTAATTGTAAAAAATTTACAATCGGAGTTCCTTTGGCGGTTCTAGAGGCTTGAGGAATTTCATGAGCTTTTAACTGAAAAACTCTACCTTTAGTTGTAAAAAATAAAATATCATTATGAGTTTGAGTTATAAACATAAATTCCACTGAATCCTCTTCTTTAGTTGTAAGACCAATAACCCCCTTACCACCACGAGCCTGAACCTTGAAAGTATCTGGTTCAAGTCTTTTAATATAACCATCGACAGTCATCATAACCATTGTATCTTCATTTGGAATCAAATCTTCAATATTAAAGCTTTTAACTCCATGTGAAATAACTTGAGTTCTTCTTTCATTGCCAAACTTATCAGACAATTCATTAATCTCGTCCTTAATTATACTTCTAATTTTAGTCTTAGAACTTAAAATTGATTCAAGTTCTTTTATTATCTTTAATTTTTCTTTTAATTCGTTTTCTATTTTTAATTTTTCCAAATTAGCTAAGTTTTGCAATCTCATTTCTAATATAGCAATAGCTTGTTTTTCTGATAACTTAAACTTTTTAATTAAGTTTGTTTTAGCATCCTCCCTATCTTTAGATGATTTAATGGTTTTAATAACAGCATCAATATTATTTAAAGCAATCATTAATCCCTCCAAAATGTGAGCTCTATCCTTGGCTTTTTCTAGCTCAAACTCAGTTCGACGACGAACAACCGACTCTCTATGTTTAATATATTCCTGCAAAACCATTTTTAAAGTCAAAACCTTTGGCTGTATTCCATCAACTAAAGCCAAAATATTAACATGAAAAGTTCCTTGAAGGGCAGTATTTTTATAAAGACTGTTTAGAATTTTTTTAGGATAAGTATCTCTCTTTAAATCAATAACAATTCTAACACCGTCTTTGTCAGATTCGTCTCTAAGACCCTTAACTCCTTCTATTTTTTTATCTTTTACTAGCTCAGCTATTTTTTCAACCAACGAAGCTTTATTAACCTGATAAGGTAATTCAGAAATAATAATCTGAAAAGATCCTCCCTTGTCTTCTTTAATGTCGGCCTTACCCCTCATAACTATTCCACCCTTACCAGTGGCGTAAGCATTTAAAATATCTCTTTTATCATAAATAATTCCGCCTGTCGGAAAATCAGGACCCTTAACAAATTCCATCAAGTCTTCAACTGTAGCATCTGGGTTATCTATTAAATGATTTATAGCCAAAACTAATTCACCTAAATTATGTGGAGGGATATTAGTTGACATACCAACTGCGATTCCCATACCACCATTTAATAATAAATTTGGCAGTTTGGCCGGTAAATATTGTGGCTCCTTCTGAGAACCGTCATAATTAGGAGAAAAATCAACAGTGTTTTTATCTATATCAATTAACATTTCTTCAGAGATTGCTGACAACTTTGCCTCTGTATAACGCATGGCAGCTGCACTATCTCCGTCCATTGAACCAAAATTACCTTGACCGCGAACCAAAGGATAGCGCATAGAGAAATCCTGAGCCATTCTAACCATTGAGTCATAAACGGCTGAATCACCATGAGGATGATATTTACCTAAAACCTCACCAACCACCGTAGCTGACTTTCTGAATTTGGCCGAAGATTTAAGACCAATATCCCACATAGCATATAGAATGCGGCGATGAACCGGCTTTAAACCATCTCGAACATCTGGCAAGGCACGAGAAACAATAACACTCATAGCATAATCCAAATAAGACGCGCTCATCTCTGAAACGATTGATTGATCAAAAACTAAACCATGATCAGTTTGCTGACTTTCTGACTTTATATCTGTTGCCTTGTTGATAGCTTCTTTTTTTTCATTTGAATCTTCTACGGAAATATTTTTTTTCTTATCTTTATCCATAAATATATTTATCAAAATTAATTATTCTCTAAATTTTTTTCTAATTCTTCAATTCTTTTTTTCAAACTTTCTACAGTCTCTTCACTCTTCTCTAAATCACTTTTTTCTGTTTTTTCAATTTTATCATTACCTTCATTTTTTTCTGTTTTATTTTTTTCATCAATCAAATCCTCCACCTTTTTTAAATCAATAATCTCGGCTGGATTTTTTACACCCCCCGCTTCCATTTTCTTTTCAATTAAAGCAGAAAACTCTTCTAAAGTTTTATTAACATCAGCCTGAACTTCATTTTTCATTTGAGTAAAATCAAAGTCATTTTTAGTTATTTTTTTTTCTTCAAAAAAAACATTTTTTATATCTAATGTCCAAATAACAAAAACCAATAAAGTAGAAAAAACAACAAAAAGCATTAACCAAAACCTCTTGTCTTTAGCCTTAATAATGTTTTTTATTCTCTCTATATTGCTAGACATAAAAAAATAAAAATTAATTAAATTTTATTCTTTGTAACCATCTAAATTTACATCATACAATACTTGTTCGGCTATTAAACGATAAGATAAAATTTCCTCTTCTTTAAACCAAAGATTAATTTCTCTTAAAGCCTCCTCTGGAACATCTGAACAATGAATTAAATTTCTAACAGCTCTTTCGTCAAGGTTGGATAACTCGTAAGAGTCCAAAGTAAAATCACCTCTAATAGTTCCAACATCTGAAGTTGTTGGTTCTGTGCCTCCAACAATTTTTTTAACAATAGCCACAGCTTGATTTCCTTCAAATATCATCGGCACAATTGGACCGCAAGTCATAAATTTAACCAAAGCTGAAATAATGTCTTTTCCATATTCAATTGCTTCTTTTTCTACTGGCATGCCAGCTTTTTGACGATTCTCAATAATTACCTGCCCTTTTTTTAAAAACCATTCATCATCTTTATTGTAATGTTTCCAGCATTGATCCTCGCTAGCCATAATCATTTTTAAGGCAACCATTTTCAAGCCCGTTCTTTCGATTCTTTTAATTGTTTCCCCGATTAAACTTCTTTGAATAGCGTCTGGCTTTAAAATTACAAAAGTTCTTTGTTTTTTTGGATTTTCGTTAAAATTCATAAATTTTAATTTAAATATTATTTAATATTATTAAAAATAACTAAGCTCATGTCCTCGCTTGGTAAATCTTTTTTACTTATTTTAAGTTTCTCTTCGTAAATTGGCTCTATTCCAATTTCTTTAATAAATTTATCAAGACCGTCAATATCTATCTTGGAATCTTTAGTTTTATAATGCATAGGTATAACAATTCTAGGTTCAACCTGTGAAATAACCTCAACCGCTTTTTTAGCATCCAATGTGTATTTCCCTCCTACTGGAATAAATAAAATATCAACTCCACCTATTTTTTCTAACTGTTTATTGTCTAAAACATCCCCTAAATCACCTAAATGAACCAAACTAATCCCTTCAATATCAAATCTAAAAATAATATTTTCCCCCCTGTCATCTCCCTTTTTTTCATCATGAAAGGACTTAATTCCTTCAATTATAACCCCCTTAATATCATATTCTCCGGCGCAATCAACGACAAAGGGCTTGCCTCTGAGAGCGGAGACGTTATTGTGATCAAAATGATTATGACTAACAGAAACAATATCGGCTTCAATGTTAGGAACCTTAAGACCAACTGAAGAATCAAAAGGATCGCTTACAACGGAAATGTTTTCCCCATTAATCTTTTCTTCAATTTTAAAAGATGAATGACCAAACCAAGTAATTATCATAAAATTATTGAAATTGAAATTATAAAATAGACAAAAAGCTAATCTCTTAGCTTTTTAACTCTACAAATATTATAACAAAATAGTCGATAATGGTCAACGCTTAAAATAAATAAAAAAACCCGTTACCTAAGTAACGGGCCGGGCATTTGTTGAAAGTTTTTAAAACTTCCGAATGCCACTTTTTGTAAATGATGCTTTTTGACGAGGCTGATTGCCCACCGTCAGGTTGGATAGAACAACAAATTCACTATTGAAATCCTTATCAACGTAGAAAACCGGATAAACTCCAGGATAAATTTTCATTTTAACTGGAACTCCTGTGTTGTCTAGGTGATTAGGAGCAACTCTGTCAGATAGCATGGCTTGATTACCCTCTTCTCCTCCTGTTGGAATGTAGAAGATTATGTCCTTATTAAAGGCATTGTAAAACCATACGTCTTTATGTCGTTTAGATCCAACAGATAAAACCAAGTCTGTTTTTCGGCGACTTGAAGTAGCCTGACTTGAACCGGCAGCTGGAGTTGTGGCTGGTGTTTTTACAATTCCACCCAAAATATCCTCGGGCTTTACAAGAAGAGTTCCATTAACCATTGAAAGTTTTATACTCTCACGATTTTTGATTTTCCTCCACCCCAGTTCAGGCAACTTAATTAAAGCTTCAAATTCGTAAACTCCGTCTGGAGGTAAAGCTCCGTCAAAAACCGGCCTTTCATATACTCCACCTCTGTTTTCCAGGACAACTAAAAATCTGTCACTTTTAAGTTGTATGGAAAAGTTTCCCTCGTTTTTAAAGCTGATTTTTTTAGAAATGCCGAGGTCAGCCTCGGTTATTTCAATCACAATTCTTTGAAAGTGATTTTCCTCGCCAATGGCTAAGGCAGCGGGCATCTCCTTAATTAAAACAGTTTCGATGGTTTCTCCGTCAACTTTAAATTTAACGCCAAAAACTAAATATTTGGCTATATAGCCAGGAAAATAGTCAATGGTGTCGCCGGCAGCTGTTGTAAAAGGATCATCAAGCTCATCAAGAGTTGACTCTCTATACTTGGCAATGTCAATCGGAAAATTTCTGGAATAGATCTTTCCTTTAAAAGTATAATTACCAGAAACCGTAGCAAAGTACATACCGTTATAAAGAGCCTCACTTTTCAACTGGGCACTCATAGTAGAGTTGTTAACCGACAGAACCTCTATTTCATGTTCGGTTCTGTTAAGAATGGTTGCAATGGAATTTTTTCTCTCAATCAGGTAAATATAATCACCCAACTGATGGTCGATAAAATCAACCTGATTAACTTGAGAGAAAGAGCTTAGACTGGACAACAAAGCAGTTGCCATGATCAATAAAATTTTCAACTTTTTCATGATTGGTCCTCCTTAATTTAAAATATTTTGGTTTAACAATAAATACAATTTTATTTATTCAGGGCTTCTAACTTACGTCAAAAGTATGTTGTGATGTGAAAGTACTATTAAAACAGATAATTATATCATATAAGAAAAAAAATGTCAATAGCCAGTAAACATTAATAAAACAAGCAGAAATAAACAGTTATAAAATAAAATGAAAAGAGCGAGAATTTTTTTTCTCGCTCTCAAAATTATCGACGTCTAGTATTTCTAGCACGTCTTGTGGGTTTTCTGGCTTTACCCTTTGTTGGGGCGGCTGGCTTTACTACAGTAGTTGGTTTAGACGTTAAGCTGTCGAGCTTGGCCCTAGAGGAGTCCAAGTCCTTCTTAACCTTGCTCAAATCAGCATTAGTTCTGGCAAGTGCCGAAGAAGTTTTATTAACCTCTTCTCTTGCTTTTGCCAAATCATCTCCAAAGCGTTTCTCTGCTTCGGCCAGTTGCTTTTCATTATCAACCAACTGTTTCTCGATTTCTCGATTACCACTCTCAATGTCCCTGGAAAGTAACATAAAAACGAATGCAGTAATAGCTAGTGAGAAAATAACGATTGCAACTAACCATCCCCAAAAATTGGAATTGGAAGAGGTCGTAACTGTTTGAGTTACATTCGGTGGAGCAGTTGGTGCAACTGTTACAGGAGCTGGGGTAACTATTATCGGTGCGGCAGCTCCAGGTCCGGCAGGTGTTGCGGCTCCAGGTGTTGGTGCGGCAGTTCCAGGTCCGGCAGGTGTTGCGGCTCCAGGTGTTGGTGCGGCAGCTCCAGGTCCG
>CAZILW010000003.1:34691-50252 GCA_964540285.1 uncultured Gammaproteobacteria bacterium
TCCAGGTCCGGCAGGTGTTGCGGCTCCAGGTGTTGGTGCGGCAGCTCCAGGTCCGGCAGGTGTTGCGGCTCCAGGTGTTGGTGTTACAAGAGAAAAGGATGATCCAGTAGGAGCATTCTTAACCTTTAATTTCATTTTCTTTTTTGACATGACAAAACCTCCTATTATTTAGTTATTAAAATACAAAACCTAAATTTTCTAACTTTTCAGTTTATCATATATAAAAAAATTTGTCAAGAGCCACCAGCTCTTAAACGAACCATTTCTGTAAAAACACTATCTTGCACAGACAATAAATGCCTATACACAACCACAACAATAGAATCAATATCCCTCATTCTTGCAGAAATTTCTGAAATTTTCCGAGAATGTTCTTGTAAAACACGCGAATTTCCTTCAGCTCTACCAATTTCACCATTCAAAGAAGAAGAAAGATTGCTAATTTCACTTCTCAAGATCGCAATTAAAGAATCGGACGGATAAGATGAAATCGGTTGAGATGTTCTATTGCTAGAGCTAATTAATAAAAATTGATCATTTAAATTTTTTAGCTTTTTTTCAAGATCGTCCAGCTTAGAGTTTATCTTTAGAAATGACTCACTATCACTAAAAACACTCTTAGAGCTAATGTTAAGAATTTGATCCTTTAAACCTTCAATTTCCTTAACCAAGGTTTTCATTTCTCCTAGCTTAGAGTCAAAAAGATTCTTATCTACCTGACTAAGGCTATTAAATTGATCTTTTAAAAGATTAACCTCGCTTAAAGCCTTGTCAGCCTTTTCGTTTAAAGATTTAAACAAATCAGTAAAAGAAGATTGGTTAACTGTTGATTCTTCTTTAAGATTTTCACTTATTGCAGAAAACTCCTTTTTAAAGTTATAAGAATTTCTGACTCTTTTAGACTCAGAAAATATAAACAGAAAAAAAAGAATTAAACTAGCAACAAAAATTCCCACCAGAAAATAATTCCTATTCATAACAGTGCCTCCTATTTATTGGTTAATATTATCAACTTTTTGTTAAAGACCTAAAAACATTGTATGATACCACTAAAAAATTAAAATGTCAACCATTGGTATTGACAGAATATTTCAAATATGATATAGTTAAAGGTTGTATTTTGTTCCTTAAAAATGTTTAAATCTAAATTAAAAAAATAACAGAAATGGCAGATCAAATTAAGGTGGATGACTACATCTACGAAAATGAAGAACTTATTGGAGTTAAAACTGAGCAATTTGGCGAGTTAAAAATCAGCCACTGGCAAGAGTCTCTTTTGGGATCATTTTCGGGAGTTGAGTTTAAACTTCCCCAAAAAGATGGAGCATTTTTAAAATTCATTCCCAAGCATTTACACTTATCAAAAAAAGGGGTTGTCCAAAGCATGCCGAGCTATTGGCGCTACGGAATCTTTATTAAAGACAAAGAAGAAAATAAAGCAATGATTACTCGTTGCTATTATCACTTTAGCGAAGAAAAAACCGAAAAACAATTACCATTTGGCAAGACGGTTGTGGGTACAGTAGAGATAAAAAAATCTTTCAACTCTAAGACAAAAGAAGAAAAGATTATTGTAAATTTCTACTGCTACGAAAAAAACCAAGAAAAAAAATACCGAGTAGCTATTGGCTCTGAATCGGCTAAAAAATCAAAAGCCGACATCGCAATCCCCGGCTTAAAATCAAAAATCAAGGTCTTTGAAATTTAAAGGCCAACAAAAAAACAAAAAGCACAGGAAAAAATCCCTGTGCTTCTTTTTTTTATAAAAAATTTCAAAAAATAATTAAATATTTTTCTTAAAATACTCTACCAAATCGTCTATTTTAATTCTCTCTTGTTTCATTGAATCTCTGTCTCTTAAAGTAATATCATTATTCTCTAAGCTTTCAAAATCAACTGTTAAACAATATGGGGTTCCAATTTCATCCTGACGACGATAACGTTTACCAATATTGCCGTTATCATCAAACTCACATTTCCAATCAAATTTTAAAACATCAAAAACCTCCTTGGCCTTAGCCACTAACTCAGGCTTATTTTTAAGTAATGGGAAAACAGCTATTTTAACTGGGGCTAATTTTGCAGAAATTTTTAAAACTACACGAGCATTTTCCCCCTCCCCTTCTTCGCAATAAGCATCGGATAAAACTGCTAAAAAAGTTCGACCAACACCAGCTGAAGTTTCAACTATGTGCGGCAAGAAGCGAGAATTATCACTTGGATCTAAATAAGTTAAATCTTTGCCAGAAAATTTACTGTGTTGAGTTAAATCATAATCACCACGAGCATGAATACCTTCTAACTCCTTAAACCCGAAAGGGAAATTATATTCAATATCATAAGCCTCTTTAGCATAAAAAACTAAATTCTCATGTTTGTGCCATTTCAAATTTTCTTCTTTAATCCCTAAATCTAAATAAAATTTCCAACGAGCCTCTTTCCACTCATTATAATATTTTTCCTGAGTATCTGGTTTGATAAAATATTGCATTTCCATTTGTTCAAATTCTCTAGTTCTAAATATAAATTGTCTGGCAGTTATTTCATTTCTAAAAGCTTTTCCAATTTGAGCAATGCCAAAAGGAACTTTAACTCTAGCCGAGTCTAAAACATTTTTATAATTAACATAAATTCCTTGACAAGTCTCCCCCCTTAAATATGCTGGCTCTTTTGACCAATCACCAGTAAAATTTCCCAAATTAGACTTAACTAATAAATTAAAATTTTTTCCAGGAGTAAAATCTTGGGCGCCACAATTAGGGCATTTTATTTTATCTTTATTTTGATTAAAAATTTCATTTATTTCCTCTTCGCTCATTTTTTCATCAGCAAAAACACCAGCCTCCTCCAACAGAGAATCTAATCTTAAACGAGAATGACATTTACGACACTCAGTTAACGGATCAGAAAAACCTTTAACATGACCTGAGGCTTCCCAAATTTTAGGGTTCATAAATATAGCCGAATCAAGCCCAACAACATCCTGACGATACTGAGTCATAGATTTCCACCAAGCCATTTTAATGTTATTGGCCAGCTCTACTCCATAAGAACCATAATCATAAACAGCTGGAAAGCCATTATAAATTTCTGAGGATGGAAAAACAAAACCCCTTCTTTTGCACAAAGAGACAATTTTTTCCATTTTATTTTCCAAATTATTACTAGTCATATTTTTAAATATATTTAAATTTAAATTTCTTCAATATTAGACTCTATACCCAACAAACAAAAAGCATTGTCTATTAAAATAATACAGGATTTAATCAGCAACAACCTAGCCCACATCACCTTTTCTTCTGATTTTAAAATATTTATTTTTTGATAATAATTATTAAAATTTTGAACAAAGGAAAAAAGATATTTAGCAACTTCACTAGGATCATTATCTTTACCAGCCTTAACAACAATATCATTAAACTTTAAGGTCTCTAAACATATATTTTTTTCCAAATCGTCATTTAATTCAAATAAAATCTCTTTAATATTTACATCAGAAAAATTAAAATTAGCCCTCCTTAAAATACTTTTCATTCTAACTAAGCTATAAATAATATATAAAGCATTAAAGCCGTCAAATTTCAGGGACTCTTCAATGTCAAAGGTTATTATTTTGTTTGGAGAAATTTTAAGCATCTCAAATTTTAAAATAGCCACAGCTAACTTTTGAGAATTTTCTAAAATTTTATTATCAGACCAATCTTCATGTCTTCTTCTGCTTTCCTCACTTAATCGCTCAACTATTTTTTCAAACAAAAACTCAAATGAAACAGCGTTGCCAGAACGAGAAGACATCATGCCCTCTGGCAATTTAACAAAATCATAAGAAAGGTGAGTAAAATCATTTTGATAGCCGGCCAACTCTAAAACTTTAAATAATTGCTTGAAGTGTAAACTCTGTCTAACATCAACCACTAAAAAAGATTTTTCCAATCCTGGAAAATCTTGGAACTTTCTACTTGCTAGAGCCAAATCAGCTACTGGATAAAGAGCTGTGCCGTTGCTACGGATTATCGGCAAAACACCCAACTTGTACTCTTCTAAATCAGCTATTATAGCGCCTTCACTTTTTTTAAGAATTCCCTTTTCTAAATACTGATTAACAATTTTCAAGCCTTCATCTATTAGTTCGCTTTCAAAATAAGTTTTTTCAAAATCAACATTTAGTATTTCATAAACCTTTTTAAAATCCATCAAACTCAAGTCTCTTGTTTCCTGCCACAATTGATAATTTTCACCTTTTCTTTTTTCAATATCAGACATTATGTCTGCAATCTCTTGATTTAATTCTGGATTTTTTTCTAGTTCAGCCACAGCCTGACTATAACAAGAACCGATACTACCCTCCCCCTTCCTCTTATAGGACCAAACAGTTTTAGCAGTATTAATCCCAAAGTCATTAATAAAAGAAACTGAGTGAGCATCAAAACCGTTAGCTAGATAAATTTTTGCTAAAGAATCACCCAAAACGATATTTCTTAAATGTCCAATATGAATTTCTTTATGAGTATTAGCGTTAGAATATTCAAACACAACCTTTTTTTGTTGACCAGAGTTATTATAAAAAAGATTTTGAGAGTTATTAAGAACAAATTCAATTGTTTCGCTTATTAAATATTTTTTATTAATAAAAAAATTCAAATACGGACCAACTATTTCAATTTTTTCAAAAACATCTGCAAAATCATCTAGAGACAAAACATTCTCTTTAATTTTTAAAGCTAAAGAGCTGGGGCTTTCTCCTCTTTCTTTGGATAAAGAAAAAAGAGGCAAGGAAATGTCGCCCAACTCATTATTCGGCGGATAAACAAAAAGACTCTCTTTAATATCAAGAGTTTTAGCTATCTTTTCTTTAATCAAGTTTAAAATCATAAAAAAACCAAATAATTAGGCTTAATGAAATTGTATACTATTTAAGTTGATTTGACAATATAAAGAAATAAAAAAATAACAAATAATATTATATAATAATGTTGTATAATTTTGAAAATATGCTATAATTAAAATAAATAAAATTAATTAAAATTAAAAGTAAAATTATGACTCCCTACAGAGAAATTTTAAAAAAAGCCTGGAACATTTCTTGGAAAAATAAATCTTTATGGTTTTTTGGATTTTTTGCTTCTATTATCAGCTTTGGAGCTGAATTAAAAATTTTTTCCAAAGCTTTCAGTCAAGAAAGTGGACTAAAAACAATTAATGATATTAGTTTGTTTATTAAAACAGGTATTTTTTCCAAGCAAGCTCTTCAAAACATTCCTCATTTAATAAAAACAGAGACAACAACCATGGTTTTATTTTTCTTGTTTTTACTAATAATTTTAGCGATGATAATTTTCTTTATTTGGCTAGCTACCATTTCTCAGATTTCAATTATAGATGCTGTTAAAAAAATTAATAAAGAAAACAAACAAAAAATAAGCATTAAAGAACAAATCAAGAGATCTAAAAATAAATTTTGGCCAGTTTTTTCAATGAATGCCTTAATATGGTTAATTATCAATGGAATTACCCTTTTAATAAGCTTACTGCTGGTTGTTATATTAATACAAAATAAAACATACCTAACTTTACTATACGGATTTTTATTTATAATCTTTATTCCAATAATATTATTTATTTCATTTGTTGTTAAGTACGCCATTGCCTACATAGTAATAGATGGAAAGAAAATATCTAGCGCTTTAAAAAACGCCTGGGTTTTATTTAAAAATAATTGGTTAATTAGTATAGAAATGGCTGTAAGTTTATTTTTTATAAACATCTTAGCTATTTTAGTTGTTTCCTTCGTGTCCTTTTTAATCTTTATACTTTTTTCAGGAATAGCGGTTACCACAGCTATATTTGTATTGTCATCGCAAGGATTTTTCTGGACATTGATAGTGATAGCGATTATCATTTCTCTTGCTATTATTGCTTTAAGCGGTGCCATAGTTAACACTTTTCAAATTAGCGCCTGGACCGAACTATTTGTTAAACTAAAAGAAAATAAAGCTAGCAGTAAATTAGAAAGAATTTTTACAGAAAAAAATAAATAAAAAAATGAGTGGATTTGATTCAATCTCCAGCTTGCTCAGCAAGAGCCAAAAAAACGATGACGACACAGCTCAAGGCAAGCTGGCAGCAAAACAGGAAGAAATAAAACTTAAAGAAATAGAAAGACAAACAAAACTCAAGGCCGATGCTTTGGGTCTTTCTTATGTTAATCTTTTTGCCTTCCCTATTAGCCCAGACGCCATAATTCTTATAGATGAAGAAGAGGCGATTGCTGAGAAAGTAATTTGTTTTTACTATGACGGAGAAAATGTTCGCATAGCAACCAGCAATTCCGAAAATCCCAGAGTAAGAGAAATAGAAGAAGAGTTAAATAAAAAATATTTTACCAAAAGTGTTCTTTATTTAATATCTGAAACCAGTTTAAAGCACGGACTAGATGTTTACAAAACCATACCAAAAATAAAAAAGGTAACTGGCGGTGTTGAAATTAAAGAAGAAGATTTAGAAAAATTTAAAAAAGATATAGAAAATTACCAAAGTCTAAATTCAAAAATAAATGAAGTTAACATAAGTGATGTAGTTACTTTAATTTTAGCTACTTCATTAAAAGTTGGCTCAAGTGATATCCATATCGAAGCTGAAGAAAAAGGAATTGTTATCAGGTTAAGAATTGATGGCGTTTTACAAGAAGCGGCCACTATAGATAAAGCCAAGTGGAAAAAAATAATATCTCGTATGAAAATACTGGCTGCGGTTAAAATTAACATTGAAGATAAGCCGCAAGACGGAAGATTCTCTATATTTTTATCAAACGACAGAGTGGATGTTAGAGTTTCTTTTTTACCAACTGCCTTTGGCGAAAGCGTGGTAATGAGGCTCTTAAAGTCTAGTTCTGTTGGACTATCCTTTGATGATTTGGGGTTAATGCCTCAAGCCTATGAAATATTAAAAGCTGAAATCGAAAAACCAAATGGTTTAGTGCTTACAACCGGCCCAACCGGATCAGGTAAAACAACTACCCTATATGCTATTTTAAATAAGCTAAATCAACCTGGAACTAAAATAATTACCATGGAAGATCCCATAGAATATCAGCTGGAAGGTATAAACCAAAGTCAGGTTAACCCCAAAAAGGGCTATACCTTTGCCAGTGGACTAAGATCAATTTTAAGACAAGATCCGGATATAGTTATGGTCGGAGAAACTAGAGACCTAGAAACAGCTGAGATATCTGTTCAGGCTAGTTTAACTGGTCATCTTGTTTTGTCAACACTGCATACCAATGATGCTGCTGGTGTTATTCCTAGACTAATCGATATGGGAATAAAACCGTACTTTCTAGTTCCATCTATTAATGCTGTTATCGGGCAAAGACTTATAAGAAAACTTTGTCCTAATTGCAGAGAGGAACATATTTTAGATGAGGACGAAGAAAATCAAGTTAAAAAAATATTAGGCGTAATTTCTCCTAAGGCTGGGCTAAACATACCAAGTACACTTCCCAAAATTTATAAAGCGGGAAAAGGTTGTGATAAGTGTGGTGGAATTGGTTATAAAGGAAGAATTGGTATTTATGAGGTTTTTACAATGGACGATAAATTAAAACAACTAACAATTGACAATGCTCCCTCTTTTAAAATACTACAACAAGCCATTGAAAATGGAATGGTTACTATGCTCCAAGATGGAGTTCTAAAGGTTTTAGGGGGACATACCAGTCTAGAAGAAGTCTATAGAGTTATCGGAGTTTTTGATTACATAGACGAACTATATGATATAGCTATATCAAAAACAATGGGAAGAGGTATAAAAATAAAGATAGAAAAACTAGAAGAAGCTAATAATCTATTAAAAAATATACCAGCAATAAGCTCTTTAATAAAAGAGGTCCCAACAAAAGAAATTATCACCTTGCTAATATCATTAGCGGTTAAAAGTGATGCTGGTGATTTGCATATAGAACCAACGGAATCGAATGTAAAAATTCGTTTTAGAATAGATGGTGTTTTACATGACATGTTTGATCTCCCCAAAGAAAACTACTTACCATTAATTAGTGAGGTCAAGATATTAATAGGTGTTGAAACTAGTGTTAAAAAGGCCACGATTGACGGTCGTTTTACTATATTCTTGCCTGAGTCTAAATTAGATTGTCGTGTTTCTATAATCTCTGGCGGCTTTGGAGAGACAATAGTTATCAGACTTCTGACTGGCGCTGGTGAAGCTTTGGATATTGAAAAACTAGGATTATCAGAATACGCCCTACCATCCTTAAAAAGATCAATGATTAAAACAAAAGGAATTATTTTAACAACCGGTCCAACTGGTTCTGGCAAAACGACCACATTGTATAGCGTATTAAAAAAAATAAATACACCAGATGTTAAGATAATAACAGTTGAAGATCCAATTGAATATCAAATGGCTGGAATTATTCAAACTCAAATTGACAGCGAAAGTGGCTATACCTTTGCGGCGGCCATGAGATCACTTCTTCGCCAAAACCCAAACATTATGATGATTGGAGAAATTAGGGATAGAGAAACGGCCGAAATTGCAGTTGAAGCAGCTCTTACTGGTCACTTGGTGTTGTCAACAATTCACACCAACAGCGCCGCTGGTGCTGTATCTCGTTTTATTGGATTAAATGTTGAAAGACAAATGTTGGCCAATGCCCTAGAATGCTCAATCGGACAAAGATTAGCCAGAAAAATATGTCCATATTGCGAAAAAGAAGAGGTTGAATTAGATGAAACAAACTTAATGGAAGTAAAAAGAATATTAGATTCAATAAAAAATCCCAATGCTGTCATCCCTAATCAAATTAAATTTTACAAAGGAAAAGGTTGTGAAAAATGTAACAATATAGGCTACAAAGGAAGATTAGGTCTATATGAAGCTCTAGAAATAAATGAAGAAATTAGAAAAATGATTTCAACCGAAGGGATTAGTGACTATGAAATAGAACAAAAGGCCATTGAAAATGGCATGATTAATATATTACAAGATGGAATTTTAAAAGCTTTGGACGGTCAAACAACAATTGACGAAGTATTTAGAATTGCCAAATAAATCATATGATAGACAAAAAATTTATAAAATCACTAAGAAAAGACTACATAGAAAAAAATAGCCAAAGAAGACAAATAATCAGCTCTTCATCAATCGTATTAAACAACTCTAAAAAATCAATTTTTGCTATTCATCGACAAGACATAAAGCTAGCAGAAGAAAAATTAAAGGAATCAGAAGATATTATCAAGAAAATAGAAAAAAAATTCGGACAAAGCAGGTTGCGCGAAGAAGGTTCTTTTGCCGCCTGCCTAGAAGAGTATGTTGAAGCAAAATTATTCCTATCTTTTATTGAAACAGGAAAAATAAATAAAATAAAAGAAATAAAAATAAGCACCGAAGCTTATATTGGCGGTATTTGTGACTTTAGTGGAGAGTTGGTTAGACTGGCAACGAACGAGGCTATAAACAAAAACTTCAAAGAAGTAAAAAGAGTTAAAAAGATAATCAATGAAATATTAAATGAGTTGGTTGATTTTGACATAGTCGGTCATCTGAGAACAAAATACGATCAGGCTAGAGGAAATTTAAAAAAAATCGAACAAATGGACTACGAAATTAGCCTTAAAAATTAAAAAAATGAAAGTAGCTATTATATCTGACATTCACGACAACTTGGCCAATCTTGGCCTTTTTTTCGAAGCAATTAAAAAAGAAAAAGTGGAAAAAATAATTTGCTGTGGTGATGTTTGTAACAGTGAGACCTTAAAAATTTTAAGTAAAAAATTTTTGAATGAAATATTTTTAGTAAAAGGAAATGCTGAAATTTATCAAGAACAAGAAGTTTTTGAAATAGAAAATATTAATTATTTAGGTAAAGTTGGTATAATAGAAATAGAAAAAAGCAAAATAGGAATTTGCCACGAACCAACATTTATTAATAATCTACTAGAAAATGAACCAGATTTAAATTTTATTTTTTATGGTCACACTCATCAGCCCTGGATATCAATCCGTCAAAAAGCAACACTGATAAATCCTGGCACACTAGGCGGAGTTTTCCACAAGGCTTGCTTTGCAGTTTGGGACAGCAAAACTAAAGATGTTAAATTAAAAATAATATAAAAAAATGAAAAAAATAGAAGAAGTTGCCCTGAAAGCAGCTCAAAAATCATCCAAAAATTTAATAAAAATATATAAAAAATTCAACAGAAATCATATTAAAATGAAGTCAGCGCATGAAATAGTCAGTTATGCTGACCTGCTTTCAGAAAAAATAATTATATCAGAAATAAAAAAAGAATTCCCTAATCACCACATACTCTCAGAAGAAAAGGGCGACAACCAAAAAAAATCTGACTACACCTGGATAATTGACCCTATAGATGGAACAACTAATTTTACTATGAAAAATCCTCTTTGGGCCATCTCTATTGGAGTTTTATATAAAAATAAAATAATCTTTGGATTAATACATGCCCCAATACTAAACGAAACATACAAGGCAAGCATTAACAAGGGTGCCTTTCTTAACAGCAAAAGAATTAAAGTTTCAAATATAAAAAGCAAAAAGGTTATCAACACTTTTTGCCATGGAAGCAACATTAAGAGTATTGAAAGGGCTGTAAAATATTACACACAACAAAAATTAAAAAACTTTGACTGTCGACAACTAGGTAGTGCCTCCATTGAACTGGCCTATGTTGCTAGTGGCAGAATTGAATCAATAGTCATACCAGGGGCACACTCCTGGGATGTGGCGGCTGGAACAATAATAGTAAATGAAGCCGGTGGTAAGGTTACTGATTTTAAAAATAAAAAATGGAATATAAAAAGCGAAGACTTGATTGCCTCCAATAGACTGGTTCATCCACAAATAATAAAAATTTTAAAAAATGTCTAGATAACAAAAAAACTGCTCTATTGGAGCAGTTTTTTTATTTGAGTAATTTTTTTTAAAGTATCTTGCTCGGCCTGATTCATTATCTTTATAAAAACATCTTCACTAAAATAAGCCCTCATTCTTGACTGACCAGAATAAGCAGAAGAGTCCGGATTAATAACAATATCAGAATCACTAATAGTATTTCTAGATAAATTTAATAGAGTTATCTCTGTAGCTCTGTTTATTATTTTAAAAATATCTAATTTGGAATCAGTAAAATTATAATCATTATATAAATTAACAGATAAAACCACATCAGCGCCCATTTTTCTAACCACATCATCTGGAACAGGATTGCTTATTCCGCCATCCACCAAGACAACATCCTTTTTGTATCTTAAAGGTTTGAAAGCGGCTGGAATGGATATACTAGCCATAATAGCTTGAGCTAAGTCACCCTTTTTAAAAATAAAAGGTCGCCCATCAATTAAATTGGTTGAAATAATAGAAAGGGGTATTTGAGTATTTTCAAAATTAGCCCCCTTTAACATCTTTAAAAAATCTCTTGTTAAAATTTTTCCACCAATAAGACCCTCCTGCAAGCTCAAACCTCTAAGATAACTATATTTTTTCTTTTGCAAATCAAGAATATCTTTAATGGTTCTCTCTATGTTTTTAAAAACAGAATAATGAGCGGCCACTAAAGCCCCAATACTACTTCCAGCTAAAAAATCAATAGAAATATCATTATCAACTAAAGCTTTTATAACACCCATGTGAGCGGAACCTCTAAATCCTCCACTTCCCAAAGCTAAGCCTAATTTTTTATTTTTCGAAGTTTTCATATTAAACTTTATAATCTAAATATTTTCCAGTATAACTTTTTTTATTCTTAAGCAAGGCTGAAGGTGTTCCAGTAAAAACAATCTGTCCACCACCATCTCCCCCTTCTGGTCCAAGGTCAATAATCCAATCAGAAGACTTAATAACATCTGAATTATGCTCAATAACAACAACGGTATTGCCCTTATCCACTAAAGCATTAAGAACTTTTAATAAATTCTTTACATCGTCAAAATGAAGTCCAGTTGTTGGCTCATCTAAAATATATAAAGTTTTTCCAGTTGAAGGACGAGATAATTCAAAAGCAAGTTTAATTCTCTGGGACTCACCTCCCGATAAAGTAGTGGCGCTTTGACCTAATCGAATATAAGACAAACCAATGTCGCTTAAAATTTTTAACTTAGAATATAAATTTTTATTATGGGAAAAAAATTTTAAAGATTCTTCTACTGTCATTTCTAGAACTTCAAAAATATTTTTACTATTTAACTTTATGTCTAAGACCTCCCTTTTATACCTTTGTCCATCACATTCATCACACTTAACATAAACGTCTGGCAAAAACTGCATCTCTATTTTAATCAAGCCATCTCCCTGACACTTTTCACAACGACCACCACTTAAATTAAAAGAAAAATGAGCTGGCTTTAAAAACTTCTTTTTAGCATCATCTAGGGAAGCAAATTCATCTCTAATATAGGAAAATATGCCAGTATAAGTGGCCAAATTAGACCTTGGTGTTCTCCCAATTGGTGACTGATCAATATCAATTATTTTATCTATCCACTCAACCCCCAATATAGACTTATGTCTTCCCGGATCATCTTTTGATCTATAAAACCTCTTATTCAAGGCTTTGGCTAAGATATCTATAATCAAAGTTGATTTGCCAGAACCAGAAACGCCAGTAACTGATACTAATTTTTCTAAAGGAATATCAACGTCAACATCTTTTAGATTATTTTCACTTGCGCCTATTATTTTAATTGATTTTCCACTACCGCTTCTATACTTTAATGGTGGTTCTATTTTTTTACGACCAAGCAAATAATCGGCTGTTAAAGAATTTTTAATACTTTTTATTTTTTTTAGTTCTCCGGCAAAAATTAATTCTCCCCCATGCTCTCCAGCTCGAGGACCAACATCGAGCAAATAATCAGCCGATGTCATCATCTTTGAATCATGCTCTACAACAATAATTGAGTTTCCTTTATCTTTTAGTTTTTTTAGGATTGATATTAAATTTTCATTGTCTCTTGGATGAAGACCTATCGAAGGTTCATCTAAAACATACAAAATGCCAACTAAATTAGAGCTAATTTGATGGGCTAGTCTTAGCCTTTGAGATTCGCCCCCGGAAAGAGTTGTAGCCGATCTAAAAATAGACAAATAAGATAAGCCAACCCTATCAATGTTTTTAGACCTAAGCAAAACTTCCTTGGCTATACTTGAAAAAACAGGGTTTTGATTTTTTTTACCCTTCTCTGTCTTTAGTAAATCAGAAAAAAAGATGTTTAAATCACTAATATTTTTATTGGACAACTCTGAGATATTTAAACCCTTAAACTTAACCGACAAAGAATCGGTATTAAGCCTCTGACCCAGGCAAACGGGGCATTTTCCAATTTTCATGTATTGCTCTATTTTTTGTCTAATATAACTAGAGTCAGTTTCTTGATATTTCTGATTCAAACCATTAACAACGCCTACAAAATAATTATCACCATTTAAAATAAGGTTTAAGTTTTTCTTACTTAAATCCTTTAAGGGTGAGTTAAAATCAAATTTATTTCTATTAGCCAACTTTTCTAATTCAGAAATTAAAGATTTTTGATTGTCAAAATTATAATGAAGCCAAGGCTTAATTGCTCCCTGAGAAATGTTTAACTTTAAATTTAAAACTAGCCCTGGGTCTATTTCCATTTTATAACCCAGACCACCACAGGCAGAGCAAGCCCCTTGACTAGAATTAAAAGAAAAATCTATAGGCTTAAAAGCGGCCCTCTCCCATAAACAATTAGGACAAATAATTTTTTGTTCTGCCTTTTTGCGATTTTGATATTTTTGATGACCAGACAGAGACATTTTAGTCCCACATTCTCGACAATAAGGCTCTCCCAGTCTGGAATACAAAAGGCGAAAATAATCATAAATCTCAGTTATTGTTCCAACTGTTGATCTAGGATTGTTAGTGACTGATCTCTGATCAATAGAAATAGCTGGAATTAAACCCTCAACCGAATCAACATCTGGTTTGTCCATCATGCCAACAAACTGTCTGGCATAAGAGGACAAAGATTCAACATACCTTCTTTGACTTTCAGCATAAATTAAATCAAAAACCAAAGAAGACTTACCAGAACCAGAAAGACCAGTAACCACAATAAATTTATTTAAAGGAATTTCTAAATTAATATTTTTTAAATTATTAACCCTAGCTCCTTTTATTTTTATATAATTTGACATGTCTACTTTTTAAAACTTTATTTTATAAATTACAAAATAGAATAAAATAAACGAATAAATCCTAAAATTATTTTATCAAAAATATTTATTTTTTTCTGCTTAACCGGAAAACTAGAAGAACTTTCTTTCCAGTTTTTAATAATAATTTTTAAATCAGAAATTAATTTTTTATTATCAGAAAAAAAGCCAGACTCAACATTTAATCTAAAAGACATAATATCTATATTTTGAGACCCAACAAGAACATCCTGTTCGTCAATCATTAATATCTTTGAATGATTCATTTCTTTTTGTGCATAAAATTTAATATTTAAATTTCTCATTTGATAAATATGAGCATAATTAACCCTATCTAAAAATTTCCTGTCTGTTTTTATCGGAATTATTATCTCCACCAACACACCCCTGGAAGCAGCATTATCCAACAGAGCCGTTAACCAACGAGGGGGAACAAAATAAGGGGTTACAATAACTATACTTTTCTTGGCAGAAATAATTTTGCTTTTATAATAAGCTTCTAAGGTATAAACATTGCGACCAGGAAAATGCTCTAAAAATTGAACCTTTAAATTTTTAAAAATTGAATTTTTTCTTTTTTCTAAAATATGATTTTTTTTACCGCCACTCATTAAATAGGAATAAGCAAATGACCTTAAAACGTTTTTAATTAATATTTTATTACTTATTCTCACCTGCAAATCAATCCAATCAACACTTTTGCCATGAAAATTAACCCCACCCAAAAAAGCAATAGTGTCATCAATTAATAATATTTTTCTATGAGTTCTTCTAAGCCATCTGCTAAAAAATAAAACCTCCACTCCATTTTCTTTTAAAATTTTTATATCGGAACTTTTAAAATCATAGCTACCAAAAGCATCTAAAATCAAAACAACCTCCAATCCAGCCCGAGACTTATCAATAAGTATATCTATAAAATTATACTCTTGAATTTTATTATCAAGAATATACATTTCTATATAAATATATTTTTTAGCCTTTAATATAGACTTAATCATACCCCGCCAGGCCTGTTTAGAGGTTGTATATAATTTATATTTCATAATAAATAGTTCAAAAATAATTATAGCACACTTCTAAATAATCTTAAAGCCCGAACCCTTTTAATAGAAGTCTTGTATAAAAAAAAATAAAACCGGAGTTATCCGGTTTTATTTTTCTTCTGTTTGATGTTTTTCGAAGCTAACAGGCATCAATTCATTTTTTTCCCATTACTTAATAATGGGTCTCTTCTTAAAAAGAAGAGCCGACCTAAATTTTTAAACCGTAGTTTAAAAATTTTATCTCCCTAGAAAGGAGGTGATCCATCCACAGCTTCCGCTACGGATGCCTTGTTA
>CAZILW010000004.1:0-47566 GCA_964540285.1 uncultured Gammaproteobacteria bacterium
GCTCGTTTTCGCCGAAGGCGAGAGCGAATTAAAAAATATAGATGAAGGTCCTTCTTTGATCCCGGAGGAGGATCTTTTTCTTTTTCTGAAAGAAAGGGTTGGCAAATTAGATGGTCTGGTTATTTCTGGGGGAGAGCCAACATTACAGACTGATTTAAAAGATTTTATAATTAAAGCTAAAAAACTTGGTTATAAGATTAAATTAGATACTAACGGAACAAATCCTGATAAAGTTTTGGATTTAATAAAGAATAATTTATTAGATTATGTGGCTATGGATTTAAAAGCTCCTCTTGATAAATATGAGTCAGTAATTGGGGTTAAGACTGATATTGAAAAAATAAAAAAAAGCATAAAAATGCTTATAGAAGGAAATACGCCTTATGAGTTTAGAAGCACCCTGGTTCCTGGTCTGGTTAATGAAGAGGACATTTTGAAAATGTCTAAAGATATTGTCGGAGCTAAGCTTTGGTATTTGCAAAAATTTAAATCAGACGTTAATTTGGTAAATCAAGATTTTAAAAATAAATCTTCTTTTACTGATATAGAAATGGAGGATTTTTCTAAAATTGCCTCTGGCTTCGTAGAAAAATGTATTTTTAGAAATTAGATTGAACTATAAAAAACACTAAATTATTTTAGTGTTTTTTTGTTTGATTTTCAAAGTCTATTTTGCTATAATCTTACTAGAGATATTGCTGTCTCGGATAATTTTAATTTTATCTCTTTAATTATTATTAATTTAAAGAATGATGGAAAATAAAGAATACAATAATAATGAAATAAGTGATCTTTTCAATGAAGAGGATTTTAAGAATAAAAGAAAGGAAGAGGTTGATTTATTTGATTTATTAGAACAGAACATGGAATTGAGTAAAGAAATTTTAGAAATAAGCAGGTATATAAAAAAATATGTTGTTTTTCAGAGAATAATGACCTTTGTTAAAATTTTTATAATTTTAATTCCAATTTTATTAGCTTTTATTTATTTACCGCCTCTTTTGCAGGGTCTTGTTGAGCCGTTTAAGTCTGTTATAGGTATTTATACTGGAGCTGAGAGTGGTAATTTGGATGTTTTGCAGAATTTGAATAAATAATCTTATAAACATATGTCTAATAGTGAGGTAATTTTTTTTGGTCAGACAAATTTTAGAAATCAGATGAGAAAGTTTGGTATTAAAACTGACGATCGTCGCCGTCATATGTATTTGATTGGAAAAACTGGAATGGGCAAGTCAACTGTTTTAGAAAATATGATTGTTGAAGATATTAGAGCTGGTAGGGGTGTGGCTGTTGTTGATCCTCATGGTGATTTAGCTGAAAAGATTATTAAATATATACCATCAGATAGAATCGACGATGTTGTTTATTTTAATCCAGCTGACATGGACTATCCGATAGCCTTTAACTTGGTTGAACAAGTTGATCCCCATCTTAGACATTTGGTAGCTTCTGGACTTATAGGAGTTTTTCAGAAATTATGGGCTGATTCATGGGGACCTCGATTAGAATATATATTAAGAAATGCGATTTTGGCTATTTTAGATTATCCTGGCTCAACGCTTTTAGGTGTTGTTAGAATGTTGTCAGATAAAGTTTATAGAAAAAAGGTTGTGGCCAACATTAAAGATCCGGTTGTTAAGTCTTTTTGGGAAAAAGAGTTTGCTGGTTATGCTGACAAATTTGCATCTGAAGCAGTTTCTCCGATTCAAAATAAGGTTGGACAGTTTTTATCAAGCTCTTTTATGAGAAATATTGTTGGACAAGTTAAATCTTCAATTGACATGAGAAAAATAATGGACGAAAAGAAGATTTTAATTATGAACTTAAGTAAGGGAAGAATAGGAGAGGATAACTCTGCCTTGCTTGGTGCCATGATGATTACCAAGATTCAATTAGCAGCTATGAGTAGGGTTGACATAGATGAAAAAGATAGAAAAGATTTTTATTTATATATTGATGAATTTCAAAATTTTTCTACTGAAAGTTTTGCTAATATTTTATCGGAGGCTAGGAAGTATAGACTTAATTTAATAATGGCTCATCAATATATTGAGCAGCTCGATGAAAGGGTTAAACCGGCCGTTTTTGGTAACGTTGGAACAATTATCGTTTTTAGAGTTGGAGCTGCTGATGCGGAGGAATTAGTTAAGGAATTTACTCCTGTTTTTACCGAAGAAGATATTGTTAATTTGCCAAAATACGAAATGTATTTAAAATTAATGATTGATGGAGTAGCCTCAGACCCTTTTTCAGCTAAAGGTTTAGCGCCTCTTTTAGAAGAGGAAAAGACTAATAATATAGAAAAAGTAATTTCCAGCTCTAGAGAAAAGTATGCCACTCAAAGGGATATTGTGGAGGAAAGAATTATGCGTTGGCATATGGAAGACGAAGATGAGGATCAGGGCAAAGCAAAAAAAGAAAATGAAAGTCAAGAAAGGGTTTTAAATTTTGATAATTCTAAAAATTTTAAAAACAATAAGTTGGAAAATAAAAAAAATATTTTTTCTGCTCACTGTTCGGCTTGCGCTAAGGCAGTAGATCTTTCTTTTAAACCTGATGGAGTTCGTCCTGTCTATTGTAAAGATTGTTTGCAAAAAATTAAAAATAATAAAAATAAAAAAATTGAGAGCCAAGCCCAACCTCCAAGGACGAAAGAATATTCTAAAAAAGTAGAAGTGGGTGTAAAAAAAAGCATAGAAAAATCAGAACCAATAGTTAAAGATCTTAGTATAGCGGAAATAAGTTTAGCTGCTTTAAGAGAGGTTAGCCCTGTTAATTTTAAAGGGAAAGAAATAAAGAATAATAAACAAGAATCTTCAACTACTGATATAACATCCAGCTCTCAAGAGGTTGATTTGGAAGAAGGTAAAGACGTTTCTTTTGATTAATTGTATTTATGAATTACTTAAAAGTAGCTAAAGCCACAGAACTTTATGGTCGTGACAAAAAGATTTATAGACTATTGGAGATTTTACCAGGAGCATTGTCGGTTGGTAGTTTATTAATTTTGATCATATTTTCTTTTGTTAAGCCAGTTTGGGTGGCTTATTTTTTAATTGCCTTTAATGTTTATTGGCTTTTACAGGTTATTTTTTTGGGAGTTTATTTGCTGGCCTCTTATAGTAAATTAAAAAATAATAGAAAAATAGATTGGCAAAAAAAATGTGAGGAAATAGATAGCGATGTTGAGTTTCTGCCAAATAATTCTCTAGCTAAGAAGGGAATGCGATTAGAAGATATTATTCATTTAATAATTCTTCCAACATATAATGAAGACATTGAAATTATTAGAACCTGTTTTTTGGGATTGGTTAACAATAATTATCCAACAGAAAAAATGATTGTAGTTTTGGCTATTGAGGAAAGGGCTGGAGAAGAGGCTTTGTTTAGAGCTAAAAGTATTGAAAAGGAGTTTTCAGAAAAATTTAGAAATTTCGCTTTTTTTGTTCATCCTGACAATATTGAAGGGGAGTTAAAAGGAAAGGGGGCTAATCAATCTTATGCCGGAAAAATGGCTAAAAAAGAGATAATTGACAGAGAAGGGCTTGATTATGAGAAGATAGTTGTTAGCGTTTTTGACATCGACACAATTGCTTCTCCTGGTTATTTTCACTGTTTAAGTTATAAATTTTTGACCGTTGAAAAACCTTATAACGCTAGCTATCAACCAATTCCTGTTTATCATAATAATATTTGGCAAACACCTTTCTTTGCTAGAGTTTCCTCAGCCTCTAATACTTTTTGGCAAATGATGCAACAGATTAGACCAGAAAAATTAGCCACTTATTCTTCTCATTCCATGACTTTTAAGGCTTTAGTGGATATTGGTTTTTGGGCGCCGAATATGGTCAGTGAAGATTCTAGAATTTTTTGGCATTGTTTTTTGCATTATAATGGAGATTATAGAGTAGAGCCCTTATATTTTCCAGTTTCAATGGATGCTACTTGTGATAAAAATTTTTGGCAAACAATTAAAAGTTTATATAAACAACAAAGAAGATGGGCCTGGGGCAGTGAAAACGTTCCTTATTTAATCTTTAATGTTATTAAAAGATGGTCTCAACTTAAAATTAAAAAAGGCCAAACATTAAGGCATATTTGGATTCAAATTTATGGATTTCATTCTTGGGCTACAAGCGCTTTAATTTTAGGGGTGATTGGTTGGTTTCCTATAATTTTTGGAGGTAGTAAATTTAACGATAGTGTTGTTTTTTTAAATCTTCCAACAACTACTCAAAGATTAATGACTTTGGCGATGAGCGGTTTGGTTTTAACATCTATCTTGTCTTCAATAATGCTACCTAAAAGACCAAAGAATTTTGGTTTTATAAATAATTTAAAATTAGTTGTTGAGTGGATATTTGTTCCAATATCTGTTATTGTGTTTGGGGCAATCCCTTGTCTTGATGCTCAAATAAGGTTGATGATGGGTAAATATATGGGGTTTTGGGTAACTCCTAAAAATCGTTAGAATTGAAAAATTTATGTCAAAAAAATATAACCTTAGTCCAACTGATAGACTTAATTATGTACATAAGGGCAAAGTTGCCCCAGTCAGTCGTTTTAGTTTTGTCAAAAAATTTTTATCAACATTTTTTCTTTTGTTTATTTTGTTTTTAATTTTAATTCCTTATTACAATCGTTTAAATAGAAAAAAATTAATAGATGAGGAAATTAGAAAAGAAAAAGAAAATATTAGTCGTTATGAAAAAAATAACGAAGATTTGCAAGTTTTAATTTCTTATTTAAATTCTGATCAGGCAGCAGAAGAGAATGCTCGAATTAATTTTGGTTTACAAAAGGAGGGCGAAACTGTTGTGGTTGTTAAAATTCCCTCAAAGAATGAGTCAGAAATTTTAAATAATGAAAAAAAAGCTGAAACAACGAACTCTTGCTTTAAGAAGTGGTATGATTATTTTTTTAAAAAATAGAAGCCTCTTTAGCTCAGCTGGTCAGAGTAGTGGTATCGTAAACCATTGACGCCAGTTCAAATCTGGCAAGAGGCTCATAATTAATTTATTGTTTATGTTTAATAAGTTTAAAAATTTTTTTTATTTTTTATTAATTATTTTTTTTGTACCATTATTGCTTAAAGCTGAAAATTTAAGTGAGAATGTTGCTTTCGATGACCAGATAACTGAAGCGTCAACAGAGATTATTGTTGTTGAAGATAATCAAGAAAATACAAAAGAAATAATTACAGAGAAAAAGCAATTTAGTATTTATTTAGATCATAAGACAATTTTAAGAGGCTATACTGTAAGCGCCTTTGATGATTATATTAAACTCTCTTTAGTTCCGGGTATATTAGATGATAGTACTGGAGTTTTAATTGAAGAGATTTTAGAAAATGAAATGACGTTTCCCTGGAGTTTAAAAAAAATAAGTTCTGTTGTTCAGTTTGAGTTTGTTAATAAAAAAGCTTACGACAATCATAAGCCCTTTTATATTCAGCTTGATTATGACGAAGAGAATCAAGATTATAAACAAGTATTTTTTTATGATAAAGGCCAAAATTTATGGAGACCTCTTCCTACAAAGGATTATCCAGATGAGAGGTTCGTTAGGTCATTGATTCATCTACCTTATGCTCGCTTAGCCGTCTTTTCTTATCCTGGTGTTGAAATTTCCGGAAAGGCCAGTTGGTATAAGTTTAAGGGCGGAAATTTTACAGCCTCAACTGTTTATCCTAAGGGCTCGGTTTTAAGGGTTTATAATAAAGAAAATAAGAAATATGTAGATGTTGTTGTTAATGATTTCGGACCAGAGAGAGATAAGTTTCCAGACAGAGTTCTTGACTTGGACTACGAAGCTTTTAAAAAAATTGCTAGCAAAGGAGCTGGTGTTATAGATGTTTTTATTGAACCTATTAATATTCCCAAAGATTCTTTTGGAAGAATTTTGGGTGTTGGTTCTGGTGTTAATGATTATCCAGAAATAAATTCTGTCTCAGCTTTTTTGATCGACGAAGAAAATGAAAGAGTTGTTTTTGAAAAAAATGCCGATAAAGTAATGCCAGTGGCCAGCTTAAGCAAATTACTATCAGTTTTAACTTTTCTTTCAATCGGCAATAATGAGAATCGATTTGAGGAAATAGTAAAATATAGCATTCAAGACGAGGAATATAATCATCAATATTTTAATAAATGGCAAGTAGCTAGAATAAATTTAAGCGGAGGCGATGAACTGTCGATTAAAGATATTATTTATTCATCTTTGGTTAGGTCGGCCAACAATGTAGTTGAAACAATGGCAAGAATTAGTGGTTTAAAAAGAGATGATTTTATTAAAAAAATGAATAGCATAATAGAGGATTTAGATTTAAAGTCTTCAAAATTTTTTGAGCCTACTGGTTTAGATAAAAAAAATGTTAGTACTGCTAGAGAATTTTCTGTTATAGCTAGGTCAGCTTTTGAGAAAAAAATAATTTCTGAAGCTAGTGTGGCAAAAAATTATAGATTTTTTACTAGAAATGACAATAGTTTAAAATTACGTTATAATAGTAGTGATTTGGTTTTAAATAATAATTATTCAGGGTTTAAAATTATTGGTTCTAAAACTGGTTATATTGATAGTTCTTCTGGTTATTGCCTGGTTACTAGAATAGATGTTGAGGGAAAAAAATATACAGCCGTAATCTTAAATTCTTTATCTCGTGAGCAAAGCTTTAAAGAAATGCTAGATCTCTTAAACTTCGCTGTTTTTGATTCTAAAAAATAATTTATGATTAAATTAATAGACGTAAGTAAAGTTTATAAAAACAAATTTAAAGTTTTAGATGGAATAAATTTATCTATTAAGGCTGGAGAATTTGTTTCTTTGGTTGGTCAGTCAGGAACAGGAAAAACCACCTTGGTAAAAATTTTAACAGGAGAAGAGAGGGCAAGCTCTGGAAAGGTTTGGATTGGAGATTGGGATATTACTAAGATTGGTAAATCTGAAATTCCTTATTTACGTCGTCAAATCGGAGTTATTTTTCAAGATTTTAAATTATTAAAGAAGAAAACTTTAGGAGAGAATATTTCTTTTGCTTTGCAGGTATGTGGTAAAAGTTCCAGTAAAATAAAAAAAATAGTTCCAAGTGTTATGAAAATTGTTGGTTTGGCTGGTAAAGAAAATAGATATCCCAACGAAGTTTCTGGCGGGGAACAACAAAGAGCGGCTATCGCCAGGGCACTAGTTCATCAACCAAAAATACTTTTAGCCGATGAGCCTACTGGAAACTTAGACGCTATTAATACTAAGGAAATAATTGATCTTCTTTTAAAAATTAATAATTTCGGAACCACAGTTATTTTAGTTAGTCATAACAGAGAGGTCGTTAATAATTTAAATCGTCGAGTTATAACTATTGATGAGGGAAGAATAGTCAGTGACAGATCTCGAGGAAAATATATAATTTAAAAAATATGTTGTTATCTTTTTTAAGAATATTAAAATTTAGTTTGCAGGATATAAGTAGAAATATTTGGTTGTCGGTGGTCACTGTTACAATCTTAATTTTATCAATGCTATCTATTAATACTTTGATTTTGCTTAGAGCAATTAGCGATAATGCTGTAGTGGCTATAAAAGAAAAAATAGATTTAAGTCTTTATTTAAAGCCAGACTCGCCAGAATCAGAAATTTTAGAACTGAAAAATAGAATAAATTCAATGGAGAGGGTTAGGCTGGTAAAATACACATCAAAACAAGAAGCCTTGAACTTTTTTAGAGATAAAAATAAAAACAACCCAGAAATATTGCAGGCTATTTTAGAATTAGGTAAAAACCCTCTATCCCCTAGCTTGGTTATTGTTCCAGAGGACGTTGAAATGATCCCCGATTTAATAGAGGAGCTTAGAGCAATTGATAGTAATATCATAGAATCTAGAGATTTTTCTGACAATAGAATTTTACTGGAAAAGATTAATACAATCACCGACAGAATTAGTGATGTTGGTTTTTTTATTATTTTGGTTTTTATTATAACCAGTTTATTGGTTGTTTATAATTCAATTAAAGTTGCTGTTTATACTCAAAAAAGAGAAATTGAAATAATGCGTTTGGTGGGAGCTTCAAATTCCTTTATTTATTTGCCGTTTTTATTTTCAGCTGTAATTTATACTTTAATGGCAACTCTAATAATGATTTCGGTTTCCTTTCCTTTGTTAGGGATTTTGCAACCGTATTTAGAATTGTTTTTTGTTGATTATAATATTAATGTTGTTAGTTATTTTGTAGAAAATGTTTGGTTTATTTTTGGCTGGCAGTTTATAGGAATTTCTGTGGTTAATGTTTTAGCCAGTTATTTGGCCGTCAGTAAATATGCTAAGGTTTAATTTTGCTTGACTTGTTTTTAATTATTATTTATTATAATTTTGTTAATATAATACATTCGGGGATCGTCTAATGGTAGGACTCCAGGTTTTGGTCCTGGCTATCGGGGTTCGAATCCCTGTCCCCGAGCGAAGAAAAAAATACAGCTTATGCTGTATTTTTTGATGAGCGAAGGGGAAGCGAAGTGCCTGCGCACTTCGCGTCAGGGATGAGAAAGCCGGAGCCATGTGCACGAAGTGCACGGGCGAGGCCAGGCCAGAGCGCTTAGTGAGCGACGAGCGTTAGCGAGGAAGCGAGACTTAGCGACGCGTGGCCGAATCCCTGTCCCCGAGCAAATCTCAAAAACACCTTATTTTACAGGTGTTTTTGTATATATTTTGGTTCGAATCCTTGTTTAGTAATATAATATGTATATGGAAAATAATAAGATTTATACAATTAATGAAATTTTGCAAAAAGCCCAAGATTCTTTTATCTCAGATTCTGTCAGTTTTTTAAAAAACAGGGATTTTAAAAAAATTAGAGAAGAGGCTATTTATGTTGCTCTTTTTCTAAAAGGACAGCAAAAATATTATTCAAAAAAATATAAAATAAAATTAAGCGAGAACCCGGACTGCATTGCTATAGATAAAAACAATGAAAAGAATAATATAGGATTTGAGGTGATGGTTATTAATGAGTATAATTTAGATAATAATGAAATTGGGTTTAGTGTAGCTGATTTTATTTTTAAGAAAAAAGGGCTAAATAATTATGGTAATAATTGTTATTTATTAATTCCAATTCTTAAAGAAGGGCAAATTGATATTGACTTAACTGATTTGAAACAAAGTATAATAAAACATAAAATGAAAGGCAGTTTTAATTATAAAGATATATTTATTATTTTTTGGAGATCTAAAGGACAACTTCAATGTATTAGTTTATTCAAGGACTTTAATGATTTAAATTATAAAATTTAATTGTTTTAGTTAGAACATTGTCCACTAACGACCCTGAGCACTTGACAAAAAAGTATACTTATAGTATACTTTTTTGATAGTTAAAATTATTGTCGAACCTTAAAAACCTGATATATTATGAATAATTTGGACGAAATATTGTATAATTTGGGTCTAGAACAAAAACGGGCAGATGAATTAACCCTCTCGGAAAAGAAAAATATTTTTCAAATGGCAATAGATTTTTGTTATGCTTGCCACTTAGAAGATATTGTCGATTTAGTTCCTTTAATAATTCGTAACAACGAACTAAAAAAAGGATTAAAAAGAGCAAGGGAAAAAGCACCGCATTGCCTTGATTGGCACTTTACAATTGCAAAATTATTCACTGAGCCGCAACGTAGCAAAGAGATGATGTGCATATATAAAAATTCAGTTCCATATGGGGACCAAGTTGGCTATAGCGCTCTTTATTACAAATTGAAATTTATTGATGAGGTCTCGGAGCCTAATCGCACCGATGAATTAGAAAAATTGTTGACCGATTTAATAAGAGATTATTGCTCAAAGGTTGACTATTGGGAGGCTGATCCTGAGTGGGATGGAATTTTTCCGCAAAATGGTTGTGAAAAGATTATTAACGCTATAGATGCCGAAAAAAGATTAGAAAGTATTAAAAGAATTACTGATAATTTTTTTATCAACGATCTTTTAGATGAGGCGGATAAAGCGGCAAATTTTCTTCCTGATTCGGAAAAAAAATGCATGGCGCTAAAGATAAGAGTCAGGAGACCTTTTGTGAAAAGATTTAGATTGCACTACGTAGCAAGAATGATTGGTTGTTAAAATCATTTTCCAATGTATTTTAAAGGCACGCCCGATTAATCGGAAGCGGCCTTTTTTATTTACTTAAAATAATTCTAGTTCGAACATCGTCCGCGACCCCGAGCGAAGAAAAAAATACAGCTTATGCTGTATTTTTTGATGAGCGAAGGGGAAGCGAAGTGCCTGCGCACTTCGCGTCAGGGATGAGAAAGCCGGAGCCATGTGCACGAAGTGCACGGGCGAGGCCAGGCCAGAGCGCTTAGTGAGCGACGAGCAAAGCCACGTGCGAACAAAGTGAGCTATACGTGGCGTAGTGAGAAGCGAGACTTAGCGACGCGTGGCCGAATCCCTGTCCCCGAGCAGTGATCTGTACCCCAAAAAGTAGACAAACTTTGTCTACTTTTTTTTGTATTTAAAATAAAGCATAATAAAATAGACAAAACACCATTTTTTATGTTATTTTTATATATAAACAATTAATATAGTCTATTAAAACATTTATTTAAAACTATTTATTTTAAAAATATGAAAAATAAAATTAAAAATATTACAATTTTGTTTGATGATTACTCAAGCTCTAATTTCTTGTTTGAAGAAACAAAAAAAGCAGTAAAAGAGCTTAAGCTTTCATTTCCAATTGAACAAGTTAATGATAGGAAAAAAATGAGCAAACTAGGGTTAAACTCAGGGCCAGCCCTGCTTATTAATGAAATCCCAGTTCTAGTTGGTGATTTTTATAAAAAAGAAGATATTAAAAGCGCTTTAGGTTTTTTTATGAAAGAAAAATCATGTGGCGGATCTTGTCATTCTTGTAGCCATTGCTAATTGATCTTATTTTCTGTTGACATAAAGCTTAACTTTATTTATAATTATTAGTTGTTTAACAATTTAAAAAGGAGATTTTGTTATGAAAATACTAGAGTGGTCCCGTCGTTATAATGGCTTGGGAGCCGATGAATACCCGGAGTTATTTGAAGTTAAAGCCGACTGTTTATCTTCGGCCATTGAAATTGCCTCTGATTTTCCGATTGGAAGAAAAAAGAGTTTAAGCGAAAATTATAGTGCAGCTTTTGAAAAAGGAAAAACTTTTAAGCCAGAAAATGGTGTTATCTCAAACACGTCTACTCAAACAGCTGCTTTCATTTTAATTTCTGAGAAGGAAACAGTTGGCGGTAGAAAAAGAAGGGAGGCTATTTTTCTTTTAAGAAAAAAAGAAAATGAGACGTGGATTGTTCAATGCATTAAAACCGTCTCCAACAATTCTTTAGGATCTTTTCAGTTATCCCTTAAAACTATTGGAAAAAACAGTATTTTCTATGTCTACTCTAATAATTTAACAGAGTTTTCATTTTAAATTATTAATCCCGCTTAAAATGTGGGATTTTTATTTTGGTTTTCTTTTTATTTTTAAATATACTACAATAATATTGAAAATACTTTTAGAATAATTCTTATTACTTCATTTCTAGAAATTAGATGTAGTTTTTATGTCAATATTGTTACAAATTAAAGGTCTAAAAAAAGAATATAGCGGACAAACAATTTTTTCCGACCTGTCTTTTACAGTTTCAGAGAAGCAAAAATTAGGGCTTGTTGGTATAAATGGCGCTGGCAAATCCACTCTTTTTCGTATTATTGTTGGCGAAGAGTTGGCTGATGGTGGTAGTATTATAATAAATGATAAGGCTAATATTTCTTATTTAAAACAATCAAGTGATTATTTGCAATCTGAGTCTGGTCTGGAGTATCTTATGAGGCAATCATCTTGTTATGATTGGCAGGCTAAAAAAATAGCCAGCAAATTTGAAATAGATGATAAGAAGCTTTCTGACTTAGCCAGTAGCTTGTCTGGTGGTTGGAGTATTCGCTTGCGTCTTTGTGCAATATTATTAAAAGACCCAAACCTTCTTTTGCTTGATGAGCCAAGTAATTATCTTGATTTAAACACTTTAATTCTTTTAGAAAATTATTTAAATTCTTATAAAGGAAGTTTTTTAATTATTTCTCATGATAAACAATTTTTAAAAAATGTTTGCAAGGAAACAATAGAAATTTCTAAAAATTATTGTTATCATTATCCTGGGGACATAGAAAATTATCTTGTTTTTAAAAAACAGAAATTAGCCACTCTTATTAAAGAAAATAAGAATTTAGAAAAACAACAAGAGCATTGGCAAAAGTTTGTTGATAGATTTCGTTATAAAGACTCAAAAGCCAGGCAAGCTCAATCTCTTATTAAAAAAATTGCCAAAACCGAAGAAAAGAAAAATAAGATTAATGAAACAGTTGTTATAAATAAAATAAGAATAAAGCCAATTACTGGGAAAAGAAGTTTCTCGTTAAGGGCTGATAATCTTGCTATTGGTTATGGCGATAAAGTGGTAGTTTCTGATATAGACTTTATTTCCCGTTTTGGAGAAAAATTAGCTGTTTTGGGTTTAAATGGTCAAGGAAAAACCACTCTGCTAAAAACTTTAGCTGGAAAACTTAAAGTGGTCAGCGGAAATTATTCTTTTGCCAAAGATGTTTCCATAGCTTATCATGGACAAGAAGAGATAGATTTGATGAACGGAGAAGAGCAAGCTGGTGATTTTTTACGTCGTTTAGCATCGCCCGATGTTAGTACTGAAAATATTTTAAAAATGGCCGGAGATTTTTTGTTTAGGGATGAAGAGTTAAAAAAACCAATTTCTGTTTTATCTGGAGGAGAAAAATCTAGACTGCTTTTGGCTGGGTTGCTTTTATCAAGTCCTAATGTTTTAATTTTAGATGAACCAACTTGCCATCTAGACTTTGATACCAGTGAAGCTTTGGCTCAAGCTTTGAGAGATTGGAATGGATTTGTTTTATTTGCTAGTCATGATAGATTTTTTTCTAGCTCGGTTTCAACTGGAATAATAGAAATACAAAATGGTAAAGCTAAGCGCCTTCATGAAGATTACGATGATTACGTTAAAAGATTGGAAAAATATTTATCTAACAAAGTTAAAGAAGAAAAAAATATTGATTTTGTATCTGATAAGAAAAAAGAGTATTTAGATGCTAAAATTAGAAAAAAAGAAATTGTTTCTTTGGAGAAAAAAATATTAAAAATGGAAAAAGAAAAAAAAGATTTATTAGATTATTTTTTAATAAATCACAATAATTATGATTTTGATAAAATCAAAAAATTAGAAGAATTAGAAATTAATCTTAAAAAAAGCGAGGATCTTTGGTTTTTATTGCAGAAAGAACAAGAAAAACTTTAATAAATTTAATGCTGTAATTGTTTAAAAATATGAATAACAATGAAAAAAAAGAAAAAAATAAAGTGTTTATAAAATTTTTTAATTTAATAAAGCCATATAAAAAACAGGTGCTTTATTTATTTTTTTTAATAATTTTTTTAGAAATTTTTCGTTTGCTTGGGCCCTATATATTAAAATTAATTATTGATGAACTTTTAATTTTTTCTTTAGACAAGCTTAATTATTTTTTTCTGCTAATTCTTGCTTTTTTTCTTTCTTTGGTAATTATTTCAATAGTAGATTATTTTAAGGACAAAAAAATATTTAATGTTATTTTAAGAGCGGAATATGATTTGCCAATAAAATGTCAGAAAAAATTATTAGAACTAGACTTGTCTTATCATCAAGCAGAAGGAACTGGTGACAAGGTAACTAAAATAGAAAGGGGTGTTTGGAAGTTTTTAGATTTACTTGGAACTATATTTTGGGAGCTACTCCCAGTGGCTTTTCAATTAATTTCAACTTCTGTTATTTTATTATTTGTTGACTATCGTTTCTTTTTTCCTTTGTTGTTTTTTTCTGTAGTTTTAACCATTCTCAATGTTAAGGTTAACAAAAAGGTCTATCCTAACAGAAAAAAACGTTATAAAAATTATGAAAAAGCTTCTGGGAAGATGGTGCAATCAATAATAAACATTGGAACCGTTCAGTCTTTTGGTCAACAAAAAAGAGAGCTTAATGATTTCAGCTCTCTAAAAAAGGATATTTTAGATGATGAATCTAGGGAGTGGTCATATATTTTAAAGTTTTCTAGCCTGAGGGAGATTATTGTTGGTTTGGGTAGAATTACTTTTTTAACTCTAGGTATTGTTTTGGTGGCTAAAAATCAGATTAGTATTGGTACTTTAGTTTTTGTTATAACCTTATCAGAGAAAGTTTTTTCATCTATTTCCCGAGCTTATCGACTTTATGATCGTTTTGCCGAAGGGTCTGAGGGTATAAATCGCCTATCCAACCTTTTAAAGACAAAAAGTACTATTGAAAATAAAGGAAGGATTAGATTAAAGAAAACAGAAGGAGAAATTAAATTTGAAAATGTTAATTTTGTCTATGAAAATGGTGATAAGGTTTTAAATGATTTTAATTTACACATTCCTTCTGGTGCTATGACGGCTTTAATTGGGCCTTCTGGTGGAGGAAAGACTACCATTGTTAGGCTTGTTTTTAGACATTTTGACCCAGCCTCAGGAAGGGTTCTTTTAGATGGCTATAATTTAAAAGATTTGGAATTGTTTAGCTTTAGAAAATTTTTTTCTATAGTTCCACAAGAAGTTGATATTTTTAATTCAACAATTGCTGAAAATATTTCCTATGCTAAAAGAGATGCTAGTTTTAAAGAAATTGAGGCAGCAGCTAAAATAGCTAATGCGTCTGAATTTATAGAGAAGCTTCCTAAAAAATATGAAACCATTGTTGGGGAAAGAGGTGTCAAGCTTTCCGGCGGTCAAAGACAGAGAATTGGCATAGCTCGGGCAATTTTGGCTGACCCCAAGGTTTTGGTTTTTGATGAGGCTACCAGCAATCTTGATGTTGAGAGTGAAAAATTAATACAAGAAGCAATCTCTAAAATTGCTAAAGATAAAACAATCGTGGTAATTGCTCATCGTTTAAGTACTATTAAAATGGCTGATAAAATAGTTGTTGTTGAGGGTGGAAAGGTGGTTGAAGAGGGAATGCATCTACAATTAGTTAATAAAAAAGATGGATTATACCGAAAATTAATAAATTTACAATCTTTAGGTGAGATTTCTTAAACTTTAAAATATATGAAAAATTTAAATCCTTATAAAATTAGACAATTAAAATTAAGTGATTTAAGCGGTGAGTCTTTTTTTGAAACTCTTTCTAGTTTAAAGCCAGTTAAAAATTTATCAAAATCTTTGGCTAAAAAAATATTTCTTGATTGTCAAAAAAGAGGAACAAAAACTTTTGTGGCTGAGGTTGATGGATTAATTGCTGGAACTGTCAGGGTTTTATATGAATCTAAGTTTTACCATCAAGGAAAATTAGCGGCTCATATTGAGGATGTCGCCACTCATAAAAATTATATGGGAAAGGGTGTGGCTGGATTTTTGATTAAAAATATTATTGAAGATTGTAAAAAAAATAATTGCTATAAAATTATATTAGATTGTTCAGACGACTTGCTTAATTTTTATGCTAAATTTGGTTTTGAAAAAAAAGAAAATTGCATGAGAATTGACTTGTAATTTATTTTAAAACTGGAAAAAATAAATTATTATTGCTATACTTATTAGACATTAAAGTTTAAATTATTTAAAACATATGGAAGACAAAATAATAATAGATGATCAAAAAAGAAAAATAATTGATGAGCTGTTGGAAAGAAGTGTGGCCGAGATATTGCCATCAAAAGAAGCCTTTAAAGAACTCTTACTTTCTGGTAAAAAAATTAGGTTTTATATCGGAACAGATGCAACCGGCTCATCTCTTCATTTGGGGCACGCTACTAACTATATTATTTTTGAAAAATTGAGAAAACTCGGTCATGAAGCTGTGCTTTTAATTGGCGATTTTACAGCTAGAATTGGTGATCCATCTGATAAAACTTCAGCTAGACAGCAATTAAGTCGAGAAGATGTTCAAAATAATATAAAAACCTGGATGAAACAATTAGAGCCATTAATTAACTTTAAGGATGAAGTTAATCCTCCGATTGTTAAATATAATCATGATTGGTTGGCTAAATTAAATTTTGAAGATTTAATAGGCATTGCCTCTAATTTTACAGTACAAAGAATGTTAGAAAGAGATATGTTTGAAAAGAGATTAAGAGAAGAAAAGCCTATTTATGTTCATGAATTTTTTTATCCATTAATGCAGGGCTATGACAGTGTGGCTATGGATGTTGATATGGAGCTTTGTGGTAATGATCAAAAATTTAATGCTCTAGCGGGAAGGACTTTACAAAAAAAATATAATAATAAAGAAAAGTTTGTTTTTATAACCACTCTGTTGGTAAACCCAGTAACAGGCGAAAAGATGATGTCTAAAAGTTTGGGTACAGGAATATTTTTAGATTGTTCAGCCAATGATATGTTTGGCAAGGTGATGTCTCAAGCTGATGAAAATATTTATCAACTTTTTGTTGATTGTACTTTTGTTTCAATGGAGGAAATTAAAATTATTAAATCTAAATTAGACAAAGGAGAGGTTAATCCACGTGACTTAAAAGTTGATTTAGCTTATGAAATAGTTAAAATTTATCATGGTGAAGAAAAAGCCAAGGAGGCTAAAAATTATTTTATCTCTACTTTTTCTAAAAAAGAGATGCCCGATGAAATGCCGGAAATGAAACCAGAAAATTATGATTTGCTCTCAATTTTAATTGAAGCGAAACTCTCAATCTCCAAAAGTGAGGCCAGAAGGGTGATTGATCAAGGTGGGGTCAAAGTTAATCAAGAAGTTATTAAAGATTATAACTTTGTAGTTTTAAGCGGGTCAATTGTTCAAAAGGGTAAAATTAATTTTATTAAAATTATTTAAAATTAAAAAATAACAAGAAAAAGCCACTGTTTAGTGGCTTTTTTGTTTGGTTGGCATTTTATAGGCACGCTTTTAAATTATAGCATACTTTTATTAATTTGTCAAGTAGATTTCTGCTTCTTCAGAAGTCTCACTTGGTCTTTTGCCTGTATTTATAAACTCAACAATATCCTCCAAATTGGTCGGAGGGATTATTCTTTTCAGGAGAAACCATTCACTGTTGCTTAGGTTTTTTCCTCCAATAGCCAGAGCGGTTTTGATTGAATTATCCAAATCTTTGATATTAATAAAAATTTTTAACAATCTTCCCAACTCTTCTCTGCCCAGATTTCCAGCTTTTCGAGCTGAAATTATAGCTAGGTCAAAATTTTTGTCCCGAAAGTAACCTTTAGACATCTTAATGTATTCAACGTCTTTAATCATTTTTCCGGAAATTCTAGAACTACTTTCAGCTGATTTTAAATCAGTTTTTTCAATGTAAAAAGTTTGTAGCTGATAAGCTTCTTTAGGAGAAATGTCTTTTAGGTATTTTCTTACAGTGTCAAAAGGTTCTTGGTTTATTAAAATAATCGCATAAACCTCTTTAAAGTTTAAACTTCTTTTGGCTAGCAAAGCTGCTTGATGGGCTATTCTTAGCCTTCCGGTTTTAACATTGACCTTAACTATTTTCTCTAAATCTTTAGCTAATAAGCTTTGATTTAGTGTTTTGGCTGAGCTTAGCGCACCCTCTAGGTTTCCCTCCTTTATTTGATCTTTTAGGTGTTTTGACACTCTTTTAAGATCTTTTTGGTCAATTATTCCTGATTCAATTATGACAGAATCTTTTTGAGCTCTAATTTCCTTAGAAATAAATATGCTCAAAACAATAAGGGTTAGTAAAATTCTTGTTTTCATTATATTTGAGTTTTTGGTTTGGTCTGTTTTAAAAGAACTAGTTAACTACTTATTCTAACAAGATTATAATAAAAATTCAATACTTTTATGGTTTTATTGGAATTTTAAACTTAGATATGTCATAATATATAAAAGGTTTTTATGAATAATCAAAAATTTAAAATTTATTTGAATATTTTTTTGTTGTTTATTTTCTTTGTTTTGTTTTTTCTTTATTTTTCTCCCTTCGGTTATATTTCTTATCAGAAAAATTTCACTAAAAAACAAAATACTTTTTTAGGTGGCAAGGGTTCAATATATAAACTGGGGCCAAATGACAGACTGCTTGATAATAACAAAATTATCGGAGAGCCAGTTTATTTTTATTTAAAAACAAACAGGCTGTTTGACCTAGCTAAGATGGAAATTGAATACGAAATAAGTGATCAGGTTTTTGAAAATAATCAATATGTTAATTTAGAGGCTGGTATTCTTTTAAATAAAGATAATTGGAATTATAAGCTGTATCCAGTTTATAATAATATTTTAAATTTTTTGTATAACAGCTGGCACAAAGAAATGAAACAGGATGGTCTTGTTTTTTTACAAAAAGAAGATAGATTTTCTAATTTAGATGAATATCTTGATCAAAAAGATTTTTCTTCTCTTCTGACTTATAATTATAAACTGAATAATGATTTTGTTTTGGCTGACTATGAGTTTGGAGAAAATAATATTTATAAGATTCCAAAAATTCGGGGCTCTCACGTTTTTTATACTTATGTGAAAAATGAAAATTTAAAATTTGATTTTTCCCTTAGAAATTTAAATTTAGAAAATGAAGAAAAAGCTGATGTTTTTGTTTATCTAAATCAGGATGTTATTTTTTCCAAAAATTTTTCAAACGAGGAGCTGAAATTCAATCCCACCCTTTCTTTAAATATCGCTGACCTGCCAGAAAGTGTTTATAAAGTAGAAATTAGAATTAGTGATAATGTGGTGGTCGAGGATTTTATTTCTTATATGAATAAGTTGGTTTTTTTGCATAAGCTTAATTTATATGAGACGAAAGACGGTTTTCACTTTTTTTCCAGTAAAGCTAATTTAAGAGTAAAGTCTTTAGACGCCAAATGTTTAGCTGGTATTGATGTTAATAATAAATCCTTTGAGATTAATCAAATTTATAAGCAATTTAATGTTCAATCTTTTGAGCAAAACATAAACACTATCAGCTCTAAATCCTGTGGAATGTTAATTGAATCAAGTGGTTTGTTTTCTTTCTCTAAAGAATCATTTTTTAACCCCTTAAGCACAGCCCTGTCATCAGATGTTTTTTTTGATAATTATGACTTTGTAATAGCTAATTACGATTTGCCCAAGGAAAAAGGCAATTTTTACGTGTCCACTTTAGATATTGATTTAAAAGGTGCTTACAGAGAAAAAAATGAATATCGTTTTATAATTTCCGCTCCATTTTTAAGGGGAGACAAGCCCGATGAATATTTATTAATTAAAAATATTAAAATAGAACTTCGAGGAAAAAGTATTTTTGAAAAAATAAAAAGTCATTTTAATTTATGAGAGGTATCTTTCAAAAAAACAGTTTAAATTTTATACAAGAATTTTTTTATTTTTTAGGAAAGTTTTTATTGTTATCTTTTGTTTTAGAAATCTTTTTACCAGGAATTGTCTTAACTTATGTTAATTTAAATGTATTTTTATTTTTGTTTTTATTAACCTTTTTTTTGTTAATTTTTTTAAAAAAATAAATAATAAGATTAATTAATTTATATGAAATTAGAAAATTTTTTAAAGCCCAAACAAATTGCTATTTTAGGTGCTTCTAGTGATAAAAAAAAGATAGGTAGGATTATATTAGATAATGTTTCTCTGAATAAAAAAGTAAAGATTTTTCCAATAAATCTTAAAGAAAAAAGTATAGCTGGTTTTAAGGCCTATTCCGATTTGTCTTTATTGCCATTAAAAAATTTTTCTCAATTACTTTTAGTTATTGCCATTCCGGCTAGATTTGTTTTAGAAGAAATAATTAAGGCCTCTAGATTGGGAATAAAAAATGTGGTTATTATTAGCGCTGGCTTTAAAGAGGCTGGACCCGAGGGCTTAGAAATGGAAAAAAAGATAATAGAAATAGCTAAGAAGAAAAAAATTAATATTTTAGGTCCAAATTGTCTAGGGTTTATAAATATTAATAACAACCTTAATGTCAGTTTTAGTAATTACTTGCCAGATCAAAAAATCAAACGTCAAAATAATGTGGCTTTTTTGTCACAGTCGGGTGCTATTGGTAGCGCTGTTTTAGATTGGTTGGAAAATAAAAATATCGGCTTGTCTTGTTTTGTTAGTTTGGGTAATAAGTCGGGATTAAATGAGAATGATTTTTTCGAATTTTTTTATAAAGACAAAAAAACTGACTTGATTATTGCTTATTTGGAAGAAATTTCTGAAGGAGGTCGTTTTTTAGAAGTTATTTCAAAAATATCTAAGGTAAAGCCAGTGGCAATTCTTAAAGCGGGTCGAACTTTAGCCGGCAGTCAAATGGCCATGTCTCATACTGGTAGTTTGGCTGGATCAAATCAGGCCATAATGACCGCCCTGGAAAGATCGGGTGCAATTATTTTAGAAAATATTAGTCAAATTTATAATTTAATGAGATTAATTAAAGGGTCTTTAAATATTAAAAATGGTGACTTAGCTATAATCTCTAATGCCGGAGGACCAACTGTTTTAGCTAGTGACGAGGCTTTTGAAAATAAAATAATTTTAAAAAATTTTTCTCAGAAAACAATTAAAGAATTAAAAAATATTTTACCAAAATTTGCTCATGTTAAAAATCCTTTGGATATTTTAGGTGATGCTGATTCTTTGCGCTATAAAAAAAGCTTAGAGTTTGTTTTAGATGATCCAAAAATATCTAGTGTTTTGGTTCTTTTAACTTTACAAAGCATGACTGATGTTGAAAATATTGCCAAGATAATATCAGATTTAAAAAGTAAATATAAAAATAAATTTATTTGTACCTGTTTTTTGGGTGGTCGAGGTTTATCGGCTGCTAAAAAAATATTAGCTGACAATTTGGTTTCTAATTTTGATTCAGTGGAGGAGGCCATTTCGGTTTTGTCTAAGACTTTAAATTATTACAATAAAAGAGAAAAAATAAAGACTTACAAGAAATCATTTAAAACAAATAGAAATGTTTTTGTTAAAAACGAAGTTATTGATTATTTAAGTTCTTTTGATTTGTTTGAAAGACAAAATTTAAATATTATTAAAACTGATAAAATCGATTATAGTAATTTTAAAAAAATAAAATATCCAATTGTTATTAAATTTGTTGGACCTGATTTTATTCATAAAAGTGATCGGGGTGGTATTTTTTTAAATATTAAAAATTACTTAGAAGCTCAATCCGTTTTAGATATACTGGAGGGCGACATTAAAAAGAAAAAAATATCAGATAAAAATTATGCAGTTTATCAAGCAATGACTAATTATGATTTTGAGCTTATTTTAGGGGTTAAGAGAGATCCTGTTTTTGGCCCTTTATTGATGTTCGGCTTGGGTGGAATATATGCTGAAATTTATAAAGATGTTTCTTTTGAATTAAGTGATTTAAATAAGCAGAGGGCAATGGAAATGATTAAAAGTGTAAAAGCCTTTGAAATTTTAAATGGAGCTAGGGGTCGCCAAGCGATAAATTTTGATAAATTAGTTGAAGTTATTTTAAAATTAGCTAAAATAGTTAATCAAAATCCTAATTTTCATGAAATTGACCTTAATCCACTTTTGGTAAGCGGCAAAGATATTAAAATTGCTGATATCAGAATTGTAATTTAAATATTAATTTTTTTTAAAATGATTATAGCTTTAAAAAATTTTTTTAAAAAAAGAACCAAGGGAATAGCTGCTGCCGCTATTTTAGTTGGCGCTTTTTCTTTGTTTTCCAGGATATTGGGAATTTTTCGTGATCGAATTTTGGCTGGCCAGTTTGGTGCTGGTGATATTTTAGATGCTTATTATTCTGCTTTCCGTATTCCAGATTTAATTTATAATTTAATTGTCCTAGGAGCTTTGTCGGCTGGGTTTATTCCGATTTTTTCTAGTTTGATTAAAAAAATGAATTGTGATGAAAATTATTATTTTTGTTTTTCTAAAAATGAAAATAAAGAAGCTTGGAATCTGGTCAGTAATATTTTAAATATATTAACTTTTTGTCTTTTGGGCTTGTCTTTGCTTGGTGCAATTTTAGCCCCTTCTTTAGTCTCTTTAATCGCTCCTGGTTTTTCAGATGAATTAAAAGAGATTACAGTTACTATGACTAGAATTATGTTTTTTTCTCCAGTTTTTTTGGGTATTTCTAGTATTTTGGGTGGAGTATTGCAGTCTTTTAAAAATTTTTTAGTTTTTTCTTTAGCTCCTATTTTTTATAATTTAGGTATTATTTGTGGTGCAATTTTTTTTGTTCCAGTTTTGGGTATTTCCGGATTGGCCTGGGGGGTTGTTTTGGGAGCTTTTATGCATATGCTTATTCAAGCTCCTTCAGTTAGGTCTTTGGGTTTTTCTTGGAGATTTATTGTAAATATTTATGATAAAAATTTGAGAAAGATTTTAATAATGATGGTTCCTAGAACTTTAAGTCTAGCTATAGCTCAAATTAACTTATTGGTTATCACTATTATAGCTTCAACCCTGGCTAGCGGCTCCTTAGCTGTTTTTAATTTCGCTAACAACTTACAAAGCTTTCCTATTGGAGTTTTTGGAATATCTTTTGCAGTAGCAGCTTTCCCTACTTTAGCTGCCACAGCTTTTGATCATAAAAAACTAATTAGTCATTTTTCTTATGCCTTGAGACAAATACTATTTTTTATAATACCCTCTACGGTTCTTTTAATAACCTTAAGAGCTCAAATAATTCGTGTTATTTTGGGAACAGGAGAGTTTTCTTGGAGAGATACTATATTAACTATAGATTCTTTGGGTTTTTTTGCTTTAAGTTTATTTGCCCAGGCCACAATTCCTCTTTTAGTAAGAGTTTTTTATGCTCGAGAAAATTCTAAAACACCATTTTATATTGGTTTAATTGTTGTGGTGGTAAATATTTTTCTTTCATTATTTTTGGGAAAAAGAATGGGCGTTTCTGGTTTGGCTTTAGCTTTTTCGCTTTCTAGTATTTTAAATTTTATGATTTTATGGATGTGGCTTTATTTTGAAATTGGAGATTTAGATCAGAAAAAAATAATGACCTCTGTTGTTAAATTTTCCATTGCAGCTTTGGTTTCTGGAATTTTTATTCAAATTGGAAAAGTTTTTATTTGGCCCTTTATTGATATGACTAAGTTTTGGGGAGTTTTAATACAGGGTTTTGTTGCTGGTCTTATTGGTCTTTCTGTTTATTTTTTCTTGTGTTATTTAATGAAAACAGAAGAAATGTTAGAGTTAATAGAGGTTGTTAAAAAGAAAATGCCTTTTGGTAAAAAGATTAAAAGAGAGGAAATTAGTGATCAAAGTGAGGCTAGAGGTTTATAGTTTTTATAGCAAGTTGTTTTAAAAGGGAGAGTGGTAAAAATTCTCTCTTTTTTAATTTAATTTTTTTTTTGCTATAATAATTATAGAATAGGATTATTAAGACTATTAGGATTTTTAGGATTCCACTTTTTCCCTTTGTCACCCCAGCGAGTCGCGTGCGAGCGAAGTGAGCTATACGCGACGAAAGCTGGGGTCCAGGGTAGACGCCTAAATACTTTATTAACTAAAATAAACATTATAAATATGATTTAAAAAAATTAATTTAATGTTTTTTTATCCTAATTATCTTAAATCTCTTAATTATCCTAAATATCTTTAAAAAAATATTAACATAATTAATACAAAAAATTATGTCGCGTAAAGACACTCGTTCTTGGCTCGTATCCACGCGACTAGATTATTAAAGCTATGTTCAATCAAAAAACTGTAAGAATACAAAATCTTGCGTTCAAAAAAGCTTTCACCCTTATCGAATTACTAGTGGTAATAGCCATTATTGGAATACTTGCCACATTAGCGGTTGTTGCTTTACAGCAAGCCAGATCTCGAGCTAGAGATTCCAAGAGAATAGCCGATATGAGGCAAATTCAAACTTCTTTAGAATTATTTTTTAATGAAAATGGAAGATATCCTACTGTCCAAGAATGGAATAGCGGAACCATAACATCTTCTTTGTCTCAAGAAATTTTTATGTACAATATCCCCTCTGCCCCTACTCCAGCAGACGGAGACTGCCAACCAGCATCTAATACTTATGTTTACATTCCTCAAAACAATGGTGCCAGTTATACCATAGATTTCTGTACTGGCAAACAAGTATCAGATCTACCTGAGGGAGTCAAGCAAATGACCCCGGGAGGAATAATTTTTGATAATATTATTTCAGGAGGGGAAGGGGCTGTCATTTATATTTTAAATTTTGATGCTCAGGGAGGAGATGTTAGTCCAGAAAATAAAACGGTTACTTATACTCAGGAAGTAGGAGTTTTGCCCGTACCAACTAGGAGTGGATATATTTTTCAAGGATGGAATTCTCAAGTAGATGGTAGTGGAGAAACTTATACATCAAGCACTGTTTATAGTTTGAATAATAATTTTACTATATATGCAATTTGGGAGGGTCCAGTTGGACTGTCTATTGGTGATTATTTTCAAGGTGGTAAGGTAGCTTATATATTGCAAAGTGGAGATGTTGGTTATATAAATGACGGTATTCAGAGGGGTTTAATAGTTGAGTTGGGAGAAGACTATGTACAAAAAACTAACATTCCCTGGGGTTGTTCAGGAACTTTAATTGGGACTAGCATTGGTTTTGGTTCGGGTCCTTCTAACACAAGCGCTATCGTATCTGCTTGTTCTACGTCTAATATACCAGCTAAAATTTGTAATAACTATGTTAATGTCGATACTGGCACAGGTGTTTATAGTGATTGGTATTTGCCTAGCATGAATGAAATCTATAAATTTAGAGATTATAGAGAGGTTTTAAATATTTGGAGTGGACCAGCTGATCAAAGATATATACACAGCTCTTCGGAGGCTAGTGCTACTGAAATTTGGAGATTTCAAATGAATGGTATTGGTGAAAAAAGGAATAAAACTGCCAACTACGAAGTTTGGTGTGTTAGATCGTTTTAATTTTCTTGCTTAAACCTTTTCAATATATTACAATATAAAAAAGGGCCTAAAGACCCCTAATATTTGTTTTATTTAATTAATTTATGACTGATAAAATAAGAAATTTTTGTATTATTGCTCACATTGACCATGGAAAATCAACCTTGGCTGATAGAATGTTGGAATTAACTAATACGGTCGATAAAAGAAAGATGAAGGATCAAATTCTTGATGGCATGGATATTGAGCGCGAAAGGGGCATAACTATTAAGCTTCAGCCGGTTACTATGGATTATAATGGTTATCAACTGAATTTAATAGATACTCCTGGTCATGTGGACTTTTCTTATGAAGTTTCCAGGTCTTTGGCTGCGGTTGAAACCGCAATTTTATTGGTTGATTGCACTCAGGGCATTCAAGCTCAAACATTGGCTAATCTTTATTTGGCTTTAGAGCAAAATTTAACTATTATTCCTGTAATTAATAAAATAGATTTACCAGCCGCCAATCCTGAAAAGACAAAAAGAGAAATTGTTAAGCTTTTGGGATGTTCAGAGGAAGAAATTTTAGCAGCTTCTGGTAAAACTGGAGTTGGTGTTTTGGATATTTTAAATAAAGTGGTTGAAGTTGGTGGCTTTCCAAAAGATTCTGATCAAAAATCTCCAAAGGCTTTAATTTTTGATTCTAAATATGATGAGTATAAGGGCGTGGTAGCTTATGTTCGGGTCTTTGAAGGACAAATTAAAAAGGGTGATAAAATAAAGTTAGTAGCCACTAAGGCTGAGAGCGAAGTTTTAGATATTGGTATTTTTAAGCCTAATTATTTTTCTACAGGAACCTTAAATACAGGGTCTATTGGTTATATTATAACTGGCTTTAAGGAGGTTGGTGAGTGTCGAGTTGGAGATACTTTAACCTCTCCCTCGGCTTTTAATAGCGGAATAGAAGCTCTTCCTGGTTATAAAGAGGTTAAGCCAATGGTTTTTGCTGGAATATTTCCTAGAGAGGGAAGTGATCTTGAAGATTTGCGTGAAGCAATGGATAAATTGAAATTAAATGATAGTGCCTTAGTTTATGAGCCAGAAAGATCAGATGCCTTGGGTTTTGGTTTTCGTTGTGGTTTTTTGGGCTTGCTTCATCTAGAAATTTTTCAAGAAAGATTAAGACGAGAATATAATTTAGATTTAATAGTAACAATTCCTAGTGTTGCTTATAAGGTTTATAAAAAAAATGGAGAAGAGGTAATTGTAAGAACTCCTCAAAGATTGCCAGATCCAACAGAAACTTCAAAGATAGAAGAGCCTTGGGTTTCCTTGGATATTATTACTCCTAAAGAATATATGGGGGGTATTATGCAGCTGTCTCAAGAAAAAAGAGGTATATATAAAAATACAGAATATATTTCTTCTGGCACCGACGAACAAAGAGTTATTTTGCATTATGATATGCCCATGTCAGCTATTTTGACCGATTTTTATGATAAAATAAAAAGCTTAAGTGCTGGCTATGCTTCTATTAATTACGAATACTTGAATTATCAGGAAGCTGACGTGGTTAAAATGGATATTTTGGTGGCTGAAGAGCCAGTCGAGGCTTTATCAACTATTGTTTATCGCGATGATGCTTTCAGGAGGGGGAAAGAGGTGGTTAATGTTTTGAAAGAATCATTATCTAAACAAATGTTTGTTTTAAAAATTCAAGCAGCTATTGGAGGTAAAGTTATAGCAGCTGAAAGAATATCGGCCATGAGAAAAGATGTAACAGCTAAACTTTATGGTGGTGATGTTTCTCGAAAAAGAAAATTATTAGAGAAACAAAAAAAAGGTAAAAAGAAAATGATGGCTGCTGGAAAAGGAAGTGTTGAAATTCCACCAGATACTTTTGTTAAAATTTTAAAAAAATAATTAAAATATGCGTAAAAAAAAGAAAGAAAAAATAATTAAAATTGTTTGGACTATTTTGTCGGCTATTATAATTTTTTCAATGATTGCCTGGACAATGTCTTTTACTTTTTTCTAAGTGTTTTATTTTGTTGTTAGATTCTATTATTAAGTTTTAAATTTAATAATAGGCTTTTAATAATAAATAATTTTTTATGGAAAAAATATGGCAGTTTTATCCAAAACTTACAGATAAAATTTTAGAAGAGAATTTCGATAAAAATCACTTTATACTACAACTTCTTTATAATCGAGGGCTTAAAACAAAAGAAGATTTTTCTTGGTTTTTTGATTTGGATAGTTTGGATTTTTTTAATCCTTTTTTGTTCGCTGACATGGAGAAGGCTATTGATTTGATTATTTATCATGTTAAGCAGGGTAACAAAATAATGATTTACGGTGACTATGATGCTGACGGTGTGACTTCTTCAGCCCTGCTTTATGACATTTTTTCTGTTTTTAAAGCTAAGGTAGATTTTTATTTACCAGATAGAGTTAGCGAGGGTTATGGTTTAAACAAAAAGGCTATTGAAGAAATAAAAAAAGATAATTTTAAACTGATAATTACGGTTGATAATGGAATTAGAAATAAGGAAGAAGTTGATTATGCTAAGAGTCTTGGTTTGGATATAATCATTACAGATCATCATACTTTGCCAGAAAAAAGAGAGGATTTGCCCAATTGTTTAATCATAAATCCAGCTGATGAAGAGTCTAGCTATCCTTTTAAATTTTTGGCTGGTGTCGGCGTTGCCTTTAAATTAGCATCAGCTTTAATTATTAAATCTAAATTAAAGGAGGATGATAAACAAAAGCTAATTTATCGTAGTCTAGATTTAGTAGCTCTTGGAACTGTGGCTGATATGGTTTCTTTGTTGGGGGAAAATAGACTTTTGGTCAAAAGGGGTTTAGATATTTTAAATCAAACTAGAAGGCTTGGCTTGCAAGAGCTTATAGGTATTTCTGGTTTAAGCGGGGAGCTAAGTTCTTATAATATTGGTTTTCAGTTGGGCCCTCGACTTAACGCAGCTAGTCGAATTAAGCACGCTAATTCAGCTTTAAACCTTTTAATAACTAAAGACGAACAAGAGGCCAAAAGATTAGCCGAAGATTTAAATAATAAAAATTTTGAAAGACAAAAAATAACCGAAGAATTAATGTCTTCGGCTGAAAGCCAAATAAATCCAGAAAATTTACCTAAAATTATTATAGTCAAAAACTCTAAAGAAGATGCTTGGAATGAGGGGGTCATTGGTTTGGTGGCTGGCAAGTTGTCAGAAAAATACTATAGACCAACACTAGTTATTGCTAAAACTAGCGAGATTTTTGAAGACGAAAATGGACAGAAAAAAGAAATGTATAAGGGGAGCGGCCGCAGTATAGAGGGTTTTAATTTAGTGGAGGCTTTAGAGGATAATAAAGAAATTTTACACAAATATGGTGGACACCCGATGGCCGGTGGTTTTTCAATTATAGGTGACCATAATACGTTTTTATTTATTGATAAAATGAAAGAGCGAGCCGAACAATTTTTAGATATTAATGTTTTAACTCCTAAAATTAAAATAGATTTAGAATTGGAGTTTGATGATGTTAATGATTTATTAGTTGAAGGTTTGGAGGAAATGGCTCCCTTCGGACAATCTAATCCTGCCCCTAAAATGGCTTCTTTTGATTTAAAAATTGTTGATGTTGTTAAAATGGGTAACGAAGGACAACATATTAAATTTAGATTTTTAGATGACAAAAAAACAAGTTTGAAAAATTTTTGGGGAATTTCTTTTGGGGGTACAAAAAAATATTCAGAATTAAGTGTTGGAGATAGGGTTAGTGTTGTTTATAATTTGGAGTTTAATAATTTTAATGGTAATCGTGATATTCAGCTAAAAATTATTGATATTAAAAAATAAATTTTTTAAAATTAATTTATGAATAAAAAAGTAATAATTTTTTCTGATGGTGGAGCTCGAGGCAATCCTGGGCCAGCTGGGATTGGTGCTGTTTTGTATGACCAAGAAAAAAATAGGTTAGCTGAAATTTCTAAATATTTAGGAAAAACAACCAACAATCAAGCCGAATATAAAGCTTTAATAGAAGGCCTTAAACGGGCTCAAGAGTTGAAGGCAAAAGATGTTGAGTGTTTTTTAGATAGTGAGTTGGTGGTTAAGCAATTAAAAAAAGAATATAAGGTAAAAAATAAAGAATTAGCCCCTTTATTTTTAGAAGTATATAACTTATCTCAGAGCTTTGATAATATTAAATTTATTCACATACCTAGAGAAAAAAATAAAGAAGCTGATCATTTAGCTAATTTGGCCATGGATAAAGCTTGTTAGTTCTGAAAATAAAATTAAAAAACACCACTTAGTGGTGTTTTTTAATTTTTTGAGTGTAAAAATGACCTATTTAAAACGACCTTGTTTTTTAGTATATTCTTCTTTATATTTTTCGGCTGAATCTTCTGAATTTAATCCTCCAGAAACTAATTCTCCGTTTAAATATTCCAGCAGTGGATAGAGGTTGCTTTGATTGGCTAATCTGCCGATTTCTAAAGCTTCGTCAGTTTTAATTCCCCAGCCAGGAATGCAAGGTGATAATATTTGAATATAAGCTGGACCTTTTATTTCTAGGGCTTTTTTTACTTTATTGTAAATGTCATTTGGGTAGCCAGCTGTTGTTTGAGCTACATAAGGCACTTCATGGGCCAGGGCAATTTTAATCATGTCTTTTTTTTGAAGATGATTTCCAATTTTATTTATTGAATCACAGGTTTTTTTGATTTGACATTTTTCTTGATTACCCTTAGGTGATGTGCTGGTTGAAGCCCCATAAGGCGTTGCCCCTGAAGCTTGAAATCCAGTATTTGAATATGATTCAGTGTCATAACAAATATATAAAATATTTTCTTTTCTTTCCCACATACCACTAATAACTCCCATGCCGATATCAAAAGTTCCCCCGTCTCCAGCCATTACCACCACCTTGGTTTTAGTTTTCTTCTGTTTTTTTAAGGAGGCTAGTATTCCAGTGGCTACTGCTGCTGGGTTTTCAAAAAGGGAATGTATCCATGGCAAGCCCCAAGCGCTTTGTGGGTATGGCGTGGTTGTCACCTCTAGGCAGCCAGTAGCATTAGCAATTATGGTGTTTTTATCTAAAGCTCGCATAACTGATTGAACGGCTGAAAGTTGCCCACAACCAGCGCAAGCGTTATGTCCAGATGATATATTTTTTATTTTTTCTTTCATATTTTTATAGACCCATTAATTGTTTGTACATTAAGTGAATGTAATTTGGACGACAACAATTTAGATTGCTTCCACAACTTCTACCTCCTCTATCCCTTTTTACTCCTCCATACCAGGTTTGTTCGCAATAATAATCATTGCCATTTTCATCTTTCAGTCCTCCCGGATATTGACCAGTTGGTACACAAATTCCACCATCATTTCCACAAGGTTCAGTAGCTATTCCTCTGCCTAAAAATGCTGTGCCATTTATACAATAACAGTAAGTTGATGAAGAATCATTACAGCTAGAACCCTCTCTTCCAGCACATGTTTGTGATAATAGTGATTTTAAGGCTGGATCTTCGTCAACCTGCTCTCTTGATAATATTCTAGCTTCATTACCATTGCCATGCTCCTGGCATATTTCAGGTGTTGTTTCTAGCAATATATTAGTCGTAACCACTGTGGTACATCCATACTCATTACAATCCTGCCTTGTTTTAAATATGCGACAATAATACATTTCTTCACATTGTCTAGTTTTATAATTTGGTTTTTTTTCTTTATTAAAGCGCTCAGTATTAGCATTGCTGTTTAAATAGGATATTAAACTACCGTCATGAGCTCTTTTTATATATTGACTTAATGTCTCTCGCCCTTCATTAACCGAACTTGGTATCGGCATCTTTTCTTTAACGGTGTCACTGGTGTGTATTTTATAGCATTCTATGTCAGAAGTTAATCTAGCATTCGGAATACTTAGTGAATTTTCAAACGAGCAACAACCATAAATAGCTGGTTTTATTTCAGGAACTTCAGTGGGGGCAAAACTAACCAATTGAGGGTTTATAGTTTGCATTATTAAGTAAGATGTTAAAGCTAAAACCAGACCAGTTATGCTTCCGCTAATCCAGCTTTTAGCCTGCCCAACTCTTTCACTACTACCACCAGCAGTTAACCACATTATACCGCCAACCATTAAAACAACAGCGGCAGTTATTCCAACTATAGATAATAAATAATCATATATAGCTTTAATATATTTGGCTATGCTCGTTGTAGAATCTTCTATTTTATGTTCCACTCCTTTAGTAAATTCAGACCCAGGGATAGTAACCTGAGGATAAAAAATAATTGGGTCACTGGCGTTTGCTAAAGATAGCGAAGAATTAAAAAGAAATAAAGACAGGATAAATATTTTTAAATATTTTTTAATCATATTTTTATTGTTTAAGTAAAATAATTAACATTATAAGCTGCATCATAAAAATTAACAGAAACATCATTACAAAAAAATATGGCCAGCCAGTGATTTTATGTTCGTGCCCTTTTTTAATAACTTTTTTAAATAAATTAATCATATTTTTAGATAAAGCTTAATTCTTTATATTTTTTAAAATTTTTTATTATTTTCTTTATATCATCCTCCTTGATATCTTTTCCTCCTAGTCCGCCGATAAAATTTTTAATCATTTGTTTTTCTTTGCAAATATTAATATCTAAATAGAGTGAGCCAAAAGTTCCAAAACTAAGTGCTTTTTCAATTACAGCGATGTTTTGAGAGTTTTTTATTATTTTTTTAATTTCTTGATGGGGAAAGGGGCGATAGGTTTTTATTTTTAAAACAGCCACATCATTTTCTTTTTTAATCGCAGATTTAACTGTACCAACTATTGAACCCATGGCTATTATTATTGTTTTGGCATTTTTGGGACCATAATATTCAAACCAAGAATTGTTGTTTTTTTCAATTTTGTTTCCTAGAATTTTATGCATTAAAAAATATTCTTTGTCTATTTCTTTGATCGATTTTTGAAAGTCGTTGTATAAATCTTCTCTTGATTTTTGATAATATTGAGGGTTCATAAAAGCTCCCATGGTAATTGGGTTTTTAGGATCTAAAAACTCCCCAGCTTTAGCTTTATATTTTGGTAAAAATTTGTTGATGATTTTTTTGTCATAAATTTTTACTTCTTCATAACAGTGGGTTAATATAAATCCATCAATATTGACCATAACCGGAATTTTCATTTTTTCGGCTATTTTGTAGGCTAAAATATGTTGTTCAACTGATTCTTGGTTGTTTTCCGCAAAAAACATTATCCAGCCAGCGTCCTTAATGGCCATAGCATCCTGCTGGTCGTTCCAAATATTAATTGGGGCTGAAATAGCTCTGTTGGCCAAGGTCATTACTATGGGTAGTCTCATTCCAGAAATATTGTATATAACCTCAGTCATTAAAAGCAGTCCTTGAGAGCTAGTGGCACTGTAGGTTCTTGATCCGCTAGCTGAAGCGCCTAGTATTATTGAGGCGGCTGCAAATTCGCTCTCGGCCCTAACATATTCATATTGGCCCTCGCCGTTAGCTTTGATTTTGGCTAAATCTTCAACTATATGAGTTTGGGGGGTGATTGGGTAAGCAGAAATTACATCGGGATTAATATTGTTAATTGTTAGAGCAATCGCTCTTGAACCTTCTAATATTTGAGTTTTTTCTTTTTTAATATTTTTTATTTTTTTCATATTTTTATTTTAAATCTAGTCCAATTGGTGCATGATCAGATCCTAGAACCTGGTCAAGAATATAAGCTCTTTTTATTTTTTTAATTATTTTTTTGGAGTTGATAAAATAATCTATTCTCCAGCCAATATTTTTTTTTCGAGCTCCGGCTCGATAACTCCACCATGAATATTGTATTTTTTGAGGATTTAGTTCTCTGAATGAATCAATAAAATCGTTTTGTAATAATTTTGACATCCAATCCCTTTCTTCTTTAGTAAACCCAGCCTTGCCTTCATTTGGTTTGGCCCTGGCTATATCAATTTCTTGATGAGCTACATTAAAATCCCCAGTAATTATAAGGGGCTTTTTTTTATTTAATTTTTTTAAATATTTTAAAACTTCCTCGTTAAATTTAAGCTTATAGGGGAGTCGACTTAGTAAATCGTTAGAATTTGGAAAATAAGCATTTAATAAATAAAAATCTTTAGTTTCAATGGTTTGAATTCTACCTTCTTGATCAAATTCTTCCAGGCCTAGACCGTTTTTTTTATTCAATATTTTTAAATTTTTTTTATATAAAATTAATGTTCCACTGTAGCCTGGTCTTTTGGCCGGGTTCCAAAATTCTTGATATCCTGGAAAATTAAAATTTTCTAATTTTTTTTTGTCTTCTGATATTTTTATTTCCTGAAGAGCTAGTATGTCTGGTTTTTCTTGATTTAAAAATTCAATAAAGTTTTTTTTGAGTATAGCTCTTAATCCATTAACGTTCCAGGAAATTAATTTCATATTTTTTTCTAAATTTAAATTTACAGTACTTATTTTTTGTGATATTATACTATTATCTTACACTATATTTAATAAATAATCAATGAATTTAGAAGAGAAGATTGAATATTTAAGAGCGCGCGGAGAGTTTAGAAGGTCTAATCGCCGTTGGTATAAGAAATGGTGGGGTATTTTGATTTTAATTTTTGTTTATATTATTATTATTTTTTCTGTAGCTTCCTTGTTTTTGATTTTCAGAGTGTTGACTAATCAGGAGTTTAGAGATTCTTATCTTTTTTCTCAGAAATCTTTAGAGCTCGGTCAAGAAAAACAACTACAAGATGAAAAAACTAGAGAGATGATGTTATCAATAGTTGAGGGTAATGACACTCCCTATATCGGCAACAAGGACGCAGAAATCAGTATAGTTGTTTTTTCTGATTTTAATTGTCCATACTGTAAAAAAGCTTCGGAGGTAATTGCCTCCCTGTCTGTCAAATATGGCCAAAAGATTAAAATAATTTCTCGAGACTTTGCTGTTTTAAATGATAATTCTCTCGTTTTAGCTACAGCAGCTTTGTGTGCTGGCGAGCAGGGAAAGTATTGGCCGATGTATTATAAATTATTTGAATTACAGGGACAGTTTGATTTAGACAATCTGGCTTCTTTAGCTCGAATGGCAGGAATAAATGATTTAAAATCATTTTCTGATTGTTTAAATGGTGATAAATATTATAATTTTATTGTTCAGGCAGTGGTTGATGGTCAATTTTTGGAGATAAAGGGAACCCCGGCCTGGTTTATTAATGGTGAAAAAATTCACGAGGGTTTAATTCCTTTTGAAATGTTTTCTGGCTTTTTAGATGAAGTTATTTTAAATAAAAATTTATAATTATAAAAAAATATGTTGGAAATAAGAATTCATGGTCGAGGGGGTCAGGGCGTGGTAGCTGCCTCCGAGATATTGGCAATCGCCTTTTTTAAAGATGGTAAGAAATCACAGGCTTTTCCTAATTTTGGTGTAGAAAGAAGTGGTGCACCGATTCAATCTTTTGTTAGAGTTTCTCAACAAGAAATTTTAAGTAGAGAACATATTTATAATCCAGATATTTTAATAATTCAAGACGACAGTTTGATTGGAAAAACTAATGTTTTTTTAGGAATAAAAAAAGAAAGCAAAATTGTTATTAATTCTAAAGAAAAAATAGACAGTTTGTTTTTAAAAATAGAAAAAGAAAAGGTTTTACCAATTGGATTTAAAAAAGACAATATATTAATTGTTGACGCCAGCCAAGTTGCTTTAGAAATTTTTAATAAAAATATTGTTAATACATCTATTTTGGGGGCGCTAGCTAAAATTCCAAATTTAATAAGTTTAGACTCTCTTGTTTTAGCTATTAAAGAAAAATTTTCTGAAAAAAGCAGTGATTTGATTGAGAAAAATATTTTGGCAATTAAAAAAGTTTATAATTTAAAATAAAATTTATGATAGTTAAACCAAATTCTTCCTTAGAAAATAAAACTGGCTCTTGGCGATCTTATTGTCCAGAGGTTGATATTGATAAGTGTATTGCTTGTGGAATTTGTTCTAAGATTTGTCCAGACAGTGCGGCTGAACTGGTAAAAATAAAAGGACAAATAAAAGCTAAAATTAATTATGATTATTGTAAGGGCTGTGGTTTGTGTGCTAAAGAATGTCCGGTAAAAGCTATTTCCATGAAAGAAGAAAAAAAATAATTTAGATATTTTAATTATAAAATATGTACGACTATAAAAATGTAGAAAAAAAATGGCAAAAGTATTGGGAAGAAAATAAAATATATAAAACTGAAATTGACCAAAGTAGGGATAAATTTTATAGCTTGGTTGAGTTTCCCTATCCGTCTGGGGCTGGCGTTCACGTTGGTCACGTTAAGGGCCAGACAGCGGTAGATATTTTTTCTCGTTTTAAGAGAATGAATGGTTTTAATGTTTTAAATGCTATGGGTTGGGATGCTTTTGGTTTACCAGCCGAAAACTTTGCTATTAAAAACAAAAAACATCCAGGTGATTTTACTAGAAAAAATATTGAAAATTTTCGTAGACAAATTAAAAGCTGTGGCTCTTCTTTTGATTGGGATAGAGAAATTGATACAACCGATCCAAAATATTATAAATGGACTCAGTGGATATTTTTAAAACTATTTGAAATGGGTTTGGCTTATGAAAAAGACGCCCCTATAAATTGGTGTCCTTCTTGCAAAACTGGCTTGGCTAACGAAGAGGTTGTTGACGGGAAATGCGAGAGGTGTGAAAATTCTGTTGAGCAAAAAAACATGAAACAGTGGTTTTTAAAAATCACTGATTATGCTGAAAAATTACTAGATGATTTGCGTGATTTAAATTGGCCTGAGTATATCAAAACTAGTCAAAAAAATTGGATTGGAAAATCTGAGGGGGCAGAAATCGATTTTAATATTGAAGACTTTTCAGAAAAAATAAAAGTTTTCACAACCAGAATAGATACAATTTTTGGCTGTACTTACGTAGTTTTGGCTCCAGAAAATAGTTTGGTTTTAAAGCTAAAAGAAAAAATTAAAAACTGGGCCGAGGTTCAAGATTATATAGCTAAGATAAAAAACAAATCAGATTTAGAGAGAACAGATTTAAACAAAGAAAAAAGTGGTATTAAGTTGGAGGGAGTTAAAGCTATCAATCCTTTTAATAATGAAAAAGTTGATATTTTTATAGCTGATTATGTTTTGTCTTCTTATGGAACTGGGGCTGTTATGGCTGTTCCCGCTCATGATGAACGTGATTTTGAATTTGCTCAAAAGTATAATTTAGAAATAAAACGAGTTATTGTAAGCAGTAATAGTATTGAGGAGTGCTATACTGAAGACGGACGTCTAATAAGCTCGGGTGATTTTACAAACCTATCTTCAGCTGAAGCTCGAGTTAAAATGATTGCTTGGGGGGAGAAAAATGCCTTTGCTGAAAAAAGAATAAATTATAAATTGAGAGATTGGCTTTTTTCCAGACAAAGATATTGGGGTGAGCCAATTCCAATAATTAAATGTTCTGACTGTGGCAATGTTCCGGTTCCAGAAGACGAACTTCCACTTCTTTTACCTGAAATTGAAAATTATGAACCTAGCGGTACTGGAGAATCGCCTTTGGCTAAAATTGATTCTTGGGTTAATGTTAAGTGTCCAAAATGCGGTCAAGATGCTAAAAGAGAAACCAACACCATGCCTCAATGGGCCGGCTCTTCCTGGTATTTTTTGAGATATATAGATCCACACAATGACAAACAAATGGCCTCTGAAGAAAATTTAAAATATTTTATGCCAGTTGATATTTATTTTGGTGGGGCGGAGCATACCACTGTTCATCTTTTGTATTCTAGATTTTGGAACAAAGCTTTATTTGATAAAGGGATTGTTCCTGTGTCTGAGCCTTACAAGAGGAGGGTTCAACATGGTTTAATATTGGCTGAAGATGGAAGAAAAATGAGTAAAAGGTGGGGTAATGTAATTAATCCAGATGATGTAATAGAGTCTTACGGAGCTGACGTTATGAGAGTTTATATTATGTTTATGGGGCCTTATGAAGATACTTCAGCTTGGTCTACCTCAGCTATTAATGGTATTAGTCGTTTTGTAAATAAGGTTTGGTCTTTGTCAGAAAAAAATATTGGCAGTGAACCATCAGACAAAGAAACATTAAATATTTTACATAAAACTATTAAAAAAATTAGCGAAGACATTGAAAATATTTCTTTTCACACCGCCATTTCTCAATTGATGATTCTATTGAACCATTTGTCGTCTAAAGATAGAATAAATAAAGAAGTTTTTGAAACTTATCTTAAATTGTTAGCTCCCTTTACTCCGCATCTTTCAGAAGAGCTTTATCAATTGATAAAATCAGATGAAAAGCAAAGCATATTTAATCTTTCTTGGCCCGAATATGACCTTGAATTGATTAAAGATGAAAAAGTTAAGATAGCTATTCAGATTAATGGAAAGCTTCGAGATAGTGTTGAGTTTGATTTTGACAGTGAAGAAGATTTTGTTTTGTCTGTAGTTAAAGAGAGAGATTTGGTCAAGAGATGGTTAGAAGGAAAAGATATTGTAAAGATTATTTTTGTTAAAAACAGATTAATGAATATAGTTGTTAAATAGATATGAATCTTCTTAAACAAACTTTAGATTTATGTAAAATGTATGATATCAGGCCTTCTAAATCAAAGGGGCAAAATTTTTTAGTTAATAAAGACATTTATGATCTAATAATCTCTACAGCCGACTTAAAGCCAGATGATGTGGTTTTGGAAGTTGGCCCTGGGCTAGGCATTATGACCTTTAAAATGTCTGAAAAAGTTAAAAAGGTCTTAGCTGTTGAATTGGATGATAAGCTGGCTAATCTTTTAAAAACCTCTATAATTTCTCAGAAGAGAGAGAATATAAAAATTTTTAACAATGATGTTTTAAAGATAAGAGGAGAAAATATTTCTAAAATAGGTAAGTATAAAATAGTTGCTAATTTACCTTATAATATCACTTCTATTTTTTTAAGAAAATTCTTAAGCCTAAATAATAAACCAGAATCTATTGTTTTGTTGCTACAAAAAGAAGTGGTTGATAGAATTATAGCCACTCCTCCAGACATGAGTCTTTTATCTATTTCGGTGCAGTTTTACGCCGAAGTTTTTAAAATTGCTGAAGTTTCTAAAGAAAATTTTTATCCAGCACCTAAAATTGATAGTGCTATTATTAAAATTGTTCCTAAAAAAGAAAAAATATTCAGTGACTATCAAATAGAAAAAAAATTTTTTAAATTACTAAGACAGGGATTTTCAGCTAAAAGAAAAATGCTTAAAAATAATTTGTCTTTAGCTTTAAGCGTTAAACAAGAAAGAATTAATGAGATTTTTTTATCTTTAAATATTAGTCCTAAATGTCGAGCAGAGGATTTATCTTTAAATGATTGGTTAAAAATTTTTGAAAAATTAAAATAATTTTTTATACTAAAATAATTTTATTTTTTTTCTTGCTTTTTTGGTAAAAATATTATAATATTTATTATGAACTATAATAGATTTAATTCTTTTAATTAATATGGATAAAGAGCGAAAAATAGCTTTAGGTGTTTTAGGTGTTTTTTCTTTGTTGGTGATTGTTATTTTTTTTATTAATTTAAGAAATAATATTAAAAAACCCTTTGTTATACCAAGAACAGAAAATGCTAACAAACAAGACTCCTCTTGTGCTGATGGAAGTTGTTTGTCGGGAAATAATTTAAACTCTAACAATTTGGACTTAAAATTAGTGGATACTGATGGCGATACCATTTCTGACTGGGATGAACTTTTTATTCATGGCACATCTCCCTATTTGGAAGATACTGATGGTGATGGATTAAGTGATTATGAGGAAATATTTATCTATAAAACCGACCCTCTTTGTCCTCAAGGTCAAAGCTGTTCTTCTTCTGTAAATACAGATCAGTCGACTAGTCAGGTTATCGGAAATAGTGGAGGCCTAAACAATAACACCTCTTTAAATCAGACTTTAAATTCGGACGTTTTAAATCAGATTTATAATATATCTCCAGCCGAACTTAGGCAACAATTAATAGATGCTGGTTTTGATAAATCTGAAATAGATTTAATTAGTGATGAGGAGTTGTTAAATATTTATCAGCAATCTCTTTATCAGACCATCCAATCAGGTCAATAATAAATTAAAAGTTTATAAATATATTATGACTAACAATAAACCTGCTCAGTCAAAATTCAAAAAGGGCATTTTGCTTTTTTTATTGTTCTCATTCATTTTTAGTTTTTCTTTGTTTCCTCAAAAGGCCTATGCCTTTTCTGATATAATTGGAGGTCCGGTGGCCGTTATCAGAAAGGTGACTGATTGGGTGGAAAAAAATAAAGATAAGTTTTTAGTTAAGATGGGTGCTAACATGTTTCAATCTGCTTTAAGATCATCTTTGTTTACATTGGCTTATGATGGAGCTGTTTATTTAGGAACTGGAATAGGCGGTCAAAAGCCAACTTGGGAAACTGATTATTGGACAAAATATGGTGATAATATTAGAGATGCTGCTATTGGTGAGGCCCTTGATCTTCTTGGTCAGGAGTGGGATTTTAATTTTTGCGAACCCAATATAGATATAAAAACAAAAATTGGTTTAGGGTTAACTCATAATTATAGAGAGACTACACCTAGTTGTGGATGGCAACAAATGAAAGCTGGCTGGAAAAGTGAATTTGACAGATGGGAGTCTTATGCTGAGGATCCTAAAAAGTTTTTAGACCAGGTTGTTGCTTCAATTGATCCAGCTGGTAGCGATATTGGAATAACTATGAGTTTATTGGATAAAGTTTTGGAAACAGGAAATAAAGAAAAAGAAAAAGTAGAGACTCAGTTAAAATTTAGTCAGGGTTGGTTAGATGTTAGAAGTATAGGTGACAAGCAAAAATCTGTTCCGGGCGCTATTGAAGGAGAGGTTCAGCAAACTAGAGATTTAGCAACCAAAACTTTTGGACAAACAACTGGGGATATTTTTGTTGACGCTGTTAACATTTTTTCCAATCAACTTTTGCTATCAACTATAAATTCTCTTTTAAAATCTTATTCTGAAGGTTCTTATAGTTGGTTTGGCAGGGATTGGGACAGAAACCCTCTTGCGGCACCAGAATTTGATTCTGGAGAGACCGACCCCTCTACTTTTTATACTAAAGCTGGATTATCAGAAACCTTGAAAAAAGTTTTAACTCCGAAATTTACAGAAAAAACTGATTATAGTATTTTGGCCGAATTAATGATTTGTAATAGTCAAAGTACTTATAGTGGTCCTAATAATTGTGTTATTAATCAATCATTTGGTAGGGCTATTGAAAATAAAAACACATTAATAGACGCTATTGAAAATGGGTCAATTTCGGCTGGTATGTTGTTTTCAGAAAAGGGTAGTTATCAAAACACTTTGAATAGAAGATCTTTAATGATTTTAAGAAAGTTTCGTATAGTTCCTATTGCCTGGGAAGAGGCTTTAAATAGAATTATTCCTTTACAAGAATCTAACTCTGGTCAGTACACTATTATGGATATGGTTTCTTGTTTTAGTGGGGATGATGAGTATAATCAATTTAGTAAAAATTTTCCTCATGATCCTAGTAATAATAGTGAAATGGAGTGGTGTCGTGGCTTGGTTGATCCTCACTGGGTTTTAAAAGCCCCTATGAATTATTGTGCTCGACAGGGTTATGGAGGTCATGTTTTATCAACTCAAACTATCTCTATCCCAGATACAAAAGATTCTGAGGGTAATATTATAAATGCAGGAACTGAAAATATTTTAATTGTTCGAAGCGATACCTATTGTGCTGATGAAAGGTCTTGTATAAGAGAGGCTGGGGATGGTTCCTGTCAATTTTATGGTTATTGTACAGAGGAAAAAAGAACTTGGAATTTTAATAGTGATTCTTGTTCCTCTATTTTTAATACTTGCCAATCGTTTACTAGTTCTTCTGGAAAAAAATTAGCTTTACTTAAAAACACCATTCAGTATAGTCCTTGTGATGCCAGTAATGCTGGTTGTACGGTTTATTCCACTAACGGTGTTTACAACGAAAACACTTCTAAGGTTTCTTGGGTAAATAATACTTTTGAGCCAGGCGATAGTTTGATTAATTTGAATAGAAAAGTAGAATCTTGTTCTGCAGCTTCTGAGGGTTGTGACGAGTTTATTAGAACTAAATCTGGTTTTGGCCATAATTTTATTATTAATGGTAGTTTTGAATCCGATGAAGGTTGGCAGTCTTATTTTAATGATGGTAAAATTCAGAGCAATATTGGTTATAATGGAAGTAGGGGGATATTTTTGACTAGTGGAGATACATTGAATGGCTTGACTTCTGTTGGTCCTGATAATAACTTTTTAAAAGGTGAGACATTTACTTTTTCTTTTTATTCTAAGTGTACTGCCACTTCGACTGCCTTTATAGCTGATATGCCAACAGCCGATCATAGAATAATAGCCCCTTCTACTGATTTTTCTTATCAAAGTGTTTCTTATACTTATCCTAATAACCATTCAGGGTCAGACGTTGTTTTTAGAATAAACGTTGGTTCAAATTCTCAATGTTATTTTGATCAATTAAAACTAGAGAAGGGTGCCGTTGGAACTTTTTATTCTGATTATAGAGGTAATGGATTAGTTTATATTAAAACAATCCCAGATTATTTAAAAAAACAATGCTATGTTGACCCATATTCTAGCACTCCTAATTTCAGTTTAAAATCAAATGCTCCAGCTGCATGTTACCGTTATGCTAGACTTTGTAATTTTAATGAATTAGGATGTGATTTATTTAAAATGGCTGATGGTAGAAATATTCCAGCCAAAGCTATGGACAAAGATTATTGTCCAGCTGAGTGTGATGGTTATAATGTTTATGTTCAAAAATCTACCATATTTGAAAGTGATTCGCCGCACAGACTTATACCAACTACAGCTAAAAAATGTTCAGCAAACAGTGCTGGTTGTACAGAGTTTACAAACTTAGAAGACTTATCTAGTGGAGGAGAGAGGGTCGAATATTATTCTTATCTAAGACAATGTATAAAACCAAATGAAGGAACTTGTTCTAGTTTTTATTCTTGGGAGGGAAATGATGAAAGCGGATATCAATTAAGATCGTTTAATTTGTCGATTAAGAACTCCCAACCCTCTTTAACTGAAGGAAATTTATTTTCTGATGGTAATTCTTATAAGCATATAATTGGCGGAGTCGATGTTTGTAGTAGTGAAATAATAAAATTAAACCCCTCTAATCCTAGATACAGTTCAGATTGTAGAGAAATGTATAATCAGGCAGGTGATATTTTTTATGTTTTGTATTCAAAAACTATAACTTGTTCTGACAAATGTACGCTTTATAGAATGACTGAAAGAAATATAAACAGAAATATCTCAGGTGTTAATGGCTCTACAGATTGCAACAATTTAAATGCGGGAGGAAAAACGGTAGCTAAGTGGGCAACTGCCACAACAGACGATTATACAAATAATGAATCTGTTAGCGGTTTTGTTTGTTTCCATTGTTTAAATGGTGGTGTCTGGGACGAAGGACAGCAAGCTTGTGTTTATAAAGCTATTCCTGGCGAGGGAAAATCCTGTTCCTCTTCTGAAAATTATTGTCGTGAATATGGAGGAAATACAGCCAGCAATGTTAGGATTGTTACTTCATATGATTTTGAACAAGATGTCTCCGGCTGGCAAGGCGGAGTAAGCTCTGAAACCTCTCTAAGCAACAATGGAAGATCAATGAGAATAAATCCATCATCTGAATCTAATAGGTCTATTTCCGGATTAGTAAAAGGAAAATCTTATCTGTTAAGTTTCTTGGCTAGAAATCATGGCGAGAATACTGACAGTAGCTCTGATTTGGAAATTTATTTTATAAATTCAAAAGGTGATATATCTAATTTTAAAACTATAAGTCCTGTAAATGGAGAGAGTATTAATAATATTTCTATAAAAGGCTCTGCTTGGCAGGTTTACAGAATTTCCTTAGATGAATTAAATCATGATATTGATTCTGGTGAAAAAATTGTTATCAAAAATACTAGCACTAACATTGTTTATGTTGATGATTTAATTTTATCTGAGTCAGCCAACAGGTATTATTTAATTAAAAACTCTTGGAAAACTCCTAATATTTGTTACTACGATCAAACCTCTAAATATCAAGGTTCAAATTATAACTTGGGCTGTTTGGCTTATTTAGATCGAGCTAATAATAAGCATTATTTAAGACAATTTACTAAATTGTGTGACGAATCAGCTGTGGGTTGTGAATTGATGATTGATACTCACAATTATACCCCAAAAGAAGAGGCGGTTTTCTTATCAGGAGAATTAAATACAGGATTGAATTCATGCTCTTCTAATCTTGGAGACTGTGTTAAAGTTCCTAAAGATAATTTTTCTTTAGTTGTTTATGATAGTACTAAAATTTGTAATTCAGCTGACAAGGGTTGTTCTCTTTTAGGAAAGGCAATATCTAATATTTACTCCACCAATATGAATTATACTTATCAGGATATTTATGTTAAAAATAATCCAGATAAATATAATCAAGGAATACTTTGTTCCAGAGAGGCGGTGGGTTGTGACGCTTGGTCATCTTCTGCTGGCGACAATTATTTTAAAGATCCAATGGACAATGTCTGTCAGCTCGTAGATAATAAATGGTACGCTAAAAAGGTAAAAAGATGCTTGCCTTCAAATATGACTTTTGCAGCTGATAGTGCTCCTATTAGCAGTTTACCTAAAGCTTGTAATACCGATTCTGATTGTCCACTTGAGACTGTTTGTAAACTAGATGAAACTAATTATCTTTGCCCAGTTGATTCTGATTTTGAAATAATAAAAACAATTGGTAGTGACGGCGCTTTGGTTAGCCAACCAAGACCAGAAGCTAACGGGGTTAATTGGACAGGTCTTTGTCCCTTAAAAGAGTCTAGCTGTACGGAATATATAGACCCAGAAAGTTCTTTTAATCCTAATCTAGTCTCTAATCCTAATTTTGCTGATATTGATGATGATAATCTTTATTTTGATGGTTGGTCTCCAGTTGATTCAAATGGTGAAACAGCTTTATCTGGACAACAATGTTCTGTTAATTCTAATGATCAAATATCATGTACTCAAACAGCATCTTCCTACTATTTTAAGCAATCAAATTATTTCCTAGAGGCTTACAAACTTTATACTATAAAATATAAAAATTTAAAAAGTTTAAGAATAAAATGTCAAAATCATTTTTATGAGTTAAATTCAGCTAATATTTTAAATTTAATTCCTAACTCTTCCTTTTATAGTGTACAGCCACTACCCCAATATCCAGCAATTAATACTTCAAAGTTTGTTTTCTATTCCGCTAATAATAATTCCAATGCTTGCGAGCTAGTTATTGAAATAGCTCCTAGTACCAAAATTAATGATATTTCTTTGGAATGGAGAGAACTGATTGTTGATTATAAGATAAAAGATAATTTAGATTTTAAATCTTGCAATTTTCCTGAATTTAATCGAGGTTGTATTTTGTTTAACGAAAGGTCAGTCAGGTCAAGTGGATATCCTAATTTTGAAACATTAATTTATGATTCAAGTAATTACAGTCAGTATAACCCTTCAAATCAAAACAATTATAAAGATGCTAATAAACTTGTAAAGGTTAGCCCGGACAGAGTTTGTGGTAAATGGTTGTCTTGTTATTCTTACACTACTGAAAAAGATGAAAAAGGAAATGATAAAAATGTTTGCTTGCAAATTGGACAATGTACATCTATGGATGCTAGCGGTAATTGTTTGAATTTTTCTAAGTCAACTCCTGGGAATAGAAGCTTTAATTCAGCCAAAGATGCTAATGTTAGTGGTTATTCATTGCTTAATCATTATTATTTAGATGCTATGATTCAAAGAGGTAATTCTTCTTTGTTTGATAGTGACTTTGAGGGTCCTGGAGATTTAAATAAATGGACAAGAGTGGATGGTGGCAATATTCCGAATGATTGTATTATTTCTAAAAGTTCTGACACTAAAGGAAGTTCTTTTCCTTCAAACACTGATGTTTATCCATCTCCTTCTAATTTGGGCTTTGTTAGAATAGGCGGTAGCGATAATTGTAATTGGGATTGGAAAACATCTGAGAGTTTAAACACCTCCGTTCAAACAGATTATTTTATCAATTTTTTAATAAACACCGCTAATATAACTTACTCTCAGGCAGCCTTTAGCGGGGTAGTTTTAGCCAGAATCATAGGTGTAGATATTAATGGAAATGAAATTGAATCAGATGCTAAAAATATTTTGGTAAATGTTAACAATAAAAATTGGCAAAGAGTTAATTTTAAATTTAGAACAGAGTCAACCTGGACTAAAGGTTCTAAAATAGTTTTTGGACCACCTGCTGGAGAAACTGGATTTGGGGGTTGGATGTATGTTGATGATATTAATGTAGGGCCAGTTTTGGAGGTAGCTGATGATAAATATATATCGTCAATTTGTAGGCTCTATCCTAGGCAAGACAGTATTTCTTGTTCAAGTGACACTAGAGGTTATTCTTTTGTGGAGCAAGGCTGGGAGGGCTATTGTCTAGAAAAAGACCCTCTTAATGAAAATGTTTGTTTATTGTGGTATCCGATAGATGCTATTGTTGGAAGCAGTGCTGATAATTTATCTTCCAACTTTTCTGGCTTTCCTTTAACTGGAAGTACCCCGCTTTATTGCGCTCAAATGAATGCTAATTTTGACTTGGTAGAATATCGAGACGTGTTTATGGTTGGTATGGGAATTGGAAAGGAAAAAGGAACTTCTGATAATTATTCTTACAGATATATAGCTACTGGAAGCACTTGTATTAGCTCGGATTATTATTTGGTTAGAAATAAGAGGACTGATATGGACAATGGTCCTTGTCAAGATACATTTGGCACGGATGTTGGGGCTTATTTGCTTGATGATTATTATTATCATGATATGTCTTTTTGTATTCCGAAGAAAAATTCTGACACACACCTGCCAATAATTTCTATTAGCAATGGTTTAATGATTTTAGGAAAAGATGTTAAGATTCAGGATCTTAAGGGAGGGGATAATACTAGGACTATTACTTGTGGCTCTTCCAATAACCCAACTGGTTGTGATGATTGTAATAACCTTTCTTATTATAGTAGTGGTACGACAGTAAGAGAGGAGTGGAGATTTTATGCTAAAGCAAATTTTCAATCAGGATATAACTCTGGCGCTGGATGGTATAAATATAATGGAATATTAAGTAACAGTAACGCTAAAACAGTTAACAAAGAACATGAAATCGGTCTTAGATTATTAGCCTATGGCATGACTCAAGTAGAGTGTGAAACTAGTGGTATCTATGATTATAGCGAAGGCAGTACAAGTATCCCCGCTAAATATTTTCATCCAGGGAATGGAAATGATCAGTGCCCATTAGATAAATGTAATGACGGAAAAGGTGCTTGTTTAATGCACCCCGATAAATACGTCCCAAAATGTAATTTTATCGTTAAAGGAGATGTTCCTTGGGTGTCTAGGTTGAAATCATCCCCATATTCTTTTAAGGAATATCAATCTTCTTTACCAAACTATTTGAATTATTATAGTCTATCTTCAAAAAATACTCCTTTTGGTGCCATAAACTCACCGACAATGCCGGCGTATGATGTTTATGTTAATCAAGTAAATACAAACCCACAAAGTCCATACTATTATCATGGACTACCCTTGTCTTGTACTGGTACAGGAACTGTTTATATGAATGGTAGCTGGCGAAATCCTTGCGAAGCATTGAGGTATGATAGTGATGGTAAAATTAAACTTACTCTAAACACTTCTGATTCTAATAGATTTTCCAGTTCTGCTAATCTTAATATTGCTAGAGACTCTTTAAAATATGTATTCGCAAAAATTTCCTCAAACTCTGGTTTTAACTATGACCACACTCTTAAAGGCTCAACCCCAGCTTCTGTTTGTAATACGGCCGGTTGCCCTCCAAGGGAGAGTGATATAAATATCTGTTCTGTTTATCCTCAAATTGAAAATGTTAAAATGAGTGGTCCAAGTGGTCAAATAAATCAAATGGTTCGTGAAGATGGAATTCCTTCCAATATTTATAATATAGTTTCTGGAGGTTTTTATACTTTATCTTTCAATACTTTTGTAGATAGTGAGCAAGCGCCGATAAAGAAATTATTCATTAAGATTAAAAGAGTTGATGATTCCTGGGAACAAGTTCCTAATATAGTATTAAGCAATATTGACCATCGTCCAGACTCATTAAACCCACATCGTCTGGTTAAATTTTTATCACCAGGTCAATATATAGTATTAATTAAAGTAATTGATAATTGGGACTTCTTTAAATGTTATGGTATGGGTGCTTTTGCGAATACTAATAGTAGTTGTTATAGATATTGCTGTGGAGCTCTTATTGATGGCAACCCTGCTTATCTCGAAAACCCTTTTTCAGAAGCTTGCGGGGTAGATGATCGCTGTACAGAGAATAATATAAGGGGTGTTTTGCCGGTCTGTAATTAAATTAATTTTTAATATTCACAATAGTTATTGACATTATATGTTCCAATTGCAGCAATTAGGGTTACATTCTGGGTTTAGATCTAATATAATA
>CAZILW010000005.1:0-45996 GCA_964540285.1 uncultured Gammaproteobacteria bacterium
TGATATAACAAGCACTACTGGAGTGCTAGGTCTTTTAACTTACTTGTTTTTTATTATTTCTTTATTTTATTTTTTATTTAAATCTTATTTTCAGTATCGTAAAAACAATGATAATCCAACTGCCCTAAATCTCTTTGAGTTGTCAGTTTTGTCTGGTCTTTTAGTGGCTTATTTTGTTCAAAATCTGGCTGTCTTTGATTCTTTCTCGACTTATATGTATTTAATGTTTTTTGCCGCTTACGTTTCTTTCTTGGAATTATCTTCTAGGCCTAAAAAAGAAGAAGTAAAAAGAAATGAGTTGAAAATCAGGGAGGGTGTTTTATTTCTATTTTTTGCTTCAGTTTTTATGATTTTAATTTTTAGCTTTAATATTAGAGCTATGAAAACAGCTAAAACCACTATTGATGCCTATATTTCTTTGGGTAGGGGAGATATAATGGGTAGTTATGAAAATTTTAAAAAAGCTTTTGAGTATCAATCAGTTTTAGTTCGTGATAGTCATGAGTCTTATATAACCTTAATGACTAGCAATTTTGATTCAATGTTGAGCAATGTCGCTTTTGATGATTTAGAAAAAATAGTTTCTTTGGGAATTTATGCGGCTAATTCTAATTTAAATTATAATATTAATGATAGCTTAATGTTGTTTCGAGCAGCCAAAATATATGAAATGGCCGGTCGCTTTTACGCTAAAAAGGGTAATAACGAGATGGCAGTAGAAAACAATTCTTTAGCCTTAAAAATGCTTGATTTATCAATTGAGGCTAGCCCTCAAAGAGTTCCTTTGTATTCTTTTAAGTCTAGTATTCTTTTGAATTTTGGCAAAGATCAAGAGGCAATTGAGACTTTAAATTATGCCAAAGAAATAAATCCAAAAATGCCTGATGCTTTTTGTCAGGTGACTAACCTTTATTTTTTGGAGGATGATTTTGATAATTTTATTTTAAATTTCAATACTTGCGCTGATAATCGAGGATTTGAATTAATGGACTTTGAATCTTTCGTAAGTCGATTTGAAGAAAAATTATTAACTGATGAACAGTTTGATGTTGTTGTTAAAATGTATGATATTATTTTAAGTAAGTATCCAGAAGATATTGATTGGTTGTCTAGAGGTGGGATGACTTATTATTTGGCCGGTGATTTTTCTAAAGCTAGATTTTGCGCTGAGAAAATATTGGAGTTGGATAAGTCTTACAAGGATGATGTTGAGTCTTTCTTGGAGCTTTTACCTTGATATTGATTTTTTATTACAAATATGGTATAATGATAGGATAAGTTTTGAACATTAAAATCTTAATTGGAGGACAATATAATGAAGAAAATTAAATTGTTTCAAAGAATTATTGCTTTCTTTACTTGTTTTTCTGAAAAAAAGAAGAAAATGAGCGGTCTCTTTGATTGGCAAATTGGTCAATTAAGAGAAGTTGGTTTTCCGGAGGAGATTTTAGCTCTTTTGCAAAGGCAAAAAAATAAAGTTGTAAGAAGAGCTTGTAATTATTGTTACCCGGCCTATCTGGATTCAATTCCTTTTTTTCCTGTTTTTTCTCTTAAAGTTTTAGAAGAAGTTTTTAAGTCGCCACTACTTAGTGTTAACCAGAAAGAAGGGGCTGAATTAAACCTTTTTGAATCTATTAATATAGAAAAGGTTTATAACAAGGTTGGCTTGAAAGAAGATTTTTATTTTGTTTTTGGTGGTGAGAATGGTTTAAACGAAGACTCTATTGCTGGAATTTCACCAGAAAAAGCCGAGAAAGTTTTTGACTGTCTCAATCTTACGCCAATGAATATCAATGAAACATTATCCTTTCTTCTTTTGTTTTCCAGTCTTTATAATGGTGGTGGGGAAAAAATATCCATTCTCGGCTCGAGGTATAGAAAGGAAGATTTTATTCCAGAATTATTTAGATCTCGAGACGGATTTAGACTTTCAGACGATCTAATAAACAATGATGATAAGAAGAAAGTTTATCCAACCTGTTTAAAAAGAATATCTTTTTCGTAAATATTTTTACGAACAAAGAAAAAAAGCGACTTTTATGTCGCTTTTTTAATTTCCTCTAGTATTTTTTCGGCATATTTTTCTTCGCCTATTTGTGGAAGTTGCGCTCCAGCGTATTTAGAAAAGTTAGAGCAGAAGTAATCTATTTTATTAATTAAATCGTGAGAATTTTTAGCTTCAAATAGCATGCCTTTATATTTTTTAATTAACTCACTTATCCCTCCTAAATCAGAAGCTATGACTGGCAAATTAAAGGCCGAAGCTTCATAAATGACTGTCGGAGAATTTTCATAGCAAAGTGAGGGGACTATTAAGCAATCATGTTTTAAAAGCTCAGCTTTGACTTCGTCTCCACTTTTTCTTCCTAAAAATATTATATTTTTATTATCTTTAGCTAACTCTTGCGCTTCACTTATCAAAGTTCCATCTCCTACAATCGTTAATTTAATGTTTTGTTTTTCTTTGATTTGATTAAATGTTTTGATTAAAAAAATTATTCCTTTATGTTCTTCTATTTGACCGACAAAGATAAAATTATAGTTTTGTTTATTTTCTGTAAGTTCTTTTTTATTCTCAATCTTTTTAAAAGCCAGAGGATTATCTAAGATTAATTTTTTGCTTTTTTTAAAAAAACCTCTTCTTAGATGTTTTTCCAGCAACCATTTTGATGGCGATACTATTAGCTTGGGTGAAGAACTTATTTTTTTATTTAGAAATTGGTAAATTTTAGCGGCTATGGTATTAGCTATTTCTTCTTGTCGATAAAATATTAGACCAGAGGGATGAATTAACTGAACATCATGTAAAATGTGAACATGTTTTATTTTTAATTGTCTAATAACAAGAAAGCTTAAAAAAGATAGTCCCATTAAATTATTACTAATAATTAAATCTGGTTTTTCTTTTTTTAAGACACTTTTTAATTTTAATGATTTTTTAATATTAAAAACATTGTCTATTTGCCAAAGCAGGCGATAGGTGTAGCCGTAGTCTTTAAGATTATAGTATTTAGAATTTATGTAATAGGTCTTAAGGGGGGTATTCTCTTCTTTTTGGTTTTGTGGTTTAGTGGTAATTAAAAAAACTTGATGGCCCAATGATTGTAGTTGATTAATTGTTATTTCAGCTACTTTTTCGGCACCACCTTTTTGGTAGGGTTTATATAAATTGTTGATTACAGCTATTTTCATAAGCTTATTATAGCAAAAGATAAGCGATTAAACAATTTTTTTTATATTAATAATTCTTCTATTTTAGAGACAAACACTTCTTTCGAATATTTTTTTTCAGCCAAATTCCTAGCTTCTTGGTTCATTTTATTTCTTACTTCTGTATTTTTAATTATATAAGTTAATTTATTTTTTAAATCTTCAATGTTTTTTGGTTCCACTTTTAAACCAGAAATATTTTCTTCAAAAACACTTCTTACTCCAGGCAAATCGGAGGCGATTACTGGCGTGGCACAGGCCATGGCCTCTATTAGTACTATTCCAAAAGCCTCATTGCTATTAATAGATGGTAGCACTAAAACATCGGCTTTTTGATAATTATTTATTAGCTCTTCTAAGCTTAATTTTCCAATAAACTCAACTCTATCTTCCACATTTAAATCTTTGCTTAGTTTTTGGTATTCATTTTTTAATTCTCCCTCTCCCGAAATTAAAAGTTTTGTATTTTCTAAATTGGCTTGAGCAAAAGCCTGAATTAAAATATCAACCCCTTTAAAATAATGAGCTTTGTCTAGTCCACCGATGAACAAGATTTCCTTGTTTTTTTTATTATTTTTTTTGTTTAAATCAGGGTAAAATTTTTCGGTATCTACAAAAAAAGGAATTTCTGTAAACTTTTCTGGCCAAAGTTTAAAATATTTTTTTATTTGACTGTGTTTAATATAGTCAAGTGAGGCACAAACTATTCTGTCAGCTTGTTTAAATAGCGATTTTTTAATTAATGTTTCTGGCCAAGATAAAATTCTAAAAAAGATATTTTTATGTTTAACATCCATGTGATAATGAATGATTAATTTTTTTTGCGGATTTAATATTTTAAAGAGCCAGATTATAAAAGCTGTTCCAAAAAAAGGGTAGTGAAAATAAACTAGATCGAAATCTTTTAATTTCTTTAATAATTGCCATAAAATGCCAGCATGACCCAAGCTAGGCAAGGCTTCTAGTTCAATTATGTTTTTTTCAGTATTATTTTCTTTTTTCTTTTTTTTAGTAAAAACAAAAGACTGGTTATTTTTTTGAAACACTTCTTGATTTTTATAAGCTGAGGTGCCAATTCCACCGGCATAGGGAGGATAGACACAAACTACTTGGGCAATTTTCATATTATCTTTTTTTTTGTTATAGTGTTGGTATGAAAGTTTTAAGAATTTTAAAACAAAATATTTTAACAGTTTCTCTTTTTTTTATTTCCAGTATCGCTATTATTGGATCTTTTTTATATTATTTCTGGGCTTTAAATAATTTTTCTTATTTTATTCTTTTATTTTCAAGTCTTTTAACTAGTTCTGTCTTTTTCTATTTTATCATTTATAAGCCTTATCGGCAAGAAAAAGAACTGAGTGATAGTTTAAATTCAAAGACTCTTTTTATAAGTTTTTCTCTTTTTTTGTTAGCTTTCTTTTTGTTTATTTCTTTAATATTGGCTTTATCTGGGGCTTCTAGCGATTTAGCTATAATATCTCCTTGGCATCTTATTCCTAATTATTTTTATTTACTTTTATTTGTTTTTTTATCTTTATTGTTTGTTTCTTTTTATCTTAATTCCTCTTTTTCTAAAATATTAATTGTTTTAGCTTATTTTCTTTTTTTCTCAATTTCTTTCTTTGTTTATAAAATAGCCTTTGGCTATGATCAGTTGCTTCATCAAAGAGCTTTAAGTGAGATATTACAGTTTGGTTTTATCAGTCCTAAAACTTTTTATTATATTGGACAATATTCTTTGGAATTCTTTCTAGTTAAAACCTTGCCTTTAAAATTAGAGTTTATTAGTCGAAGCTTGGTTCCGGTTTTATCAGCTCTTTTTATTCCTTTAAGTTTCTTTAAGGTTTTTAAAAATAAAATAAGCTCTAATTATTATTACTTATTAATTTTATTATTACTTCTACCTTTTTCTATTTTCACTTATACTGTTCCGCAGAACTTAGCCTTCTTCTTTTTAACTATTTTAATTATTTTTTCTTTAGATAAAGATTTTATTTCAGAAAGAAAAAATTACATATTCTTGTCCGCCTTGGCCTTAGCTTCCTTTTTTGTTCATCCTTTAGCGGGCATTCCAGCAGTTATTTTTGTAGTGATAATGTTTTTTTCCTTTTGTCATCCCAGCGAGCCACGTTTTACGTGGCGAAAGCTGGGATCCAGATCAAGAGGAATAAGACTTTTATTAATTTCTGGTCTTTATCTTGCTCAAATATTTATTCTACCAATTCTTTTATTTTTTGTTGGTGGAAAGTTGTCTTGGCCTCAAATCAATTTTAATTTTTTAATTCCTAAGTTCTTAGGACAGGAAAATGTTTATTTGAATTTTATTTATTTTTTATTTTTCAATAGATTTTATTTTTTCTTTATCTTACTTTTAATTGGTCTTTATTTTTGGTTTAAAAATAAAAGAGAAGAGAGGTCCAATATTTATCTGTATAATTTTTTAGCTTTATTTTTATCTTATATTTTAAGTTTATTTGTTTCTTTTCCGTTTTTGAGTGATATTGATAAAAATTCTTACTCTCAAAGGGTTTTAATTATTTCTTTATTATTTTTAATTCCTGTTTTTTTAAATTTGTTTTTAGAAATTATTGAAAGAGTTGAAAGGAAAAAAAGGAGTTTTAACTTTTATTCTCTTTTATTTTTATTATTATTTTTACTATCATCGCTTTATTTGAATTATCCACGCAAAGATAATTATTTTAATTCTCGTGGTTATTCGGTTTCTAGTTCTGATTTTGAGGCAGTAAAATTGATTGAGGATGTTAAAATTAATGATAATTATATAGTTTTAGCTAATCAACAGGTGGGTGCAGCCGCTATCAAAGAGTTGGGCTTTAAAAGATATTATGATGGTTGGTTGTATTATTCAGTTCAAACTGGAGGCTTATTTTATGATTATTATTTAAAAATGCTCGATAAACCAAACAGGGAGTTAATAGAAGAACTTTTGTCGCAAGTAGAAGCTGACAATGCTTATTTGGTGGTTAATGACTATTGGTGGGCTTATGAGCGGATAGTAAATGAGATGAAAGTTGAAGCTGATAACTATTATCAAACGAGCGACGGAAGAATTTCGGTATTTCATTTTGATTTGACAAAATAATTATAATGTGTTATAGTTTAGGTGTGAAATAAAAATAATTAATTGCGTAAAGACACTTTCTCACATAGCCCTCTCCGTATAGTCGCTAAGCGACACGGGGTTCCGGCACGGGGTTTTGTGTTCACGCGAATAGAATATTAAGCTTATGTTAAATTTTAAAAAAATCTCTTTTCTAATCATGGCTTTTGCCCTGGTGTTTATGTTTGGTATAAACAAAACCAATGCTTCAAGTAATAGCCTGATTGTTTCATCTGGTTATAGTGATAGTGTTATTAATTTTAATGCCTTGTATACTTATTATTCTGGGCAGACAGAGATTCAATTAAATAGAATGAATCTTACTGCTCCTGTTTCTAACTCGGAACCAGTTGAAACCGGGTCTATGACTTTTCATAGTAGCATAGCAAATCCTTATATTAAAAATTTTAAAATCAAAGATTTGTCCAATAATCAAATTTTAGCCTCTATTAATAGTTTTAATGCAAATGTAGTTGATCTTATTGTTGATTTAGTGATAAATCCAGGAGAAACTAAAAACTTACTTTTAATTGGTGACGTCAATTCTGGTGTTCCAGCTAATACTCAGTTTACAGTTGATATGATTCATCCTAATAATCTGCCCGCTCAAGGCTATAATTCTGGACTACCTGTTAATGTTTCCGGTAAAACTTTTAGTAAAAGAATTGTAATCAATCCTTATCCGGTAATTACTAAGCTTGATAATATTATAAGTAAAGATAAAATTGATATTATTTGGAAAACAGAAAGTGGAAGTGATGATTGTACTGTTATTTATAGCACCAAAGATTCTAATTTAGATGATGATGCTTTAGTGCCCGGAAGAGATCCAGAGGATTATATTTTCGGTTCAATTTTTGCCGCTAGTGATGGACCTTATTATAATTTAACTTTAAGAAATCAGGGAAGCGAAGCTAAATTTTTTCAAGGTAAAAAGGCTTACTATAAAATTATCTGCTATAACAGAAATAGGGACAGAAGTGTAAGTCCGGTTTATTCATTTGACTTGCTTGGGGGTTCTGATTATGTAAGGCCAGATTTAACTGTAACGAATATTAGTTTCACCTCTTCAAATATGAATGAAGAAGGTGTTTTATCTGTTACTATAAGAAATTTAGGAGGTGATTTAAACAGTACAACTGGTTTAATGAATTGGTATAATAATTTTAGTGCTCAAAACTTTATTTTTACTAATTATTCCAATCCAACAATTTCAAGTTTTACTACTAGTAGAAATATTCCTTCTTCGTCTAATCCTCTCAAGACAAATGAGTTTATCACTTTTTATTGGAAGGGGAAATTTAATACTCATGGTAATCTTTATTTACATTTCACTGTTAATAATAATAAAGAACTAGATGAATTAAATTATAATAATAATACTTTTACTACTGGTATAAAAATAAATCAAACTATTTCTAATAACCAAATAACCAATATCAACCAAGCTTCACAATCTTTAGCTCAAGGCAATGTAAATGAATTGCTTTCCCAAATTAATCAACTTAGAAATCAGGTTCGTGAACAGGAAACTCAAATTAAATATTTACAAAATTTAACAACAGAATTATCTAGGATAAGCGCTACCATGCAAACTGCTGTTAATACTTTTATTACCTATGGTGTAGATGACAATACTAAAAGACTGGGTGAAGGTGAAAGAGCAGCTGTTATCAATTCTTATCAATCAGCTTATGGCAAGTTACCAAGCTCAGAATCGGAATTAAACGATGTAATTAAAATTGCTAACGGTCGTTGGCCATCTATTACCAATACTAATGCCGAAAACAGAGCTTTAGCTGAATTTAAGAATATCTACAAGAGAGACGCTGATATGAGTAATCTAAAAGATAATGCAGCTGTAACTATTATGGCTTATGGTCTAAGACAAAGAGCTGAAAACAGAAATTTAAATAGTGAATCAGCTGGTCTAAAGATATTTAAAGATATTTACAATAGATTGCCTCAAAGTACTAATGATTGGAATATCTTACAAGCCATAACTTATTCGGGAGCTACTAGATAGATAGTTAAATAATTTAATATAAAAATATAAGAACTACTCAATTTATTTTGGGTAGTTTTTTTTATTATTAATTTAAGCTTAATTTAATTCATTTGTACTATACATTATATAAGCTTGTTTGACTTAGAAATAATTTTAATATAATATATTAATATAACAATTTTGTTATATTGATTATAAACTATCAATGAACAAAATTAAAGAATATTTAAATTCTAGAGGTGATAATATCGTTTTTGTGTATGTAAACAATTTAACTAAAACTGGCAGATTAGATCATGCTAAAAAAATACTAAAAACAATAGAAAGGCTAGAAAATAATAATTTAGAATTATTATTAAAAATAAAATTAGCTAAAAAGTTAAAAGGATTTAATAATATATTTGAACTTATTGTCAATTGGAAAGACGCTAATTATAGAATATTTTTTTCTATTATAAATAACATTCTTTATTTAACTAATATTTTTAATAAGAAAAAACAAAAGACGTCTTTAAAAGAAATAAAATTGTCAGAAAAAAGAAAAAATGAAATTATAAATAATTTAAAATAATATGAGTGCTGATAATTTAAAAAAAGAATTATTTAAAAACAAAAAATTCAAAAAATATTATAATAATTCATCTGATTTAAATTTAGAAATATCAGAAAGCATTATTAGTGCCAGGCTAAAAAATGGTCTTACCCAAGAAGAGTTAGCTGGGCTTCTTAACACTAAACAGTCCAGTATCTCTAGGTTGGAGAGGGGCTTGTCTTTGCCTAGTTTAAGTTTCTTATTAAAAATTGCTGAGGTTTTAGGTATGAGATTGTCGGCTCCAAAGCTTTTTACTTACCCTGTTAATACTTCTTGCAAGAGTAGTGTCTAGTGTTTTTGATTACTTAATTTTGTTATTATTTTTATTAAAAATTTAAATTAGATTTAAATAAATTTTGTTACAATAAATAAATTATATTTATTAATTTATTTATGGAAAAAAATAATCTATGCTTTATTGATGGTCAAAATTTATATATTGGTACAAAATTAGAAGAAGATCCCTGGATTATTGATTTTAAAAAATTAAGAAAATACTTAAAGAAAAAATATAGAATTAAAATTGCTTATTATTATATTGGCTATAAAAGTAATTCAAATCAAGATATTTATAATAAATTAAAAAATTATAATTATGTTATAGTCTTTAAAAATCATTCATCATCCATGACTAGCAAAAAGAAGGGCAATATTGATTGTGATATTATATTTGATATAATGAAAAAAATTTGTGAAAAAGAAGTGTTTGATAAAATAATTTTGATTTCAGGAGATGGTGATTATATTAAATTAGTAAATTATTTAATAGAAAAAAACAAATTTGAAAAAATATTATTTCCAAACAGAAAATATGCATCTTCTTTATATAGAAGATTAGGTGGAAAATATTTTGATTATTTATATAAAATAAAATCAAAATTGAGTAAAAAACAAAAACCACTAGAAAACTAGTGGTTTTTTGTTAAAAAGGGAATCTCCACTTAGGCTAAGCCAATGTCTTGAGGCCCTCTTCGTATGTATGTTCTTACTATAGCAAGTTTTTTATAAAAAATCAATAGTTATTTTTATAAATAAAAAAAGGAAACATTATGTTTCCTTTTTAAGAATTTTTTTTATTTTACGGCTTCCAAACTATTCCTAGTTTTAGTAGTTGGGAGTCATTTAAGAAATCCCAACCTACATCGGTATAAGCCGAAAAATGTTTGTTTATTGGCTGACTATATTTGATTGACCCAGTGTGTTGGGGTTCGTTTTTCATGTAATTTATCAGGCAATAACTAGCAGTAAAGCGCCAAATATGAATATTGGCGGCGTTAATTGCAAAAATAAATTGGCTATTTTGGGGATTAATTTTTTCTCCCGGATCTCCCATAATCCAGCCAAGCCAGTGTAATGTACTGAAATATTTGCTTGGGTTTATGGTCAGCATTGGGCCACCGTAAGGGACATTATAAAAATAACCAATATTTGGACCAAGGTAGGCCTTGCCTTTAAATAGGCTAAAAAGATAAGTGAGCTCCAAATCGTTTTCGCTCAAGCAAACTTGGAAAAAATTTCCATTATTTTCCATATTTAAATAAGCGTAGAGACCGGAAGTTACTGCTCCTTTGCCAGAAGAAACTTCAATGTTTGATAGTACTAAACTTTTTTTTGACTCAGTTGAGTCAGTTTGAGTAAAGGCGGTAACAAAAAGCATTGTGAAACAGGTTAGCATTAAAATCTTTTTCATTTTTTTCTTATTTAAAGTTAATAGCCAAAGATACCACTCCTTTTATTTTTCCATCTTCAAAGTCATAAAGAGGGGCTCCCCATAAAGTAAAATCTTTTGTCATCTTTATTTCCATTCTTGGTCCAACACCATTTAATCTTCTGGCCATAATTCCGGCAGAGATTTTTTTCCATGATTTCATAATTTGGCTGTGATACCAGTAATTGTCGTCTCCTTGTCCTTTTTCGGCAACCAAAAGAAAATGTATTTCAGATTTAAAAGCTATAAAAGCACTAGTTGCCATTCGAAATTTATTTCCACCAGTTTCAATGCCAGCTGAAATAGAAAAGCATGAATTAGGGGTGGGTGAGAACGTTGGTCCAAAATTTGCCTCAGCCCAACCAGCTTCGCTGATTAAAGAGAAAAAAGTTAAGCCAAATTTATCACTGAAACTTTTGCTAGCGGCAAAGTTGATTGCTGGAGTAATTTTTTCTTCGTTAATTTGACCAAAAAATTCCATCTTTTGTCCCGAGACAGAGAAAAGAGTTGAAATTAAAAGCAGGGAAGAAAGTAATAGATTTTTCATTTTTTATTCAGTTTTTAAATTAAACAATTAGATTATTTGGTAAAACCAATTTTTGTTAATTGATCTGGCTAAATAATCCAATTTTTAATTATTTTTCAAAGTGCAGGTACTAACTTTCTATTGTATCATATTTAAACTATTTTGTCAATATCGACAAAAAACTTAATTATTATTATACTTTTAGTATAAAATTAAACTTAATTTCATGAAAAATATTGAAAAACATAAACAAAACTGGGAAAAATTAGGTGAACTTGATCCTTTATGGGCAGTTTTATCTGATAATGATAAAAGATTTAATAATTGGAATTTAGAAGAGTTTTTAGCTACTGGATTGTCTGAGGTAGAAAATGTTTTTGCTGTTATGCAAGAACTAAAACTTGGACAAGGGAGGGGAATAATGCTTGATTTTGGTTGTGGTGTTGGTCGTTTAGCTCGTCATTGGTTAAAATATTTCGATAAATACGTTGGGTCAGATATATCATCTAAAATGCTAGAAAGAGCTCGAAAAATAAATCAAGATTTATCAGCTGAATTTTATGAAAATCAGGCTGATTTAAAAATATTTGAAGATGGTAAGTTTAATTTTATTTATTCTGGGATAGTTTTACAACACATGCCTGGCAGAGAGGCTATTAAAAAATATATTTTAGAGTTTAAAAGAATTTTAAAAAAAGATGGAGTTTTAGTTTTTCAATTGCCAACTGAAATTCCTTGGCGTTTTCGTTTACAGCCGATTAGAAAAGCTTATTCAATTTTAAAATTTCTGGGATTGAGTGATGATTTTCTTTATAATCATCTTGGGCTTTATCCAATTAAAATGAATTTTATTTCAGAAAATGATATGAAGAATTTTTTAGAGAAAGTTGGCTTTAAGGTTTTAGCTATTAAGAATGATACTTACTGCGGACCAAATGTTGAAAGTCGAACTTATTATTGCCAGAATTAATATATTTTATGGAAAATTTAATTAGAAAATTTAATGAACTCAGAGAGAATGTTTTGCGGGTAAAAGAAACTTTAAATATTGAAAGAAAAAAAGTTAGAGCCAAAGATTTGAATTTTTTAATTTCTCAAGATAATTTTTGGCAAAATAATATAGAAGCAGTAAAAGTTACTCAAGAATTGGAGGATTTAAAAACAGAGATAAACAATTTTGAAGAATTAGAAAAAGAAATTAGAGAAATGGAAGAGTTGGCGGCTTTATCAGGTGAATATCAAGATGATTCTGTTTATGATGAAGTTAATAGTAAATTTCAGGAATTAGAAGAAAAATTTAAAAAATTAGAATTTTTACTTTTATTTTCAGGAGATCAGGATAATAGTTCAGCCATAGTTTCTGTTCATGCTGGAACTGGTGGAGTTGATGCTCAGGATTGGGCCGAAATGCTAGAAAGAATGTATTTAAGGTTTGCCGAAAAAAAAGGTTTTAAGGTGGTGCTATTGGATAGGGTAGTAGGCAATGAAGCTGGTATTAAAAATTCTAATTTTAGAATAAGCGGTGCTTATGCCTATGGTTATTTTAAGAGTGAAAATGGGGTGCATCGTTTAGTGCGCATTTCTCCTTTTGACGCCGAACAAATGAGACATACTTCTTTTGCTGGCGTTGAGGTTATACCTGAATTAAAAGATAATTCTTTTATTGAGATAGATGAGAAAGATTTAAGGGTAGACGTTTATCGTTCGTCTGGTCCAGGAGGTCAAAGTGTTAACACTACAGACTCGGCGGTTCGCATTGTTCATCTTCCAACTAATATTTCCGTGGCTTGTCAAAGTGAGAGGTCGCAACATCAAAATAAGGAAAGGGCCTTAACTATTTTAAAGTCAAAATTATATCAAAAACAGCAAGAAGAAAAAGAAGCCAAGGAAAAAGAAATAAAGGGTAGTGCTGGACAGGGTACTTGGGGTAAACAGATCAGGTCTTATGTTTTTCAGCCCTATCAAATGGTCAAAGATCATCGTACTAACTTGTCAGTAAGTGATATTTCCAGCGTTATGGATGGAGATTTAGATTCTTTTATTGAGTCTTATTTGTCATTGCTTTTAAAGAATAGAAATAAATAATTGATTATTTATTTATTTTTAATTTTATTATTTTTTACTAATATTTTTTTATAATACCGCTCTAGGCGGTATTTATGTTTTTAAAATATTTTTGGCTAATTATTTCTATTTCTTTTTCTTTGGGAATATTTTTGGCTAATAGTTTTTTAGATTTTTCTAAAAGGGGAGAATTTTTATTTTTTTCTTCTTTTTTATTTTTTTTAATTTTATCTTTTTTATTTTCTGGCTTAAATAAAAATTTTTATTCTAACAAGCTTTCTTTGTTTTTGCTTTTTATTTCTTTTTTCTTTTTTGGTTTTTGGCGTTATTTGATTTCTTGGCCAGATATTAGTGACAAACACATTTCTTATTATATCAATCAAGATGTTAGGCTTATTTGTTTGGTTGAAAAAGTTGAATTCAAAAATGAACAACAAAAAACAACAGCTAAAGTTTTAAAAATTTTAAAAGATAAAAAAGAAAAAAAAGTTTCCGGTAAAATACTTATTATTAGTAAAAAATTTCCTTTATATGGAGTAGGTGATGTTTTAGAGGTAGAAGCTTTTTTGGAGAAAGGAAATAAAATTGCTAATTTTGATTATAATCTTTACCTTAAAAGAAATAATATTTCTCTATTTACTTCTTATCCGGAAATCAAAATAGTGGGAGAATTAAACAAATATTTTCTTTTTAAAGGGCAGATTTTAGGGATTAAAAAATATTTAATAAGTGTTTTTGATTTTAATCTTTCTTTTGAGTCAGCTTCCTTGGCCAAAGCTATTTTATTGGGTGATAAAAGTGATTTGAGTTATGAACAAAAAGATGTTTTTTCTAAATCAGGTCTGAGTCATTTAGTTGCTATTTCTGGCTTACATATTAGCTTGCTTTCGTCTTATTTTTTAAGCTTCTTATTGTTTTTAGGATGCTCTCGCAGAAAATCTTTTTATTTCATTAATATTTTTTTAATTTTTTATTTAAGCCTGATTGCTTGGCCGCCCTCTGCTTTTAGGGCTTATTTGATGGGCTCTTTGTCTCTGTTTTCCGTTTACTTAAATAGAAAGGGAAGTGTGACGAATGTTTTGTTCTTTTCAGCTTTTGTTCTGTTAGTAATTAATCCTTTTTTGTTGTTGGCTGATTTGGGATTTCAATTATCTTTTTTGGCTGTTTTAGGCATTGTTTATATCTATCCCAGATTTAAAGAATTTTTATTTAAAATTATTTTTAAATTTAAAATAATAAAATGTAAAAAACTTATTATCAATATTTTAGATATTTTTAGTCTCACTTTGTCGGTTCAATTAATAACAGCCCCTATTTTGATTAAAAGTTTTGGACAGTTTTCTTTGATAGCTCCTTTGTCTAATTTATTTGTTTTATGGCTAGTTCCTTTTATTATTATTTTTTTAATTTTAGGATTGTTTTTATCTTTTTTTGCCCCTTTTTTATCTTCTCTTTTTTTTGTTTCAGTTGAACTTTTTTTTAAATACTTTAATCTTATTGCTAAAAAATCTTTATTATTTCCCAAGGCTTTTATCAATCTAGAAATTAATTTATCTTTTTTCTTTTGTTTTTATTATTTATTATTGCTTTATTTCATCGTTAAAACAAAAAAATAGGCTTTTAACCTATTTTTTTATTATCGTCAGAATTATTTTTTTACAGATTTTTTACTTACTGATTTTTTAACTGTTTTTTTTGTTTCTTTCTTTGTTTCTTTTTTTTCTGTTTTGTTTTTATTTTTAGCTTCAGCTTGTTTTAATAAATTCTTTTGTTTTTTTTCTTCCTCAATCTTATCATTCTTCTTCATTGTTCGAAGGCAGGTTGTACAGATTTTAGCTTTAATTCCCATGACATTCTTGTTTTGCAAATTAATTCCTTGTCTTTTTAAAGTTTTGATATTAGAGTGTGATCTGCTGGCGCCTTTAGTTGAGCTTCTTCCACAGATGTCGCATTTCTTTCCCATATGATTTTCTTAAAATTTATAAATTTATATTATTCTTTTTCAAATATGTGCTAATTGTAGCATAAATTTAAAAATAATCAAGAGCAATTTTAAATTACTTATTTTCATTTAAAAAATATTTAATTGTAGGTTAATTGCCTTAAATTACTTACTTTGTTATAATTATAAAAAATAATTAAGAAAAAAAACATGTCTATAACTATTTTATCAATAGCTATTTTAATATTTTCTATCATAGTTCATGAAGTTGCTCATGCTTGGATGGCTGACAAATTGGGTGATCCAACCGCTAGAAGCTTGGGTCGTTTAACCTTAAATCCCATACCTCATATAGATCTTTTTGGTTCAATTTTATTGCCTTTGTTTTTTGTGTTATCTGGATCTAATTTTTTATTGGCTTGGGCTAAACCAGTTCCTTATAATCCTTACTTAATAAGAGATAAGAAGTTTGGTGATTTAAAGGTGGCACTTGCTGGGCCAGGATCAAATATTGTGATGGCTGTTTTTTTTGGTTTAGTGGCTCGCTTTATTCCATTGGCTCAAAACTTAAAAAGTTCTTTAGCTGTTTCTTATTTTTCAGGTGAGAATAATTTTATTCTAAATAGTATTTCTGGTAATTTTTTGGCGGTGATTTTTCTGATGTCGATTATTTTTTGTTTTTTGAATTTACTTTTAGCTTTTTTTAACTTAATTCCTATACCGCCATTAGATGGTTCTAAAATAATTTCTAATTTTTTACCAGAAAGAGCTAAGATGAAATTTTTTATCTTGGAAAAATATGGAATTTTTATTCTGTTAATATTTTTATCTTTGGGTTTGTTTAGGTTTTTATTTTATCCTCTAATCTATTCCTTTTCTTTTATAGTTGGGGTTTAATTTGAGCTTATGTTTAAATATTTTTCTAAAAAATACAAATTCAAAAAAGCCTTCACCCTCGTCGAACTCCTAGTAGTAATCGCTATCATTGGAATACTAGCCACTCTAGCAGTTGTAGCTTTACAACAAGCTCGTTCTCGAGCTCGTGATAGCAAGCGAATAGCTGATATTAAACAAGCTCAAACTGCCCTAGAACTATTTTTTAATGAACAGGGAAGATATCCTACCGAAGAAGAATGGAATAGTGGCACCCTCATCACTTCTAGCGGAGAAATGTTAATGATTAATATTCCTACTGCTCCTTATCCAGCTGATGGAGTCTGCGACCCTACTCAAAATACTTTCTATTATCAAGCCAGTGAAGACAACTCTACCTACTCTATTTCTTTCTGTTTAGGAAGCAAGGTTTCTAATCTAGAAGAAGGACTAAAATGTGCCACTCCTGGAGGCATAATGGAAGAAAATTGTCTTCCAGAATCACTTGAACCAGAAATTGTTTGTGAACCTGCTTGTGAAAATGGTTATAGTTGCATTGAGGGTTTGTGTCAACAATTTTCATGGGAGATGATTCCAAATTCTGAAATTTCTGGTGATTTTAATACTTCTAATTGGCAAGCGGTGACAATGTCTAGTGATGGTCAATATCTAGCAGCTTTGGGTTATGATTCTTATGCCTATACTTCAAGTGATTATGGTCAAACATGGATTCAAAGATATTCTCCCGGTGTTAAAGACTGGAATTCAATTACTTCATCTTCTGATGGACAATATTTAGCAGCCACTGTTTATGGTGGCTACATTTATACATCAAACGATTATGGACAAACCTGGTCTGAAAAATCTTCTTCTGGTTCTAAATATTGGAAAGATATATCTTCATCTTCAACAGGAGATGTTTTAATGGCGGTTGTTTATAATGATTATATTTACAAATCAACTGATTATGGGCAAACATGGGCTCAACTAACTTTAGCTGGTAAAAGATATTGGTCTTCAATTGACATGTCGAGTGATGGACAAAAAATAATTGCTGTTTCTGGTGGATTGACTTATGCTGGAGATCTTGTTGTTTCAAATGACTATGGGCTTAGTTGGGTGGAGAAATCTTTATCCGGAAAATGGATGTCAGTTGCCTGTTCGGTTGACTGTTCGAAAGCTGTAGTCTCAAGGTACGGTGGTGGTGTTTATTTGTCTTCTGATTATGGTGATAGTTGGCAAATAACATCTTTGCCTACTAGCTATGGTTTTGGGCAAGTAGAGATTTCCAACGATGGACAAAAAATATTAGCAACTCTTACGAATGGTAGCTTTCTTTATTTTTCTGATAATTATGGTTCAAGTTGGTTGACTAGAACTTTAAGTTCTTCTAAAAGTTGGGCAGATATAAAAATGTCTAGTGATGCTTCATTAATTTTAGCGGCTTGTAGCGGAAATTATTTGCATTTATCTAATGATTTAGGTCAAACCTGGATTGAACAGATTTCGGCAGGAGAGAGGTCTTGGAGAGCAATAGATGCATCAAGTGATGGTTCTAAAGTTATTATTGTGTCTTATCTTGGTTATATATACACATCCAACGATTATGGCAACACTTTTACTCAAAGAACATCAGCTGGTCGAACTAGGTGGACGAGAGTTGCTTCTTCAAGCGACGGTTCAAAAATAATAGCTGCTATTTGGAGTGGCTATCTTTATCTTTCTTCTAATTATGGAGAAACATGGACGCAAATAACCTCCCCTGGATCAAGAGCTTGGTCTGGAGTGACTATTTCTAATGATGGATCTAAATTAGCTGCTACTGGAGGCGCTCAATCTACCTCTGGTTATATCTACACCTCTGTTGATTATGGTAATAATTGGACCGAAAGAACATTGCTTGGTTCAAAGAATTGGACATCAATCTCTTCATCTTCCGATGGTTCAGTTTTAGTTGCCACAGTTTATAATGGTTATGTTTATATTTCCTATGATTATGGAGAAAATTGGTCAGCGATAACATCTTTGGGGTCTAAATATTGGCAGTCTTCTTCTATTTCTAATGATGGTTTAAAAATATTTGTTGTTAACTACGGTGGTTCTGGCGGTTATGTTTATAAATCTATTGATAGTGGAGTAAATTGGATTCAAATCCCTTCTTTTGCTTCAACCAATTCACTTCTTTTTGTTAATGCTTCGTCCGATGGCTCAAGCTTGGTGGTGCTTGATTCAAATAAACAATTATATACATCTTTTGATTCTGGGCAGACATGGTCTAATCACCCCACTGTTAATGGAAGGAATATAACTTGGGCAAAAATTACTAATGATAATAAAAGAATATTTTTAACCATCAATGATGCTCGTCTTAATAATAATGATTCAAATTTTCTTATATATAAATAATTTTTTTCAGAAATTAGATTATTTTATTTTTTATATAATAAAACTATTATAGCTCTTGACAATAATTACAATTATCTATATAATTTTATTATAGAAAATATTTTTATAAATATTTGCTTTTTGTATTTTGTAAAAATGATATAAATTATTTGTTTTATTGAGTAATTTTTATCTTTTTCCTTTTTTAATGGATAACAAAGAGAATCAAATAATAGATTCGAAAGATTTTATTGAGTTAAAAGGCGAGGTTGTTGAACTTATGCCAGCTGCTACCTTTAAAGTTCAGTTGGAGAATGGGCATGAAATTATGGCCCATTTATCAGGTAAAATGAGAATGTATAAAATTCGTCTTCTTCCTGGAGATAAAGTCAAGGTTCAAATTAGTCCTTATGACCTAACCAAGGGAAGAATAGTTTTCCGCCTTTAATTTCCTTTTTGATAGTTTATAAATTAAGAACTGACATTTGTTGTTAAATTTTTATTTTGCGAATTTTTTTTCGAGTAAAAATTTATAATGTTTAGTCAATATTAAATATGAAAGTTAGAGCTAGTGCTAAAAAAATATGTAAAGATTGTAAAATAGTTCGTCGCAAGGGACGGGTTTATGTTATTTGTAAAAATCCTAAGCACAAACAACGTCAAGGTTAATTAATTTTTTAAATAAACAAAATAAATTTATGGCAGTAAGAATATCAGGCATTACAATACCAAACGATAAAAGAGTAGAGGTTGCTTTAACCTATATTTTTGGTGTTGGTCCTAAATTTTCTAAAGATATTTTAGAAATGGCTAAAGTTAATAAAGACACTAGAGTTAAAGATTTAAAAGAATCAGAAATTAACACTTTAAGAGAAATAATTGAAAAGAAATTTTTAACAGAGGGTGACTTACGTCGTGAAGTTGCTAGTAATATTAAAAGAATTAAAGAAATTGGAGCCAGAAGAGGTGTTTGTCACTCACGTAAATTACCAGTAAAAGGGCAAAGAACAAAAACTAATAGCAGAACAGTTAGAGGTAATAAAAGACTTACTATGGGATCTGGTAAAAGCAAGGCTGCCGCTCAAAAGACCTAATAATATTAATAAGATAAAATTATAAAATATGTCAGAAGAAAAAAAAGACAAAAAAATAGAAGAAACCAATAAGAAGGAGGATGTTGTTCTTGCTGAAGATAGCTTGAATGAAAATTTTTCAGTTGGTGATTTGGATGATGATTTGTTTTCTGATGAGCCATCTGATTCTAAGGAAAAAGATGAGTCTGAGGACTTGCCAGAGGAAATAAAGCAAAAATTAGAAAAAAATAAACAAGCCAGAAGTAAAAAGAAGATAATTAAAAAGAAAAAGAAGAAAGAAAATATTAAAGTTAAATCAGGTCATGCTTATATTAGCGCTACCTACAACAATACAATCCTTTCTTTGACTGATAAGAGCGGTAATGTTATTTCTTGGGCTAGTGCTGGCATGGCTGGCTTTAAGGGTGCCAAAAAAGCAACTCCTTATGCCTCTCAAATTATAACTAAAATCGCTGTAATGAAGGCTAGAGAAGAATTCGGTCTGGAGAGCGTAAAGGTTTTTGTATCTGGTGTTGGTACTGGTCGTGAGGGGGCTATTAGAGCTCTTAATGCTAATGGTTTAGAAATTGAATCTATTAAAGATACAACTTCAGTTCCACATAATGGTTGTAGACCTAAAAAACCTAGAAGGGTATAAATATTTAATTATTATATAATATGGGAAAAAATTTAGATGCAAAATGTAAGCAATGCCGAAGAATAGGAGAAAAACTTTTACTTAAGGGTGAACGTTGCTTTTCTGCTAAATGCGCCATGGTAAAAAGAAACTATCCTCCTGGATTTCATGGTCCAAAAGGTAAGAAAAGATTAAGTGATTACGGCTTACAGTTAGCTGAAAAACAAAAAGCTAGAAAACATTATGGTTTAACAGAAAGCCAATTTAAACTATCTTTTGATAAAGTTCAAAGAAAGGGAGGGGATGTTGGAACCAACTTCTTAAAATTTTTAGAAATGAGACTAGATAATGTTATTTATAGATCAGGAATTGCTTCTTCTAGAACATTAGCTAGACAATTAGTTAATCACGGTCACTTTAAAATTAATGATCGTAAGGTTAATATTCCTTCTTATCAGGTTAAAATTGGTCAAATTATAACCATCAAGAAGAGCTCTCTAAATAATAAATACTTTAAAATGCTTCCAGAGAAGTTGAAAAATTTAGCTTCAGAGCAAAAAAGCTGGTTAAAAACAGAGGCTAAAGAGTTGTCAGTTAAGGTTTTGCATGAGCCAAGAATTCAAGATTTACCTTTAAATATTAAAACTCACATGATTATTGAGTATTACTCAAAATAATATATAAAATAATTTACTCTACTTATATGGAAAAAATAGCCTTAGCTAAAAAAATAGAATTTAATCAAGATCCTAAATCAAACAATGGTTCAGTTGTAGTTGAGCCACTTTTTCCTGGTTATGGAATGACTTTGGGGACCTCTTTGAGAAGAGTTTTATTATCATCACTTTCAGGAGCTGCGGTTATTGGAGTTAAAATAAAGGGCGTAAAACACGAATTTATGTCTCTTCCAGGTGTAAAAGAGGATGTTATTGATATAATTTTAAATTTAAAACAGTTGAGATTGAGAATTTTTTCCGACAATGAAGAGCCTATAAAATTAGAAATTAATGTTAAGGGCAAAAAACAAGTTACTGCTGCTGATATTGAAAAAAATAGTCAAGTGGAAGTAATCAGTAAAGACCTTGTTTTGGCTAACACTACAGAGGCCACATCCAATCTGAATATGGAAATTTATGTTTCTAGAGGAAGGGGTTATTCTTTAGTAGAGAAAAATAAAAAAGAAAACAAAGAAATTGATTATATTGAAATTGATTCTATTTTCTCTCCAGTTTTATCTGTTAGTTCTAAGGTTGAAAATGTTCGTGTTGGTAAAATGACTAACTGGGATAAATTAGTTCTTGACGTGGAAACTGACGGAACTTTAACTGTTCAAGAGGCTTTTGAAAAATCAGTTAATATTTTAATAGAGCAGTTTAAATCATTAACTTCTTTAAATGTTGATGATAAGAATTCAGACAAGAAAGAAAAATTAGGTGAAGATGATAAAGAGGCTAAAGAAGAGAAAAAGACTAAAACCAAAAAAGAAAAAAAATAATAAATAAAATAATATTTTTATATGAGACACAGAAATAAAGTCAAGACTTTAGACAGAAAAAAAGAGGCTCGAGGATTGATGCTTAGAAATTTAGTTTCAAGTATTATTATTCACGAAAAAGTTAAAACAACTAAAGCTAAGGCTAAAGTTGCTAAATCAGCTGTAGAAAAAACTATAAGCATTGCTAAAAAGGGTGATTTAAGTGCTAGAAGAGCATTGCTTAAAACATTAGTTCAACCAGAGGCTGTTGAAAAGGTGATTACTGTTTTGGGTGAAAAATATAAAGACAAAAATGGTGGTTGTGTTAGGGTTATCAAGCTTGGTAATCGTCAGGGCGATGGAGCTGAAATGGTTCAAATTGAATTAGTATAATTAATTTAAGATTATAAATATGAAAAATATTGAAAGAAAGCTACATAAAATAGACGCCGAAGGACAAACTATCGGAAGATTAGCGACCGACATTGCTACTATTTTAAGGGGAAAAAATAAGCCAGAATTTGAACCTCATTTGGATTTAGGTGATGTGGTTGAGGTTTCTAACATTGAAAAAGTTAAATTTACTGGTAAAAAACTTGATCAAAAAAAATATTTTAGTTATTCAGGTTATTTAGGTGGTTTGAAAGAGAAAAAGATGAAGGATGTTTTTAATTCCAAACCAGCTGAAGTTTTAAGAAAGGCTGTAAGAGAAATGTTAGCCCCAACTAAAATGAGAAATGATTTATTAAAGAGATTAATTATTAGATAATATTTATAATATGAGTGAAACCAAAAAAACTTCTCCAAAGAAGGTAGTTAAAAAACAAGAAGTTAAAAAAACTGTAAAAAAAACAAAAGAGACTACAGGTGCTAAAACTGAGAAAGTTTCAGTTAAAAAGACTTTATCTTCAGCTAAGTATATTAGAACTGTTGGTAGAAGAAAAACAGCTGTTGCTCAAGTTAGACTTTATTTTCCAGGAAAGGGTGAATTTGTTATTAATGATAAAAAAGCGTCTGATTTTTTTTCTGAGGACAATTTGAATACAATTTTACAACCTTTAAAAACTTGTTCTAAAATTAAAGACTTTGATTTTACTGTTATAGTTAAAGGGGGGGGCTCTTTTGGTCAAATTGAGGCTATTAGGCATGGAGTAGCTAGAGCTTTGCTTAAATATGACCCAGAACTAAAAGCTGTTTTGAAAACAAATGGATACTTAACTAGAGATCCTCGTCAAAAAGAAAGAAAGAAGCCCGGTCTTAAAAAGGCTCGTAAGGCACCACAATGGTCAAAACGTTAATCTTCAAATATACAATAAGGCGCCTAAGGCGCTTTATTTGTTTATAATATGAAAATTGCTGTTGGTTTTATAAGCTATAATCAAAGTAGCTTTAAATATTTACCTCTTTTTTTACCTAGCCTAAAAGAAGCTTTAGATAATCTTGATGTGGATTATCATCTTTTAGTTTTAGATAATAGCGATAATTTTAATGGAAACAAATCATATATTTCAGATTTCTTAAGAAATAATAAGCTAGAAGAGATATCATCGATTTTTTCTCTAGGTTTTAACTCTGGTTTTGCCAAAGGTTTTAATTTTTTAATCCAAAAAGCCATTAATCTTGATTGTGATTTGTTTATGGCGATTAATCCTGATGTTGTTTTGGATAAAAATGCTATTAACTTACTAGTAGAAGAATTTCGGCTTAAATCAAAGTCAGAAAAAATTGGATCACTGGGCTCAAAGATATTAAACTGGGACTTTGTTAATAATAAAAAAACCAAAATTATAGATAGTTTGGGTATCGGAATGTCATATAATCATCGTTTTTTTGATATTAAACAGGGGGAAAATGATGATTTTGAGTTTTACAGAAAGAATGTCTTTGGCTTATCTGGTGCAGCTGTTGTTTATAATATAAGTGCCTTAAAGGAGGTAGCCTTTGATAATGGCGAGTATTTAGAGTTTTTTGATGAACTTATGTTTATGTACAAAGAAGATGTTGACTTATCTTATCGGCTTAAGTTAGCTGGCTGGGGGTCTGTTTTGGTCCCAGAATCGCTTATTTATCATGATCGAAGTCTTTCTAGTTACTCTTATAGTTTTTTTAAATTACTTTTTGGAAAAAAAAATAATTTCAGGTCCTTGTCTTATCTTAATCAGATGATTATTTTTTTAAAGTTTAGAAAAATTAAATTTTCTTTTAAAGTTAGATTTTTTAGTTTTATAAGGTTTATTTTTTTACTTTTTTATGGTTTAATTTTTGATTTTAGGCAAATAAAAATGCTTGTAAAGTTATGGCCAGACATTGAAAAAAGAAGAAAAAACTTGAAAATAAGAGAAAATTATGTTAAAGAAATAGAGCTTCTTATGGAAAATGCTTGATTTTATTGATTTAAATTACTATTGACTTATTTTTAAAAATGTGATTTAATATTATAATGATATTAATTATAAGATAAAAAATATGAAGGAATTATTTAAGCAAATAATTAAAGAAAAGAAAAAAGATGAATTAGCTAAGCTCAATGCTATGGAGATAGTTAATCAAATATTTTCTGATTTGCAAGAAAGAGAAAGGGATGTTTTATCTCGTCGCTTTGCTCTTGGCTGGGATGATTCTCAAACGCTAGAAGAGATTGGTAGACTGCATAATTTAACCAGGGAAAGGGTGAGGCAGATAGAAAGAGCAAGTTTGGAAAAAATTAAAAAAATGGATAGCGTTAATGAAAAATTACTTACAGTTAGAAATGTAGTCGAAAAGATATTGGATGAACATGGTGGGGTTATGGAAAGAGATTTTTTATTGGATGTTTTGTCTGTTTTAACTTTGCAAATAAGTGACGAAGACCTGGAAGGCAAAAAGAAGGATTATAAAAATTACTTTGATTTTATTTTATCAAATCTTTTAAATGATTATATTGACAAGGTTGATAATCATAATAGTTTCAGCTCTTTTTATAAATTAAAAGACAGGGCTTTGGATTATTTTGAAGAATTAGTTAGTGAATTAAGAGAGAAAATAATTTCACTTAAAAAAACAGCTAAATTTAATGAGATTGTTGATTTAATTAAAGGTTTAAAATCTTTTAATGCTCATAAAGATAAGTTAATTAAAGAAGATGATGACTTAGACTTAACTGACATTTTTAAAAGTAAAATTTTTCCAGAGAAGGGTGAGGAAATTAATAAAAATAAACCTCTGTACTCCATTCTTCAAGCCGTTAAAGATATTAATAGAAATAAGTTTGGTAATTGGGGTCATGATAGTTGGTCAGAGATAAAACCAAAAAGAATATCTGATAAAATTTATTTAATTTTAAAAGAAGAGAACAAGCCAATGCATTTTAATGATATTACTAAGAAAATAAATGAGATTGCCTTTGATCATAAAAAGGCTAATGTCGGATCTGTTCACAATGAATTAATTTTAGATGATCGATATATATTGTTTGACAGAGGTGTTTATGGACTTAAAGAATGGCAAAAATAATTTTTGAATAATGAATAAAAAGACCCAATTTTGGGTCTTTTTTGGTATTATTAAAATTTTGATTTCGTTTTTAATTATGCTATTATATAAACATATTTATTCTCTTAATTAAATATGGATATAGTAATTGATTTTACCCCCATTCAGGATTTTTTTAATCTACCTCCAAACGAAATGTTGGTCGTTTTCTTTTTGCGTTTTGGTTGGATTATTTTTGCTATCATGTTTTTGGCTGCTTTTAGAATTTTATGGCTTAGCAATGTTAGGGGTAAGTGGTTTTCTGGGGCTAAGTTTATTCTTTTGGCAATAGATATTCCAAGGGGAAATGTTCAATCTCCAAGAGCGGTTGAAAATATGTTTAGTTATTTAGCCGGGGCTCATGGTACTCAAAATTTTTTTGAGAAATGGTTTTTAGGTGAGTTTCAATTATCTTTTAGTTTGGAGATTATTAGTTCAGAGGGTTATACTCAATTTTTAATAAGAACGCCTAGTCAATTCAGAGATTTGGTTGAGTCAGCTGTATATTCTCAATATCCAGACGCTGAAATAGTAGAGGTTGATGATTATTGCGAGGGTTTCCCTCGAAAATTTCCTGATGAAGAATATGATGTTTGGGGAACAGAATTTATTCCTGGAAATCATTATATGTACCCAATTAAAACTTATAAAGAATTTGAGCATTTACTGGGTCCAAGCGAAATAACCTTTAAGGATCCAATGGCTGAGCTTATGGAACTTTGTAGTAGTTTAAGAAGAGGTGAGCATTTTTGGTATCAAATAATTTTAATACCAACCGGTTTTGATTGGATAGATGATGGTGTTGGCGAAATAAATAAAATATTGGGCGAGGCTCCTAAAACTAGTTTTTTAAATAAGATTATAGATTCTATACTTAATTTATTGTCTGATTTAAGCGAGATGATTTTTTCTATTTGGAGTGATGTCGAAAGCAAAGAAAAGGAATTTAAAAAATTATCAATGATGGAGCTCACCCCTAAACAGAAGAAAAAAATAGAGGCCATTGAATTTAAGTCTTCTAAATTGGGATTTTTATGCAAGATTAGAGTTGTTTATATGGCCAAAAAAGAGGTTATGAATAAAGCCAAGGTGGCCAATGGCTTTGTTGGATACATTAAACAATTCGCAGCCCTTGATTTAAACAATCTTAAACCAGATCTAAAAATGACTGGAACCAAAGTTTCTTATTTTAATAAGGGTCCAAGATTGATTAGGAAAAAAAATAATATAACTAACAATTATATGAACAGGGATGATTGGGCTGGTAGAGCACCTTTCTTGCTAAATACCGAAGAGTTGGCTACTTTATGGCACTTTCCAATGGAGGCTACAGCTAACGCTCCTTTAATTCAGAAAACTCCAGCTAAAAAATACAAACCTCCAGCAAACTTAGTTTCAGAAGATTCTTCTTCTAATTTAAATATTATTAAAGAGGAATTGCTTGCTGGTGATTTTAGTAAAAAAAGAGTTGACTCTAGTCAGAGTCAGAGGGAAAGTATTAAAGAAACAAGCGAAGAAGAGGCTATAAAAAAAGAATTTGAGCAAGAGATATCCAACAACTCTAACACTAAGGGCTCACCTCCAGCTAATTTACCTTTTGGATAAATGAATAAAAATATAAAAAAAATAGGAATAGATGCTAGATTTTATGGCCCTTTTGCTAAGGGCCTTGGTCGTTATACCCAAGAAATAGTAGATAATATTTTAAAGATGGACAATGAAAACGAATATGTTGTTTTTTTGGGGAAACATAATTTTGATGAGCTAGAAATTGATACTAATAATAAAAAAGTAAAAAAAGTTTTAGTTGATATTAAATGGTACTCCTGGCAGGAGCAGTTATTTTTTCCATTTTATATTTGGAGAGAGAAGCTTGATTTAATTCATTTTACCCATTTTAATGTTCCGATTTTTTGTCCAGCTAATTTTGTAGTAACTATTCATGACTTGATTCTGACTAAATTTAAAACAGTTAGAGCTAGCACTAAACATCCCTTTGTTTATAATTTAAAAGATTTTTTTTATCGTTTGGTTATTAAAAGTGCTTTAAAAAAATCTAAAAAGGTGTTAACTGTTTCCAATTTTACTAAAGATGATATTGTTGAGCAATTTAAAATAAAAGCAGATAAAATTAAGGTTATTTATGAGGGTGTTTCTAACTTATCTAAGGGAAGAGATTCATTATTTGTTTCTAAGTTAAACAAAGATGAAGTTTTAAGTGATTATAGAATATCTTCTCCTTATTTTTTATATGTTGGAAATGCCTATCCTCATAAAAATTTAGAATTTTTAGTTGAATCTTTTTTAAAGTGGAGTTTGAAAAAAAATGATTTTAAATTAGTTATGGTTGGTAAAGAGGATTTTTTTTACAAGAGAGTAAAGGAGAGAGCTTTTGATTTAATTGAAGAAATGTCTTGCCGAGATTCTATTATTTTCACTGGATATGTGCCAGATGATAAATTAGAGATATTATATCAAAGAGCAATGATTTATATTTTTCCATCTTTATATGAAGGTTTTGGCTTGCCGCCTCTTGAGGCTTTGTTTAATTCTTGCCCGGTTTTAAGCTCTAAAGAGGCTAGTATGCCGGAAATAATTCAAAATGGAGCCTTGTATTTCGATCCTCGTGATTATAATGATTTTAAAAATAAATTAAATTTATTAGTTGATAATGAGAATTTACGCCAAAATATAGTTAAGCACGGACAAGAGGTATTGAAAAGATATAATTGGTGGGAGTGTGCTTATCAGACTAGAAATTCTTATTTTGAGGTTTTATAAAAATTTATGGCCCAAATAAAAAAACATAAAATAAAAATATTTGATGAACAGCATTCTTCTGATTTTGTGGTTGATTTAAGAAGGGGTAAAAAGGAGATTATTAATACTCCTTTGTTTTCTGAGGGTATAGATAGAAAAACTAATTTTGAAGGACTAAAAAAAGAGGAAAATGTTGATTTCTCAAACAATATTTTTCTTGTTAATAATTTTGTTAAAAAAGAAAAGAAAAACATTATTAAATATAAAAAAATATTTAATAAAAAAAAGTTTGAAAAAACATTATTTTATCCTTTGTGGTTTTTTGTTTTTAGATTTTTTAAAAAAATTTATTATTTTTTTTCTGACTGGCTAGTTGATATTTATAATTTTTTCAAAAAAATAAGCTTGTTTAAAAAAATATTTAAATTATTTTATTATATTTTTTATCCAATTTATTTTATTTTTAAAAAAATATTCAAACTTTTAATTAAGATAAACTTTAAAATTAGAATTAATTTTTCTTGGCCAGTCTTTAGGTTTAAAAAAAATAAAAAAAAGGTTGAAATTTTAAATTTTAATCAACCCAAACAATTACTTCTTTTTAGTGCTAGACCAAAAAATATTTTCAAGTATTTTTTATCTTTTTTTATTTTATTGTTGTCTATAGTTTTTATTTTCAAAGCAATTGATTATTATAATCTTTATAAAAAAAGTAGTTTACAGGATGATCTAATGTCTTTTTCTTTAGCTGGTGTTCAAAGCTTTTCTTCGGCCTCTGAGGCTGTTAGTGTTTTTGATTTTTACCAAGCCTATAGTAAATTTACTGAGGCTGGTAATAATTTTGAGTCTTTAAATCAGGAGTTAAAAAAAGTTGATGAATTATTAATTTTTCTTAGCTTTTTTTCAGGAGATCAAAAAATAAAGGCTTTTTCTCAATCTAAAAATTTTTCTAAAATTGGGATTCATCTTTCTTCTTTTGGTAATAATTTGAGCTTGTCTTTTAATTCTTTATTTTTGTTTTTTTCTGGGGAAAATTCAGAGAAGGATTTTGATGATTTTTCTGGTCATATTAAAGATTCTTTGTCTGACTTAAGTTCGGCTAATAAGTATTTGTCTAGAGTTAGGGTTGAGGCTATACCTGCTGATTATCAAGGAGATTTTATCAAAACTAGAGACAATTTATCTTTATTGGAGGATAATTTAAGTATTTTTACTAATTACTTACCAGAGATTAAAGATTTTTTAGGTATAAAACATGATAAGCGCTATTTATTAGTTTTTCAGAACAATTCAGAGATAAGAGCTAGTGGTGGTTTTGTTGGTAGTTATGCCTTGATTGACATTAAAAATGGAAAAATAGTTAATATTAATGTTCCAGCCGGTGGTTCTTATGATACTGAAGGTGGAATGAGGGTTATGATTGAATCTCCCAAGCCACTTCATTTAGTAAAAAGTAGGTGGTATTTTTGGGATGCTAATTGGTGGCCCGATTGGTTGTTGTCGGCTAAAAATTTAATGTGGTTTTTGGAAAAAAGTGATGGACCCAGTGTTGATGGGGTTATTAGTTTTACCCCTGAAGTTTTAGGAAGTTTATTGGATATCTTTGGTTCAGTTGATTTGTCTTCAAAGTATGGAGTTGTTGTTGATTCTAGTAATTTCCAAGAAAATTTACAGGAAGTGGTTGAAGTTATTGGAAATCCAGTTTTGTATCAAAACCAGGCTTTAAAAACAGATATTTTAAGTAGAGTTGATTATGGGCAAGAAAAAAATAATATTTCAGATAATCAATTATCTCAGACAGGCACAGTAATGGGAACGTCAAGTGATTTTTCTGGTGATTATAATAGTTTAAGTGATGTGGCTAATTTAGAGAATGAGAAATATTTATTAGCCCAAAATAAGCCAAAAGAAATAATAGGTGATGTTTTTGATGTTTTGCTAGAAAGAATTGTGTCTGACATTGATGGGGACAAGGTTTTAAAAATGTTTTTATCTTTAATTGATAATTTAAATAAAAAAAATATTCTTGTTTATTTTGAAAATAAAAAATTACAAGAGGTGGTTGAGTTTTATTCTTGGGCTGGCAGGGTGAAAGATTCAAAAAATGATTATTTAATGATTGTTGACTCTAATATTGCTGGGGCTAAAAGTGATAAATTTTTAAAGAAAAATTATTATTTGGAATCGCAAATACAAGATGATGGCAGGGTAATTAACAAATTAAGAATAGAAAGAGATCGTCGAGAAGAGAAGTACGAACTTTTTTCTGGTCTTAGAAATGTTAATTGGCTTAGAGTTTACGTTCCTTTAGGTAGTAAATTGATTAGCGCTAAAGGTTTTTCTTATCCAGATGAAATTTATTTTAAAAAAAGTGAAGAAAATTATGAAAAAAATAGTTTTTTAGAAAGTACTGAAAATAAATCAGAGATAGACTTAAAAAGTGGACTTAGAGTATATCAAGAATCTAACAAGACGGTTTTTGCCAATTGGACCATGACCGATATTGGACAGCTTTCAGTTATAGAAATAGAATATGAACTTCCTGGAAATATTTTTTTCCAAAAAAATAATCATTCTTTTTTGGATAATATTTTTTCTAAACAAGAAAACTTTTTTAAACATTCTTTATTATGGCAAAAGCAGGCTGGTTCAGAAAATTCTAATTTTTATTTTTCTTTGCAAAATAAGTCCAATACATATCCCGTTTGGTTTTCTGAAAAAATAAATCAAGAAGATAACAATTTGACTAGGTCTGGACCTTTGGATTTTGATAAATATTTTGCTTTTATTTTAAAATAATTTATATAAATATATGGAGAAAGGAAAAATAGAGTTTAAAAAACATAAAATATCGGGGAACGATGATGTTGTAAACATTGAGAAGGAGATAAAAAAGGAAAAGAGGGATGAACAGGTAGAGAGCGATTTATTGGAAATTTATTGTGACGACGATGGTCAGATAAGTGATTTAAGTAAAATTAAAGTCAAGAAAAGAAGATCTTTTTTTGTTTCTTTATTTTTTTCCTTATTGTTAATTGCTGCTTTTTCTTTCTTAGCTTATGGGACTTATAATTATTTAAACAATCAAAAAAGCTCCTCTTTTGTTTTAAATGTAAAAATAAATGCTCCCTCAAAAATAGTTTTAGGAGAAGCTTTTTTTTATGAAATTGAATATATAAATGAAAGTAATCATAATTTGGAAAATGTTAATTTAAAGTTTAATTATCCGGCTAATTTTGTTTATATAGAGTCATATCCCAATCCTAATATTAATAATAATTCCTGGACAATTGATAACATCTCCCCAGGTGCTAGTGCTAAGATTAAAATTAATGGATTAATTATCAATAAAGAAGGCTTAAATAATCTTTTATCAGTTGAGGCCGGTTATCAGATTTCTGGATTCTCTTCTTATTTTAAAAAAGAATTTTTTTATTCTGTTTCTGTTAGTTCTTCTCCTTTTTCGGTTAATTTAGATTTCTTTTCAACAGCTTTGGTTGGGGAGGAATATGTTTTGAAGTTTTCATTAAAAGATTTTAAACCATTAATTGATTCGGATATGTTTTTAACTTTTTTTTCATCTGACAATGTTGATTTTTATTTAACTGATAAAAATTTTGGAGGTGATTCAGAAAAAGCTTTAGAGGTAGTACAGGTAGATTCTAATCTTTTCAAAATTTCTTTTTCTGATAATATTTTAGAGACTGATTTTAGAAATATTTCAACTGATTCTTATGATTTTTATTTAAAGTATAAGGTGTTGGACAGAATAAGTGATTTAGAAAATATATCTTGGCAATTAAAGTATATTGATAAATCTGACTCGGATTTTATTTTTTTAGAAAAAGATTTTTCTTTGTCAGTTATTAAAAGCGATCTTCATTTAAGCTTGTTAATTAATGAAAGCTCTTCCGATCAGCCTATAAATTTTGGTCAAACTTTAAACTATAGTATTAATTATGCCAATAGGGGAGATAAAAAGATGAAAGATTTAATAATTATGGCGGTTTTAAACAGTGAATTTTTGGATTGGAAAAGTTTTGAAGACTCCAATGGTGGAAAGGTTAATAGAAGGACTATTAGTTGGACATCCAGAGAGCTTCCAGCCTTGAAAGAACTTGATCCTGGACAAGAAGGGTTTATTAATTTTTCTATTAATGTTTCTTCTTTTAAGGGGGTTTCCTATGGTCAAGAGTTGAAGTTAGAGAGTTATGCTCAATTTACAATTGGAAATATTGAAGAGTTGGGTGATGATAAGTTTAGAGTGTCTGACAATAAAAGCAATACTATATTAAGTAATATTAATAGTAATTTTTCAGTAAAAGAAGAAATAAGATATTTTGATGATAACAATATCCCAGTTGGCTCTGGTCCTTTACCGCCTAAAGTTGGAGAGAAATCAACCTTTAGGGTTTATTGGACTATAAATAATTCTTTACATGAGTTAAAGGATTTGCAAGCTGAATTAATTTTACCAGAATATATAAATTGGGAGGACAGATATGATGTTGGTGCGGGCGAGATTTATTATGATTTACTTAATCATAAGATTTCTTGGAATTTAGGGAGATTACCATTGGGCATTGATGAGATAAAAATTTATTTTGATATTTCTATGGTTCCTAGTGATTTTGAGTATAACAAAATATTAATTCTATCTCCCGGCAGTAGTTTTAAAGCTTTAGATGTGGAAACAAACTCTTGGCTTGATAAAAAAACTGAAATAAGAACAACTAAACTAGAAGACGATCCAATAGCTAATCTTAGTAGTGATGGACGAATAAAATAAACAAATGAAGAAGATAAAAACAAAACACGGAGGTTTGAATTTACCATTTTTTATGCCAGATGCTACCAGGGCTTTTTTAAAAACTTGTAGTAGCTCAGAAATAATAAATTCTGGGATTGAAGCCATGGTTGTTAATACTTTTCATTTATATCTTCAACCAGGAATAAAAATTATTAAAAAAGCCGGCGGTGTTCATAATTTTATGAACTGGCAAAAACCCTTAGTTTCTGATAGTGGCGGTTTTCAGATTTTTTCCCTTATACACAAGAATAAAAAAATGGGAAAAATTGATGATGATGGAGCTTCTTTTAAATCTCCTATTGACGGATCGTCTCATTTTATTAGTCCAGAGAAATCAATTCAAATTCAATTTGAATTAGGTACTGACTTTATTGTTTGTTTAGATGATTGCCCTCCCTATGCTTTTATTGAAAAAGAAATAAATAATTCAGTTGAGAGAACTCTAAGGTGGGCTAAAAGATGTCATGTTGAATATATAAGACAAATAAAAAAAAGAAAAATAAAAGATGAGGACAGACCAAAATTGGTGGCAGTGATTCAGGGTGGCTTAAGTCTTGAACTTAGAAAAAAATGTTTAGATGGATTGCTTCAAATTTCAGAAGAAGTTTTTTTAGGAGAAAAAATACCTTTTGCCGTTTATGGTTTTGGTGGCAGACCGGTTGATGAACAGGGTAATTTTTTGTATGAAGTTTTAGATTATACAGCTAAAATAATTCCAGATAATAAGTTAAAATTTGCCCTAGGTATTGGCTCTCCCTTAGATATAGTTCGTTGCTATAAAATGGGCTGGAATATGTTTGATTGTGTTATACCAACCAGGGAGGGACGACACGGAAAGCTTTATCAGTTTGTAAAAAATAAAGAATTGAAAAGTAATAATTTTTATAAAGAGATTGGCGTTAAAAACAGTAAAAATAGTTTAAATTTTAAAAAGATAAACGAAAATTCTAAATTAGATGATCTAAAAAGTTATTCTTTTGCTTATTTACATCATTTATTTAGATTAAATGAGGCTCTTGGTCATAAATTAGCTAGCTTGAATAACTTAGAGTTTTATTCCAATCTAATGCTTAAAATAAGAGAGTAAACAGAAAAGATTGGTATTTTTAAGTGGTTTACAATTTTTTAAATAATTATTTTGTGTTATAATTCATAAGAAGTAAATTGTTTTTATTTTACTATGAGAATTAAAAAAAATATTGAGATTGAGAAAACTTATTTAATAAAATATATTCCTAAAAATTTATTTAAATGTCAATTTAAGGAAATAGAGGATTTATATATACCCAAAGGAGCTAGTCATGCCAGGCTTAGAATTAGAAGAAGTGGTGACCTGTTTGTTGTTACTAAAAAAATTCCTGTTAAAGATAGAAATGCCTCCTTTCATTCAGAATTTAATTTAGAAATCACTAAGCAGGAGTTTAATGCCTTGCGTAGTTCAAAGTGTGATATTGTTAGAAAAACTAGATTTTATTATCCTTATTTAGGCATGATGGCTGAGATTGATGTTTTTAAGGGAAAACACAAGGGCTTGGTTTTGGTTGATTTTGAGTTTAGCAACAAGAACAAGTTGGATAAATTTAAAATACCAGACTTTTGTTTGGTTGATGTAAGTGAAGAGGAGTTTGTGGCTGGTGGTGTTTTATGTAAACATTCTTTTTCGTCTTTAAAGCCACATTTAAAAAAATTTAACTACAAGAAAATATAAAAATCATTTTATGAGAAAAATTTTATTATACAATACTTTAAATAGAAAAAAAGAGGAATTTAAGGCTTTAAAAGCTGGTCATTTATCTTTTTATTATTGTGGACCAACTGTTTATTGGACTCAGCATATAGGAAATTTAAGAGGATCTGCTTGTGCTGATTTTATTCATAGAACTTTTAGTTATTTAAATTATGATGTTTCTATGACCAGAAATTATACAGATGTTGGTCATTTAACTTCAGATGAAGACAGTGGAGAGGATAAAATGGAGAAAACAGCTAAAAAAGAGAATCTTGATCCAAAACAAATAGCTGAAAAATATATCAAGGTATACGAGGCGGATGTTAAAAAAATTAATATTTTAGAGCCAAAATATAAACCTAGGGCAACTGAAAACATCGAACAGATGATTGATTTAATTCAAATTTTGATGGCTAAAGGCTATGCTTATTCCACTAATTTAGCAATTTATTTTGATGTTTCTAAATTTGAAAATTACACCTCATTATCTCGTCAGAAATTAGATAAAAACAAAAGTGGGGCTGGTAGTGGGGATTTTTTTGATGAAAACAAAAAAAATCCAGCTGATTTTTCTTTGTGGTTTTTTAGGGCCGGAGAGCACAAGAACGCTTTACAATATTGGCCATCACCCTTTTTTTCTACTTTAGTTAGTGATGGCAATGGTTTTCCGGGTTGGCACTTAGAATGTTCGGCTATGATTAAAAGATATTTGGGTAATACAATTGATATACATATGGGCGGTATTGAGCATGTCAGTGTTCATCACACCAATGAAATAGCTCAAAGCGAAGCAGCTAATGGTGTAAAATTGGCTAATTATTGGTTACATAACGAGCACTTGCTTGTTAATAATGGAAAGATGTCTAAATCTCAGGGGACTAGTTATAGTTTGGGCGAGTTGGAGGAGAAAGGTTTTAAGCCACTTGCTTTAAGGTATTTTTTTCTACAATCTCATTATCGCTCTAAACAAAATTTTACATTTGAAGCTTTGAAGGCTGCTCAAAAAGGTTTGAGCAACATAGAGGCCAAACTTGCTAAATTGGGAAAAGAACTGGGAGATGTTGATGAGGGTTTTAAAAATAAATTTTTGGATTATTTGTTAGATGATTTTAATTTGCCTAAATCCCTGGCAATTATTCCCGAAGTTTTGAAATCAGATTTAAGCAATCAAGACAAGTTAGCTACAATCTTAGACTTTGATAAGATTTGGGGTTTGAATTTGGAAATAGTTTTGAAAGAGGATATTGTGGAGGATTTAAGCGAGGAGATTGAAATGATTATTAAAAGTAGGGATGAAGCCAGGAAAAATAAGGATTTCTCTAAGTCAGACGAATTGAGACTTAAATTAGAGGGCCTTGGCTATAAAGTTGAAGATTCTGTAAAAGGAACAATTGTATCTAAAATATGATTAATATTTGGGAAAAAATAAAAAATAAAAAAAAGAAAAAACCAATTTTAGCTTTAGCACCTTTAGCTGGTTATACAGATTCGGCTTTTAGATCAATTTGTAAAAGTTTTGGCGCGGACATTGTTTATAGTGAAATGGCTTCTGTTTCAGCTCTTAATTATAAATCAGAAAAAACATTGGAATTATTAAAATTTTTCAATAAAGAAAGACCATATATTGTTCAGCTGTTTGGTTCTGATAAAAATCATTTTATTAAAGCGGTTAAGGTAATTGAAAAAGAGATTAATCCTGATGGATTTGATATTAATTTTGGTTGTCCGGTTAAAAAGGTTTTAAAACAGGGAGCTGGAGCAAAGTTAATGTCTAATTTGAAATTGTCTCGAGAGATAATTGAGTCTGTTTTGTCTGTAACTAAAAAACCATTATCAATTAAAGTTAGAACTCAATCTTTTTCTATAAATTTGATTGATTTTTTAAAAAATATTTCAGATTTGCCAATAGCAGCTTTAATGATTCATGGTAGAACGTTGAAACAATTATTTTCTGGACCAATAGATTTTGAAATAATTAGAGAGAGTAAAAAATATTTTAAAGGAATTGTCTTGGCTAATGGAGGCATAAATAATTATTCAGAAATTGAAGAAGTTGTTAGAAAAACAGAGGCTGATGGTGTTGGAATTGGTCGGGGAGCTTTAGGGAGGCCTTGGATTTTTTCTGATGGTTTCTGCAATATGTCCAAGGAGCAGAAAAAAGAATTAGCTCAAAAAACAGCCTTAGAGCATTTAAAACTACATTTTAAAAACAAGGGTGACTTGGGTTTAGGAGAGTTTAAAGGTCATTTAGCTTGGTATTTTAAAGATTTTGCTGGAGCATCTAAGCTGAGAACTGAAATGATGTTATCTAAAAACTTTTTAGAAATAAAAAAAAATATTAGACAGTATTAAATAGAAATTATTAAAAATTATATTTATCATTGTTATTTTTTGATTATAAAATTATAAATAACACTGTAATAAAAAAATGTTTAAAATATCAAAAAATTTATTTATCTTTTTATTTTTATTTTTTGCTTCACTTTTTGTTTTTTCAAGAGTAGAGGCTTCTACTTTGGCCTCTCGTTTATCTGGCAGAATATTGTTGCAGGTAGAAAGCAAAGGAGAAGCTTATTATATAAATCCAGGGGATTTAAAAAGATATTACCTAGGCAGACCTGACGATGCTTTTAAGATTATGAGATCCTTTGGCTTGGGAGCTAGTAATACTGATATTAATAATTTTTTGAAAAATGGAGCTAGGGCAAATTTATCAGGTAAAATATTGCTTCAGGTTCAAGATAGGGGACAGGCTTATTATGTTAATCCTTTAAATCTTCGTCTTTACTACTTGGGTCGTCCAGCAGATGCTTTTTCTGTAATGAGACAGTTAGGGTTGGGTATTAAAAATTCTGACTTAAACCAAATCACCTTGGGAAGTTTGAGTGTAAGTAGTAGTCCTAATTCAGGAACAACAGTTAATCCCGGAGAAAAATTAGTTTTGTTTAATTGGAAATATAAGAATAAACAATATTCTTTAGAACAAGTTTTTTCTGATAATCTTTATAATTCCTACAAAAACTCGGATAAAAATTATTATTATTCTTCCAATAATCCTCCAGAAAATTTAAGAGAGGAGTATTATAATATTTTTTTAACACAAAAAAATGGTGATAGTTCTATTGACAATTTGATAAGAGATTTGAGGGTTATAGCTAACAAAGAGGGTTTTAATAATGACGAGTTTGTAGAGTTTGTGATGGCTTTAATTCAATATTTGCCTTATGATTTTTCTAAGAAATCAACAGACCCACAAAATTTTCCTTATGAAACACTATATACGGGAACTGGAATTTGTTCTGATACAACCTTTTTAGCAGTTTTGATATTAAGAAAACTGGGCTATGGGGCTGCTATTTTTGATTATCCTGATGTTAAGCACTCAGCGGCAGCCATTGCTTGTTCTCAAAATTCTTCCTATAATTCTGGCTATTGTTTTATTGAAACAACTAATTATTTTCCAATAGGAGTTTTTCCTTCAAGTATTGGAACCGGTCAGGCCGAGGGATCTGGTAATAATTGGAGTGCTGTGTTTAATGGCTCTGCTTTAGGCGGTGTTGAAATTTTGCAAAAAACGAAAGGAAATACTTATGCCGGAATGAATAATACTATAAACTCGGTAAATTCAATAATAAAAATGCAGCAAAATTTGGTTGAAAAGAGTAACGAACTTAAAACTATTCAAAACCAGTTAAATCAAATAAAATCTCAATTAGATCAAATTGCAGCTCAAGCTGAAAATTACAAACAAGCCGGAGATTGGACAAATTATAATTTAAAGGTTGATGAGTACAATAATAAGGCTAACGAATATAATTCAATTTTAAATAATTATCGTTTAAAGCTGGATGTTTATAATTTTGATGTAGTTTTATTTAATCAAACAATTAAAGATTTTTATCAAAATTAGCAACACTTTTTTGATTAATCTACTATTGATAAAAGGTTAAAAATCAGTTAAAATAGATTAATAAGGGGTATTTTTTAATAAAATACCCAATTTTTGGCTTGTTTTGTGATAATATTATGATAGACATTAAAATGGATCAGTTTCAGGGACCATTGTCCCTACTTTTGAGAATTATAGAAAAAGAAGAACTGGATATAACATCGGTTAGTTTGGCTAAAATAGCTGATGAATACTTGAGCTATATTCAAAACTCAAAAGATATTTTGCCAGAAAGAATGGCTGATTTTTTATTGATGGCCAGTAAATTGATTTATTTAAAATCAAAGGCGTTATTACCATATTTGTTTACAGCTGAAGATGAGGAAGAGATTGAAGACCTGGAAAAACAGTTAAAAATGTATAAGGACTTTGTGGATCTGAGTGTTAAAGTTCAGAAAATAATAGGTAGAAAGAAATTTTCTTTTTCTAGAATAATTAATAAAAACAATCGTCGTTTTTCTTTTTTAGGTGATTATTTTTTTCCACCAAAAAATGTTAAACAAAGCGATCTTCATCATTCATTTTTAAAAATATTAGAAAAAGTTGAAATTGAGGAGGAGAAGTTAGAGGAAGAAACTATTAAATCAGAGATAAGTATTGAGGAAAGAATATCTTTTATTAAAAATCTAATAAATAAAAAAATAAAAATAAATTTTACTAAAATTCTCAAAGAAGCTAGGTCTAAGACGGAAATAATTGTAAATTTTTTAGCTGTATTGGAGTTGTCAAAGCAGAGACAATTAGTTTTTAATCAAGTTTCTTTATTTAGTGAGATTTATTTGGAAGAAAATCAAGAAGATCTGTAATTTAATTAAAATAATTTTATGAATATTAAGCGTTCAATTGAATCATTACTCTTTGTTTCCCCCAAACCTTTATCGGTTAAAGATTTGGCTGGTGTTTTGGATAAAAAAACTGAAGAAATTGAAAAAGAAATTGAAGAGCTGGTAAGTGATTATAAAAATAATGATAGAGGTATATTAATAATTGAAAATTCTAAAAAATATCAAATGTCTAGCTCTCCAGAGAGTGCTTCAGTTGTTCAAAAATTTATGCAAAGTGAGGTTAGTGGGGAATTAACTCCAGCTAGTTTAGAAACCTTAACTATAATAGCTTATAGAGGTCCGATTAAGAAAAAAGATATTGAAAAAATAAGAGGAATAAATTGTAGTTTAATTTTGAAAAATTTATTAATTAGGGGCTTGGTTGAAGAAAAAACAGCCGATGAGGTTGAAGACAATATTTATACTGTTAGTCTTGATTTTATCAAATTTTTAGGCATATCTAGTTTAAATGACTTGCCTGAGTATGATAAATTTAATAAAAGCGAAGAAATAGATAAGTTATTAGGAAAAATAAACGACAGCACAGGTAGCGATTTAGAAATAAATAGTAATAATGAAGATGAGAGTGAGGGTGGGGATGAAGATGACGAGGATGAAGATGAGGGTGATGAAGATGAAGATGAAGATGAAGATGATGAAGATGATGGGGTGACAGTAAATAATGATAATTAAAAGAGCGATTATTTATGTTTGTTTTTGTTTTTATTCATATTTTAAATTCTTTACTTTTTAACCTAGTTCCTTTGGTCGTTTTTAATGATTATGGAGATGTTAAAAAAGTTTGGCAGTTGGATAGTTTTTCTGAAAAGATAGAGGGGATAAAGGATTTGGATTTATCAGCTTCTTCTGTGGCTGTTTTCGATGTAAGCTCTAATTTTTTTCCATTTGAAAAAGAGGCTGAAGAGGCTCGACCAATAGCTAGTATTAGTAAATTAATGGCAACTTTGGTTTTGGTTGATTTAGATATCGATTTTGATGAGTATTATAAAATTCAGGCATCTGATCGTCGTTTGGGTGGAAGAGATTATCTTTTTTTAGGTGAAGAGGTTAAAAATATTGATTTGTTGGCATTGTCTTTGATTGCCTCTGATAATTCAGCTGTTATTGCTTTGAGTAGTTCACTTGGTTTAAGTGAAACAGATTTGGTTCAAAAAATGAATCAAAAAGCTCAAGAACTAAAGCTGTACAAAACCCATTTTGAAGATGCCACTGGTTTAAGTAATAATAACGTTTCTACTGCCAAAGAAGTCGCAATTATGACTGCTAAAGCTTTTGAAAATGAAACTATAGCCAGTTTAGCTCAAAGATATGACTATGATTTTGAAACCAGAAATGGTCGAATTAAAAAGCTTAACTCAACCAATGAACTGCTCTTAGGTTTTAGAGATATAAAAATTGACGGGCAGGTTGTATCTGGCAAGACTGGTTATAATATTTTGGCTGGTTATTGTTTAACTTTAAAATTTTTAAGTAGTAATAATAAAGAGTTTATAAGTGTTGTTTTAAATTCTAAAAGCATTAAGGATCGTTTTAGAGATTCTGAAAAAATAATTGCTGAAATAGCTGAAATTTATAATTAGTTTTTATGTATCAAAAGTTAAAATTTTTTATTTTTTCATATTTTCCCACAACATTTAAAATCTTAAATTTAAGAAAGGTTTATGTTAAATTTTTTATAACTGGTTTTTTTACACTTTTATTAGATTTATTTTTTTTATTTTTATTGCACGATGTTTTAAATCAAAATTTATTAGTTTCAACTGCTTTAGCCTTTTTCCTGTCATTTTTATTTAATTTTTTCAATCATAAATTTTGGACATTTAGAGATAATAATCTGGCCTATGTTAATCGACAGCTTTTTTCTTATTTGTTTTTTTCATTTTTAAACCTATTAATAAATGTTAAGTTGATGCATATTCTTGCTAATGTTAACGGAGTGAATTATCTTTGTTCTCAATTTTTAGTAACTATTATTATTGGAATAGAAAGTTTTATTATTTATAATTTTTTTATTTTTAGAAAAAGAAAATAACATATGAAATTTTTAATTAAATCAATTAGTTTGGAGGAGGCAAAGAATTTTACTAGACGTTTTGGTTATGCGCTAATATTTGACAGAAGAAGCGGACAAGAAAGTCTTGTTAAGAGGTTGTCATCTGGTCATTATCCTCGCTTTCATCTTTACATAGATGAAAGTGGGCAAGATTGTATTTTCAGTCTTCATTTAGATCAAAAAAAGGCTAGTTATGAGGGGCAAAGCATGCATAGCGCTGAATATGATGGGGACTTGGTTGAGAACGAAATTCAGGGTTTAATTTCATTTTTTTCTGGTCAATACGAGGTTTCTCTTGTAAATAAGTTAATTAGAAAAAATGCTAATTATAATAAAGAAGTTGAAGATGAGCCAATTGAAACTGATAAATTGTCTGGTGGTTCAAGGGGTGATATTTTGGATGGCATGGATATTGCTGATTTAGAAAAAGATATAGATAATTTTAATAAAAATGTAAAAAAGAAGAGATTTTTATTTATTTAAAATGAATCATTCAGAGGAAATAAAATCTAGACTAGATATTGTAGAGATAATCTCTCAGTATCTTAATTTAAAGGCAGCTGGTTCTAATTTTAGGGCAGTTTGTCCTTTTCATAATGAAAAAAGCCCCTCCTTTATGGTTTCTCCGGAAAAACAAATATGGCATTGTTTCGGTTGTGGAAGAGGGGGTGATATTTTTTCTTTTATTATGGAAATGGAGGGTTTGGATTTTGTGGAGACTTTAAAAATGTTAGCTCCTAAAGCGGGTGTTGTTTTAGATAATCGTGAATTTTCAGAAAATAAAAACAAAAATCGTTTGTTTGAAATTTTAGATCTTAGCTTAAAATATTATAATTTTATTTTAACTAGTGAAAAAAGTAAAAACGAAAATATTAAAAAAATTAGAGAATATTTATTAAAAAGAGGACTGAATATTGAAGCTATAAATCGCTGGGGAATAGGATATAGTTTAAATAATTATGATGATTTAATAAATTTTTTAAAAAGCAAAAAATATACTGACAGCGAAATATTTTTAAGTGGAATGTCGGCCAGAAGTGACAAGGGTAAATATTTTAATCGTTTTCGTGACAGAATAATGTTTCCAATAAGGGATGTAAGCGGCAGGGTTTTAGCTTTTACTGCTAGAGTTAATCCTGAGAGTCAAGATAGGGAAAAATCTTTTGGTAAATATATAAATAGTCCACAAACTGATCTTTACGATAAAAGCAGAATTCTTTTTGGGTTAGATAGAGCTAAAACATCTATCAAAGAGAAAGATGCTGTAGTGGTTGTTGAGGGCCAAATGGATGTAATTTCTGCTCATGAGGCTGGATTCAAAAATGTAGTAGCTTCTTCTGGTACAGCTCTGACATCATCTCAATTAAATCTAATAAAAAGGTACACTAATAATATTATTTTGTCTTTTGATCAGGATTTGGCTGGATCAGGGGCAACTGACAGGGGAGTATTTGAAGCTTTGAAGATGGGCTTTAATTTAAAGATTGTTGTTTTTGAAGATAGTGAGTCCAGAAAGGACCCAGATGAAATAATAAGAAAAAATCCAGCTATTTTTGAAAAAGCTATTAATAATTCTGCTAATATTATTGATTATTACCTTGATAAAGAATTTAAAACAATTAATTTGAACGATATTGATCAAAAAAACAAATCTGTTAACAAGATATTAACAGTTATAAATATGCTGTACAATAAAGTTGAACAAGATTTCTGGTTAAAAAAAATTGGTCAAAAATATTCAATAAATGAAATTTTTTTAAGAGAGCAGTTGTTAAAAATATCAAATAATGCTAATAAAAACAACAATTTAAAGCTTAATCAAAAAAATGATAAAAAATTTGTTCAAACAGAGGGTATGGATCAGAGCGATAGAAAAAATAAATTAATGGAACTTTTGTTGTCTTTAGTTTTGAGATTTCCACATAATTTTGACTATTTGTCTAATAAATTGGATTTAGATCAAATTCCGTTAAAATTTAGAAAATTTTATGAGTTTGTACTTATTTATTATAGTCAAAATAATAAAAAACTTGATTATAATCAATTTTTAGACTATATTAAGAAGGAGAAAGTATCTTTTTTTGAAGATCAAGAATTAGATTTATTTTTAAGCAAAATATCACTTTTAGCTGATTTTTATTTATATGAAAATAGTGAAAGTGAGGACAATCTAAACATAAAAGTTAAAAAAGAGATTTCAATTTTAGTTTTGGAGATTAAAAAGATTTATTACAAGAACTTAATTAAAAACAAAGAGGGTGATTTGTCTTTAGCTGAAAAGAATAATGAAAAAGAAAAAATAAATAATATTTTAGAAGAATTGAAGAGTTTGAATGATAAACTATTGAGTATTAATTAGCTAGAAAAATATAAATTTAATAAATATGGTGCTTAAAAAAAGTAAAGATAAGAAAAAAACAAATAAAACAAAAAACACTAAAACAATAAAGAAAAGTGTGCCTGTTAAAAAAATAACGACTAAAAATAAAAAAACTGAAGACAAAAAGAGGTTGAGTGTTTCTAAAAAAAATACAAAAAAGAAAGAATTTAAGAATAGCAAGAAATCTATCAAGTCTAAGGTTAACATTTCTAGGTCTAAGATTTCTAAAAAAGAAAATAGAAAAGACCTGGAATTAACTCGTTATGAAAAAAAAGACGCTCCCAGTGAAGAGCAGATTCTTAAAATTATTGAGAAGGGAAGGTCTCGTGGTTTTTTAACAGAGACAGAGATATTATATCTTTTTCCAAATGTTGAAGATCATATTTATGAGTATGAAATGTTCTTGGGAAGACTTCATGATGCGGGTATTGCAGTTAGTGAGGATAGCGGAAATGTTTTAGGTTTAGGTTTACAAAATTTACCAGAAAAGAAAAAAGGTTCTGGAATGTCTTTTGATTTTGCTAATTTATCTAGTGATTCTATTCAAATTTATCTAAAAGAAATTGGCAAAATACCACTTTTAACACCAGAAGAAGAGGTTGAGCTTTCAAAAAGAAAGGATAGAGGTGATAAAGATGCGGAGAGAAAAATGATTGAGTCTAATCTTAAATTGGTTGTTTCAATTGCTAAAAAATTTTCAGGAGTAAAGGGTTTGAGTTTGTTAGATTTAATTCAGGAGGGAAATATTGGTTTGTTTAGAGCAGTTGATAAATTTGAGCATCAGAAAGGCTATAAATTTTCAACTTATGCTACTTGGTGGATTAGACAAGCCATAACTAGGGCATTGGCTGATCAATCCAGAACTATTCGTATTCCAGTTCATATGGTTGAAAATATAAATAAATTTCAACAAGCTCAAAGATTTTTAATTCAAGAATTGGGTAGAGAGCCAATGATTGAAGAAACAGCCGCTGAAATGGGCGAAGAGTTAGAAAAGGTTGTTTATATTATGAAAATTTCTCAAGAAACAATATCACTTGAAACAACAATTGGTGATGACGATGATAATTCAACCCTAGAAGATTTTATTGAAGATGTTAAAAACGAAACACCAGACAGAGTAGCAGCTTTACAGCTTTTAAAAGACTATGTGAAAGAAGTTATAATTAGCCTTTCTCCACGTGAGCAAAAAATATTAGAAATGAGATTTGGTTTGGTTGACGGAGTCGCTCATACTTTAGAAGAAGTTGGTCAGGAGTTTGAAGTTACCAGGGAGAGAATTAGACAAATTGAGGCTAAGGCTTTGGAAAAGATTAGAAAAATGCAAAACAAAAGTTTAGAGAAGTTAAGAGATTTTTAATTATAATTAAATAGTTATAAAAATATGAAAAATAACAATCCAAAATTTGCTTTTTATTATTTATTATCTTTAGTGGCTTTAATTTTTACAGCTGTTTCTTCGGCTATTATTATTTTTCAAATAATTAATAAAAGTGTCAGTGATTTTTTACTTGATAATACTTATAGTAATGATGGCGGTTTAAGATTTGGAATTTCAGCTTTATTTGTTGCTGCTCCTATATTTTTTTTAATGCTTAATTTTATTAATAAAGGACTTAGGAAAAACGAACTAGAAAAAGATTCTTCTTTGCGCCGTTGGTTGACCTATTTTATTCTTTTTGTTTCTGCTGTGATAATTTTAGGTTCTTTAATTGGAATTTTAAATAGTTTTTTATCGGGAGAAATGACTTTAAAATTTGCTTTAAAAACTATAACAGTTTTAATTATTTCAATTTTGGTTTTTAGTTATTATTTTTATGACATCAAGAGAGATAACGTAGAAAAAAAAGACAGAAATATAAAAATATTCTTTATCATATCTTTAGTTTTGATTTTGGCTGTATTTATTTCTTCTTTTTTCTTTGTCGAATCTCCTCAAATGGCTAGAAAAAAGAGATTGGATCAAATAATTATCAATAAGGTTTCTAGTATAGAGAGTGTTGTTAATAGTTATTATGATTTAAATAAGGAATTGCCAGAAAGGATAGAGGATATTTCTTTAAGTAGTGGAAAGTTTTATTTTAATGAAAAAGATTTGTATGATCCAGAAACTGGAGAAAAAATAGAATATAGAAAGATAGGTGATCGGGAGTTTGAAATTTGTGCTAATTTTAGAACTAGCAGTGATTATTTGGGGGGTAGATATTATTATGCTGATAAAAAATTTAATCCTGGAAAAAACTGTTTTAAGGGTAATTTGTGGTCAGAAATAAAATAAAAACATTGACATATTTTTTGTTCCAATTGCAGCAATTAGGGTTACATTCTGGGTTTAGATCTAATA
>CAZILW010000006.1:0-44798 GCA_964540285.1 uncultured Gammaproteobacteria bacterium
AAGATGATTTATATAAAGATAAAGAAATTTTAATAGATAGATCATAGGTTAAATTATCATCTAATTTTAGCCACACTATTTCGAACTTCGTCCACGACCCCGAGCGAGCAAGAAAAAACACCCTTTAGGGTGTTTTTTTGATGCGAGCGGAGAGGGAGCAAGCCACTTGAGTGGCTTGCGTTGGGATGAGAAAGCCGGAGCCATGTGCGAATGAAATGAGCACAGGCGAGGCCGGGTCGGGGCGCTTAGTGAGCGAAGCCGAATAAAGTGAGGCGAGCGAGACTTAGCGACCGTGACCGAATCCCACCCTCGGAGCAGATGTTTCTCTTTTGTGAGAGACCGACTTACATCCTTATTTTATAGGGATAAAATGAAAAGAGCTGGCTTATCCCAGTTCTTTTTGTTTTAGTCAATACTGCTAAATTGCTTGAAAATAAAGGATTTGAGTGGTTCGAATCCCGCTTAGGTTCTATAAAATTAGTAAAATTTTAGTTTTACTTTTATTTTAAAAAATATTATAATAGGGCTATAATTAGTTTAAGATAACATCATTATTGATTTGCTATAATATGAAAAAAGCGAAAAAGAAAAATACTAAAAAAATGTTTAAACCATATTTTAAAGATAAAAATTTTGAATTAATAAAAGCTAATAGCTTAGAATTTTTAGCTACCCTGAAGGAAGATTCAGTTGATATGATTTTTGCTGACCCTCCCTATATGCTTTCTAACGGTGGATTTAGTTGTGACGGTGGTAAAATGGTGAGTGTAAATAAGGGGCAGTGGGATGTTAGTAATGGATTAAAAAAAGATTTTGAATTTCATTTAGCTTGGATAGAAGCTTGCCATAGAGTTTTAAAGCCAGGAGGGACAATGTGGATTAGTGGAACTTATCATTCAATTTATCAATGTGGATTTGCCTTACAAGTTAATAAGTTTCATATTTTAAATGATATTACCTGGTTTAAACCGAATGCCTCCCCTAATTTAAGTTGTCGTTTTTTTACAGCCAGTCATGAAACTTTAATTTGGGCTAGAAAAGATAAAAAAGGGAAACATAAATTTAATTATCAAGAAATGAAAAATGGTCATTTCCCTGGAGATTTTATTAAAAAGCCTAATTTGCAGATGAGAAGTGTTTGGGCTATGGGAACACCAAAACCATCAGAGAAGAAACACGGAAAACACCCGACACAAAAACCAATAGACTTATTGGTTCGTATTGTTATGGCTAGTACTGACAAGGGTGATTTAGTAATTGATCCCTTTACTGGATCCTCAACTACGGGAATAGCCTGTGCCTTAAATGGTAGAAGGTTTATTGGCATTGATATGGAAAAGAAATATTTAGATTTATCTATTAAAAGGTATAAAGATTTAGATATAAAATAATAGTATGAAATTTTTGAATTTCTATAGAGAAAAATTAAATTGTCAAAATGAAGATGAAGTTTTTGATTATTTAATTACAAACCTAAAACCAAGCATCATTCTTTGGTCTTATTTTGTTAATTGGGATAAAGTTTTTAATAATACTAAAAAAATAGAAATAGCTTTAAATAATCTTAATTATTTAATTGGGAAAGAAGATTTTGATAGTGAGTTTAGATTCTTGATTAAAAAGAATTCAGAGATTGCCAAAGTTATTCCAGCTTTAGTCGTTCGCGATGGAAGTAATACTAGTAAATTTAATATTTTAGTTGATTATAAAGGCAAAAAATTAGTTTATGAAGAATATGATTTTTCTAAAAAAGAGATGACTGATGATGATGTTGAAAAGTATCTAATGTTTGTAAAAGAGTCAGGGTTAAAAGATTTAATTATCTCGCAGAAAATAAAAAATCTTGTTGATTATATGATTGGTGTAGAAGCTGGACTTGATAGTAATGGCAGAAAAAACAGAGGAGGTCACTCAATGGAAAGTATCATAGAATTTTTTATTAAGGATATTTGCGAAAGCAAAGAATATAAATATTTAAAAGAGGCAACTTCGGAAAAAATAAAACAAGAATGGGGTTATGATGTGCCAGTAGATAAATCTTCTCGCAGATATGATTTTGTTATAAATACTGGTAAGGAGCTTGTAATTTTTGAAACTAATTTTTATGGTGGAAGTGGTTCAAAATTAAAATCAACTGCTGGAGAATATCGAGATTTATTTAATGTTTTGAATGGAAAATATAAATTTATATGGATTACTGATGGTTGTGGGTGGAAATCCACAGCAAGACCACTTAGAGAAACCTTTAATCACAATGATTATGTGATTAGTTTAGATATGATTGAGAGGGGAATCCTAGGTAATATTCTTTATTAAAGCATTATGGCATTTGATATAAAGAAAAAAGATACCTACTTAATTCTTGAATATAGGCCAGATAATCAAGATGTTGAGTGGGTTTATGAAAAAATTGAGGACGAAGGAGTGGTCGGTCTTGTGAGTAGGTCTTTATATAGAGATAAAAAAATCTTTTATTTTTCGAAAAAAGAAATTTTTGGTAAAAAAATTGATATAACATTTTAAAATATGAAATTAAAAAATGTAAAAATTAAAAATTTCCGGTCTTTAGATGAGATAGACTTTATTTTTAATCCAAATTGTAGAGTATTGGTCGGAATAAACGAATCCGGAAAATCTAATTTACTCAAAGCTTTATCAATGCTGGATAATGACAAAACACCTAGTCCTTCTGACATTCGAGAAATTGGCGACTCAGAGGAGCCTATAGAAGAAGCTTATGTTAAGTTTATCTTTTTGTTTGATAAGAATGAAACAAATATTTTTTATGAAAATGTAAAAAATCAAATATTGGGACTTGATTCAAGCGAGGAAGTTGTAGAAAACGAATCTAATAAAAAAATTACACTAAAGGAGTTATCGAGCGAATGCAAAAAAGGAATATATAATGTTGATATAATAAAGGGTGAAAAGAGAGGTAAAGCTTATTCTTTAAATTCTTATAAATTATTGCCAATATTTAAAAAAATTACTGAAAAATGTCCAGTAGATTTTGTTGTTAAAAATAAAAAAGAAGAAGATGTTAAATTGAGAGACTATAAAATTATTAATACGAGTCTTTTTGATGAAATACCAACGGATTATTTTGAGGATGCCGGGATTAAAGATTTACAAAATTTATTTAATATAGAAATATGTAATTATGTTGAGGAGAATATTCCGGAAGTTTTATTTTGGGAATATGATGAAAAAAATATTTTACCACCAAAAATTAATATAAACGAATTTAAAGAAAATCCAAATGTTTGCCTCCCTTTAAAATATATGTTTTCTTTCTCTGGTATTCAGGATATAAAATCCGGAATTGATAATTCGCAGAAAACAGATAAGGGGTTTAAAAATTTACTTAATAGAATCGCTAAACAGAGTTCAACCCATTTACATAGTGTCTGGAAAGAATACAAAAAAATAGAATTTGAATTATTACCTAATGGTGAAAATATAGATGCCGGTATTAAAGATGAATATAATTCATTTGAGTGCGCTCAAAGAAGTGATGGTTTTAAGAGATTTGTTTCTTTTTTGCTTATGGTATCAATAAAGGCAAAGTCTGATTTACTGGATAATACTTTATTATTAATAGATGAACCGGATTCTGGTCTTCATCCTTCTGGCGCAAGGTTTCTTAGGGATGAATTAATTAAAATTTCAAAGAATAATTATGTAGTGTATAGTAGTCATTCTATTTTTATGATTGATAGAAAAAATATTTCCCGTCATTTAATAGTTGAAAAGGATAAAGAAATCACTACAATTAAAAATGCGGACGAACATAATATAATTAAAGAAGAGGTTATTTATAATGCGTTGGGATTTTCATTTTTTGAGACATTAAAAGACAGAAATATACTTTTTGAGGGATTTAGAGACGAGGTGTTATTCGAAAAAGCAACACAAAAGATTCCTTCAAAACACTCTAAATTAAAGGCTGATTTAAAAGAAGTTGGCACTTGTTATGGTTATGGGGTTAAAAGTATGTCTCATATAACCCCTTTACTTAAATTAGCCGGTAGAAAAGCCTTTATTGTGAGTGATAATGATAATCCTGCCAAGGAAAAGAAAAAAGAATATGAAAACAATAATGGTTATGGATTCTGGCTTACTTATGAAGAAATTGATTCTGAGTTAAAAGTTATTACTGGTGAAGATTTTGTAAAAATATCAGCAATAATCGAGGTGCTTAACAAAATCAAAGCCGAGAATGCTTTTGAGATTGATATTGCTGAAAGTGATTTTACAAATCCAAATGGAAGGTTGTGCGTAATTGATAAATGGCTTATAGATAATAATATAAAAGATAAACCAGCTAGAAAAGAAATTATAAATAATATTAAAAATAATATTTTTTCTGATTTGAAATATACTCAAATTGAAGAATATTATTATGATTTCTTAGTAAAATTGGTCGAAAAAGTAAACACCTGCACATAATAATGTAAATAAAAAATAGAATCAATAATATGGATGAAAATGAATTTATTGAAATATTAAAAATTTTTAAAAAACAAGCAGATCGTCTAGAAAGAAGTAAAAATCTTATTTTTAAAAAATATAAGTTTAATCTTTCTTATAAAAAAGAAAATGGAATCGTAAAAACATCTTTAATAGGAATAAATCAGGATGATTTTGAGGTTTTGTCTGTTTTAGTTAGAAAATTTTGGATGAAGAATTCAAATATACAAATAAGCAAAATTTTCAATTATATTTTAAATTCTGAAAATAAATTTGATAATGAAATATGTAAAATATCAGAAAAAATTAAGAACGATTATAAAAAATGGTTATTTGCAGGTCCAAAATTTACAATAAATAAATTTACTGTAAATAACAGAGAAGAGCTATTAAATTTATTTTTTAATGGAGATATATTTCACACTGATAAAGAAAAAAATAGTATAGTAAATTTATGCGAAAAAAGTGAAGCTTATTTATTGATGAGACAATCTTTTTTTCACACATTACAATGTATGGCTGGGTCAATTTGTTTCTTTAATAACTTAGTGGTTAAGAAAATTTTAGATAATTATAAGAAATGATATAATATTAATTATTAATATTAATCTTGGTTCGAACATCGTCTGCGACCCTGAGCAGTGATCTGTACCCCAAAAAGTAGACAAATTTTGTCTACTTTTTTTGTTGTCAAAATAGGATATAATAAAATAATAAATTAAAACAAATAATATGCGAACTAAATTTTCTGAGGGACAAATTGAGAAATTAAGGTTAAATCCATGTGTGTTTAACTGTACTACTAATTCAATTAATTTTTTTGTATTTGATTTTTATTCAATATATGCTAACCTAAACAATATGATTATTAATATTTATAAGTAAGATTTGCTTTAATATTTCTAATTTAACTTATTTATAATTTAATATTAATATATGTCAGAAGAAGTAATACTTAGTTTTAAAGATGTTAAATTTGAATACTTAGAAAAAAAACCTATTTTAGATGAGGCTAATTTTAGTATCAGAAGGGGAGCAAAAATAACCTTAATGGGTCAAAATGGGGCTGGTAAAAGCACTATTTTTAAGCTAATAAAAGGAGAATTAAAAGCAAAGGAAGGTCTAATTTCTATTACTAATGATGCTAGTATAGGAACAGCCAAGCAAACAATGGCCAAAGAAGATTTAGATCTTAGTGTTGAAAGTTACTTTTCAAAAGCTTTTGAAGAAGTTCCTGGTAATATAAAAAGTCGTATCAGTAAAGTTCTAGATGCGGTTGATTTTCAGGTACCTTTGGATAAAAAAGTTGGCGATCTTTCCGGTGGTCAACAGGCGAGACTTTTACTTGCCTTTGCTTTAATTAAAGACCCTGACATTTTACTGTTAGATGAGCCTACAAATAACTTAGATCAAGGTGGTATAGATCACTTAATTAGTTTTTTAATAATGTATGACAAAACGGTTATTGTCATTTCTCATGATGCTGATTTTTTAAATTGTTTTACTGATGGTGTTATTTATTTAGATGTTTTTACTAAAAAAACAGAACTTTACGTCGGTGATTATTATTCAGTGGTTGAGGAGGTTTCTAGAAGGGTGGAGAGGGAAGTAATGAAAAATGCTCAGTTAGAAAAAAAAATAAAAGACCGAAAAGAAAAGGTGAATTTTTTTGCCAACAAAGGAGGAAAAATGCGTAAGTTAGCTCAAAAATTAAAAGAAGAAACAGAGGACTTAGAGGAAAATAAAGTAGATGTTAGAAGAGAGGATAAAACTATTAGAAAATTTGATATTCCAGTTCAAGAAGATCTTAATGGCAATATTGTTAGTATTTCTAGGGTTAGGATTATTAAAAATCATGAGCCAATATTTAAAGACGTTAACAAGGTTTTAACTAAAAGAGATAGATTGTTAATAAAAGGGCCAAATGGCATAGGTAAAAGTAGTTTGCTTAGATCCTTGGTTTTAGGAACCCAAGAAGGTTTGGAGATTTTGCCAAAAGTTAAACTTGCTTATTATAGTCAAGACTTTTCTAACCTAGATTACAATGAAACAGTTTTTTCATCCCTAGATTCTTGTCTTTCAAAAGAAATGACAGAACAAACTATGAGGTCGGTTGCTGCTGGATTTTTAATTACGGGAGATTTGATGGGCAGTAAAGTTGGTGATTTGTCTGAAGGTCAGAAGGGTTTATTATCTTTTGCCAGGATAGTTTTGATGGAGCCAGGTCTTTTGGTTTTAGATGAACCAACAAACCATATAAATTTTCGCCATATCCCAGTAATAGCCGAGGCCGTTAATGATTATCAGGGAGCCTTAATTATAATAAGTCATATGTCTGAATTTATAAAAAAAATAAAAATTACTGATGAGCTTGATTTAGACAAACTTCAGTAAAGATATTTTTTATAATACATCTTTTATTCTAATTTGCGCAAAAAATTATATTTGTGCTAAAATGATACTAAATTATTTATTAAGTTTTAAAAAAATATGAAAAAATCTTTTTATTTTTTAGTAATCGCCATTTTTGCTTTAACCTTATCAGCTTGTACTAGCAATCCCGAAGCAGAGAAGCCAATTATTTTAGATAATGATTTACTTATTTTATCTGATAGTTGTGAAAATAATTCAGGTGTTTGGGTGGATAATTTTTCTGAATGTGAATATGTTTCCGAAGATTGGTGTTTAGAAAATAATGGAACCTTTAATGAATGCGAATCAGCTTGTCGCAACGATGCAGAAGCGGAAATTTGTATTTTAATGTGTGTTCCTGTTTGCAAATTCTAGTTTCTGTATAAATGATAAATTTTGATTTTAGATATTTGTGTGTTATTTTGAATTTAGGTTTTATTTATAATTAATAATAAAAATATGGCACTTAAACCACATCGAGTTGGTAGAAGAAAAAGTAGCAAGTCTCATAAAACAGCTAAGCGTTTAGAAATTAAGCGTGTTATGTTGGAGGAAAAAGCTAAAAAGAAAAATTCTGCTAAATCAAGTAAAAAATAAGATAAAACAAAAAGCCTAGATTTTTTTCTAGGTTTTTTTGTTGATTTATTTATTTATGTTGTGATATAATAATTTATATTACAAATAACATTTTTATTTTTTTATGTTAATTCAAATATTAATTTTAATTGCATCTCTTGTTGTTTTGGGATTTTCAGCTAATTATTTAGTTAACTCTAGTATTAAAATTGCTCGCAAATGGAACGTCTCGGAGATGTTTATTGGTTTGACGATAGTATCTATGGGAACCTCAGCTCCGGAAATTGCTGTTTCTGTCTTTGCAGCCTTGAAAGGGCAGGGAGATTTGTCCGTTGGTAATGTTATTGGTTCTAATATTTTTAATTTGGGCTTTATTCTGGGCTTGGTGGCAATTATTGCCCCGCAAATTATCCCTAAAAAAATGGTTCGTCGAGATGGTTTGGTTTTGCTTTTAGCCACTATTATGGTTTTTGTTTTTGCTTATGATTTAAGAATAGTTTTTTGGGAGGGTTTAATAATGATAATGAGCTTAGTTTCCTATCTTATTTTATTGGCGATTAAAAAAGATGTTCCGACTGAGGAGGATGACACTCATGGGGTTAAGGCGGTTTGGACTGATTATGTTATTTTCGCTATTAGCTTGTTTGCTTTAGTTAAATCTTCTGATTTTACTGTTTCTTCAGCTGTTTATATTGCTGAATATTTTAAAATTTCAGCTTGGGCTATTGGAGCTACTATTGTGGCTGCTGGAACTAGTTTGCCAGAATTAGCTACATCAATTATTGCCACAGTTAAGAGAAAGTTTGGTCTATCAATTGGCAATGTTGTTGGTTCTGATATTTTTAATACTTTCGGTATTGTGGGTATAAGCAGTATTGTTAGTCCTATAACTTTACATGCCAAAACAGAAGTTTTCGGTATGGCTGACTCTCTTTTTTCTATTTTGGTTTTAATATTAACTCTTTGTCTTACTCTTGTGTTTATGAGAACTGGTTGGAGGCTTGGAAGAAGAGAGGGGGCTATACTTTTTACATTAGCCTTGCTTAGGATGTTTTTTGAGGTTTATCTAGGAAGATCAGCTTAGTTTTTTAGTTTTTTTAATAAATTAGTTGACAAAAATAATTTTTTTTGTTATATTTATTCGATATTTTCTCACCTTAAAAACCAAATATTAATGGAAAGGACATTAACCATTGTTAAGCCTCAAGCGGTTAAAAACAACCACTTTGGTCTGATTTTTGACATTATTACGTCAAATGGCTTTAAAGTCATTGGGATGAAAATGATTCATTTTACACCCAAGAGAGCTGGTTTGTTTTACGAAGTTCATCGCCATAAGCCATTCTTTAAAAAACTGACAAATTTTATGTCGAATGGCCCTGTAATAGTGGCTGTTTTGGAGAAAGAAAATGCTATCTCCGACTTTAGGAAGCTTATTGGTAATATAAACCCTGAAATGGCCGAAGAGGGAACAATTAGGAGTATGTTTGGTGTTTCTATTGATGATAATGGCATTCATGGTTCAGACAGTGCCCAATCAGCTCAAATAGAAATAAACTTTCATTTCTCGGCTGGAGAATTATTCAGCTGAAAAAATATAAGGGACAAATAGTCCCTTTTTTGTTTGATTTTAATTTTTATTTTTATTATAATGAAAAAAGTTCTTTAATCAAAAAATTTAAATAAAGAAAAACATGGATATTGTTACACACGCCCTGTCAGGATTAATGTTGGCCAGCTTGATGCCAGAGACAACACCTGAACAAAAAGTAATTATTGTGATTGGTTCTGTTTTACCAGACATCCCATTTGCCAAAGCTTATTTTTTAATAGCTAAAAGAGCTAAAAAATCTATTTTTAAATTAAATTTAAATGATTTTACTGAACATGGATCAGTGGTTAAGCCAAAAATAAGAAGCTATTTATTTTTTCATAGCTTTATTTTTTTAGTGCTTCTCTCAATTTTTGGTTTCCTGTTTGATAAAGTCTTTTTATTTTTAAGTCTAGGATGGGGATTGCACTTGCTCTATGATCTTTTTCTTCATAAATACAAAGAAGAAAAACTAAGACCTAAGCCGTTTTATCCTTTTAAAAAATCTTGGGATATAGGAATAACTAATGCTTGGATGCTAAAACCAAGGCATTTTTTAATGATGTGGGCTAATCATTTAATAATTATTTTATTATTGAGCATTAAATAAAGCGCCTTTAAAGTGCTTTATTTTTTTTATTTGACAAATTAATATTTTTTATTAAAATAATTATAAACAATTAAAGAATAAGGAGGGGCTGTTTATGACAAAATTAAATTGTCTTTTTTCCGGAATAAATTTTATTCCTGGTTTCAACCTTAATAAGGTTGTTGTTGCAAAAACACCTTTAACATCTTATCTGAAAATTCACTCCTTTAAAAAGGAGAGAAGATCAAAAAGTTTTTTTAAATTTTTCAATAGAAAAATGTAGAAAAATAGCAAAAAAAACTAAACCCCATTTTTTTTCGGGGTTTTTTATTTGATTTTAGCTTTTTTCTGTGTTATTTTTAATATATGCCTTATTTATTTTTTGACACAGAAACTACCGGCTTGCCCAAAAAATTTAATTCTCCGATTTCAGATTTAGATAATTGGCCAAGAATGATTCAACTAGCTTGGATTTTAAGTGATGATTTTGGTGAAATAATTTCTCAAGAGGAATATATTATAAAGCCTAAAGATTTTTTAATACCTTTAGAGTCCTCTGCTATTCACGGCATAGATGACTTAAAGGCCAAACTGGAAGGGAAGGACTTGAAAGACGTTTTAGATGTTTTTAATTATACCTTAACTTTTAGTCAACCTAATTTAGTTGCTCATAATGTAATGTTTGATAAAAATATTATAGCAGCTGAATTTTTAAGACTTAGAATTGATAGTATTTTTTTAAATTTAAATTCAATTTGCACAATGAAGAGTAGTGTTGATTTTTGCTCTTTGCCTAATAAGAAATTTCCAAAATTATCAGATTTGTATTTTAAATTATTTAATCAGTATTTTGACAATGCTCATAATGCTTTAGCGGATGTAAAGGCTTGTTATGAATGTTTTTTTGAGTTAAAAAAAAGAAAAATAATATAATAAAAAAATGGGGATCTTAAAGATCCCCTTTGTTTAGCAAGCGTAGGCTTCAATTTTGTTTAACTCATCCATTAGTGGTATGGCGTGTGAATTGACAAAATTTCCAGCTTGAGAGTTGACGCAGTCCCAGTTGGATATTTTCTTTCCATTGCTTGAAGACAAGTCTTCTCGAATTTCTTTTTTCAGAACTTCTTGCCTTTCCAGCCAAAATGAAGCTGTCTTAGTTGATAAACCAAATACATTGCCTAAAAAAACTGACTCAGCTGTAACTTCTTGTCCGTAATCAGTTCTGTTGAGACCATATTTGTCTCTACCGGCTCTGTCGATGTGGGTTTGTACAATCTCTAATGACTCAATAAGCTCGTTTAATTGTCCGTAGTTTTTTCTTTTCAAGGACTTTATCAGTTTTTGAAAATATTTTTGGTCCTGAAGAGGCGAGATTGTTTTGAATAAAAAAACAAGAGCTCTGACTTTGTTTTCTATGGTAATAATTTTAAGCAAGTCTAGCTTGAAATCATTTATTGTTTTCAAGTTTTTTTTGATTATTTTTTTTGGACTTGCCCCAAAAATACAACTGATTAATGCTAAGAATTTTCTCATGATTGATTTGTTTTTGTTAAACATTTTAATGTACGTCTTAATATTATAGCATTTTTTTGGTTAAATGTCAATATTTTTTGCTTGATATTTAAAAATGCTCTATTATTGTTTTATGGATAATGTTATAAAAATAAATAATAAAAATTTTTCTTATAAACTCTTAAAAACCAAGGGATGCTCAGTTAAACTTAGTATTAGTCGTAGTGGTGATTTTAGGGTTTTCAAGCCTTGGTTTGTAAGCAGGAGTATGTTAGATGGTTTTTTATTTAAAAAAAGAGAGTGGATTTTGGATAAATTTGAAAACTTTGTTAAGGATGATTTTATAAAATATAATTTAAAAGACGCTCAGGAATATAAAAAAAACAAAGAAAAGTCTTTGTTATTTATTAGAAGTAGAATTGAGGTTTTAAACAGGGTTTATGATTTTAAGTTTAACAAGATAAGTATTAGAAATCAAAAGACTCGTTGGGGAAGTTGTTCCAAGAATGGTAATTTAAGTTTTAATTACAAAATAATTTTTTTGCCTATTGAATTAGCTGACTATATTATTGTTCATGAGCTTTGTCATTTAAAAGAACTTAATCATTCTAGAGATTTTTGGAAATTAGTGGCTATTTCTTGTCCTGATTTTAAAAAGAATAAGAGAAGTTTAAAAAATTTTTCTTTTAGCGAGATTGAATAATAAAAAAATATTAACTTATTTTTTTAATCTTGTATTTTTTATCTTTTAGTATTATAGTGTCTCCAATTTTCTTGTCTAGTAAAATAGATCCCAATGGAGAACTGTAAGATATTTTCCCCTGACTAGGGTTTGTTTCTGCAGATCCTAGTATTTGATATTTTTTTATTTTATTTTCAACTTCTAATTCGACCGAGCTACCTATTTCAACTTTATCTCTTTCTTTGTTGGTTTCAATTATTTCAGCTCTAGCTAAAATATATTCTATCTTGTTTATTTTATTATTAGTTCTTCTTAATTTGGCTTTAGCAGCTTGATAGCCAGCATTTTCTGAATAATCTCCGGTTGTTGATAAAATTTTAACTTCTTCTGATTCTATTGGCCTGCTTTCTTCTTTTAATTTTTTTAATGTTTTTTGTAAATTTTGATATTTTTCTAGGGTTATTTTGGTATCTATTTTTTCTCCAGGGATTTTATCACTTTTTCTAATTGGTACTCTCATATTTTTATGAATTTATTTGAAGTTCTTCTTTTTTAATTTCTTTATCGACTACTTTTTTTACTTTATAAAAATTCATTGAAGAAAAAACAATAATTCCACCCAAAAATATTCCCAGTAAATTCATTAAAAAAAATCCAAAAACTCTTTCAAATAAAACTGAATCCAAACAAGAAACACTTAATCCACTTGCTGTTAAAGGCGGAATTATGGTAACGGCGATAGCAATTCCTGATAAATAATCTTTAGAGTTTATTCTGGTCCAAGCATAACTGGCAGTTACTCCAGCTATCAAAGCTATGAAAAAAGTTATCCAAGAAATGTTCATTTTATCTACCAGGGCTAAGTGGTGGTTTTCTATTCTAAACATTAGTCCAACCAAAAACGAAACAGATATTGATAATATTATTGATAGTAACATTATTTTTATTGAACGCCACACTAATTTTGGTTTAAAAATTGTAAAACCCAAAGACATGGCTAATATTGGTGACAAAAGGGGGGCGACAATCATTCCAGCTATAACCAGAGGAAGATTATCAGCAATTATTCCCAAAGAGGTTATAATAGAAGATAAAATTACCATAACATAGAAGTCAACATTTGGAGTGCTAGAGTTTATGATATTGCTAATAAAAATTTTTTTATTTTCATTATGACCATTTTTAAACTTTATAACTTCTTTGAGATTCATAATTTTAATATTAATTTATATTAATATTTTACAATATTTACCTTTTAACAGCAAACTGATTAGTATTTTTTAAATCGAACGCTAAAGATTGGTTCGTATTTATTGTTGTGTTCATCAACCAACTCTATTGCTTCACCTTTTAGTATCTTGCTTAAAGTTGCCTGACTTAAAATTTCTTTTTCTGAGTCTATATCAACTTTAATAGAATTTAACTGATCTATCTCTGATCTAAGCTCGCTTTTTAAAACTTCTTCTATTTTTTTCTTTTTTGCTTTTAAAGTATCAAGCTCTTCTATTATATTTTGGTATTCTTGAGAATTAGCTAAAAAATCTCTATATATCTGTTTAAGAGTTTTTTGTTCCTTTTGTCTTTCTTTTATTTTGTTAAATATTTGTTGAACGTCGGCCATATTTTTTAATATTAATTTTTATAATATAAAATTAATATACATCAAAAAAAAGATTAAGTAAATTTCTTGTTTACTTTTTTAAATAAATAGGCTATATTTAAAGGGTAATTAATAAAAATTTTATATAAAATTATGTTACGAACACATACTTGTGGAGAGCTTGATTCTAAAAATTTAGGGGAAAGTGTTATTTTATCTGGTTGGGTGAATAGTTATCGCGATTTGGGTGGTTTGATTTTTATAGACCTGCGTGATAAATACGGCATAACTCAAATAAAGTTTGATAGTAATACGGGAGAGCAAAAAATATCAAACATATTAAAAGATATTAAAAACGAATGGGTTTTACAGGTTGAGGGTTTGGTTGTGGCTCGTGATGAGGCTAATAAAAATCAGAAAATAAAAACAGGCGAAATTGAATTAGATATTTCAAGTGTTGTGGTTTTAAACAAAAGTCTAGCCCTTCCTTTTGAGTTAAATGAGGACAAGGCAAATGAGGTTAATGAGGCCTTACGCTTAAAATATCGCTTTCTTGATTTGCGCAGATCAAAAATACAGGAAATGTTAAAGACTAAAGATGAGATTATTAGGTATGTTAGGTCTTATTTTCATAAACTTGATTTTACTGAAATTCAAACTCCTATTTTGGCCAATTCTTCTCCTGAGGGTGCTCGTGACTTTTTAATTCCGTCTCGTATTTATCCTGGTAAATTTTATGCTTTACCACAAGCACCGCAACAATTTAAGCAATTATTAATGGTTGGTGGAGTTGATAAGTACTTCCAAATAGCTCCTTGTTTCAGAGATGAGGATCCGCGCATGGATCGTCATTATGGCGAATTTTATCAAGTTGATATGGAGATGAGTTTCGTTGAGCAAGATGATATCTTTAAAACTATGGAGCCATTAATGAGAGAATTGGTAGAAAAATTTAGTAATAAAAAAATGATTGGTCTTTTATCAGATGGTCGTTTTCAGCAAATTTCTTGGAAAGATTCTATGAATAGATTTGGGTCTGATAAACCAGATTTACGTTTTGAGATGGAGTTGGTAGATATTTCTGACTTGGTTAAGGATTGTGATTTTTCTATTTTTTCTGAACAAATAAAAAACGGTGGATTTGTAAAAGCTTTAAACCTTAAGGGTGGTTCTAAGTTAAGTAGAAAGGAGATAGATGAGGTAATTGAGGAAGCTAAGAAAAAAGGTCTAAAAGGTTTGTCTTATATTGCTTTGAAAGAAGGAGGGGTTCAGTCTTCATTGCTGAAATTTTTAGGAGAAGATTTAATATCTAAAATTATTTCTCAGTTAAAAGCTGAGGATGGTGATCTTGTTTTTATTGCAGCTGATGAGTGGAGAACTGTTTGTTTAGCCTTGGGTTATTTGAGAAATTATTTAGCTGAAAAAATGAATCTCAAAGACAATAATTTGGCAGCATTTGCTTGGATTGTTGATTTTCCAATGTATGAATATTCAGAAATAGAAGAGGGAAGAATTGATTTCGCTCATAATCCCTTTTCCATGCCTCAAGGCGGAATGGAGTCTTTGATAAATAAAAACCCCCTAGAGATACTAGCTTATCAATTTGATTTAGTGTTTAATGGCTTTGAAGTTTCTTCTGGCGCTATTAGAAATCATAACCCAGAAATTATGTACAAAGCCTTTGAAGTTGCTGGTTATTCTAAAGAGGAGGTTGATCAAAACTTTTCAGCTATGATCAATGCTTTTTCTTATGGAGCTCCACCTCATGGGGGAAATGCTCCTGGTTTAGATAGGATTGTTATGGTTTTAAATGATTGGAATTCAATTAGAGATATTTATGCCTTCCCTAAAGATAGTAAGGGCAAGGATTTAATGAGTGGATCTCCTTGTGAAATTAAAGATAATCAGCTAACAGAATTAAATATAAAACTAATAAATAATAAGGTAATAGAGGAAAATAGTTAATAAAAAATTTAATGTTTAAAAATATAAAAAATAAGACTCATTAAAAGTCTTATTTTTTTTATTCTTGTCAAAAATATATATAAATGTTATGCTTATTTGTTCTTTAAAAAATAGAAATTAAACACCAAAATCATAAACAATGGAAACAAACACAAACTTAGACTTGTTACAGTCGGGATTGATTAATGACGAAATCAAAACTGTAGCAATTAATTGCCTTCAGTGGGGAGACACTGGTAAGGGTAAAATAATTGATATGCTTTCTGATTGGGCTGATATAGTAGCCCGAGGAACTGGCGGTGATAATGCCGGACATACCGTTTGGTATGGTAATAATAAATATGTTTCTCATCTTATTCCTTGTGGCAATCCAGCTAAAACAAATGTTATGGGTAGTGGGATGGTTATTAATCCTAAGTCTTTATTTGATGAAATTGAAGCAGCTAAAATGAACAATATTGTTCATAAAGATTTAATGCTAGCTTTAAATGCCGCTTTAATTTTACCATTTCATTTAGTTCAGGATAATTTGTCAGAAATATCTGCTGGAAAACAAAAGATAGGCACAACTGGAAGAGGAATAGCCTGGGCTTACGCTGATCAAGTTAATCGCTCTGGTTTATTTGTAAATCATTTGCTAAACAAGGATTTTTTAGCTAAAAAACTGAGGGATAATTATGAAACTAAAAAATCTTTTTTTGCCTCTTTTGATCCCCAGTTAATAAGAGCTATTTTGGACTCAATGAGGTTGGAAGGTGGTCTTTATTGGGATGAAAAAAATCTTTTTAATTTGGATGCTATTATTGAAAAGTATTATTTATACGGCCAAGAATTAAAAGATTTGATTTGCGATACCGATAAATTCATTAAACAGAACGTTGGTTTTAAAAAAATTGCTATAGAAGGTGCGCAAGGGCTTGGTTTGAGTAACAAATACGGAACTTATCCTTATGTAACCAGTTCGGATTGTTCACCCTATGGGTCAGCCGAGGGGATTGGTTTAAATTACAGTCAGGTTGATTTGTCTTTGGGGGTTATCAAAGCTTATGTAACCAGGGTCGGGCATGGTCCGTTTCCGACTGAAATGGGCGGCGATTTTTCTGAGAATTGGTGTAATAATTTATCAATTAATCGTGCCAAGGAAATGCTTATTTTAAAAGGTGATGACCCATCTGAACAATATCATTCTTTTGATCAAGATTTTTTATTTGGCATGAAGCTAAGAATGATTGGAGATGAGTATGGAGCTACAACTGGTCGCCCTAGGAGGGTTGGTTGGCTAGATCTTCCGCTGTTAAGATATGCCATGAATTTTGGTGTTAAGGATTTGGTTATGACAAAACTTGACGTTTTAAACGACTGTGATTTTATAAGAATTTGTAATGCTTATCATTATTCTGGTTGTTCATACAATTATGGAAATAGGTCTTTGGGGTATGGCGATATTTTTCGTGAAACAATCATGAATTATGACGTCATAAAAGATTGTAAACCAGTTTATATTGATCTTCCGGGTTGGAAGACCGATATTAGTGAATGCAGAAAAAGTTCTGATTTACCACAAAATTTACTCAACTTTCTCGGTTTTGTCTCTCGCCAAACTGGAGCCAGAATTAGAGTTATAAGCACTGGCTTTAGAAGAGAAAATGTTATTTTTGCTTAGTTTCTTAGGGGGGGTAAAATTTTACCTCCTTTTTTTATTGACAAAAATCAATTTATTTGATAGCTTTTACTTATGCACCTTAAATCTATTTAATATGGAAAAATTCATTTGTCCGGGCAAAACATCTTTAGAAAAGATGTCTTCTGAAACTAATTGTAACTTACTTGCCAAAACCAATGGAAAGGTAATAAAAAGAATTGTTTTAAAGGTTAATGGCAAGAAGCTAAATGGAGGACTTGTTAATGCTTTTCACTTTAACGATGAGCTTTCACTAGACAAAAACGATCTTTGTCTGGTGTTCGTTGAAGACAAGTTTGTTCCTTGCCTGGAAAAATTTTTAGTTGACGATTTAACGTCGTCGATTGTGATTGAGTCACAGGAAATATCTGGCTATGTTTTGCCAAAGGTAAAATATAAAATGTCACTTGTTTCCAGGGTAATTTCAAAAAAAAACTCAACTGAACCTTTCACAAAAAACTAAAAAATTAAATCACATCTCAAATTAAGGCCAGCTTCTTGGCCTTTTTTTATTTACATTTTTTTGAATTATTGTTAATATTTATTATATGAATAGAAAGAAAAAATTTAAAATAGCTGTTATTTCTAAGTTATGGGAAGAAACAAGTCCTGATTCTCGTGGTGGAACTGGTTCTTCTATTGGCTATTTAGTAAATGGCTTGGTTGACAGAGGGCATCACATTACTTTATTTGCCACTGGAGATTCTAAAACAAAAGCTCAAAAACTTATTTCGGTCAGAAAAACTTATTATAAAAATGATTATTCTGAGGTTCATGAATATCAAAATATAGCTGAAGCTTTTAGACGATCTGATGAGTTTGATATTATTCATTGTGCCGTGGAACAAAAAAGTGTTATTTTTGCTGATTTAGTTAAAACGCCATCAATTCACTCTATTAGATACGGTGAATTTTTTGAGCAAGAAAGAGAATTGTTGAAAAAATACAAACATCTCAATTATGTTGGTATCTCTAAATCACTCAAAAAATTGTTACCATTTTTAAATTGGCAAGACATTATTTATAACGGACTTGATTCTAATAATTTTATTCAAAAAGAAAAACCTGGTGATTATCTTTTATTTTTAGCTCGTTTGAGTCCGCAAAAGGGAGTTGATATAGCTATTAAATTAGCCAAAAAATTAAAAATGAAATTAATTTTAGCTGGTAAAACTTCAGAAGCTGATAGAGATTTTTTAGACAAGAAAGTTTTTCCTTTTATTGATAGCAAACAAATAGTTTATAAAGGAGAAATTTTAGGAAAAGAAAAGAAAGAATTGTTAAGCGGAGCTTTTTGCTTAATACAGCCCAATAGATTAATAGAGGCTTTTGGTAACACTTTTTTAGAAGCCATGGCCTCAGCTGTTCCAGTAGTAGCTTATGATCAGGGAGCTATTAAAGAATTAGTTAAAAATGGAAAAACTGGTTATGTTGTTAATAATTTTGACGAAATGGTTGAAGCTGTTTTAAAGATTAAAAATATCAATAAGAAAGATTGTTTAAATAGGGCTCAGAATTATTTTTCTTTAAATAAAATGATTAGCTCTTATGAGGATCTTTATTATAAAATAATTAAATAATTTTTTACTTATTAACACCTGGTTTTGTCCAGGATAAATTAAAATAAAAAATATGAAGTTATCAAAGCTTTATTTTTTACCTCTATTTTTGATTTTGGTTTTTTCTTTGTCAGCTTGCGGACAAAAAAATAACCCTGATTCAGAAAATAGTCTTTCTGGTAAAATTGATTCATTGGAAGATGGGGAAGAAGATTCTTATTTTTCTTCATCGGTGGTTGAAATGTTTAAAAAAGAAAAGCCTTTACAGTGTTCAGTTGAAATTAATGACTCTTATACTGAAATGAAGGCTGTTTATTATTTCGATAACAAAGCTAAAAAGGTGAGAGTGGAAATGAAAACTATTGATAAAGAGCAAGGACTAGAGATTAATTCAGTTAACATTATTAAGGATAATTGGAGTTATTTCTGGGATGATTTAACTAATAAAGATGGCATGAAGATTAACCTAGAAGAAGATGATGAAGATCTTGCATCTGATGATTTGGAGGATGAAGATGAGTTAGTTGATATGGACGAGGTTTTTGATTTTAAATGTAAATCATGGAAGGTTGATAATTCCAAGTTTGATTTGCCAAAAGATAAAAACTTTAAAGATTTATCGAGTTTAATGAATACTTTTAATCAAAGTATTCCAGTAAGTAGTGGTCAGGGGATAGATGAAAACTCCTTTAATATGCAAGATATAGATCTTTGTGCTTATTGTGAGATGATTGAGGATCCGGCTGACAAGCAAGAATGTTTGAGTTCTTGTAAATAAAATTTTAATTTTGAAGAATAAAAAAGGGGGTCTTAAAGACTCCCTTTGTTTTTTTTAATACAGTTGCAACATTCAGTTGCGCTTGGAATTATTATCAAGCGCTGCATTTCAATATTTCCTCTACATTTTTGACAAATACCATACTCACCTTTTTTGATTAATTCTAAGGCTTTTTCGAGTTTGGGAACCATTTTCTTTTGTTTTTGGGCTACATAATCCAGGTATTCCGATTCAAGGCCGGTTTCTTCGTCGGAGCCTTTAATTGCTTCACTAATTTTTTCTCTGTTAACATAAGAATTTAATTCTGCCTGGATTTTGATTTTTTGTTCAGCTATGAATCCCAAGGGAAGGTTTCTGGTGCTAGTTTCTGCCATTTTCTCTATGTTTAAAGTTAGAAATTGTTAATTTGCGATTATTTATTTTATTATAAAAAACAAATAAAGTCAAGGCAATTCTATTCTATTTTGTTAATTTCTTCTATTTTACTTCCTTGTGTTTTTATTTTATATACTGTTTTTTGTATTTGGTTGTTTTTATTTATTATAATTGATACCGCTAAACCTTCTTGAGTTTCTTTGGAAAAATATTGGTCAAAAATGAAATTTCCTAAAGAATAAAAAATTGGTTTTTCTTTATAAATTTCGTAATTTTGGATTACGTGAGGGTGGTGACCAATAATTAAGTCAGCCCCAGAATCTATCATTTTTCTAGCTAAATTTTCTTGTTTTTTGTTAGCTTTTTCTTGATATTCCACGCCCCAATGAGGTGAAATTATTAAAAAATCACTTTGTTTTTTTAAAGCTTCGATTTGATTTAATATTTTGATTTCTTCGATATCTTGGTAGACAATACTAAAAGCCAGAAAGGCAATTTTTTTATTTTTAATTTCAATTATTATAGCCGAACAATCTTCGTTGTTTAATATTTTTTGCTTCTCACCTTCTTTAGCCTTATATACTGTTGCAATATTTTCTGACGATGATAGGCTTCCGTCTTTACAACCAAAATAATTAAAACCGAGTTCACTTAAGTTTTGATAGGTTTCTGCTATTCCTTTTTCTCCTTGATCTGATAGATGATTGTTAGAAAGTGCAAAAATATTAAAATTATATTTTTTTAATTTGGCTATTATTTCTGGTTTAAAGGCAAAATCATAAAGATTGTCTGGTTTGTAGTGCATTCCGTCGTTAGTAACAGTTCCTTCTAGGTTGGCCATAACAAAATCATAATTTTCGGTAAACTTTTCAGTTTCTAATTTCTCAAAAAGATAATCAAATCCATGAATATTTATTTTTTCGCCAACATGACGGTCAAGCATTAAATCTCCAAAAAACAAGAAATTTAAATCTATATTTTCTGTTATAATCTCTTCTGTTTCATTTTCATTTTTTTCTTCATTTTTTTGAATTACATCTTCTTTTTTGAAGAAAATGAGATTATTTATATTTTTTTCATCTCTTTCTTGATTGACAAAGTTAAAACTAATTAAAAAGATAAAAAATGTAAATAATATACCCGAGATTGTTATTATTATAGTTTTTTTCATGTTTTAATTATAGCTCTAAAATATTTTATTTTCAAATTTACATTGAAATTAAATTTTTACCAGAGAACATTCTTATTAAATCTGTAATTTTAATGATTGAAGTGAGACAAATCAGTTATTTTTTTTTATTGAGGTATTAAACGTCTCTTTTTATTTTTATTTTCCATAAAATTATGTTAAAATTAAAATGATATTTAAAATTAAAATTATTTATTTATGTCTAAAAACAAAAAATCAGAAATTGTTCAACCTCACATTTTGTGCAAAAAGGGTGATATAGCCGAAAACGTTATTTTACCTGGTGATCCAGGAAGAGTTTTGCGTATCGCTAAATTACTTGATAGTGGAAAAGAGATTTCTTTCAATCGCGAGTATAGGATTTTTACGGGAAAGTATAAAGGAGTGCCGGTAAGTATTTGTTCTACTGGAATAGGTGGTCCGTCTACTGCTATTGCCATGGAGGAGCTTATGGCGATTGGTGCTAAAAATTTTATTAGGGTTGGCTCTTGCGGTGCTAATCAAGCTAAAATTAAAATTGGTGATTTAGTAATTTCTGATAGCGTGGTTAGAGAGGATCATACTTGCCTGGATTATGTTCCACTTCAATATCCAGCAATTGCTGATCCTGATACTTTTCAGATTATGAAAAAAGCTTCCGAAAACTTAAAGTTTAAGTATTATGCTGGACCAACCGTTACAGTTGACGCTTTGTTTTCTCCTCGCACTAAAGAGATTAAAAAAACTTGGTCAGCTTTTAATACTTTGGCTCAAGATATGGAGGCCGGAACAGTTTTAACTTTGGCTCGAGTTAAGGGTGTTAAGGCCGGTGTTGTTTTATTGGTGGTTGATCAAGAGGCTGAAAAAAATATTAAACAAAAAATTGCCAAATATTCACTTGAAGCTCAGTCTGGAAAGGGTGAGTTAGTGAAGATGGAAAATCGCGCATCACTGGTGGCATTAGAATCTTTTGTTTTAATGTTAAAAAATAAAAAATAATTTTATGGGAGAAAAATATATAGGCACTAAATTTAAAACCATTTATAAAGGTGATTTTAAGCCAAATGCTAGAGAATTAAAGTTGATAAAAGATTTAATTAAAACCGGAAAAGAATTAGCTAAACTAGGCTGCAAAGATAATAATGGTGGCAACTTTAGTGTTCGCACTAAAAATGGAATAATTATCAAAACAACTGGTTCTTTTCCTCATCAGTTAAAACAGAGTGATTTTTCTTTGGTAACGGGCTTTAAAAAAGATGAGGTTTATGTTTATGGTCAAAAAGAGCCTAGCTCTGAAGCTCGTCTTCATTGGGGGATTTATCAGGCTAGACCAGAAATAAAATGTGTTTTACATACCCATGATTTTTTAGTTATTTCTTGCCCCTTAAAGGAAAAAAATTGTGTTTATGTTAAAGAAATACCTTATGGAACTATGGAATTGGCCAAGGCTGTTAAAAGCGCCTCAAAAAAGGGCGATTATTTGATAATGCAAAATCATGGCGTTATTGCTCTGGGTAAAAATATTTCATCAAGCTTAAAATTAATTAAAAAATATCATGAAAACTTTAAAAGAATTACAAAAAATACTACCCCTAACTGTCGAGTTAAAAAAGGATAGAGTAATAATTATTGATCAAGTTTATTTACCTGACAAGCTTAAATTTATTCAACTTAAAAAATATTCTCAAGCTATTTTAGCTATCAAAGAATTTAATGTTAGAGGAGCTCAAGCCATTGGAGCTGTCGGTGGTGCTGGTGTTTTTTTAGCCTCTTTGCAATATAAGAAGAATAATCCTTTTAATTTTTTGAATTATTTAAAAAAAGTAGCAAGTGAAATAATCAAAGCTAGGCCAACAGCTAACAATTTGTCTTGGGCAGTAAATAAAATACTGAGTGAAATAAGCTCAAATACTGTCAGTGGAATTAAAAAAGATATTTATAATTCTTATAAAAAATTATTAGAAGAAGAGGTGAATAATAATTTAAAGATTGGGGCTTATGGTGAAAAATTAATAAAAAATAATTATCGCATCATGACTCATTGTAATGCTGGTTCACTTTCAGCTATTTGGTATGGAACCGCCACAGCCCCAATGTATAGCTCTATTTTAAAGGGTAAAAAAATATCAGTTTTGGTTGATGAAACAAGACCTTGGCTTCAAGGTGCCAGACTTACTGCCTGGGAAATGAATAAATCTGGAATTGATCACCTTGTAAACATTGATAGTGCTAGTGGTTTTTTGATGGAAAATAAAATGGTTGACATGGTAATAGTTGGGGCCGATAGAATTGCTTTAAATGGCGACACAGCCAATAAAATTGGAACTTATCCTTTGGCTTTAATGGCTAAAAGACATAAAATTCCTTTTTATGTAGCCGCTGTTAAAGCTACGATTGATTTTGACACCAAAAATGGTAAAGAGATAGAAATAGAGCATCGTTCAGGTGATGAGGTTTTAAAACACACCTCTTTTTGGGAAAATAGAAATTTATCTAAAAAACAGGGAAAAAAATTTAACCCATTACTTGAAATCTCTCCAAAAGGAACTAAAGCTTTTAATCCAGTCTTTGATGTTACACCGGCTGATTTGATAACTGGTATTATAACCGAAGATGGGGTTTTTAAGCCAGGTGAAATTAAAAAATTAAAATGAAAAAAATAACAATTTTAAGTATTGGTGGAGTCAAGGAAAGGTATTATCGTGAAATAATAAATGAATACAGCAAAAGATTAAGTAGAGAGGTGAAATTGGATTTTGTTGAATTACCAATTAAGAGTTTTTCTGAAAAAGATGTTTTAGTAGCAAAAAAACAAGAGAGCCAGAGAGTTTTAGATTTTTTAAATAAGAGTAAAAATTCTCATATTTTTTTATTGTCGGAAAATGGAGAAGAATTAGATTCAATTCAATTTTCTAAAAAATTATTTTCATTTAATGAAGAAATAATTTTTGTAATTGCTGGAGCTTTGGGTTTTGATTTTGATATTTTAGGCGATTATCAGAAATTGTCATTGTCTAAGATGACTTTTTTACATGAGATGGCCAAGGTTGTTTTAGTTGAGCAAATTTATCGGGCAGTTAATATTGAAAAAGGGAAGAGATATCATTATTAAGTAAAATTGCTTACAATCCTCGTTTTTTAATAATAACTTGACAAATATTTTTAGATATGTTATAATTTAATGTTATAATGTGGTTCCTTAAAATTAGTTTAAAATAGCCAACATTTAAAATACTCCTGATTTTTAAGAGTTTTTTAAATGTTGACTATGTTTAACTTTAAAAACTAAAATGAGATGAAGAGAATAATTATTATTTTTGCCCTGATTTGCACAATCCCTGCCTTTTCTCAAGCGGGAAAAAGAAGTTTTTTAAGAAATTCTGTTTTGGTGGACATAAAGGAAATTGAAGCAGCACTCAATCTTGGAGATAGCATTTTGTTGTCTGCTTCCGCAATTTATTTTTCTTGTAACGAAGATTATTCGACAAAAATTTATTTTACTGAGCTAGTTTTGGAAAATAAATCTATAATGAACGTCTTTCCAAGAAAAATTTCATTGACTATTAATGCAAGAAAAAAAATCTCTCCACGTTCTAGAATGTTGATTACTGTTTTTGTGAACAACCCAAATAACAACACAGAACGTTTGTACTTGGGTGATGTTCCGGGGAAAATAGTTATGAAAGATGGTTTTTTCTGGTTTTCTCCAGTCTAATAAGCAAGAAAATACAAGGGAAGCAGAATTTGCTTCCCTTTATTATGCTATCGGGTTGAATTAGTTCAACCCTTTTTTATTTAATTTAATAATGTTATAATTATCTAAAATTGATGTAAATTCTATAATATTGATATAAATTTTATAATTCTGTGAAGGAAAAAATATTCAAACTTAAATCAGATTTTAAGCCAGCTGGAGACCAGCCAGAGGCTATTAAAAAGCTCTTGCAGGGAATAGGGAAGGGTTTTGATTATCAAACGCTACTCGGTGTAACTGGTTCGGGAAAAACCTTTACGGTAGCCAATATTATTCAAGAACTTAATAGACCGGTTTTAGTTATGGCTCCCAATAAGTCCTTAGCCGCTCAACTATATCGAGAATACAAAAATTTTTTTCCCGAGAACGCTGTCCATTATTTTGTTTCTTATTATGATTACTACCAGCCAGAGGCTTATATGCCTAACTCTGATACTTATATTGAAAAAGAGGCAATGATTAATGATGAAATAGACAGGCTTCGCCACGGAGCAACTTCGGCTCTTCTTTCTCGCCGAGATGTTATTATTGTAGCTTCAGTTTCTTGTATTTATAACCTAGGTGTTCCAGTGAGCTATATGAAAGCTTCTTTGCATTTAGAAAAGGAAAAACCGCTTACAAGAGCTGACTTGATTTCGCAACTAGTTAAAATGCAATTTGAAAGATCGTTGGGGGATGTTAAGCGCGGTCAGTTTAGAGTTAGAGGGGATGTTTTTGAAATTAGACCAATGTCCGAAAATATTATTTATCGTCTAGAGTTAAAAGATCAAAAGGTTTCTGATTTAACAATTATTGATAACACTACAAAAAATATTTTAGAGCATTTACCAGAAATAGTTATTTTTCCACCCAAGCATTTTATTTCTACCAAACCCCAAATAGAACAGGCTATACAAAGTATTAAAGAAGAATTAAAAGATCGTTTGAAATTTTTTAAGAAAAATAAATTATATTTAGAAGCTGAAAGATTAGAGAGAAGAGTTAAATATGACATGGAAATGCTCCGAAGTCTTGGTTATTGCCATGGCATTGAAAATTATTCTAGACACTTAACTGGTAAATTAGCTGGAGAATCTCCTGATTCTCTTTTGGAATATTTTCCCAGAGATGAAAATGGCAAAGCAGATTTTTTATTGGTAATAGATGAAAGTCATATTGCCGTTCCTCAAATTGGCGGGATGTATGCTGGTGACAAAAGCCGCAAAGAGACTTTAGTTAAATATGGTTGGCGTTTACCTTCAGCACTAGATAATCGTCCACTTAGATTTAGTGAATTTGAAAAAAGAATTTCACAAACAATTTTTACAACCGCCACTCCAGGAAAATTTGAATTAGAAAAATCTAAACAAATAGCTGAACAAGTAATTCGTCCCACGGGCTTAGTTGATCCAGAAATTGAAATTAGACCAGTTTTTGATAAAAAAAATAATCACAGTCAAATTAATAATATAATAGAAGAATCGGAGAAAATAATTAAAAAGAGTGAAAGAGTTATTATCAATACTTTGACTAAAAAACAAGCAGAAGATTTGGATATTTATTTGAAGCAAAAAAATATAAAATCAAACTATCTTCACTCCGACGTTAAGACTTTGGCTAGAACCGAAATTTTAAAAGATTTTCGTTTAGGTAAGTTTGATATTTTAATTGGTGTTAATTTGCTTCGTGAGGGATTAGATTTACCGGAGGTATCACTAGTGGCTATTTTAGACGCTGATCGTGAAGGTTTTTTGCGCAGCCAGACCTCACTTATTCAAACTATGGGCAGGGCTGCTCGTAATGTTAGAGGTAAAATTATTTTATATGCAGATAACATGACTGGTTCAATTAAGAATGCGGTTAAAGAGGTGGAAAGAAGAAGGAAGAAGCAGTTAGCTTATAATAAAAAATATAATATAAATCCGAAAACAGTTATTAAAAAAGTTGAAGACTTTTTGGATTTAGAAAAAAAAGATTAATATGAGGGAAAATTTCTATAAAAAAATAAATAAAAATACTTATCAAATTTTTTTATTTTCTTGTCCCGCTGTTATTCCCTTGAGTTTTTTATTTAATCACTCTTGGTTTGTTTGTGTTAAAGATGGGCTAGCATCAAGATGGGAAGTTCGATTTGAAAAAAACAAAAAAACCCCAGAAATAGGTTTGCATTTGCATAAAAATACACTAGATCCTTTTGTGGGAACTGGAAAGATAGCTTATGTTCCAAATAAATTTTTTTGGGAGGCTAATTTAATAAAATACATAGAAGGTGATAAAAATTCTTTAGCACATAAAATGTATGACTTTATAGAAAATTCAGATGAAAAATATAAATATAGAAATAATTATTTTGTAACTGGTCCAAATTGTAATACTTATGTTAAGTGGGTTTTAAATCATTTTCCGGAATTTAATATTAAACTTTCTTGGAGGTTTATTGGTAGAAGGTATAAAAATTTATGAACGATAAAATAATTATCCGTGGGGCACGGATGCACAATTTAAAAAATATTGATTTAGAAATCCCGCACAATCAGTTGACGGTGATTACCGGTGTTTCTGGTAGTGGTAAATCATCACTTGCTTTTGATACCATTTTTGCCGAGGGACAAAGGCGTTATGTTGAATCACTTTCTCCATATATGCGTCAGTTTTTGGGTCAAAAGAAACCGGCCGATGTTGATGAAATTATTGGTCTTGCTCCAGCAATATCTATAGATCAAAAAGCTTTGTCGCATAATCCACGATCCACTGTTGGAACTCTTACTGAAATTTATGATTATCTAAGAGTTCTTTATGCTCGGCTAGGAGAAGTATTCTGTCCTTTGTGTGGTCATAAAATTCAGAAATTATCACTAGAAGAAATGGTTGATATTTCTATTAATCGAGCTAAAGATTCTGGTAGTAAATATTTAACAATAATATCACCAGTAATAAGAGGGAGAAAGGGTGAATATTATCAATTGCTTTATGATTATTTATCTTTGGGCTACTCAGAGGCCAGAATTGACGGGAAAATACATTCTCTTAGGGATCAAATTAAACTAAGTCCAAATAAAAAACATGACATAGATATTGTTATTGATAAAGTTTTGCCAAGTGATGATTCTCGTTTGTTTGAGGCTATTGAAAATGCTATTGCTTATAGTAAAGGATTGGTTTATGTTGGTTTGGAAAAAGAAGAATTTTTACTTTCTTCAAACTGGACTTGTCCTAATGATAGTTTTGCTTTTCCGGAGGTTGAACCACGTCTTTTTTCTTTTAATTCTCCCCATGGAGCCTGTCCTTCTTGTTCTGGCTTGGGTAAGGTCGGTTTTTATGCCAGTGATGTTTGTCCTAAGTGTAGTGGTCAAAGACTCAGAGAAGAAGCTTTGTCAGTGAGAATAAATAACAAAAATATAGCCGAGCTTACAGCCTTGTCTTTAGAAGAAGCCTATTTGTTTTTTGAAGTTGTTTTGGGAAATTTGAATAAACGCCAAATGGAAATTGTTTCAGCTGTTATGCAACAGATTATAGATAGATTGGAATTTTTAAATAAGGTTGGTCTATCCTATTTAACTTTAAATAGGGAAGCCGAAACGCTTTCTGGTGGAGAAGCTCAAAGAATAAGACTTTCTTCTCAAATTGGTTCACAATTATCTAGGACTTTATACGTTTTAGATGAACCGACCATTGGTCTTCACGAAAGGGACACTTTTAAACTGATAGATACCTTAAAATCACTTAGAGACAAGGGTAATACAGTGATTTTAGTGGAACATGACGAACAAACAATACTTAATTCTGATTATTTAGTGGATTTAGGTCCGGGAGCTGGTATAAATGGCGGTGAAATTGTTGAGATTGGATATACGGCTGATTTAGTAAAAAAGAGTGATAATTCAAAATCAAGTACAAAAAAAGTAGTCAAGAAAGAAATAAATGCCAATAAAAGTTCAAATTCTTTGACCTTAGATTATCTAAATGGCTTAAAAAATATAGAATTGCCAAATAAAAGGAGGTCTCAAAATAAAGGTTTTATAAGTATAAAAGGGGCTAGAGCTAATAATTTGAAGAATATTAATCTGGAAATACCATTGGGAAGGCTTGTCGGTTTGTGTGGTGTGTCTGGTAGTGGAAAATCTTCGTTGTTATATGATGTTCTGTATAAAAATATTGTACAGATAAAGAATAATCCTGGTAAAAAGAATAAATTAATAGATGTTGAAGATATAAGAGGAACTGAGTATATAAATAAAATATCGGTTATTGATCAATCACCTATAGGTAGGACACCTAGATCAAACCCAGCTACTTATACTGGTATTTTTACTCCAATCAGGGATTTTTTTGCTGAACTACCAGAATCTAAAGAAAGAGGCTATACTTTATCGCGTTTTTCGTTTAATCGTGCTGGTGGGCGCTGTGAGGCTTGTCAGGGTGCTGGATTTAACCTTATAGAAATGCATTTTTTGCCAGCAGTACTGGTTGAATGTGAGGTCTGTCGAGGTAAAAGGTTCAATAGAGAGACCTTGCAGGTGGAGTATAAAAATCATAGTATTTCTGATGTTTTAGACTTGAGCGTTGAAGAGGCTATAAAACTTTTTGATGGCAATTATTACATAACTGACAAGCTTAATATTTTAAAATCAGTTGGTCTTGGTTATTTAAAACTGGGGCAAAGTGCAACCACACTTTCTGGCGGAGAGGCCCAAAGAGTAAAAATTGCCAAAGAATTAAACTATGTTTTAGGCCAAAAAACTTTATATTTACTAGACGAGCCGACAACTGGGCTTCATTATCAGGACATTGAAATGTTACTTCAAGTTTTAAGTAAATTAGTAGAAAAAGGACACACCGTGATAGTAATTGAGCATAATATGCACATGCTCAAATCGATGGATTATTTGATTGATTTAGGACCTGATGGGGGAGAAAAGGGCGGATATTTACTAGCTAGCGGTGAACCGAAGGACATTGTCAGAAATGAAAAGAGCATTACTGGTAAATATTTAGAGGATTATTTAAAATAATTTCTTGGCTTTTTATTTGAATAAGTATTGAGAGCTTTTTTATGTTAAAAAATCAATTACAAAAAATATCCAAAAGTTCCGGTGTTTATTTCTGGCTTGATGGTCGAGGAAAGGTTTTGTACGTTGGTAGAGCTACTAATTTAAAAAATAGATTAAGTCAGTATTTTTTGCCTAATCTTGAACCCAGAATTAAAGAAATGGTTTCTCAGGCTAAAAAAATTAAGACCATAGAAACTAAAACTTTGCTGGAGGCGATTATTTTAGAGGCTAAATATATCAAAAAATATTGGCCAAAATATAACATCAAAGATCGTGATGACCGGTCTTTTATTTATATTGTTATTACTAAAAAAGATTTTACTTACCCTGTAATTATTAGAGGTAAGGATTTGCAAAAATATCAAGACAAAAATAATCAAATTTTTGGCCCCTATCAATCTTTTACTTTAATTAAAAATGCTTTAAGAATTATTAGAAGAATTTTTCCTTATGGAACTTGCAAAGCCAATTCGGGCAAACCTTGTTTTGATTATCAAGTTGGTCTTTGTCCGGGCTCGTGTTTGGGTAAAATAAATAAAAAAGATTATCAAAAAAATATCAAAAATATTATTTTGCTTTTGTCCGGAAAAAAAGAGTATTTAATAAAAAAACTTTTGAAAGAAAATCCAGAACAACTTAAAGCTTTAAAACATTTACAAGACGTTTCTTTGATAGAAAATGAAAAAAATTTAGAACAAAATAATTTTAAAAGAATAGAGGCTTATGATATTTCTCATTTTTCTGGAAAAGAAACTTATGGCTCTATGGTTGTTGTTGATTTTGAAGGTGAATATCAAAAAAATGACTATCGTTTGTTTAAAATTAAAAATAATTACTTACATGATGATTTTCGTGCTTTAGCTGAAACGTTGGAGAGAAGATTGAAACACAAAGAATGGATGTATCCTGATTTATTTTTAATAGATGGAGGTCGTCCTCAGCTTGATTTCTTGAAAGAAATTTTTGAAAAATATAAAATAAAAAATGTGGTTGGTTTATCTAAGTTTGCTGGTGATGAAATAATTTTTTTAAAAAATGTAGATAAAAAATTCAAAAAGGAAGTTTTAGATATTAAATTAATACTTTTAAAAGTTCGAGATGAGGCACATCGCTTTGCCAATCTTGTCAGAAAAAAAGCTAAAAAACTAAAATGACAATTTATTTATTTTTTGCTATAATTATCTAGGATATTAATATTAATTTCAAACTTATGAAAACCAGAGGTTTAAAAGTCAACTATCTATTAACACCATTGGGTGTTTTATGTGTTTCTTTGATAGGCGGTTATTTTACTGGCAGTGGAATGGATTGGTATGACGCGATTAATTTGCCGTCTTTCACTCCTCATGGATCTGTTATTGGTTTTATTTGGACTGTTATTTTTATTTTATCAGCTATTTCAATTTTGCTTTTTTCCAACAATCCTAAAACTGATAGAAAAAGTTTGTTTTTTTATATAATCATCTCCTTATTTGTTTTGAATGGAATTTTAAATGTTTTTTGGTCAGTCCTATTTTTCTCTTGGCATTTAATTTTCTGGTCTGTTATTGAGATGTTGTTTTTAAATTTTGTTAATTTAATTTTAATTTTAATGCTCTGGAGAGGATATAAAGCTTCAGCTATTTTGCTTATACCTTATTTTTTGTGGGTGGCTTTTGCAACTTATCTAGCTTATTCTATCTATTTATTGAACTAGTATGAAAAAAGTTTTATTAATTTTGGGGCATCCAGACAGAGATACTTTAAACGGAAGCTTGGCTGATATTTTTGAAAGCAATATTAAAAATAAGAATATTGAATTTAGAAGAATTAATTTAGGTGAAATTAGTTTTGAAATTAATTTAAAAAATGGATATCGAAAAATACAAGAATTGGAGCCTGATTTAAAATTAGCTCAAGCTGATATTTTGTGGGCGGATTATTTGGTTTTTGTTTTTCCAATTTGGTGGTATAGTTTTCCGGCAGTTTTAAAGGGTTTTATTGATAGAGTTTTTTTGCCAGGATTTGCTTTTAAGTATAATAATCCTAACGGCAAAAATCCGGATAGACTGCTTAAGGGTAAAAAATCTATTCTGGTTTGTACTTCTGGTGCTCCTAGTTTTCATTATCTTTTATTTGGCAATTTAGCTACAAAAACACTAAAAGATATATTGAAATTTTGTGGTGTTAAAAATATAAAAACAAAATTATTTGGTTTAACTGAAAAAAATAAAATAGATAAAAATTTTAATTTTTATAAAAACTCTGTTAAAAAAATAATAAAATTAATTAAATAAAATTATGGCAAGAATTATTGGTAAGGGGTATTCTTTTGATGATGTTCTGTTAATTCCTAAATATAATAGAGTTAAGTCTCGCAAAGAAGTCTCTTTTAAAACTAAGGTTACTAAAAATTATTTTTTAGATATTCCTCTTCTAGTGGCTAACATGGATACAGTTTGTGAAAGCGAGATGGCTATTGCGATTGGTAAAATGGGTGGCTTGGGGGTTGTTCATAGATTTATGACAATTGAAAATCAGGCAAGAGAAATTGCAAAAATAAAAAAAGAAAAACTTTTAGCAGCGGCAGCCTTGGGTGTTAAGGATTATGAAGAAAGGGTTGTAGCCCTGGTTAAATCAGGAGTTGATATTTTAGTTTTAGACGTGGCTCATGGACACTCTAAGAGAGTTGGAAAAACATTAGATTATTTAAAGGAAAATTATCCAAAAATAGATGTAATGGTTGGAAACATTGCTACTAAAGATGCGGCTGAGTATTTTATAAACAAAAAAGCTGATGCTATAAAGGTTGGAATTGGTCCAGGATCAATGTGTACAACCAGAATTATGGCTGGTGCCGGCGTTCCTCAAATTACTGCTATTATGGATGTTTATGAGGCTAGTCAGGGAAGGGTTCCAGTTTGTGCTGATGGTGGGGTTAAAAATCCAGGGGATATAGTTAAGGCGATTGGGGCTGGTGCTGATACTGTTATGAGTGGCTCTATTTTTTCTGGAACCAAAGAAACTCCTGGAAAAATTATTACAAAAAATGGTAAAAAATTTAAAGAATATAGAGGTATGGCTAGTTATTTAGCAACCGTTAAAAAAATGGCCTTAGATGGAAAAAAGAAAGATGAAGTAGTTCATGTTGAAGGTGAAATGACTGTTATTGAGTATAAAGGTCCGGTAGTTCCAATAGTTAACAAATTTTTAGGTGGATTAGCCTCTGGTATGACTTATATGGGAGCTGATAATATTGAAAGATTGAAGGGTAAAGCTGATTTTATCGAAATTACTGGAGCTGGTCTTAGAGAAAGTATAGCTCATGGTTTAATTAAAAATTAATTTTTTATAAAAATTTATGCTAAGTTTAGAAGAAATAAAAAAACATTCCGGCGTTGTCTATTGTATAAAGAAATCTGAGGAGTATTTAGATTTTTTAGGTTATACAGATCATGGCCCGAGACATTTAAATGTTGTTTCCGATAGAGCAAAAAGTTTAGCTAAAAATCTTGGTTTAGGTGAAAGGGAGCAGCAACTGACTGCTATCGCTGGTTATTGTCATGATATGGGAAATTTTTTACAAAGAACTGGTCATCCTTATACTAGTGCCATGCTTTTTTCTCAATTTTTTTTGACAACATCTAGAAGTAGCCAAGAAACAAGAGACATCTTAGAGGTTATGCAGGCTATAGCCAATCACGATGAGCATGGTTATGAAATTATTAATAAAATTGGAGCTATTTTGGTTTTGGCTGATAAGTCCGATGTTCATAGAAATAGGGTTAAAAATAAAACTCCAGAAAATATTAAAAAAGATATTCATGATCGAGTTAACTATTCCGTTATTGAATCTACTTTTAAATTTAACAAGCAAAAAAAAGAGGTGGTTTTAAAGTTAAAAATTGATACTAAAGTTACAGGAGCTATGGAGTATTTTGAAATATTCAACGATAGAATGATATTTTGTCGAAAGGCGGCTGAATTTTTGGGTTGTAAATTTGTTTTAATTATTAATAATTTTAAATTATCTTAATTTATACTTATTATTTTTTTCTTTTTAAAAAATATTTTTTAAAAAGAAATTATTAAAAATATGAATGAAAACTTAAAAGAAAAAAAAGAAACTTGTTTTTGTTCTGGTAAAAACAAGACAGTAAAATGGATAGCTGCTATTGTTTTAATACTGGCTATATCCGGTATTGTGGTGGTGTCCATCTTAAGAGATAGAATTATTAATAATTTTCCTAATCAAGTTTCTGTTGTTGGGCAGGGGAAAATTTCTTATCAGCCAGATATTGCTAATGTTAGCTTGGGTGTTCAAATTGACAAAGCTCAAACAGCTGAAGAGGCTTTGAACATGCTAAATGAAAAAGTTACTAAAATAATAAATTCTGTAATCGTTTTGGGTGTTGAGTCTAAAGATATAAAAAATCAAGCCTATTCTCTGTATCCTTATTATGATTATATAGACGGTGTAAATACTTTAAGTGGATATAATGCCAATCAACAAATTATAATCAAAGTTAAGGGAGCAGAAAATAATTTTGCCTTATTAAATAAAATAATATCTGAATCAGCTAAAGCGGGCGCTAATCAAATTTTAGGGGTTTCTTTTGAAAGCTCAAAAATAGAAGATTTAAAACAGGAGGCTAGAATTTTAGCCATAAAAGATGCCAAAGAAAAAGCTGACGTTTTATCTCAAGCTATTGGAATTTCCCTAGATCAAATTGTTGGTTGGTGGGAAAATATTATTAATCCATCTTCTTATTATGATTATTCCTATTACGGAGGTATGGGCGGAGGTGGAGGTCCGGTTATAAATAGTGGTTCTCATGAGGTCAGTATTGAATTAACCTTAAATTACAAAATAAAGAAAAATAAATAATTATGATTGGAGTTTTTGATTCTGGTGTTGGAGGTTTAACAGTTCTTAGAGGTTTTTTACAAAATCATCCAGAGTATGATTATATTTACTTAGGAGATAACGCTAATGTTCCTTATGGAAATAAATCGATGGAAACGATTTATAATTACACTGTCAAAGCTGTTGATTTTTTATATAAACAAAATTGTAAGTTAATAATTATAGCTTGTAATAGCGCTTCGGCCCAAGCTTTAAGAAGAATTCAACAAGAATATCTACCCCTTAAATACCCGAATTTAAAAGTATTAGGAGTTATTCGTCCTATAGCTGAAGAAATAGCTAGACTTGAAAGGATTAAAAGAGTTGGGATAATTGGAACCAAGGCAACAATAAATTCTGATGTTTATGGAAAAGAAATAAGAAATTTTAAAGATGATTTGGAGGTTTTTCAGAAAGCAACCCCGCTTTTGGTTCCATTAATTGAAGAGGGGTGGTTAAAGAAGCCAGAAACGAAAATGATTCTTAAAAAATATCTAAGATATTTTAAAACAAAAAGAGTCCAGGCTTTGGTTTTGGCCTGTACTCATTACCCCTTTTTGTTAAAAGAGATTAAAAGAATAATGGGGAAGAGCTGTTATATTCTTGATACAGAACAAATAATTAGTGACAGTCTTTTTATTTATTTAAATCGTCACCCAGAATTAAAAATTGAAAAAAAACTGAATCCACAATTAAAATTTTATGCAACTGATAATGCTAAAAAATTTCAAGAATTAGGAGAATTTTTTTTAGGAAGAGAAATTTCCAACATCAAAGAGATTAAACTATAACTACCATTTGCTTGTATCTATTTTGTATCCACGACCCTTAATAGTGTGAATTAAATCCTGCTTATCTTGAGTAGGATTTATTTTTTTTCTGATTTTCAAAATATGAGATTCTATTGTATTAGAAAAGGGATCAGCATTAAAATCCCAAACATTTTCCATAAGCACCGTTCTAGATAATATTTTTCCTTGATTTTTTAAAAAATATTCTAATAACATTAATTCTTTAAAGGTTAGATAAACTTTTTCCTTACCTCTTTTTACTTGGTGTTTTTCAACATCAACATATAAATCGTCTATCTTATAAACTCTTCCTTTTGTTTCCTGGGGGCGACGCATAACCGCCTTAATTCTTCTTAATAAATCCTCAAATATAAAAGGTTTGGTTATGTAATCATCAATTTCTAAATCAAATAGTTTGTTTTTCATTTCTTGATCTCCCTCAACTGTTAGCATTATTATAGGTATTTTTTTATTTATTTTTCTTATTTCTTCAATTAACTTATCACCGTTTTTATCGGGTAAATTATAATCAACTAATATTAGATTATAAATATTAGTCTGAAACATATACAAAGCGTCTTGGCTATTTTCAGCCAAGTCAACTGTAAATAATTCTTTTTTCAAAGAGCTTTTTAATAGTTGACTAATTTTTTTGTCGTCATCTACCACTAAAATTTTCATAGATTTTTATCAATAAAAATATTGATTTTTAATTATAATTTTAATATTTTAAAGGAAGCAAGATAAATTCTTCTTAAATTTATTATAAATTATTGTTTTTAATGATTGTTTATGTTATAATTTTCTTATTATGGATGATGAAAAAAGGATAAAAAACATAGCTAAAAATACTTCTTATTTAACGATGGCTTTGATAATACAAAAAGTCATTTCTTTTTTATATTTTGTTATTTTAGCCAGAAATCTTGATCCAAGTGATTTAGGCAAGTATTATTTTGCTATTTCCTTTACTACTATTTTTGCTATTTTTATTGACTTAGGTTTGGTTAATTATTTAACTAGAGAAACGGCCAAGGATCGCAAAGGGGCTGTCAGTCTTTTATCCAATATCTTAGGAATGAAAACAGTTTTTAGTTTTTTTACTTTATTTTTCGTTTTCTTGTTTATAAATATTTTAGGAAATTATGACGTTTTGAGCAAGCAATTGGTCTATATATCCTCGATTTGTATGATACTTGATTCTTTTACTTTAACTTTTTTTGGCTCAGCTCGAGGATTTCATAATTTAAAATTTGAGAGCATTTCTTCGATAATTTTTCAATTGATAGTCCTGTTTTTTGGTTATTTATTTATTTATTTAAAGATGGATTTAAGAATAATAATGACCTCTTTAGTTTTAGCTAGTATTTTTAATTTTATTTATTCTTTTTATATTTTAAAATATAAAATAAAGCTAATTATAAAGCTTTCTTTTAATTTTCATTTTATAAAAAAGATAATACTTTTAAGTCTACCTTTTGCTTTGTTTGGAATATTTCAAAGATTATATACATACTTAGATTCAGTTTTATTATCCTTTTTTTCCGGAGATTATTCTGTAGGAATTTATCAAGTTTCTTTTAAAATTATTTTTGCTTTACAATTTTTACCAATGGCTTTTACAGCCTCCCTTTATCCAGCCATGAGTTATTATTGGAAAGAAAATAAAAAGCAATTAGAAATAACATTCAGAAGGGCTGTTGATTATTTATTATTAATTTCTATTCCAATTTCCTTTGGTATATTTCTTCTTTCTAATAAAATTATTAGCATATTTAAAGAGGGATATCTTGATGCTAACTGGCCTCTAAAAATATCTATAATATCTTTGATATTTATTTTTTTGAATTTTCCTATTGGCTCGCTTCTTAATGCTTGTGATAGGCAAGCTAGAAACACTAGAAACATGTTAATAACACTTATTTTTTCTATTTTTCTAAATATCTTATTAATCCCAAGGTTTGAAGTTCTTGGCGCCTCAATTGTTGTGTTATTGAGCAACGCTTTAATGTTTATTTTAGGTATAATAGAAAGTAAAAAAATTATTGCTTATAAACTTAAAGACAGTTTTTTAACTTTTTTAAAAATAACTATCTCTTCTTTTTTAATGGGATTTTTTATTTTTGTTTTAAAGGATTATTTAAATATTTTTTTACTTTGTTTTCTGTCAGCAATAATTTATTTGATATTAATATTTTTTCTTGGCGGTTTTAAGAAAGACGAAATAATTTATATCATTAATTCTTTTAAATTATCTAAAAAATAAATTATGAAATTTTTATTAGTAACATTAGAATATTTTCCTTTTAAGGGTGGTGTGGCTAATTATTATACTAATTTAGTTTATCATTGGCCAAAATCTTCAGAAATAACAGTTTTAGATAATAAAAATAATAATTTGCTTAGAAAAAATGGGCCTTTAAAGTGGCTGCCAGCTGTTTTGACTATATGGAAGGAAATCAGGAAAAATAAAATAAACCATATTTTAGTTGGACAAATTTTACCAATAGGAACAGCTTCTTTTATATTATCTTTGGTATTAAATATTAGGTATACTGTTTTTCTTCACGGACTAGATTTATCTTCAGCTTCTAAAAATAGATGGAAAAAATTTTTAACTAAAAAAATAATCAAAAAATCTGATAATATAATTTGTGCTAATTCTTTTGTTTGTGAAATATTGAAAAATAATTATAAAGTTAATAACAAGAAAATAATTGTAGTTAATCCAGGGGTTAATAATTTTAATTTTGACAGCAAGGATAAAAAAAATGAATTAATTAAAAAATACGATTTGTTTAATAAAAAAATTATTTTTAGCTTAGGAAGATTAGTTAAGAGGAAGGGTTTCGATTATACCATTTTATCATTAAAAAAAGTTTTTGAGCTTGATAATGGTATGGATTTAAAATATGTCATATCTGGTGTTGGACCAGATGAAAAATATTTAAAAGACTTAGCTGTGAAAACCTTTGGAGAAAATTTTAAAGAAAAAATAGTTTTTACAGGAGAAATAAGTGAAGAGGAGAAATGGACTTTTTTATCTTTATCTGATATCTTCATTATGCCAGCCAGAAATATTGCTGGTGATTATGAAGGTTTTGGAATAGTTTTTCTGGAGGCAGGATTGCTTTCAAAACCGGTAATTGCAGGTAAAAGCGGTGGAATCTCAGATGCTGTAGTTAATAATGTTAATGGCTTAATGGTTGATCCTGAGTCTCAAGAAGATATTGCTGAGGCAATTCTAAAGCTTCTGAAAAATCCAAATTTAAGCAAAAGTCTAGGTGATTCGGGAAGAGAAAGGGCTGTAAATAAGTTTAATTGGCTAAAACAGTCAAATGAAATTTATGAATTTTTAAATAAATGATTTCAATAATAATTCCTGTTTATAATGGGGCAAAAACAATTATTAATACTATTAGAAGCATAGAAGCTCAAACTTATCGCAGTTTTGAGGTTATTATTGTTAATGATGGTTCAAGAGACAACACTCGTTCTATTTTTGAAAAATTTTTAGAAACTTTTAAGGTTGAAAATAATTATTTTTTTATTAATCAAGAAAACAAAGGCGCTCCAGCTGCTAGAAACAGGGGACTGAGAGAGGCTTCGGGCAAATACCTTTTCTTTTGTGACTGTGATTCAATTTTGAAAAATAATGCTTTAGAAAGGATGATTCAAGGATTAGAGGAAAATCCTGAAGTAGCCTATGTCTATTCTTCTTTTTATTGGGGTAATAAATTATTTAAACTTTGGCCCTTTGACGTTGAAAGACTTAAAAAAATGCCCTATATCCATACCATGTCGCTTATTAGAAGAGATGCTTTTCCTGAAAATGGCTGGGATGAGAATATTAAAAAATTACAAGATTGGGATTTGTGGTTAACTATGTTAGAAAATGGTTATGAAGGTTTTTTTATAAACGAAGCTTTGTTTAAAATAAAACCAGGTGGAACTATTTCATCTTGGTTGCCAGCCTTTGCTTATAAAGCCTTGCCCTTTTTACCAGCTGTAAAAAAATATAAGAGGGCTGTAAAAATTATAAAAAATAAACATAATTTAATTTAATAAGATGCTTAGTTTTTCTATTTTAAAGAATGATTATAAAAAAATATTTTTTATTTTCTTGATATCTTTTTTAGTAGAAATGATATCTTTTACTTCTTTTAATTTTGATATTATAAATATCTCTCTCTTTTTATTTCTAGGCTTATTAATGGTAACTCTTAGTTTTATTAATTTAAAATGGGGGGCTTACTTGCTTTTATCGGAGATATTTTTAAATTCAATGGGTTATATTTTTTATTTAGAAAATGGTGGCTTTAAAATTTCATTACGAATAGCTTTTTGGTTGATTTTTATGGCTGTTTTTCTAGGTAAGTTTATTTTTTTATTTTTTAAAAATAAAACCGAACTCCTAAACTTTTTCAAGAATTTTGTTTTTGCTAAAAATTTTATCTTTTTAGCCTTTTTTTTAATTTTTTCTTTTATTTTCGGCTTAATTAATAATGGCTTTTCTGATGCTTTTTTTGATTTTAATTCTTGGCTTTTTTTGATTTTAATTTTACCGTTTTCTTATTTTTTATATTTTTCTGATAAAAATGAAAATGATGTATTTTGGAAAAATACTTTTTTAATATTTTTCTCAATAACTCTTTACATGATTTTTAAATCATTATTGTTTTTATTTTTATTTTCTCACGACTTAAGACCAATTATTTCTGATCTTTATTCTTGGAGTAGGTTATATTCTTTAGGGGAAATAACGAATATGAATAATAATTTTTATAGAATATTTTTTCAAAATCAAATTTTCGCTTTTTTATTTTTTTATCTTAGCTTTATTCCTCTTATTAATAAAAAAGAAAAAAATAATAAATGGTTATTGATATTTCCAACCTTATCTTTATCAGTAATTATTTTAAGTTTTTCAAGAAGTTTTTGGTTTGGTTTTGTGGCTGCTTTTTTAATACTTTTATTTCTTGTTTGGCATAAATTCAGTTTAAAAAAATTATTTAAAACACTTTTTTTAACTCTCTCATCTTTTATTTTAGCAATCTTGTTGATTTTTATTATTGTTAAATTTCCTTGGCCATCTAGTCAAAGCTCATTTAACATTGAATCACTCTCCGAAAGGGCTAATATTACCTCTAATGAATCGGCTATATCATCTCGTTGGGCGCTTCTAGGGGCTATGAAGGTTGAAATTAAATCTAATTTTATTTTGGGCAAGGGTTTTGGGTCTCGTATAGAATATATATCTAGTGACCCCAGGGTTCTTCAGAGTAGTCCTGATGGAAAATACTCTACTTACGCCTTTGAATGGGGTTGGTTGGATATTTTATTGAAAATGGGGGTGTTGGGTTTTTTATCTTATCTTTATTTGATTTTATTATTTTGCAAAAAAAACATATTAGCTTTTTATAGTAGCTGTAATTATTTTTATTTAATTATTCTTTTGTCTATTTTAAGTTTAAGCGCTATTAATTTTTTTACACCGTATCTTAATCATCCACTGGGAATATCTTTATTGATTTTATTAATTTTATTTTTTGATCATCTTAATGTTCAAAAAAATAAAGTATGTTTAAAATAATTGCCATAATAACCATGATTATTGATCATATTGGTCTGGTTTTTTTTCCGGGAGAAATTATCTTCAGAATTTTAGGTCGCCTGTCTTTTCCATTTTTTGCTTGGGGAATATCTAATGGATATTCTAAAACTAAAAATGTTTATAAATATGGCCAAAGATTACTATTACTGTCTTTAATCTCTCAGCCCTTTTTTTATTTAACAATAAGTAAAGAATCTTTAAATATTTGCTTTACCTTATTTTTGGGTTTGCTGAGTATATATTTTTATCAAAATCGATTGGGAAATAAAATCATAAGCTATTTTTTGCTTTTACTTACACTATCTTTACCTTTTTTTATCCAATTAGACTATGGTTTATATGGAATTATAATGATTTTATTTTTTCATATTTCTAAAAACAATATTATAATACCCCTACAATCGGGTTTAACCATTTCTAGAATTATTTTATTGCCTCAGTCTTTTTTACAGATATTTTCTATTCCATCTTTTTTTATTATTTATTATTTTAAAAAATATGATTTTAAGATAAACAAGTATTTGCAATACTCTTTTTATCCTGTTCACTTGTTTATAATTTATTTAATAAGTTTGATATAGATTTATTTGCATTATTTATTTAAAATTGATATATTTTAAAGGATTATTTTAAAACAATCTAATATAAAAAATTATGGAGAATCAAATCATAACACAAGAAGGTTATAATAAACTTAAGGAAGAGTTAGATTTGCTTAGTGTTGTTAGAAGAAAGGAAATTGCTGAAAGAATTGAGAGAGCTAAAGAGTTAGGAGATTTAAGTGAAAATGCTGAATACAGTGAAGCTAAAGATGCTCAAGCTTTAAACGAGGGAAGAATTTTGGAGTTAATAAATATTTTAAAAAACGTAACAGTGGTTGAGTCTGTTGGCTCTACTAAGGGCGAGGTTGAAATGGGTTCAAGTGTTAAGGTCTCTTGTGACGGTAAACAAAAAGAGTTTATTATAGTTAGTTTTAATGAAGCTGACCCTTTGAATGGTAAAATTTCAAATGAATCTCCAATTGGAATGGCTTTTTTGGGAAAGAAAAAGGGAGATGAGGTTATGGTTAACACTCCCAAGGGAGAATTTAAATACAAAATCCTTGAAATTAAATAATATGGAACCACAAACAAGCATCAGCTCAAGTAATGAAAGAGCTGAAAGGGAAATAAAATTGAACAAAATCTCAGAGCTGAACAATCCCTATCCTAGTAAAACTTCAAGAACTCATTCTGTTTCTGATGTTTTATCTGATTTTGGTAATTTTGAAAAAGACAAAAAAGAACTTGTTTTAACTGGCAGGGTTATTAATTTAAGGACTCATGGTAATCTTAGCTTTGTTAATCTTAAAGATTTTTCCGGAGAAATTCAATTAGCTTTTTCTAAAAACGAACTAGGAGATGATTATAAATCTTTTGTTAAATTAGTTGATATGGCCGACTTTTTAGAGGTTGGTGGGGTTTGTTTTGTAACGCACAAGGGTCAAAATAGCTTATTAGTTAGAAAATACAGAATCCTAAGCAAAGCATTGCTTCCATTGCCAGAAAAATGGCATGGACTTAAGGACGAGGAAGAGAAACTGAGAAAAAGATATCTTGACCTTTTAACCAATGATGATTTAAGAGAAATGTTTGTTAAAAAGTCAAAATTTTGGCAAGTTACTCGTGATTTTATGATTAAAAAAGGTTTTTTTGAGGTAGAGACACCAGTTTTAGAGACAACTACCGGTGGCGCTGAAGCTAGACCTTTTAAAACTTATCATAACGATTTTGATTTAGATGTTTATTTGAGAATATCGGTTGGAGAATTATGGCAAAAAAGATTAATGGCGGCTGGTTTTGAAAAAACCTTTGAAATTGGTAAGGTTTTTAGAAACGAAGGTAGTAGTCCTGACCATTTGCAAGAATTCACTAATATGGAGTTTTATTGGGCCTATGCTAACTATAGAGATGGAATGACTTTATCTCAAGAACTTTATAGAGAAATAGCTGTGCAAGTTTTTGGTACAACAAAATTTAAAACTAAGGGCTATGAGTATGATTTAGGTTCTGAGTGGCTTGAAATAGATTATAGAGATGAGATACTAAAACAAACAGGCATTGATATTTTAAAAGCTACTTTAGAAGAAATGACCTCTAAATTGCAAGAATTAAAGGTTAAATATGATGGAAAAACTAAGGAAAGATTGATGGATACTTTATGGAAGTACTGTCGAAAAAATATAGCCGGACCAGCTTTTTTAATTAATCACCCTAAATTAGTATCTCCCTTAGCTAAATCTAAAGAAGAAAATCCAGAATTAACTGAAAGATTTCAAATAATTATAGCCGGAAGCGAGGTTGGAAATGGTTATAGTGAGTTGAACAATCCAATTGAACAGAGAAAAAGATTTGAAGAGCAACAATTATTAATTGAAAGAGGTGACGAAGAAGCTATGATGCCAGACTGGGAATTTGTAGAAATGCTTGAACATGGTATGCCACCAACTTGTGGCTTTGGTTTTGGCGAGAGATTGTTTGCTTTCTTAAACGATAAGCCAGTTAGAGAAACAACTCTTTTTCCTTTAATGAAGCCTAGGGTTGACTAAATGTAAATTATTATTGACTTTTTTTAAAAATCCTTTTATAATGAAAGGATTTTTTATTACGAACCTTAAAATTTAGAAAACATGCAAATAAGCGCTGTGATTGAAAAAATGATTCATCAGGGAAAGATTAATGAAGCCTTAAATTTATTAGTTTTAAGCATTGAAAACGATGAGAGCTTACTCGGGGTGGTAATTGACAAGTGTATAACCTCAAATGATTACAAATTTCTTTTAAGATGCTTTGAGGAAACACAGGAAATCCCCGAGGAAGAAGAAGTCGATTTCTTAATGAGTTTTGTTGAATCCTCGATTGAGCAGGGTGATTATAATTATTGTCTTCGCTTAGAAAACTTACTGCAAAGTCAATTTTTAAAATTGGATGATCTTAAAAAAATGCTTGAGGTTAATTTCAACAAAGAAAAAGAAAGAGACCTTAGGTTGATTCACGATTTACTTCAAAGAATGTTTTGCTTTTTTAAAGCCGAAGATGATAACTCTAAAAAACAAGAGGAAATCGAAAAAGAAGAACAGGAACTAAAGCTTATGATTGAAAATGTGTCAGAGTTTATTATAAACTCCTTTTTCAAAGATAAGTTTGTTTTAAAGTTTTTCAAATTTATATCCGACAAGAAGGCTATTAAAGAGTTTTTCTCTAAAAAACTTAAAACAGCAATTAAAGATGGCGATATTGACGAGGCCTTAAGCATTTCCTGTGTTTTGGAAAGAAAATTAACTCGATCAGAGATTGAATCAATTTTTGAAGTTGCTTTAAAAAACAGTTCTTCCTCCAAGGTTGAAAAAATATTAAAGCTTTTGAATCGAAAAATAAGTGAGGAGGAGTTAAAAACAAGATTTCTGTCACTGGTTGAGAGAGGCGAAAAAGATGAGGCTTTTAAAATGTTTTATCTATTTCCTGAAAAAATTAGACTGGAAATGCTTAAGGTGTTTTCAAAAAAATTCAATAAAAAGTAATATAACTTACTTTTTTAAAAACCCACAACTTGTGGGTTTTTTACTTGAAAAAAAAATAATTTAATGTTATAAAAATTCTATATATTATTCGGGGATCGTCTAATGGTAGGACAACAGGTTCTGGTCCTGTTTATCTGGGTTCGAATCCTAGTCCCCGAGCGAAGAAAAAAAATCCAGCGTAAGCTGGATTTTTTGATGAGCGAAGGG
>CAZILW010000007.1:0-43268 GCA_964540285.1 uncultured Gammaproteobacteria bacterium
TAATTATTTATTTGACTAAAGTAGTCATATATTTTGTTAAATTGATTATTTTTTAATCCTTGATCATTTTTTATAATCCTGTTTAAATAATCGGTTAACAAACATCTTAGCTTAGTCTCAGCAGTGTTTACTTCGTTCAAGCATCGTTTCCGTCTTTCGAATCCCTTCTCTGCTGTCAACAAACAAAAAATGACCCAAAGAAATTTGGGTCATTTTTGTTCGCGGAGAGGAAGGGATTCGGTCACGAGTTTCTAAGTTCACTTAATCGCTACGCGATTTGCGTTCACTAAGAACTCGCGACCCCGCCTCGCGGTGCCTACGTTTCACTTCGGCACATCGCTCCGGCTTTCTCATCCCCGGCAAGCCAAGCAGTTGGCTTGCCGCCTCTCCACTCACTCAAAAAGACGCCATTTTGGCGTCTTTTTTCGTTCGCGGGCTACCTCGAGCTGGAACCGTAATTTCGGCAAGCCCAGCAAGGCTTTTCGGTGATTTTTTAAATCTTTAATAAATAAGATCCTCGTGCGCCATGGTTTTCCTTAAAAAGTGACAAAAGTGACACAGGAATTGATATAAAAGTTACAGTTAGATGTAATCTAATTAAATTAAATTTATAAGTTATATTTATATTTTAATAGTGCCACATCCTTCCCATTATCTTTCTTTTTAAGCCCACCTAGAACCTTACTTTCTGTTTCTGGTGTCCAATATATTTTTAGTTTGTCCCTGGCTCTAGTTATTGCAGTATAAAATATATTATGGGTAATCATTTCTTCAATTTCGTTTGTCACAACAATTTTAACGGAATCATACTCTAAACCCTGAGCCTTATGAATTGAAACAGCATAAGCAATTTGAAACGGAACCACACTAGAATTATCTTCATTGTCTTCATCAGTATTTTTTGACTGATTAACATAAAACCTAATAATCGATTTATCCTTCTCTTTGCTATCCAAAAGCTGAAAGTCATGACCCATGGCATCAAACTCATTTATAACTTTATTAATCTCAATATCAAATTGAATTTTATCACTTGACTTAACTATCCCTAGTATCTTGCCCTTTAAATTATTATATATAACTGGAAAAAACCTATTTGATTCATTAAACAAAATTGGATCATTAACTTTATACATTTGGACACCCCATCTGACAGAAGGGCTTGGATTATTATTTTGCAAAAATCTATTAATATTATTTATTCCATAAAGTCCATCGTAATTAAGGCACAATATTATTTCATCTACATCAGGATGACTAAAAATGGAATCATCTAATTTTACAGAATATTTATTTTTTGTTATATGCTCTAAAATATCACTATCAATTCTTCTTACCCTGCTCCATAATTCTAACAATTTATCATTTTTTGTTCTATACGGCCTAGTTAATTCAAATACTGATGGCTCCGGAATAAATGATTTAGCCATACTAAACCAGTTTCCGAATGATATAGATTCTATCTGAAAAACATCTCCAACTAAAACCAATATCTTATACGATGCTTTTTCTAAAACTTTTCTCATGTCAGAATTACTCACAGTACTACACTCATCAATAATCAATAGATCAAATTCAGTCGTATCTGTTTTAGGGGACAAAAATCCATCAATTGTCTTAAAGGTGCTATTAGAAATAGTAATTTTTTCTGTTAAATTGTTAATAGCTGGATTAGTTTTAGCCAAATATAACTTTTTAGCACTATTAAAAAAATTAGATATATGTTTTATCATTGTAGACTTTCCAGTCCCAGCCGCACCATAAATTAAAGCAACTCGTGAATGTTCAAACATTTTTTTCAATATCTCTTTTTTCTCTGGGCAATCAATGGAATAAACCGCGGATTTCAACCATGATTCTACCGAATTTGAATATTTTTTGAATCCACCAGAAGACATCTCTTTAAGTTTTTTAATGATTTCATATGTATCGTCTTCATATTCTTTTATATAGATACATTCTTTATATATTTCTAACTTACGATTTCCGTGTTTGTAATACAATAAACTATTATATTTAGTTATGAGATTATCTATATTGGAGAAGGTGGTTATGTCTTTTTTTGGATTATATAAATTACCGTCTATTTCGGTGCTATTTTTTATAAATTTAGCAAATAATTCATGTTCTCTGTTATCTTGATCTATGCAATCGAATAAATCTGAAATTTTTGGATTATGATTAATTAATGAAGCGTAGAAAGGCATTTCATCAAATGGCACACACTTCCAATCAAGGTTTAAATTGGATAATTTGTTACATCCTCCAAATGCACATTGCTGCTTGATAATTTTATTATTTAAATTATGGAGTAAATATCTAATCACGTTTGATCCTTGTTTTTTATTTATAACTAATTCACGACATTGGTCTAAGACGTCAAAAATATATGATTTCTTTGATCCTTTCAACACATACTCTTTTACAGCATTAAAATAACCAGTTGGTAGGTTAATAATTTCGACTAAATTAGCATCGGTCTTTGTTAAAAAATTCATTAGATTTCCATATTCAGAAAGACCTCTTTGAACCTTTGAATTATGGTTAAAAATAGCAGCAAAATTATTAAACTCACATGGACGAATGGAAACATTCCAATTCCCGATAATCTGTATTGTCATGTTATTATCTAAAATTTGTATACTATCATCAATAATGGATAAATCTACTGCATAATTTGGAGAAATATCAAATCTTGTAAAAGCAATTATCCTGTCAAATTTACTAACTTTATCATTGGCTAAAGTTAAAGTAACTTCGTAATATATTTCATGATCAACAAAAAAAGGTTTCACCTTTTGAACATAATATCTGTCCCTATAAGACTCCCTGCCATCTGACAACTCTAATTGTTTTATCCTTTCAGCTATTTTTTCATAATATTCTTGCAATGTTTTATCATTATTGATCGGAAATTTATTGATATTAGAAAGAGTATCTAGGTCATAAGTGGATTTTAAATATTTTTTTATTCTAATCAAATATTCATAATACTTTAACATTAATCTCTCCGATCTATCTTCGTCCAGAGTGTAATGTGATGATGAGATTTGTAAAAGTTTGTGAAATTTTGATAAAAATCCAATATTTCCCCTCGTTTTTACATATGCCTCAGCTTTTCTAATATTTTCAAAATTATTTTCAATATCTTGACCATTGCTGTATATCTTTAAAAAAATATCCTCAACAAAATTTCTTAGTTGGGATAAAATATTCTGCGACAATAAACCTCGGTCGGCAACATTAAATTTGTCGATATTTTTAGAGATAACACTATCTATATTTAAAATATCGATATCAATTTTATTCATAAACAAGGCCTGTTACGCTATAAATCTTCATTAAAATATTTCTTATTAAATAATGACCAAATATAAAAAGAAAAACTAAAATTCTCTATATAAAATATCTGGCTTTTAATTTTCTCTATTCTTTGACTACTCTCCCAGCTTTCTTGTTCAACTTCTCTAAATATTTTAAAAGCTGTAACTTCATTTTTATCTTTAAATAAAAGTCTATCGTTAAATTTTTTTATTAAATTATCAAAATCTATTCCTTGCTGTGCAAATTTTTCTAATATTTCTTTTTTATTTGATAAATTTTTTTCCTCGCTTTCAACCGATTTATTATAATGCACTAGTCTTTTTTCTAAATTTATCTTGGTTTTTTTATAATGCCAATATAGTAAGCTAATTAATGGTAATGACCCTCCAAAAGCTGTTAGGGCGGAAACCACAACAATGGATATAACTTTATTCAATAAAAAAATTAAATAATAGCACATATTATTTCTAATTATCCTGCTCAAATCTCTTTAATATCTGCAAATAATCATTTTGAAGATCACCATTAATTTTAGGATGATTTAACTTAGCTATTTCTCCATTATTTTTAATAATATTTACTATTTCATCCATATAAAATCCATCCAAAGTGGCAATAAATAGATACGACGGATTCCAGGATTGACTCATTCTGTTCGCAGCCTTAAGCGTATATTCCGAGCTTAAAGAACGCTGATATTTAACCTCTATTAATTTTACCTGTCTGGTATCTCTATCAATAACCGCAAAATCGGGAGCGGTTCTTAATGTTTCAATCATCGGGTTGCTTTCATTAAACCCTTGTTGAATCATTTCAGGGATGACTTTTTCATAACCAAATTCCAAGACAGTAAAATTACCTGATTCTCTAAACATTTGAGAAAATATTGTTTCGGCAATCTTGCCCTTAACTAGTTGTCTGGTGAAGTTTACGTTACTCATATAAATTATATTAATTTAATTTATTCCCCCTCTTTGAAATACTGTTATATTTTGGATTATATCTTTCGATAATTAATTCCTCTAATTCTTTTCGCCCTAAGTTTACTTGAATAAAAGATAATTTCATTTTTTCAATCATCCAAGCACTAACCGATTCTTCAATTGATGGGACAAACTTATTTTTAGAATTAGCTTTTTTATAACCAATATTTTTTGAAAAATTTATAGCGCCAATTTTCCTTCTCAAAGTGTGATGTCTCGTATCTAAAATATCTCTCATCCTTTCTTTTATTGAGGCAGTTTCCCCGACATACACTATATTATTATTTTCAAAGAAAGCATAAACTCCAGGCGTATCAGAAAACTCTCGAGACCACTCTCTGTTTAAAATAATTTTTAACCTTTCTGTATTTAATAAAGTGTCAATTAAATAATCAAGATATTCTTTTTGATTTTTGTCATGTACCATAATATTTAATCTGGAATTTCTAAAAATACATCTTTATAAGCTTTAGAGCCTAACGTTAAAGTTTTCTTCTTGCCATCAATATTGTCAATTAGCTCCTGACAAGCTTCAATGAAATCATTAAATAAATCTTCAATGTGCAGCAATAATTTTTGATTGTTAATCTTATTATGAACCCCACCTTCAGACCTCATATTTATACCTAAACCATATTTAGGAACATAAACATGAGCCATGCCACACCTCAATTTTTCGTATAAATCAACGCCAGTATATTTTTTTAAAGACTGATAACAGGACAATGCTTTATTAAATCTCTTTCTTGATCCAGCATCTTTATAATGCCAAGAATATTTATCTAATGCGGCCCCCAAAGTTTCAATACCAACTGCTATCAAAATAAAAATATGATACCTATATTTAATATTATTAACAGGGACGTCTTTTGCGCCTTCAGTCATTAAACTCGATAGTTCATTAATAAACACCACTTCAACAAAATCTTTAAAAGCTAATTTACCCATATTATTCTAAATATTTATATTTATAAACTATTCGACAATATTTTTTTGAATATGCTTAGCATAAAAATAAACTTCTATAGAAATCAAATTAAAAATATACTATAATATTAGCATAATATTAATAAAATTGATATATGACAGGCGAAGACATTAAACAAAAAGTTATTCTAACTATTCTTAAATTTTATCAAATATCTGGCAATGAAATATTAGCCATAAAGAGGGTTGAATTTTCTGGCTTATCAGACTCTGAAATCAACGCATCTTTATATAATTTTGAGAAGAATAAATTAATAGAAATAATAGATAATCGAGCTGTTAGAAATGACGTATACTCAGTTATGCATAAAGCATCAAATCTCTATGATTGCTCAATAGAAATTAAAATACTAGATGGATTTAAAAAATATATAAGCGATCAAAATCTAAACAGCTACTTAGAAGAAAAAGAAAAAACAGCTGTTTTAAAAATTTCTTACGATAACCACAAACTAAAAATCAATGAAATAGTTATTGCCAAGCCTCACTTTGAAAGCGAAAATGATTACTTTGCAACATATATAACAAATAACCCTGGTAAAAAATTAACTAACCAAGAATTCGTTAAGTTTAAAAATGGCAAGATGACAAAAAAATTTGACCAGATTATTAATGATTTGGGTTTTAAAGGAAATATTAAAAAATTGTTTTTCCCAAATATATCAATTAAAGCGGTAGAATTTAGAAACCAAATAACCATGGAAGATATGAAAAAGGCTGGGATTGATGATATTTATCCATCTGATTTACCGTCAAAAAAGTAGAAATAGATAGAAATAGCATGAATTAACAGGACACAAGGGTTGTTCTGTTTTTTTGTTGTTAAAATCGAGGTGTAACTGGTTAAAGTCATAACCAGAAACAACTAATAATTAATTTTAACAACTATGAAAACAGAAAAGCTTCAATGGCGCACAGCGCAAAAAAGAGTTAATGATCTTGTCCCTCAAGAAGTGAATCCAAGAAGAATCAACGACAAGCAAATGTCAGATCTTAAAAAGAGCTTGGCAAAGTTCAACCTTGTCGAAATTCCAGCCATCGACTTAAATGGCAAAATTCTCGCAGGTCATCAAAGAATAAAAGCTCTGCAACTGCTTGGCCGAGGCGAAGAGCTGATTGACGTGAGAATCCCTAACCGTCAATTAACAGAAGACGAGGCTAAGCGATATTTAATCGCCAGTAATGCTCTTGGTGGCAACTGGGATTTTGAAAAGTTAAAGACTTTTGACTTAGACCTATTAATTGATATTGGCTTTGATCAAACTGACTTATCACATTTTTGGGACAAGGAGCTAGAAGTCAAAGAAGAAAATTTTGACGTTGAGGCGGAATTAAAAAGGATTAAGACGCCAACAACTAAGCCAGGTGACTTAATACATTTAGGCGAGAATCGCCTGCTTTGTGGTGATTCTACTAATCCCGATAATCTTAAAAGACTGTTCGGCAATGATAAAGCCGCAATGATATTTAGCGACCCTGTCTATAATATAAAACTGGATTATTCTAAAGGCATTGGTGGAAAAAATGATTACGGTGGAGCGGTTAACGATAATCGCAGTTATGAAGAATATAAACAATTTATCAGAAATTCCCTGCTAGCCGCTTTGCCTAGCACTAAACCAGACTGCCACGTGTTCTACTGGTGCGATCAAACCTATATCGGACTTTTCCAAGAATTATATCGAGAGCTGGGTATAGTTAATAAGCGAGTTTGCCTGTGGCTTAAAAATTCACAGAACCCTACTCCAAAGGTCGCTTTCAATAAATGCTATGAACCCGCCGTCTATGGGGTCAAGGGTAAACCTTATATAAATTCTGACATTAAAAACTACAACGAAGTGCTAAATAAAGAGCTTGGTACTGGTAATGAAATGTTTGAAGATGTTTATGATTCTTTAGATATTTGGCTGACGAAGCGTATTTCAGGTAAAAATTACGAACATGCTACCAGTAAGCCCCCAAAGCTCTACGAAAAGGCTATAAGGCGCTGTACTAAGCCAGGCGATATTATTCTTGATTCCTTTTCTGGATCAGCCAGCACGATTATAGCGGGCGAACAGTTAAAGAGAAAAGTCTACGCAATGGAGCTTGAGCCAGTTTTCTGTGATCTGGCGATAGCAAGATATCGAAAATTAACAGGCAGAAAGGAGGTGGTGGAGCATGTCTAAGAAAAGTCGATTACAAGAAGCGTTCTTTGCCGAGCTTAAAAAAGTGCCTATCGTTTTAGTCGCCTGTGAAAAGTCGGGTATATCTCGCAATAGCGTTTATCGCTGGAAACGAGAAGACAAAAAATTTTCCGAAGTGATGGACGAGGCTTTAGCGGAAGGCGAAGCGCTGGTTAATGATATGAGCGAAAGTCAGCTTCTAACTTTAATTAAAGAAAAGAACTGGTCAGCTATCAGCTTTTGGCTTAGACATCGCAATCCAAGGTTTAAAGATAAGATTGAGGTAACTTCCAAAACAGAAGATACCGATGAGCTAACCCCTGCTCAAGCAGAGGTAGTTAAACACGCTTTAAAACTGGCAAAACTATTGCCAGCTGAGGAGCCATTAATAATTAACAATACAAAAATATATGATAGCAAACAAGATGATTCCACAAGAGATGGTGGAACAAATGACCCAAGACAAGAAGATAAGAACAGCGATAACTAGAGAAAGTTTTTCTTACTTCTTTCATTTCTATTATGCCCATTATGTTAAATATGAAACGGCAGATTTTCAGAAAAACATAATTTCCTTAATTGAATCCAGCCACAAAGAAAATTTATTTGTAGTCGCTTTTAGAGGATCAGGTAAATCAACAATCGTTACTGCTGCCTATCCAATTTGGGCGATACTCGGTAAACAACAGAAAAAGTTTGTCGTTATTTTCTGCCAAACTCAGACTCAGGCTAAACAGCACATGATGAATTTACGCCGAGAATTAGAAGATAACGATTTACTTAAAAAAGACCTTGGCCCCTTTCGAGAAAATAGCGATGAATGGGGCGCGCAGTCAATCGTCTTTTCTAATACTAATGCCAGAATAACGGTCGCTTCAGTCGATCAAAGTATTAGAGGTATTAGACATTATGAAAGCCGACCAGATTTAATTATCTGTGATGATGTGGAAGATATCAGCTCGACCAAAACTAGGGATGGGCGCAATAAAACCTATCAATGGCTTAAAGGCGAGGTGATTCCCGCTGGTGATAAAGATACAAGACTAGTCATAGTCGGTAATCTCTTACATGAAGATTCTCTACTTATGAGATTAAAAGAAGAACGAGAAAAAGATATTATCGACGGCCACTTTTTATATTATCCTTTAATCAACAAGAAAGGTGTTTGTTTGTGGCCCGGTAAATATCCCACTGAAAAAGATGTAGAAATTGAAAGAAAAAAGGTTGGCAATGAAATTACTTGGCAACAAGAATATCTGCTTAATATAGTGCCTAGTGAAGATCAAGCTATTTATCCTGAATGGATTAATTATTATGACGAGATTCCAGAAAGGATGAATATGTACGGCGGGTATAAATCACATCTTGAAGTGAGAATCGGTATTGATCCTGCTATTTCTCAAAGTGATGTTGCAGATTACACAGCTATGGTTCCCGGATTATTATTCGAAACCAAAACAGGATATAGAATTTATATTTTACCAAAGATAGTTAATAGACGACTTAACTTCCCTGAAACCATCGACACCTGCAAAGTAATGTATGAAAGTTATAAAAAAGATTATGATCTCGTCAGGCTAGTCGTCGAAGATGTTGCTTACCAAAAAGCTTTACCTCAACAATTGAAAGTTGAAGGGGTTGGCAATGTCATGACAACGCACCCAGGAAGCCAAGATAAACGCACCCGACTTGTTCTAACTGCCAATATGATTAAAAACGGACAGATATTATTTCCAAGAAAAGGGGCTGAGGAGTTAATCCAACAGATAGTCCATTTTGGAGTCGAAAAGCATGACGATTTGGCTGACGCTTTTGTTAATTTAGCTAATAGCTTATTAGATAAACATCCAAATCCGCCAAGAATCTACTTTTTATAGCTATTTTTCCTTTAACATTACAAGGAAAGTTATCGACAAATTGCCAACAGATAGCTGCTTAGCAAAAGCTTAAAAGTGTGTCATTAATGGAGGCGTAGATTTAACTAATAATTAAAATTAAACTATATGCCTCCATTAGACACTCCCTTAAAATACTGCCTTTATGCTAGAAAAAGCACTGAATCAGACGAAAGACAAGTTCAGTCTATTGATTCCCAGGTTAAAGAAATGCTTCAAATTGCTGAACGCGAAAACTTAGAAATTGTCGACATTAGACGAGAATCAAAGTCCGCTAAAGATTCTGGCAATCGTCCTATTTTTAAGGAATTACTAAAAGACATAACCGAAGAAAAATTTAACGCTATTTTAACTTGGGCCCCTGATAGATTATCAAGAAACGCTGGCGACTTAGGATCACTAGTTGATTTAATGGATGAAAAGAAATTAATGAGTATTCGCACCTTTGGTCAGACATTTAGTAATTCACCAAACGAAAAGTTTTTGCTTATGATTTTATGTTCTCAGGCAAAACTTGAAAACGATAACAGAGGCATTAATGTGAAACGAGGTTTAAGAGCTAGATGTGAAAGAGGTTTATGGCCGACTTGCCCACCAACTGGCTACTTTAAAGAAAAGCGAGTTGATCATAAGGGACAATGTTTAGTTGATCCCGACAGGGGTCACATTATCAGACAAATGTTTGAGAAAGTTGCTTATGAAAAATGGTCGGGCAGAAAATTATATAATTGGTTAAGATTTGATTTGAACTTTAGAACGGCACTAGGTAAAAAGCATTTAAGTCTTGGCAATATCTATCGTTTATTAGAAAACACCTTCTACTATGGCCCCTTTGAATATCCACGAGGCAGTGGTAACTGGTATCAAGGAAAGCACGAACCATTAATAACTAAAGAGCTATTTGACTTAGTCCAAGATCAAATGAAAAATTCCCAGTTAGTCAGGCGAGAAAACATTGAGTTCGCCTTTACTAAAATCATGACCTGCGGATTGTGCGGTTCAGGAATATCGGCAACTGAAAAATTTAAGAAATTAAAAAATGGCGGTTATAACCGTCATATTTATTATGGTTGCACCAAGGCAAAGGATAAAAATTGTAAATGCGGATATATCAGCGAAGAAGATTTAATTAAGCAACTACAAAAACAAATTGATAAATTGGATTTTAAAAAATTACCTGTTCAAGATAAAATTGAGGGAGAAATAAAAAGATTTAAAAAATTTCAAATGATGGCGACTGGCAAAAACCAAAACATCGACGTGAGCGAGGTCGATGTTAAAAATTACATTAAGTTTTTATTAAAAGAGGGTGATGATCAAGAAAAGCGAGAATTGCTGACTTATTTAAATGGGGAAATTAAACTAAGTAATAAAGAAATTATTATTGAGGCCAATTGAAACTGGGTAGAGATAATTTTTTTCTCATAGATTTTACTTCTGGATAAATCCGGTTAATAACAATAAAATTATTATTTTGATTATACTGGACTAAAATTTCACCAATATTTTTTATTTTTAACTCAATTAATTTTTTATTTAGATCATTAAAGTTTATATCCATTTTTACCTTTTTGTCATCACTTTGTAGAACAAAAAGTAAATTAGTTTGACCTAAATCATTACCATACTTATCTAGAGTTTTTTTAATCTTCTCAAAAAAACAATCTGTTGTTAGATCTTCTTTATACTGTTTTAATTGAAATTTTCTCAACCCATTAGACCAAATAGCGAAATCCGTCAGTGTACTTTCTTCAACAACCTTTTTTAAATCATCGAGATCTTCAATATTTAATTTATCTCTCTGAATACCACTTTTCAAAACAAAACATACTTTCTTATCAACATCGGAATACCAAGTAAGACAGTCATCAATTGCTATAAAAACTTCAATATCCTCTTTTTTCCTTTTGCTTTTCTCCACTATTTCATCCACAATCAACTCCATTTTTTGCTTATTATTTAGAAGCTCTCTTTTATCTATATTTTTTTCTTCACAAATTTCCGAAATTTCCTTTTGCTTTGTTACCTTAAAAATACCTATAATTTCATTTACATCAAAACAAATCATGTGTTCTTTTTTGCAATAGTACATAAATGATATTTTATTATTTAATCCATCTTGCCGCCAGAAATATCAAAAAATCTTTCAAAAAAGTTAGTCAATTTCGTTAAGACGGTTTCACGCTTCTTTGTTCGTTCGCCATCCGGAGAAAAACGAGATACTGGAGGTAAAACTTTAGTTATAGCCGTACCCGAAACTGCAATTGAGCCATCTCTGAAAGAATTTTTAATAAATTTATAAGTAGCTTCGTAATCAAGTTCCTCGGTTTTAATAATCTGTTCAAGTTCTTCAACTTTTTTCTTATTCATAAAACTATGCCAGTCTGCATCAACTACTGAATTAATATCAAGCGAAGAAATAAATTGATTGATTAAATCCTTTTTATTTCTTAATTCAACGCTGGCATCAATTGCTTTATTAATATCAACTAATATTTCTCGGTTTTTGGTATGATCTTCATGGTATTTTTTTATTAAGCCTAATATATAATCGATGTTAATATCAACCTGTTTAATAAGCTCCATTTCAAACACGACATCATCGTTAACATTTTCTTTTTCGCTTTCTTTCGCTTTACGGAATTCATTATACAAATCAATATACATGCTGTGATAGTCTTGAATATCATATTCTGTAAAAATTTCGTCTTTAGCAAACTCATCAAAAGTTGTTAAGATATTACGCAAACGTAAAATATTGCTATAAAGCTTAATGAACTCTTTCTGAGCTTGTTCGCTGTCAATCCTAACACCAACTGGAAATTTCTCCATTAACTCATCAACTAAGCTGACATATCCACGAACTTCTTTGTTACCATCTTTGTAACCATTATAATATTCAGCATAAGATTTAAGTAAAACAATGCCACTAGCCTCTTTATCGCCAAATAATGAAATTGATTCGTTGGTTGCTTTCTCTAAGTTACGAAAGCAAACAATATTACCAAAAGTTTTAACACTATTTAAAATACGATTAGTGCGAGAATAGGCTTGCAGTAATCCATGCAATCTTAAATTTTTATCAACCCATAAAGTATTTAAAGTGGTGGCATCAAAACCAGTTAAAAACATATTAACTACAATCAAAATATCAATCTCTCTATCCTTTACTCTTTGACTCACATCTTTATAATAATTTTGAAATTTATCGGATGAAGTGTCGTAAGAAGTCCCAAACATCACATTGTAATCAGTAATTGCATTTTCTAAAAAATCTCTCGAACTAAGATCTAGTCCGCTAGTGTCTTCTGAATTTTCATCAACTAAACCATCAGCATCTTCATCGTTAACCCCAAAACTATAAATTATAGCGATTTTAAGACGTTTATCACTTGGTAAATTTAAAAGTTGTTTTTTAAATTCAGCATAATACTTTTTTGCAACATCAATGGAAGAAACAGCAAAAATAGAATTAAATCCAGCCAACCTTCTCTCTTTTATTTTATAAAAACTATTGCGTTTAGTTTTTTGATCAAAGTGTTCACAAATATAGCGAACAATATTTTCTAAGCGCTCAGGAGCAGCTAAAATTGCTTCTCGATCAATATCACTAACCTTTTTATCCTCAATATTTTCCGCCTCTTTAACGGTGGAAATATAGTCAACCTTAAATGGTAAAACATTTTTATCAGCAATAGCGTTAACAATAGTATAAGTATGTAATTTTTCGCCAAAAGCTTGCTCGGTAGTCTTAAAATCAATCCGCCCACCAGAAGAAGAATTAATCGCAAAAATAGGAGTACCAGTAAAACCAAAAAGATGGTAATTATTAAAAGCTTTAGTAATAGCCGCATGCATTTCACCAAATTGAGAGCGATGACATTCATCAAATATAATAACTACATGACCATCAAAAATATTATGCCCTTTATTTTTCCCAATAAATCTATCGAGTTTTTGAATAGTGGTAATAATAATGTTAGCATTAGGGTCTTCTAACTGCTTTTTTAAAATAGCTGTACTAGTATTACTATTGGCCGCCCCTTTGGCAAACTTATCATATTCTTTCATGGTCTGATAATCCAAATCTTTACGATCAACAACAAATAAAACTTTATCAATATAAGGTAATTTGCTGGCTAATTGAGCAGTTTTAAAACTAGTTAAAGTTTTTCCAGAGCCAGTTGTGTGCCAGATATATCCACCTGCTTCTACGGTACCTAATTTTTTATAATTAGTACTGATTTCAATTTTATTTAATATTTTTTCCGTGGCTACAATTTGATAGGGACGCATTACTAAAAGTAAGTGGTCGGTGGTAAAAACGCAATATTTAGTCAAAATATTTAAAACGGCATGCTTAGCAAAAAATGTTTTAGCAAAATCCATTAAATCAGTAATCGGTTTATTAGTGGCGTCAGCCCACCAGCTAGTAAATTCAAAGCTATTACTAGTACGTTTGCCTTTCTTAGAAGCGCCCTCATTAGCATCTTTAATATGCTGATATCTGGTAGTGTTGCTATAATATTTTGTATGAGTGCCATTTGAAATTACAAACAGTTGCACATATTCGAAAAGGCCAGACGAGGCCCAAAAACTTTCTCTTTGATAACGATTAATCTGGTTAAAAGCCTCTTGAATAGCTACGCCACGACGTTTAAGCTCAACATGAATTAGGGGCAAGCCATTAACAAGAATTGTGACATCATAACGATTAGCTCTTTGTCCATCTTCAGTTGCATACTGATTAATAATCTGAAGACTATTATCATGAATATTATCCTTCTTCAAAAGATAAACATTCTTTATTGAGCCATCTTCACGAACTAAGTTTTTTATATGATCCTCTTGAATGGTTGCTGTTTTATCTTCTATATTTTGGTTTGGATTAGAAATTTCACTATTAAAAAAATTACTCCATTCGCCGTCGGTAAAATTAAAATTATTTAACTTCTCTAATTGCTTACGTAAATTCAAAACCAAATCAGCCTCAGAGGTTATAGCCACATATTCATAAGCCTGAGTTTTTAGCTGTTCTATAAAAGCGTTCTCTAATTCAGCTTCACTTTGATAATCAGAGATTCTTTTTCCGTTTGGAGTGTATTCAGCCACAACTGTACTCTGCGTGCTCTCGGCAACTAAATTGTATTTATTATTAACCGACATATTCTTTGAAAGTTAAAAGTTTATTTCTATAATATTCATATTGTTGACGACGAGCTTTGAGTTCAGCTGGCAGACCAATTGAGATGTCATTTACTAATGAATCAAATTTATCGAGAATCGTAACGATACGCTTTTGTTCGGCGAGGGACGGAATAGGGATTTTAAATGATTTTACTTTGGAATCAGAAATTGATGGATAAGCTGATCCTTCTTGATTTTTCTCAACATAATTTTTAAACCGAGCTGAAGCAATATTAAAATAAATCCATTTTGATAAAACTTCTTTTCTATCAGCCCTCAACACACAATATCCCGTACTTGCAACTTGACCGTCATACTCATCATTAATTAAAGCAAACCGCTGAAGCGTTGGACGAGTAGTCGCAAAAATTACATCATCCTTTTGTATTATTTTTTGCGCTCTACTAGGGGCATTACTTGAATTAATTTCAATGGTTTCTTTTATGCTGTGATCATTGCGACTTACAGATGTTAAATCTATATATTTATAAACACCATCCGTCCCGCTCCACTTAATATTTTTAGTTGGAATCGTAACTTCTGCCAATGTTTTTTGTTGGGCATTTTTAACATTTAATATTTCTTCTAAATAATGCCTATATTGTCTATCTCTTGCTTCCAGCTCTGCTTCCAGCTCTGCTTCCAGCTCTGCTTCCAGCTCTGTAAAATTATCAAGAATTTTAACAATTTCTTCTTGGATTGGGAGGGGTGGGACGGGGATTTTAATTGATAATATTTTTACCATATCTGGGTGTTTAACGCCCGAGCCACGAAAACAGCTGCTAATATAATCATTTCTAATTAGAAGATAGTAATAGCAATATTTTAAATTTAAAATTTTATTATCAATCGAACTAGCCAAGATATTTCCACTATCAACAAACTGGCCTTTATAATATTTTATATTTGCTGAACCTCCAGATGGTATTGTAATTACTTCACCATCATTCAAATTATCTCCAGCCAAGTCTTGTGTTGTCCATCCATCAAATTGTCCAGTGGCTAATAATTTGACTCGTCCGTTGGCTATTTCTATTTTTTTAAGATGCTGTGCAGAAACATGTTTAAAAGATAAAATCTTTTTCTGTTTTTCTATAGAAACGCCATTAAATCTTTTATCCCATGACGTAATTTGCCACAAATACTTAAACTCAACGCCACTGGGACATAGTTCTGAAATTAGTTTTTCAATTTTTAATTGATTATTTGTCATAATTAAAATGGTATATTTTCAGAATTAAGTTCTTCGATATTTATATTACTTTTTTCTACCATACCAATAAGACGTCTTGCTCTTTCAATCAAATGATCATAGGTGACGATGTTTAAATTTGTATAGCTTGAATTTAAAACACGATATGCCTCTTTTTCTTTCTCTCCCCAATACTGAGAGCGTCCATATATTAAAGTAATACGGGGTTTAACAATTGGGGTATTTTGAATCTTTTTATTAAATTCGAGATCATTAATTTTTCTTTCAGTTTGTAAGATATATCTGTTGCATTGCATGGTTGCTGACGTTAATTCGCTCTTTGGAATAAACTCGGTTGTCCAAAATGGCGCCGTTGGCAATTTAAGCTCAATAATGTCTACAAAGCCATCAAATGATTTTAAAAGATAATCAGTAATATTTTCTACATCTATACGACGCTCATCAAGGATATCTACAAAATCAGAACCAAGGATCCAAGAATTTTCCGAGAAGAAACGCTGCCACACCTCTTCGTCTTTTCCAACATTAATCTCTTTTTTATATTTATTAAATTCACTTTCATTATTTAAAATTTTATCAAAAAGTTCCACTACTTCTTTTTTGTGAACAACATTATCAATATCGCCTAATTTGATTAGTCCATAATTCTTTGCTATTTCCCTAATTCTATCTTTCCCTTGCGGATCAGACACAATTAGTGTTAGAAACTTAGATACTTCTTTTGAATCGCCAATTATTGATTCGTCAAAAACAACCGTCTTATTGGTGACTGCCTTTAAATCAAGCTCGGAAAATAGGTTTAGTAATTGTAGAATTCTTTCAAAATCTAAAGTTGAAAAATGAATTTTTTCTACTTTATTTCCATCAACTTTTGATATTTCAACTCCATTTATCTTTTCATCATTTGTTAGATAGGTTACGCGCAAATGAATTCTTGAAGAGATTCTAACATCAAGATCGGCTGAAATACTAGCCTCCGCAATTGAAACATATTTACCAGTTCCATTAGGAAAATCGGCAATATAAATAACCCCATCTTTTTTATTTTGGATTATTTCAGCTTCCGATGTTTTAAATATTTCTAACAGCCCCATAGCGTTTATTGTTAATTATTTTCAATTCTCCCGACAATCTCATCAATCGCCGCTCTAAGCTTTTGTTGCCTTTTAACAATCTCTTTAATTTTTTCATTAAGCTCTATAATATCAACTACCTCACGAGTATCCTCGCTAACTACATAACTAGACACGGCAATATTATAATCGTTATCAGTAATTGTTTTGTTGTCAACTAACTTAACAAAATATTCTGCATCTTTGCGTTCAATAAAAGCATTAAGAATCTTTTTGCGATTCTCTTCACTTAGTTTATTTTTATTTCCACCCCTAACAAATTCTTTTGAAGCATCAATAAACAAAGTTTTATTATCTTTCTTGCTTTTTTTAAGAACAATAATACAAGTAGCGATAGTAACACCAAAAAATAAATCAGGTGGTAATTGAATTACGGTATCAATATAATTATTATCAACTAAATATTTACGAATTTTTTGTTCTGCCCCGCCACGATATAAAACGCCTGGAAATTCAACAATCGCCGCTGTTCCACTAGTCGAAAGCCAGGAAAGCATGTGCATGGTAAACGCTAAATCTGCCTTGCTCTTTGGGGCTAATACACCAGCAGGAGAAAAACGCGGATCATTAATTAATAATGGATTAGCATCGCCCTCCCAATTAATAGAATACGGGGGATTAGAAACTATGGCATCAAATGGCTCATCGTCCCAATGTTTTGGATCGGTTAAGGTATCGCCTAACTCAATATCAAAATGATTATAATTGATATCGTGTAAAAACATGTTAATACGACAAAGATTAAAGGTGGTGATATTAATTTCTTGACCGTAAAAACCAAGTCTAACATTTTCTTTTCCAAGAACCTTGGCAAACTTAAGAAGAAGTGAACCAGAGCCACAACACGGGTCATAAACTTTATTAACTTCTTTTTTGCCAACTGTAGTTATTTCTGCTAAAAGCTCAGCGACTTCTTGCGGAGTATAAAATTCTCCGCCAGATTTTCCAGCATTTGAGGCATACATGGTCATTAAAAACTCATAAGCATCACCGAATGCATCAATAGTATTATCAGAATAATTGCCAAGACGAAGATTGCCGATAGATTCTAAAAGTTTGGCTAATTTTTGATTTCTTTGTTCTACGGTATTGCCTAATTTTTTAGAGTTAATATCAATATCATCAAAAAGACCTTTTAAATCATCTTCACTATCTGCACCTTTAGCTGAGTTCTCAATATTGCGAAATACTTCAGCTAAAGTTTCGTTAAGATTTGCATTATTACGTGCATTTTTACAAACATTTACGAATAACTCACTTGGCAAAATATAAAAACCTTTTTCTTTTACCGTGTCAGCACGACCAAATTCCGCTTCTTTATCAGAGATAACAGCATAATCAAAATCTTTTTTACCAGTTCGACGTTCATCAGCATTTATGTAATTGGTAAGGTTTTCGCTGATAAAACGATAAAAGAGCATTCCAAGAACATACTGCTTAAAATCCCAACCATCGACACTGCCTCGCAGATCATTAGCAATCTGCCAAATAGCTCTATGAAGTTCGGCTCGTTCTTGTTCTTTAGAATTATTCAAATTATTAGCCATAATATTTAAATCTTATTTTTTATTACTAGTTTCCTCCAAAAATAGGTGAACATCAGATTCTTTAATTCGCCAAACACCTATCTTAGAAGCTTTTAATTTTCCAGATTCTATATATCTAACAATAGTTCTGGTGCTCACTCTTAAAATATCAGCTACTTCTTCTATAGTTAGAAGCTTTTCAATTCGGTCGCTCATATATAGTTTAGATTTTATTTATCTTTTCTTTACTTAAATTTTAACATATTTTATCAAAATGTCAAAAAATGACATAAGTTGTCAAATAGCCTATTTTAAAGAAAAAATAGCTTTTTCCCAACTAAAAACAGAGCTTCAAAAAAGCTCTGTTTTCAAACTACCTCGTGCTAGCACGATGTTGCGGAGAGGAAGGGATTCGAACCCTTGAAGGGGTTTCCCCCTTAACATCTTAGCAGGATGCTGCTTTCAGCCACTCAGCCACCTCTCCAATTCGAATTTATTAAACAAATTGCGTGTAAAACAAAAATTGTTATACAACACAAATTATGCTACAATATAGACATATTATAAAATATAACAAATAATGTCAACGATATGTCTAAAAACAAAAAAAATAAAAAACAAGCAAAAAATAAAGAGGAAAAAAATACATACCCAGCTTGGCAAATAGATGAATTCGTAAAACACCAAAGAAATAAAAAATGGTATATAATTGCCTCTATTATAGCTTTACTGCTAATAATTTGGGCTATTATTGATAAAAATTATTTCTTCGCTTTAATAATAATATTATCTAGCGCATTAATAATTTTTTATGATGGAGAAAATCCTAAAAAAATTATGGTAGAAATCCAACACGATGGACTTTTTGTAGGGGAACCTTTCTATGAATTTCAATCAATTTCTAATTTTTATATAATCTACAAACCTCAAGAAAAAATAAAAAAACTATTTTTAGAATTTAAAAACCCACTAAAACACAGATTGTCAATTCCTCTAGAAGATCAAGACCCAGTTGAAATTAGAAAATTCTTATTAAAATACTTAAAAGAAGATTTAGAAAAAGAAAATGAACCTCTTTCTGAAGGTCTTTCTAAATTGTTCAAAATATAGATATGGAGTATGACGTTATAATCGGCTTAGAAATACACGCCGAAGTAAATACCAAGAGTAAAATGTTCTGTTCTTGTGCCAATGACCCTTTTAATTCTGAACCCAACAAAAATGTATGTCCAGTTTGTTTAGCTCACCCTGGAACACTACCCAAAGCTAACAAAGAAGCAATTGAAAAAATAATTCTTTTAGGGCTAGCTTTGAATTGCGAAATAAATAAAATCAGTAAGTTTGATAGAAAAAACTATTTTTACCCCGATTTACCAAAAGGTTACCAAATATCACAATTCGACTTACCTTTTGCTCACCACGGATATTTAGAAGTAAATAAACAAAAAATAGAAATAACCAGAATTCACCTCGAAGAAGACACTGGTAAATTAAATCATCCTGCTGGCAAAAATTACACCCTAATAGACTTTAATCGAGCTGGAGTGCCCCTAATTGAACTGGTAACAGAACCAATGATTGGAGACGCCATTACCGCTAAAATGTTTTGTCAAACATATCAACAAGTTCTTCAATACTTAGAGATTAGTAATGCTAATATGGAAAAAGGAGAAATGAGATGTGAAGCTAATATTAGCTTACAAAAAAAAGATTCATGGGCCAGAGATAATAAAGGTGGAGTAATTGCTAAAAATGGACAAAAACTAAACTCTAAAGTAGAAGTGAAAAATATTAACTCTTTTAAATCTTTAGAAAAAGCTATTAATTTTGAAATAAAAAGACAAGCTGAAATTTTAGATAAAGGCGGAGAAATTTTACCAGAAACCAGAGGCTGTAGTGATAACACTGGAGAAACCTTTAGTCAAAGAATAAAAGAAAGCAGTGCTGATTATCGCTACTTCCCCGAGCCAGACATATTACCAATTAAAACAAGCGAAGAAGACATTGAAAATATCAAAACTAAAATTGGAGAATTGCCTCACAAAAAAAGAGAAAGATTTATTGAACAATACAACATATCACCAGAAATAGCTGAAACTTTGATTGGTGACAAAGATACGGCTAATTGGTTTGAGATGGTTATTTCTGAGCTTCAGGAATGGACCAAATCCTTAGGTCAATCTTGGGAAAACCAAGAAATAAAATTAGCTAAGATAACCGCTAATTGGATAACCAGTGAACTTTTTAAATTATTAAAAGAGTCAAAAACTAAAATTAAAGATTTAAAAATCACAGCTGAAAATTTTGCTGAATTAATTTCTTTAATTTATCAAGAAAAAATAAATTCTAGCTCCGGTCAAAAAATATTAAAAATTATTTTTGAAAAAGGAGGTGACCCAAGTAATATAATGACTGAAATGGGGTTAGAGCAAAAAGACGAAGAAGATTCTCACGAACTGGAAAATATTGTAAAAGAAGTGATTAATGACAACAAAGAACAATTTGAAGATTATAAAAACGGCAAAGAATCTATTTTACAATATTTCATAGGCCAAGTAATGGCTAAAACCAAAGGAAAATACAATCCTAAAAAAATAATAGAGATTATAAAAAATCTCTAAAAAATATGGGAATAAGAAAGAAGGCTTACACTTTAACTGAAATTGTTTTAGCTGTAATGATTATTGGGCTTATCTTTTCTATTGTTTCAGTTTCTTTATCAGAAATAAGAAGAAGCTCTCGAGACACAAGAAGAATTAGCGATATTGCTCAAATTCAATTAGCTTTAGAAGAATACTACAGAGATGAAGGTTTTTATCCTGAATCTTTAAATTTAGGAGAAAACTTAATTGGATCAACTACTAACAGAATCTACATGATCAAAATACCACAAAATCCTCAACCAGCAGCAACAAATTGTGACCCAAATAATTATCAATACACTAAAGATGGAGAATCTTATCAAATTAAATTTTGTTTAGAAAAAAATATAGACGAATACAATGCTGGTCAAAATTGCTTAAGTCCAATAGGAGAGGTGGAATGTTTACCATAGAAAAAGTGTTTACCCTAAAAAAGATTTAATAAATTTAAAAGCATCATCTTTATTCTCCAGCCAAATAATTTCAGCACCATTTTTTTCCCACCTTCGAAACCAAGACATTTGTCTTTTAGAAAACTGACAAATAGCTACAAATAAGCGATCAATTAATTGTTGTTCGCTTATTTTATTTTGCAGAAATAAAGATATGAAACGATATTCTAAACCAAAACTTTCTAGCCTTTCATAACTAACACCAGATTTATGTAGTCTTTTGACCTCGCCAATCATGTCTTCGTTGTTTATCCTATCTAACAATCTTTTATATATTTTTTCTTTAACCACCGCCCTTTCTGGATTAAGTCCCAAAATCAAAAAATCATATTTTCTTTTACCTCTTTTTGCTTCAAAAGATTTTTCATTCAACAAAACCTCTAAATAACGAGCCAACCTTCTTTTATTATTTAAATCACTATTATTTAAACTAAGAAAAAATTTTCTATTAATATTACTAATCCTTTTTTGTAATTCTGAAATTTCCAAAGATTCAAATTCATCTCTTTTCTCAAAAGATGGTTTTGATTCAGATAATAAATAATTATCAACTACTGCCTCTAAATATAAGCCGCTACCACCAACTAAAAAAGGCAACTTCCCCCTACCAATAAGATCGTCAATAGCCAAAAAAGCCTGTTTTTGATAATCGGCTAAATTAAAAATTTCTTGCGGATTAACTATGTCTATTAAGTGATGATTGATTTTCTTATCTTCAAAATAATACTCAGCCAAATCCTTGCCGGTACCAATATCCATACCCCTATAAACCTGACGACTATCAGCACTAACTATTTCTCCGTTAAATTTATCAGCCAACCTTACCGCCAAAGATGTTTTTCCGCTAGCAGTCGGACCCAAAACAACAACCACTTTCCCTTTTTTTTGAGAAATTTTTTTCTTTTTATCTTTACTATACTTGGGAATACTTAAACATGAAAAGTCGTAACCAACAATCTTGGCTTGAAGTTCAAACTCGAAAACATTAGTAATTTCCACTTTAACAAATTTACCAATAAAATCATTAGGACAAGCAACTTTATGACTTATTCTCACAAGCTTGGAAGTTCTAGTTCTACCAGTTAAAAAACCTTTGCGATCAAAACCTTCTATTAAAATATCCACTACTTTATTTAGATATTGTTGATTATTTTTTAAGGCCGTTTTCCTTAAAATAATATTCAGCTCCCTTTCTCTCCTTTTCTTTTCAGATAGACTAACATCATCTTTCAAATAAGAAGAAGCAGTTTTGTAACGAGGACTATACTTAGAAATATAAACCAAATCAAAGCTTATTTCTTTAAAAAGCTTTTTAGTGTTGTTAAAATTTTTTATTTTTTCTCCTGGAAAACCAACAATAACATCACTAGTAATTGAAGCCGAAAAACCATTTTTAAAATCCAGAGACTCTCTAATCTTTTTAACCCTTTCTTTATAAGTCTCAATTGTATACCTTCTATTCATTGCCTCTAAAATATGATTATCACCAGACTGAACAGCTAAATGAAAATGCTCACAAAGATGTTTTGTTTTTTTTAAAACTGTAATCAACTTATTACTAACATCTTTAGGATGACTAGAAGAAAATCTTAACCAAAAATCTCCCTCTAATTTATCGACCATTAATAACAGGTCGGCAAAATCAATTTTTTTATTTTTTAACTTAAAACCAAATTCTTTTTCTATCCTATTATCACTATCAGATTTATAACTATTAACGTTTTGAGCTATTAAACTTATTTCTTTATAACCTTTTTTAATTAACTTTTGCACTTCTTTCAAAATATCATAAGCAGGACGATAAACTTCTCTGCCCCTGGCATAAGGAACCACACAATAAGAACAAAAATTATTACAACCATTGCCGATAGGCACAAAAGCTGAAAAACTAGAAGAATAATCAGCCTCCAACTCTAAATAATCTTTCTCTTTTTTTCTTATAGTTTTAATTTTAGGAAAAAAATTTTTCAACTTTTTATCAAAATTTAATAAATCAGAAATATTAAACCAAATTTTTACCCTGCCCTTTAAACTTTTATGCAAATCATCCCTATCACTAAGACAGCCAGTAACCACAATCACTGCTTTCTTATTATTTTTATAGATTCTATTAATAAGACCATGGATACGATCTTCAGCTGCCTGCTTTACTCCACAAGTAACAAAAACTACTAATTTGGCCAATAAAAAATCAGGCTCATTTTTAAAACCAAGTTTTTCCAAATAAAAACGAAGCCTTTCACTATCAGCTACATTCATCTGGCAACCAATTGTAATAATATTATAAGTCATGTCTAATTTTGTCATTCCCGCTAAAGCGAGAATCCAGATCAATATTTAATTGAAAATACTATTTTTCGTTGTGCAAACTCGCCTCACTTGTACGAGGCTCGCTAGGACAACAGAACTTATAAAGTTTATACAAAGAAAAAATTTCATTAATTTCCTCTACTAATTCAATTTGCAAATCAAAATCCTTTAACCTTCTGCTATTTAAATATTCTAAATCCTTTTCCGGAAAAGTAAAATTAAAATAATAAACCGGCAAATAATCAACCAACCTGCTATAATTTCTGTTCATGTTGTCATCATTAAAACGACCAACAATCACTTTTCTTTCTGGAAATAAAAACTTATCATGATACTCAGTTATTACTACTGAATTATTTTCAGTTAAATCAATAACCCTAGAAACTTCTGCTATAGCCCTCTCTGTCTTGGGAAAATAATGCTTCAATCCCTCTTCTGATCCACTATAAACATATTTAAAAGACAAAAACATTAAAGAAGCCAATAATATTACTGATAACGAATTTGAAAATATTTTTCTTATTTTATCTTTTTTTATAAAAACAAACACTTCTTTAGTTTTCAATATAAAACAAGAAACAAAAGGCAAAATACCAATATAAACTGGCAACCAATAACGAGTATAAGAGTTACCGATAGTAAATCGACTTGGATCCGGATTATCAACAAACTTCCAAGAACCATAATAAAAAATCAAGAAGATTGAAGCTAAAAACCAAGAAACAAAATAGGGATAAAATTTCTTTATTTTCTTTTTTTCTGTAAAAATATAGACCATAAAACCAAAAACTGCTGGCCAACATAAATACCAAAACATTTTAACAAAATATTTGTCAAACATTTCTAGTGATTGAAGGGGATAAAAACCAAAGTAAAATACAGTTTTAAAAACAAATTTTGACAAGGTTTTAATATCAGCTAAACTTCCAGTAAAAACAGATTTTATTATCCCTCCCCCGGCCTGACTAATTTGATTAATAGATTTATTCATTTCATAATAACCACCATAAAAAGGAGATCCATACAAAACTTGATTATTATAAAAGACTGGTAAAAGAGCTAAAATAAAGAAAGAAACAAGAACTGTTAATCTAAATAAGCTTAATTTTTTAATTTTTATAATTAAAAATAAAAAAGCGACCACTAATAACCAAATAAGCTCAGAAGAGCGAACAGCAATGGCCATGCCAAAAAACAAGCCACTAAAAGCTGAAAACACGAAATCAAAAGAAAATAGTTTTTTTAAATACTTATCTTTATCTTTTTCGGGCAAAGGTATTCTTTTTTCAAATAAAACTGACAAAAAATAAAGACCGATAGTCAAAAAGGAAAGAAACAAGACATTATGGAACAAACTACGAGCCGAATAATAAATTAAGACTGGAAAAGAAAACAATAACAAGGTAGAGATAAAAGCATTTCTACTATCAAATAATTTCTTAATCAATAAATAATAAAATACTAAAGCCAAAGCAGCAAAAAAAGGAGTTAGGTACGGAATTATGCCAACACCAAAAAATTTAGCTAAAAAACCATAATAAATAGTCATTCCCAAAAAACTAACTGGCTTAATAAAACCACCTTCGCTGATATAACTTCTAGGACGAACAATATCTTCAGCTATAAGATTATATTTTTCAAAAATATAAAGATTATCAGTTTGAGCAAATAATTTGGTAAAAACATAATTAGCATTTTCATCTGGCGAAAAAAATTTCAAAAAACCTAAATCTTGTTGAAATTTTGGTAAAATTGAAGTCATTAAAAAGAAAGCCACAGAAAAAAGAACTACAAACAATAAAAATTTGTCTTTTTTGGTTATCTTTTTTATATATTTTTTTAATATATTTATAGCATTCATAAAGAAAGCTTAGCAAAAAAAGGCTTAAAAATCAATAAAGAGTCACCTGGAGGTGACTCTTTATCGTAAAAACCAATTAAAACTATCTACTCATATTTTCTAAGTGCTTAACAACCGCTTCCTTTAATTTTTCACTAGATATTTTACCATTTTCAACATCTACATATTCAGTTCTCAAGGCGCCAACCTCAACAATATCTTCACTGACAACAATGTCTATCACTTTACCATCTTTCAACTTCAAGGCAAAATTGCCATTATTATCGGCCGATATTGTTCCAATTTTTTCTGAAAAATCACCTAAAGCTTCTTTGATCTTTGTAGGACTGCTAAAAACCTCCCTAACACTTGTTAAATTTTCACTAACATTTTCTACGGCTGGAGTAATTTCTTCCAAAACAGTCACAAATGAATCATCGATCGACCTTATTGGACCATTGGCATATTGAATCTCAAACTTAATACTGCCATCTTCTTGAACTAAGGGGTTAATTAATTTTATTTTATTAATATCACTTACATAATCGGGAAATTTTACTTTATAATTATCAATTATTATTGACTTGCCTTCATCCTCAATTTTAACATTTTCCCATCCACCAGCCTTTAAATAACTAGCCCATTCATATCTTTCGGCTAGACTATTTAAATTATTCTCTCCCAAATCAAGACCGCCCTCTACTACAGCTCCCAGCTCACCTTCAACATCAGATGACACATCAACCAAGCCATCACCAGCTTTAACATAAGTCATTTCTCCAGCTGTGTTTAATTCTGGTTTAAAAGTCTCCATGGCCCCATTGTCATAAATAACCTTGAAATAGACAGGTTGACCTCCTCCGCCACCATACTCACCATACTCTGGTGTAATACTACTTATCTTGTTCAAGCCAAAGCTTGTAGTTTTAAAATCGATAATATTATTGTCCACACTAATTGTCTTATTAGGATAATTAACTCCATGTTCACTAAAATTTTCCAACAAATTACTATTTAAATTCCCACTAATCATTTCGTTGGCGTTACTAGCGCTCTCTGGGGTAACATAAACACCACCTTGATCACCCACTAAAATATTTCCTAATTCACTTCCCTGAACTGGATTATTAGCTGGAATAATTTCTTGAAATTGATAAATTTTTGGTAATTCAACCCCTTCAACTTCTTCTCCGGCTGGCATTTCATTAAAGATAGCCGAACTTCCGTCTTTCATCTTAATTATATATTTATCACCATCAAGCTCAACACTAGCTACTTTATCATTTGAAAAATTAGGAATTTCATTGGCTCCAACGAGTGTTGCTCCATCATCTTTAATTAATGTTCCATTCTCTAAACTAACATCCCAGCTTTCTAAAGCATTAACATTGCTGACACCTCCCTCTACACCGCTACTGATAACACCCCCTCCTACAACCTGATTATCTAATATATCATTTTTAACAAAAGTCATTTTGCCATTTTCATCTAGGCCAAGTTCATATTTAGACATGTCCAGCGGCTTTATTGGTTCTACTTTTTCTCTAATTATTTCACTGTTAGCAATTTTTTCTTTAGCAGCTCCGTAAAGCGGGTTATTTTTAACTCCATTTTTACAAACCACATAAACTTCTCCATCTTCTCCTAACATAACCTGATCACCAGGGTGAACAGATCTGCTAAAAGCAGCTGCTTCTGTTACTTCTCCAGTTTTAGCATCTACAAAATTAACTTTATATTCATTGCTCATATGACCATTGAATATTTTGGAAACTCCATTTCCCTTTTCTAAAGTAACAACCTTATTAACATTACCCATCTTTTCCAAAGACTCAATGGCTTTAGGGCTTAAATTTTCAACATCAACTCCAGCTAAAGATAAGCTCTCACCTATACCACTATCAACCTCCACATAATTTTCTACTGATCCCAAATTTGATTCTAAAACATTTTCTTTTATAAAACTATTTTCAAAATCAAAATTATTCATCTCAACTCCATTTACAGAATTAGCCATACCGACTGAGTCAACAGCACTAAACTCGTTAGCTTCATCAATAAATGAAAAACCACCAACGACAGCCTTTTCAAAATCTTCACCATTAGTTAAACTTTGTTCAAAATTAGAAGTATCAATATTGGAAAGCAGGTCTTGCCCCTCTCTTATTAAAGCACCAACTCCAGCAAAAGCCCCAGCAGTTAAAGCGCCGTAAACAGTTTTTTTAATAATATAATTCTTTCTTTCTTTAGATAAATCCTTGGCATGTTTATCTAAAATCTTATCTAAAAGCTTTTTGCCAGCAATAAACTTACCATTAATTCCAACCCTATCCATTCTAGCTAATTGGCTTTTATTACTTTCCTCTAAAGAAAATAAAATTTCATTTATTTCCTCCCCAGCTAAAACAAGCTCAGCCTCATCTAAACTTCTTTGTAAATCCAAATAATTTAAAGCTTTATTTTCATTAGAGCCAAAATTAACCAATTCTTTAGAAATTTTTTCCCGAGTAAACATCATTCTAAGTCTCAAAGACTCAGTTAAATCTTGCAATTTATTATAGTTTGGATTTTCCTTGGAAGATTCAGTTAAATATTCATTTTTTACTTTTTCAGATAAAGACTCTAATTTACTAACTAAACTTTCAGAACTAGCCACATTTAATTTTTCTATATTTTCTTGGGTTAACTTTTCATCAAGTTTTAAAAATTCAATTTTTAAATCAAGATATTTTTTTACATCTTCTTGATTAGCCCCCTTGCTTTTAATCCAAGCTTCGGGTTTCAAAAGAAATTCAGCTGGGACTAATTTATCCATTTGTTTTTTAATATTTTTTCTTTGTAAAGCTAAGGGACTTTCTTTCTTTTCTTTATAGACAGCTTTTTTATCCTGTGTTTTTATTTTCTCCTTAGCTCTTCCGCGAGATCTAAGAGCGCCAATACCCATCACAAGCGGAATAGATAAAGCTGATAAAGATAAAGCTCCAGCTATTGAACGAGCAGCATAACCCGAAGCAGTATAAGCAGCTTTCTCTTTACTACTCATTGATAAAATAACCTTCTTAAAAAATCCAGGATTTTTGATGGCTTGTTTCCATTCTTCACTAAAAACAGAGTCATTACTAAAATCTCTAACCATTCTTAATTGTAAATCAGCTTTATTAATATCACTCAAAACATCCTTAGAGGCTCCCAAATTCTCCACTACTTTAGCACGAAATTCTAAATATTTATTTCGAGCATCTTCATATTTTTTTTGATCAGCTTTACTGGCACTTTCATAAGACATTTCCTTAGGAATACTTAAAAAATCATTAGCCGCTACATTTAAATCAGAAATAGCTTTTTTCTGATCCTCATTCATCCCTTCTTTGATTTTTAATAAAGAAACTTCGGTTTTACCATTTTTCTCAGAGACATCTATTTCCAAAGAACTCATTACCTCCGATAAAGAATTTAATTTTTCCTCATACTTTTCATTAATACCATCCTTATTCAATCCCTTTAATTTTTCCTCTCTACTTTTATTAGTTAAACGATTTTCTTTAAGACTTTTTCTAATCTTGCCAAAAAGTCCTTTAACTTCACCGACTGAAGCTCTAGCCTCAGATCTTGATTCTTCTGTAACTTCATCTAAAATTATTCCTTTTAAATTTTTCAAAACTAAAAGTTTAGAACCAGAACTTAACTCATTAAATCTTTTATAAGCTTCGCCTTTTAATTTTTCACTATTAATTCCTAATGATTCTAATTCTTTTTTTAACATTTCCGAAATTTCAACTTCCTGTTTGCTTTCTACCTCTTCACTGGATGATTCTTTTTTTGAAATATCCTCATTTGTTTCAGAATCTACCCTCCCCTTTTCTTCCTCGGAATATTTTTTATTATTAAAAAATTCTAATTCTTTTACAGGAATAAATTTTCTAAGAATTTCACCTGAATCCTTTTTTTTCATAGCAGTGGCTACGCCATCTTGGATTCCCATAAGCTTCCAGTCCTTCTCAATACTTCCATTAGATCTCTTTATAGTAATAGTTTCAAAATCTTCAGCAAAACCCTCTTGTGATTTATTTACCTCTAATTCATTTTCTAAATTTTCCTTAACTTCTTCAATTTTTTCTTTACCATCCTCGGCAATTTTTTTTTCTTCTGGCTCCTCAGCTAATTTATCTATTTTTTCAACTGAGCCTTTAGCTTTTTTGCTAACATATTCTACGCCATATTTTTTTAACCTTTCAATCAAAACTTCTTTTTCACCTTTAAACTGCTCTACACCACCTCGATCTAACCTTTTTAATCTAGTTTCTATTTTTTTAATTTCTTCTTTTGTGTTTACCTCATTAAAGCCAGATTCTACTGCCTTATCTCTAAATTCTTTATCCTCAGCTGTCTCAGTTGTTTTGTTTTCTTTGTTTGACATAATTTTATTTTTAGAAATATTAATTTTATTATTTTATTTTTTAAATTTATTAATTACTTAAATTACTGTCAATTTTTTTTCTAACTTCATCCATTTTAGAAAAAGCGGCCTCAACATCCGCTCCTTTTAAGTTTGATAGTTTTTTTAATTTAAAATCATTCAAAGAATTAATAGTTTCTAATTCTATTTTCTCAATAGCTAAAACAGCCTCATCTATTTTTTGACTTATAACATTAAAGTCATTTTTTTGATTTTCTTCTTTTATTTGAGACATATAAATGATTTAACTTTAGATTATAACATAATTATAAAAAAAAGTCAATAGAGATTTTATTTTCTTTTATACTAGTATAATAACAAATATAAAGCTTAAAAACAATAATTATTGCTTATTTTTCTCAGAAAAATAGTATTCAAATATCTCTCCAGCAATAGTAACTGGTGGACCACTACCCTCTTCTCCTTCTTCCAGTAAAATAGTTAAAACTATCTCGGGCTGATCATAAGGAGCAAAAGAAGTAAACCAAGCATGAGGCGTTTTATTTGTGCCCCACTGAGCAGTACCAGTCTTACCTGATATTTGGTAGGGCAAAATATTTAAACGCTGAGCACTTCCCGAAATAACTGTTTGTCTCATACCTTCTTTAACTATTTCTATGTTTTCAGGATCTATAAAACTATCTTTAATAGTTTCAGCCTTAATTTCTCTAATCAACTGATTATCACCATCTAAAATTTCTCTCACTAAATGAGGGCGATAAAGCTTGCCTTCATTAGCAAAAAAAGCAGTAAAATTAGCTACCTGAAGTGGTGTTACTAAAATATCACCTTGACCGATAGAAACATGGTAAGTGTTTCCTATATACCAAGACTCCCCCCGAGATTCCTTCTTCCATTCAGGGGTCGGAACAAAGCCCCTCCCTTCTTGCGGCAAGTCCAAACCACTTTGAGAACCAAGACCGAATAAATTTAAATATTTAACGATTCTATCTATTCCTAATCCAGAAAAATTTTCATAACCTCCTCCAATGTAATAAAAAAAGGTATTAACTGACTCGGCTATCGCCTTTTTAACGTTAGTTAATCCATGACCGCCAGCTCTCCAATCAGGAAAAGTCCATTGTCCAACTCTTATTCCACCATAACTATTAACAGAGGTGTTTTCTTTAATAACATTTTCCTCTAAGGCGGCAGCGGCTATTACTGGCTTTAAAGTTGAACCAGAGGGAAAGCTACCGCTAACTGCCCTGTTAAACAAAGGTCGATTAGAATCATTAACTAAACGATTATAATCAACCTGGCTAACACCTTTGGAAAATATATTATTGTTATAAGCTGGCCAGGAAACTAAAGATAAAATCTCTCCATTTTGTGGATTTAAAGCTATCACTGAAGCTCGACTAAGTTTAGCCTTTTTAAGATGTTCTTTAAGTATCTCTTCAATTTTAAATTGTAAGTTAGAGTCTAAACTTAAAACCAAATTAAAACCATCAACAGGTGGCAGTTCGTTTATAACCTTCTTTTCACGACCTAAAGCATCAACTTCAATATATTTTTTACCCTTTTGACCTTTTAGCTCATTTTCATAAAAATATTCTAAACCAGTTTTACCAATATAATCAATTAAGGAATATTCCTCTCCAAAAACCTCTAAATCTTTTTCTGATATTTTACCAGTGTACCCAATAATATGAGAAAGACTTGGTAAAAAATCGTTAGAAATTATATAAGATCTACCCATTTTAATTGACAAAGAAACGCCCGGCATTTTTTCTATCTCCAGAGAAATAGCAATAGCCGAATCATAATCAAGATTATCCATTATAAACAAAGGTCTAAAAGAATTTAAAGATCCAATTTTTATTTTATCTAATTTATCTTTAACAAAATAAAAATAAGTACTATCCTCCAAAAAGGAAAAAGAAGAATGGTTTTCTAATGATTCGTTTGATTTATTTTTGGAAGTAATAAATAATTTTTGATCAATAATAAAAGCTAAATCTCTTAAAATTTTATCACGCTCTAGCTCATTTCTTGGCAATTCAGATGGTGTTAAATATAAAACAAAATTTGCTTCGTTTTTAACCAGTGGAATTTTATTAGCATCATAAATAACACCTCTCTTAGGTTCAATACTAATTGCCCTAACCCTATTTCCTTCTGCCAAAGCACGATATTCATCACCCTTTATAATTTGCAACCAAGAAAGCCTAAAAAATAAAAGTAAAAAAAAGATAATTAAAAAAGAAAAAACATGCTTGACTTTATCAAAGTCAAAAGTTTTTTTAAGTGTTTCATTATCATTTTCACCAAATAAAAAAGAGTCCTCCATCCATCCCAAATGATAAAATGAATCTTTAAGATTACCAAATTTAAATTTTTTTTCTTTAACCACGAAAGGGTCAAAGTCTTTTTTATTCTTAGAAAACATCAAGCTTATTTTAACATTTTTATACAAAAAAAGACACCCCCGAAGAAGTGTCTTTTTATTGTATTTAAAACTATCTAGTAACTGAAATAGTTTTGCTTTGCTCAGCCCCAGGAGCTGAAACAGTTATTCTACCAGTTGTAGAAGAAGACACTACTGTGTAATTAGAACTAACAGTAGCCTTAGGGTCGTTTGGTAAATCAACCAAATAAGTTGGCACCAAAACATTTAAATCAACATTACAAGATGTAGCAACGCTTGTTTCAATACAAACATCAGTTCCGGTGGCTGTATCATCTGGAATGCCGACTGGTAAAGTACCATCGTTATCAATAGCATATTGATAGACAGCATTTAAAACAGTGTTTACATCAGACCATCTTTGTGAATTTCTAGTGTCGGCTAATTGTTTTCCTGGGTTAATAGCCAAGATAACAATACTAGCCAAAATAACCAAAGCGGCTACAGCTAATAAGATTTCAAGCAATGTGAAACCTTGATTTCTCTTTTTGTTCATAATTTTTTTTATTTTTATAAATTACTACAGAGCAATTTACAAAAAATTAAATTAATTAATTTATATAATAAAAAAATAATAAATATATCGACCTTTATTATTTTTTTTATCTCAAAAATAATATAACACAAAATTTAAAAATCTCCAAATTTTTAATAAAAATAAAATATGTGTACAATCTATATAACTAAAAATCAACAACTTCCTGCCAAGAAACAATGTTTATCTTTGGACTAAAAGAATCAATGACAACTCTTTCCCGCCTAACACTTCCTCGAAAATCAGACCAAGACTTTATAAATCTCTCCTCCCCAACACCATGATAAATAGAATAATTACAAACATCATCACCAAGAGTTAAAACAAAAGAACCAAAAATATTAGTATCAAGAGCAATTTCTTGCAAAGCGTATTCTGAACACGTATTAGTTAACAATCTAGACTGATCAGCATTATTAATACTTAAACTATTTTTACTAGAATTAATATTTACCAAGACGATCATTAAAGAAATAGATAAAACTATTGAACTAATTATTAGAACACTGATTAAAACAATAAATCCTGCTTGTTTGTTTGTTTTTAACATATCACTTTTTAAGCAAATTAACTGTACTAGAAAAACTTTTATTATATTTATATTCATTCCTACTAACGTTAGAATCATAGGAAATATCAAAACTAAAAGAAATGCTTTGAGCTCCGTCTACTGCTGAATTATTCTCAAAAATTAAACTATTAACAACCACATTAGAATTACTCAAATTAAACAAGTTACCATTTTCATTAATCATTATTTTATTATCCAATAAATAAAACGATAATGGACTTTTTAAAATATCAAAATGCTCTAAAATTAAGGTATCAGCCGAAACTCCAATTACTGGAGAAATAATTGACTGAGCATTTCTTATTTCTTGACTAATTATCAATGAAATAATTTGACCCTGTTGCTCAACCTCTAAGATAGTTCTATTTTTTATTTTATTGCTATAAAAAATATTCAAAGAAGCAAATAAAGCAGCAAAAATAGCCACAAAAAGACTCATATAAAGTATAGTCTCAATCAAAGTAAATGCTTTTCTTTCTTTGTAAATATTATTAATTATCATAATTTAAAAACTTTTACTATCACTTCTTTTTATTGAACCGTCACTCAAAATAATATCTAAATAATCTATGGTTTTTCCAGTAAAAACTTTCTGAAACCTAAAACTTAAATTATAAGGGCCACCGGAAGGTGTTAAAACATAAGGGGTAGAAAAAGTGGCTATAGCACCAGAACTAATATTTCCATTCCATACTGAGATTCCATCAATATAAATTTGTCTAATTCTGTCAGACCCCCAAGAACCAGTAATGCCAGTAATAGAAATATTGCTCAGGCCATTGTTGTCTAAAATAATATCAGAAACATAATTATTGCTAAGAGGTGGTGGTCCTAAAACCGCCGACCCAATATTAAGATATAAATAAGAAGAATCACTTAAATTAGTAGTACTAGCATTTAAAACATTAGAAAGAAGAGAAACATTAGCACTTTCATCATAAGTCTTAATAGCAAAATAATAATTTGTATTCAAACTCAAACCACTAACTTTTGCGGACTGAATAGTGCCAGCTATTTCAGGACTAGGAGGGGTGCTAAAAATAGTGGCTAAATCCCAATTACTATCATCTATAATATTTTGAGAATATCTAATTTCATAATAAGATGCCAAACCGATCATTCCATCATCACCCGGTGCCGTCCAGGAGAGAGTAACTGATTCATGATCTTGAACGGTTGAACTAAGATTAGTAATTGTCCCTGGAGGAATTAAGTCTGCCCCACCACCAGCAAAAATATCAACTAATTTTTCCGAAAAGTCCTCCATTATAAAACGAGTATAAAAATCTATCCCAGTTACTTTTCTGCTAAAATTAAAAACTATAGAATAAGGACCACTGGCAGGAGGTAAAATAAATGGAGAGCTTAAAACAAGCTCAGACCCTAAATCAGCAGAACCAGACCACAAATTAGCTCCATTTATTTGAATTGAAGATATTCTAGTATTACTATGAACACCGGACCAGGTAACATAAATTTTTTCTAAAACTATTGAAATATCAGTTGAAGTATTTAACAATTCTGTACCAATAATTTGATTTGTATTAATAGGATTGATACGACTACTTAAAACATTAACATCTAAATAATTAGACTGCCCTAAAGGAGGGGGAGTAATTTCTCTGTCAGCGCAATAAGTAAATATTGATGGACTGCCAAGAACAACAGTTTCGTTACCAGCAACACCAGAAACACTCAAAACTGGTTCTGCAAAAGACCAATTAGCATCCCAGACATTATTAACAATCCCATTTTGAGGATAAGTGTCTAAAACAATATCCAAATCCCAAACAATAGGAGTAATTGATTCGGTAGTCAAAGTAACTGTCGCACAATAACCATCACCCCAATCGCTATCAATATTAATAGATGCATTCACTAAAGAGGCCTGTTCTGTCTTCTGCCAATTACTTAAATATCTATATTCAGAAATACTAACTAATCTACCAGGACTCTTAAACCAAGTAACTAAAACAGCTACCTTTTTAACATTTTCAGAAACAGTACTAATGGTAATTGCTCTAGTAAACTTATCCACCTGATCACTTTCGCCAACAAAACTCCATTCTCCACTCGAAAAAGATAAACCATGAACCCCATCAACTAAATTATCAAAACTTTTATCTCTAATAGCAGAAACAGCCTCTAAGGCTTGATTAGCGATAAAAGAAGCTTGTAAATTAGAGTTATCTTTATTCATTGAGTCATTAGAATAAAAAAGCAAGCCCAAAAGAGAGGCTATAACCAAAGCCATTATGGAGCCAGCTAGTAAAATTTCTATACCACTAAATGCGGCTATTTTGTTTTTTATTTCATTAAACATAAAAAATTAACATTCTTTTCCCGACTGAACACTAAATCCCCTTCCTTGATTAATAATCAATCACTCCTTTTTTGTTAATACCAACTGTTATTTCCTTGTCTCTTAATTTCAATTTAATGTCACCGATGTTATTTGTTTCGCCAAAAATTTTAGTAAAAACAACTTCATCCAAACCTTCGGTTAAAATAATTTTATTAACACTTACGACATCATCTTGACTAATATCACGAGTAAGATAACTATCCCCTTTAAAGATAACCAAACCATCTTCCAATATTTTAACACCCCAAGAAGAATCTCCTTGACCAGAAATTGATAAGATTTGAGCTCGTCTCAAGGAGCTAACTAAAATATCAGTCTTAGTGCTTAAATCATCTCTGTTTTTAGCAGACAAATAAATAGGAGATAAAATAGAAGCTGACAAAACAAAAATAGAGACTGTGAGCATAATCTCTAATAATGTAAAAGCTTTGTTTTTCAAAAAAAACATAGCGAGTAATTAATTAATATTACTAATCAAGCTATAAACAGGAAGTATAATGGCCAGTGCCAATATAACTACACCAACCCAAACAAGTATTAATAAAACCGGCTCTAAAATAGCAGATAAATTTCTAGTACTTATATCCAGTTTTTCTTCATAATTTTTACCAATCTTAAGAAGAATTTCTGGCAATTTTCCAGATCTCTCCCCCACAAATATCATTTCTTGGACGGAATTAGGAACTAGTCTTGGGGATTTAGGAAAACGCGTAAAACTTTCTTTTAAAGAAATTCCATCGGAAACACTTTCTGATAAATATAAATAAAAATCACCATAAAAAGAAAAAGGGCTGGCCTGATTTAAAAGTCTTAAAGATTCATTAATCGAAAATCCAGCTTGAAGAAGCGTCCCTAAAATATAACCAAAACGAGACAACTCAGATTCTAAAACCAACTTTCTGGTACTGAAAAAATTAAAAAGAAATTTTTGTCCAATTATTTTTGTTTTTTTATGAAAAAAAACAAAATAGAAGAAAGAAAAGAAAAATATAAAAAATATAGGGAAAAAGATTGCTCCATAATTACCAAAAAAATCACCAACAGAAATCATTATCTTAGTAATCAATGGTAATTCAGCCCCTAACTGAGTAAAAACGACTGATAGTTTAGGCAATAAAAACCAACTCATTCCCGTTCCAATAATTAAAACTAAAAATAAAACCAAACTAGGATACATTAAAGCTGAGTAAACTTTATATCTAAAAAACTTTTCTTTTTGATGTTGTAGAGATAAAATATTTAAATTTTCAACCAAATGCCCTGAATTTTCTCCAATCATAATCAAAGAAATATCTCTTTTAGAAAAAATATTTGCTTTTTCAAAAGATTGCCAAAGAGAAAAACCGCTATCAACATTTTCTTTTATATTTAAAACTATTTTTTTGAAATGATTGTTTTTTATACCAGAAGATATTATTGAAAGAGATTCAGAAATATTTATACCAGCCTCAACTAGGGTGGCTAAATTTTCTATTAAATAACTTCTTTTTGAACTTGAACCGATTTCCATAAATTTTAAAATTAATTAAGGAAGAGCAACTCTTAATAAATCATCCAGAGACGTAATTCCAGCCTTAACTTTTTCCATGCCATCATAAAAAAGAGACTTACATCCTTGTTTTTTAGCTAACTCCCAAATCTGTTTAGCTGACGGTCTAGTTAATATTAAATCTTGCAACTCTGGGGTGTTTAATATTATTTCAAAAATAGCAGTTCTTCCATTATAGCCGGTGTAACCACAGGATTCACAACCATGAGATTGATAAAAAACATTATTTTCTTGTTTTAAATATTTAGCAATCTCTGGATGCTCTTTCTTAAAATCATCTTTAGAAACAGAAACACTATAGCGACATTTTTCACAAAGTTTTCTAACCAATCTTTGAGCAACCACAACCCTAAGAGTAGAAGCTAAAAGAAACGGTTCTATATTCATATCAAGTAAACGAGCTACAGTGGTAGCAGCATCATTGGCATGAAAAGTAGATAACAATAAGTGACCTGTCAAAGAAGCATTAACCGCCATTTCCGCTGTTTCTTCGTCACGAATTTCACCAACCATAATAACATCAGGATCTTGACGAACTATAGTGCGTAAACCTTTTAAAAAAGTTAGGTTAGTTGCTTGATTAACTTGAATTTGATTAATACCCTTTACTCTATATTCTATCGGATCTTCTAGGGTTGTAATATTAACCCGAGGATTATTAAGCAATCTAAGTAAAGAATAAAGTGTTGTTGTTTTACCAGAACCGGTCGGACCAGAGATTAAAATCATACCAAACGGTCTCTGTATCTCCCTTCTCATTAAATCTCTATCTTTTTTCTCCAGCCCTATTTCATGCAAACTAAATCCTTTAATATATTTAGCTAAAATACGAATAGCAATTTTCTCTCCCCCAACAATAGGCAAAATAGACAAACGCATATCCACCTCTTGTTTACCAAACTTATAATTTATTGAACCGTCTTGAGCTGAATAATGCTCATCAATTCTCAACCCTCCCTGAACCTTAATAAAGTTTAAAATATTACTGTAATACTCATTTGATATTCTGCCAGCCTCCTGAAGAACTCCATCAACCCTGAAACGAATAATGGTTTCTTTGCCTTGAGGTTCAAAATGAACATCAGATGAATTATAAGATAAGGCGTCATTAAAAATTTCATTAACTATTTCTTGAGCAACCTTTTTACCGCCCTTAATAATCTCACTAAATCTAGTTTTTAATGGTTTTTTATAAAAATAATCTAAAGCAAAATCAATATCTTCTGGAAGTGAATAAGAAACAGTTATATTTTCAACTGGAAATAATTCACCCATGCTTAAAAAAATCTTTTTTGACTCAATTGGATCATCAGAGGTAAAAAACATTTTATCTTCATCTTCTCTAGTAAAAATTAAACGATATTCTCTGGCTATTTCTTCTGGAAATTTTAAAATCTGTTCGTAGGAAGGTAGATTATTTTTTAAATCAAAATAAGGAACATTCTCCGATTCAGCTAAGGCCTGACCTAAAAGCTTTTTAGTTAAAATCCCCTGATCTAAAAAATAATCAATAACTGAAGCTCCTTCTCCTATGGACTTTTCAGCTTTTTGCAAGTCTATCTTGGTTATATAACTTTGTTTTAAAAGTATTTCCTTGACTTTATTATCATCTAAATTCATAAATTTATTTTTTCTTATTTTTTTATTTTTTTACTAATTTTTGCCTTTGACTTAAGCTTGGTTTTAGGCGTCAAAGACGGGTCCGTATTTGAGTTTAAGTTTGAGTTTGAAGATGGAGTCGAAATTTTATTCTTAGGACTATTCTTTAAAAAATCACGAACATAATTAACTATCTCAATTATGCCAACATCTGATTTTATAAAATATTTTAAGACACCAAAAGCTTGAACTTTTTTCAAATCATCCTCTTGACCTAAATTAGAAGTAATTATTATAGGAACTTTGTTTTTAGATTGCTGTAATTTAAGCAAAACATCAAAGCCACTAAGATTAGGCATAACCAAATCTAAAAGAAGTAAATCAAATTTATCTTTTTTCAAATAATCCAAAGCCTCCTGCCCATCAAAAGCAGTCCTGGTCTTAAAACCAATACTAGAGAGTTTTAATTCAAGCGCCCTAGCTAAAGGTCTTTCATCTTCTACTATTAAAATTTTTTTAGGCTCAACAATCATAATAGGATTATTCCTATTTATTAATATAAAAAGCTTTAGCAATGGTTAACAACTCTTGAGTTATCTTAATGTGTCTTTCTTCATCTTTAAGTATTTTTTCTACTATTTTTTTATCTCGATCATCATCTAAAACTTCTAGTAAATCTTGACATAAGTCGCGAGCGCGAATTTCGCTATCTAAACCTTTTTCCAGGTTAAGCAAAATACCCTCTTGACTCATTGAGCATTGATCAAATTTCATATATTTAAATTTAATTTTCGTATTTATCAATCACGCTGTTTATAAGAAGTTTATGAGCCTTAGACTCATCTCTCAATGTTTTCATGCCCTCGCTAAAAAAAGCTCTATTATCCTCAGAAAAACAATTTTCGATTCCTAAATCTATTAAAGTTTGATAAAGCCAAATAAGTTGATTTTCAGTTTCTTCTTCAGCTCGAAGCTCAGCTAAAACTTTTTTTCTTTTTATTTTTTTATCTTCTTCATTCATAAAAAATGAATTAATTTTAGGCAAAACAAAGAAAATCTTTGTTTAAATTTATAGTACAATAATAACATAAAATAAAAAAAACGACAAATATTACTGTCGTTTTTAAAGCTTGAAAATTAATAAGCTAAACTTTAAGAACTCCAACAACTTTTCCAGCAACCGAATAAAAATCTCCGTCATCTTGATGAATATATATTGGGTCATAGCTAGAGCTAGATTCAGACAAAAGCATTATAATTCCTTTATTGTCGTCTTTTTTAAATTTCTTAATATTGGCCAATCCGTCAATTATAGATAAAACATAATCACCATTTTCTGGTTGTTTTTTGTCAGAATCAACAAGAACATAATCCCCGTCATCAATACTCTCATTATTAACAAGAGCCTTGTTCATTGAATTTCCTTTAGCTCTAACTACAAAAATATTTTTTTTATTAGCAATTATTTTAGGAGAAACCTTCAAATAGCCCTCAACATGATTATCAGCAAAAGAAATAGCTTCGCCGCAATTAGCTGAGCCAAGAATTGGCAACGATATTAATCCAGAATTCTTACTATTGCTCTCAGAAATCCGCTTATATTTACCATTTTCTATTTTAAAAACGCCCTTCTTTAATAATTGCTGTAGATGATGTTTTACTTTCTGAGGATTGTCCCTACCCTCACCAACAGCTTCGCCCAAATCCCTAAGAGTCATTTTTGATATATCTATTTGAGAGGATAAATTTAATAATTTCTTTTGCAAATCATGCATAAAAATAAGTATTTAATTATTATATATACATATTAAGCTTAATTTTTATTCTTGTCAAGCTTTTTTGTCAAACTTATCCACAGTTCTTGACAGATTTTACTTATTGACAAACTTTTTTTTATTTACTAAAATAAAACTATAAACAATTATTAAATTAAAAACTCTTAATAATTAAGATTAATCTAATTAATAAGAGTTAACAAACAAAATGGATAAACAAGTAATAATCAAGGGTTTCGCTTTTAGAGGTAAATTCCCTGTCAACTTTTCTTTTGATAAAAAACCAGGGGTTTACATTGTTGCTAACCCCAAAAATAAAATCGCTGACATCGGAGAGACCGAAAACCTAAAAGAAAGAATTTCACTTTACAGAAAAAATAAAGGTTGGAGCGTTTGGTTTTGCAACGAAGAAAACCAAAGAGCTAGACAAAAAATAAAAAGATTTATCGCCGAAAAGTACCAAATGGCCCAAGCTTAAAATTTCTTTTTAGAATAAGCTGGTTTTCCACGAAATCCTGACTTCTTATAAGCTACGGAACTTTTACTTTTATTTTTTTTAAAAACTCTTTCTCCGTGATTTTTATCTGTTGATCTAGACGAAAAACGCTTACCTCTAAAGACCTCTTTTGCTTCTCCGCTGGAAGGCTTGAATCTAGAAAAATCATTTTTTTCCGGGCCTTTAAATTTAGAAAAATTTCCTCTTTTAACTGATGTTTTAGAAAAATTTTTTTCCTGAGAGCTTTCAGTTTTAAATTGATTATTTTTCCTTGCAGAAAAACTATTTCTACTTGAATCAACTGGCTTGTTTCTATTAAAATCTCTAAACCTAGAGGGGTTTACTCTGCCAGAAAAATTTTTTCTATCAGACCCTTTAGATCTCTGTCCGGCATAAGAAGATCTTTCAAATCTTTGATTGTTTTTTTCAGTTTCTAATCGTAATGAACCAATTTTAAGTAGGGGTAAGTTTTTTCTAATCAAACGCTCTATTCTTTGAATTTCTCTTCTCTGATGAGGCAGCGCAAAAGAAATAGCCTTACCACCTTTTCCAGCTCTAGCAGTTCGACCTATGCGATGAACATAATCTTCAGAATTATCAGGTAAATCAAAATTAAGAACTAGTTCAATATCTTTAATATCTAAACCGCGAGCAGCCACATCAGTAGCAACCAGTATTCTTTTGGTACCATTTTTAAAAGAGGCTAGGGCTGTTTTGCGCTGACTAAAGGACAAATTAGAATGAATTTCACTAACCTGATGGCCTTCAATTTTAAGCTTCTCAGTTAAATTAGATGCTCCGTGTTTAGTTCTGACAAAAATTAAAACTAGGTTCTTGTAATCTAATAATATCTTTTTTAAAGTTTCTAGGCGATCATTTTGGTGAACTAAATAAATTTCTTGATCAATTAATTCGGCAGTGGTCCCGGCTGGGGCCACTTCTATTTTAAGAGGTGATTTTAAATATTTTTCAGCTAATTTAATAATAGCTGCTGGCATGGTAGCTGAAAATAAAAGTGTCTGACGACTGCTGGGGGTTAACTTAATTATCTCTTCAATTTGAGGAGCAAAACCCAAATCAAACATCATGTCAGCCTCATCTAAAACTAAAACTGAGATATTTTCCAAATTAATAGTTTTTCTTTTATAGTGGTCCAGTAATCTTCCGGGAGTAGCGATTATAATTCTAGGATTATATTTTAAACTATATATCTGGCGATTAATTGGCTCTCCCCCGATTAAAGATATAGTCCTCAGACCTGATTTTAAACTTATCTTTCTCAAACTCTCTTCAACCTGAGTAGCTAATTCTCTGGTTGGCAATAAAATCAAAGCTTTAGACTTATTTTTTAAAAGTCTTTGAACAAGCGGAATCCCAAAGGCTAATGTCTTTCCTGTTCCTGTTTGAGCAATTCCAAGCAAGTCACTACCCGAAAGAGCCACTGGAATAGCTTTAGACTGAATAGGGGTGGGACTTTCTAAGCCATTTTTTTCTAAAAGAGATAAAATCTCCGAATCTATATTTAAGTCCTTAAATCTTAAATAATTTGTTTTTTCTTTTTTTAACATAAATAAAAATAAGCAATGAGGTGCTTTGTCATTTAAAAAATGACGAAAAATAAAAACCCCATACATTCATAATATAACAATTTTATTATTTAATAAAATAAACAATAAAATAAAAAACCCTGAAAAATTAATTTCGGGTTGAGTAGTCTAAATATTTTCAAATTTTTTGTTCGACAGTCAAAGCACACTCACTTTTATTATTATAGCATATTTATTTAAAAAAGTCAATGGATGTACGGTTGCAGAGTTAATGTTACATTCTGTGGATAATTAACATTATTTAATGA
>CAZILW010000008.1:0-43156 GCA_964540285.1 uncultured Gammaproteobacteria bacterium
TAGATATATTAGAGATAGACAGGATTTATGTATATTGTTTATTATTATGATGATGTTTTGGGTTTTTGTCCTGTTAAAAAATATTTAGAATTGAATGATTTTAGTTGTAGTAAACGTTTAAAACTTTTAGCAGAGATTGATCAAAAGATAAATTTTATTAAAGAAAATAATGGAAAGCCAATACTACCGATAGCAAAGCCAGTTCATTCTTATGGATTTTTTGAAATTAAAACTAGAAAAAACAAGAATATAGTTATTAGAATTTTATATTTTTGTTATATAAATAAAATTGTTTTGTTAAATGTTTTTGAGAAACCTGATAACTATAAAAGTAACAGGGAGAAGAAAAAAATTATAAAACATTATGAAATTTCTCAAAAATATTTAAATAAATTTAAATTGAATAATAATAACTATGAAGAATACAAATAATAAAAAATCACAAAGAGATCCAATGGCAGAAGCTAGGAAAAATAAAAATTTTAGCAAGCACTCTAAGGAGGCAAGAGAGAGGATTAATTTGGGGGTAGAGATTTATAGTACTAGAATTGCTTTAAACATTAGTCAGCAAGAATTGGCTAAGATGACAAAGACAACTCAAAAAATGATTTCTAATATTGAAAGTGCCAATGTTGATGTTCGTTTTAGCACTTTAAATAAGATTAAAAAAGCTTTAAATTTTAAGGCTGAAAATTGGGCTAGAATTTACAGTTTTTCTCTTGAAGATAGGAGGGTTTTATTTGATTAAATTAAAACAATTTTAAAAAATATTTAGAGAATGTTTATTTTTTTAGAACCTGAATTTATTTGGGCTTTTTTTATTTTTTAGCTTAATTTTTGTTTGATTTTTGGATAAAATAATGGTATTTTGAAAAGAGATTAATAAACCAAAATAATTTTTATTTATGTTTTTTCTGTCTATAAACGGTTCTTCATGTTCTGGTAAAAGCACTATTATTAGAGAAGTAATGAAAGTTGAAAAGAATTTGTTTCATTTGTCTTATGACTTTCTTAAGTGGTCTTTTTCTGGATACAACTCTAAGACACATTATGATTTGGTTTTTGACTTGCTTTTAGATATAGCCAAGATTTCTTTTGAGAAAAAATATAATATAATTTCTGATTCTTCTTTGTATAAAAAAGATAGGAATAAATTAATTGACTTAGCTAAGAAATATAATTATAAAATAATAGAGATTAATTTGGAAACTGATTTCTCTGTTTTAGAAAAAAGATTTGAGGAAAGAGTTGCTAGTGCTTTGGCTAATCCTAATAGTAGAATCTCTAACACCTCTAAAGAAAGATTTAAAGAATTAGTGAGTATATTTGAAAAAGAAAAAAACAACCAAGCTGTAGTACTTAGAACTGATAATCAAAAAATAGAAGAAGTGGTTGAAAAAGTTTTAAAATTAATTAAATAATATGAAAATAACGATTTGCGGGAGTATTGCTTTTTATGAGCAAATGCTGGAAATAAAACAAAAATTAGAATTATTGGGTCATGAAGTTGATTTGCCTCCTTCTGAAGTAGAGGATAATCAGGGCAAAATGATTTCAGTCGCTGAATATTATTCAAAAAGAAAGACGGGACAGGAAAGTGATACTTGGATTTGGGACAGAAAGGAATGGGCCATGAGACTTCATTTTAAAAAAATAGAATGGGCTGATGCTGTTTTGGTTTTAAATTATGATAAAAATGATATTGCCAATTATATTGGTGGTAATACTTTTTTAGAGATAGGTATAGCTTTTTATCTTGGTAAAAAAATTTATTTATTTAATGACATTCCAGAAATTTCTTATAAAGAAGAGATCTTGGGAATGAAGCCAGTTGTTATTTTTGAGGATTTGAGTAAAATAATTTAAAAATATAAAGACAACAAAAAGTGAAGCACAATTTGTGTCTAAATTTGGTATAAATCTTTGGGCTTATAAAACCGGAAGCAATAAGGTCGGTTTTGTTCATACCGAGGTGGGGGAGGGGCACTTTGAAGAATTTTATCATAAAAAAAGTACTTTTATTTATTATATTTTAGAAGGCGAGGGAATTTTCTTTTTGGATGGAGTTAAAACACCCGTCAAGGCTACTGATTTATTGGTGATTCCACCCAACACTAAGATTTATTATTTCGGCAAAATGAAATTAAATTTAATAACAGTTCCGGCCTGGGATTCTAGTGAAGAGGTTCATGTTAGAAATATTGAGAAGTAATTTATATCCGCACCTCTTTCTTTGGTTTATAAATTTTAGTTTGACAAATAATAGAAAATATGATATAATTGAAAGTAGTACTTTGAAAATAGCAATTGAGTTAATTACTGATTTTATTAGTTATTGCTTAGTAAATTTAGTAATTAATTCAATTGTTTAACTAAAAAAATAGATAAAAATGGAGAAATACTTCAATTTGGTGTCTTTCGCAATTGCTGTTATTTTTGGTAGTAGTCTTGGCTGGGTCTTTATTCTTTCTGTTTTCGTTTTTATAGTTTTGGTGAAAATTATAAACGACAGACTTGAACCGAAAAAAGAGGTTTTGCCTGGGATAGAAAGTTTAGTCATAAAGTTAAAGATTAAAAACGGTTTCATTTTTTATTTTAAACATGCTTTTAGCTTGTGCTTGGGCTACATTCTTTCTCTTTCGTTGAATTGGATATTTTTGAATTTTGTTGTTTAACCTAAAAAATTTAATAATGACAAAGATTGATTCTTTAAGAAAATTAAAAATGCTAACTCAGGAGAGTCCTGAAAAATCAGCATTAGTATTGGCTATAGCTTTGGTATTGCCTATGTTTATATGGGGAATATCGATAATTCAGCTTCCGGAAGAATTGACGTTTGATTCTGTTGCAAAGTTGATTACTGCCTTTATTTTTCAATCATTAACCTTTGCTTGTGTTGGCGGATTATTCTGGTTCATGTTTGCTATGTCTTTTGGAGAAAAAAAGCGAAGAGAAATGTCTGAAAGAGTTTTGAAAAGTGAATTGGAGATGATGATAAATCACGCTTTGATCAAAAATGGCTCGATTACTAAGCCAGAGCAAATGGTTAAGTTGTAAGAAAAAATTTTATTTTGGGTTGAATTCGTTCAACCCTTTTTTATTGACATAGAGTTATTATTATGCCAGAATATATAGTTATTTCTAGTTTTTTAAGAAATAAGATAAATTAGTTTAATTGTTAAAATCATCTTTATGATTGGTGTTTTTAATAATTAAACTAATTATTAATCTTTAAAAAATAATAATAATGAAAAGAGTCAGCGGTCTCAACGAAGAGCAAAATGCTCAATTAATAAAGCAATGGGAAAACAACCAGCATAATGATCATGAAGTTAGCATCGATTTGTCTGGTCAAGGAGATAGTCTCGATAATTTTTTGGTTTGTAGGGGAGTTTTAAATCCTACTTCAGTCACTTCTCGGTATTGTGCAAGTTATTTGTACTATAACAATAAGCGCCTTTTTGCTGATAAAACAGTAATTGACATGGGTTGTGGAAGTGGTTTGCTAGGCTTAGTCATGGCTTTGTATGGTGCTAAAAGTGTCATTTTTAGCGATATTTCTCGTTCAGCTTTTAGAAACACCAAGGAAAATATTGCCAGATTTAAAATAAAAGACAAATCTGTTCTTTTGCAGGGTGATTTATTTGAAAAAATTTCCGAAAAAGTTGATTTGATTGTTTTTAATCATCCCTTTTTTACCGGTAATCCATTTTTTGGTGGCACAATTGCTTCCAGTATGTTGGCGCCTGTTAATCTAATTCAATCTTTTTTGAAGGAGGCACCCAAACATCTTAATGAAGGAGGTTTTGTTCTTATGCCTTATTACGCTAAGGCTGGTGATACCAATGACCCTGCTGTCCAAGGTTTAAAGTATGGGTTTGAAGTTGTTAATACTTTTAAGGTTAATGCGAGTCATGGCTTGCAAACCGGCGAGATTAAAATTTGTGAATTATTTATTAAAGATTAGGAGCTTAGAAAATGAAAGTAATACTGAAAGGTGGAGAAAAAAATTGCGAGATTGAAGAATTCTTTCGCAACAACATACTTCCATTTTTGGACTTTGGTATTGCCATTGAACCATCTGGTAGTGTTATAACCGTTTATGAAAAAAAGGATGGCTCTATTGTGGAGTATGTCGACCCCACAGCCGAAGTGATCGTTGAATTATTGCCAGAGGTAATAAGCATGATTAAAGATGGAAAAATAAGCGAGGAGGTGCTTCGTGAAAAGTCAGGAAATTTTTTCGATGAAGCTATGGCTATTAGGAAAATTGAGGAATTAAAACCGAACTTTTCGGTTGAATACTACTCTTGCCGTTATAGCCAGACAAATAAATAATGTTTAAGTGAAAACATTTCAAAGGATTGTTGTAAAGACAGTCCTTTTTTATTTTTTTAACTTAAATTTTGTTTGATTTTTGCTTAAAACGGTGATAAAATAAATATAGAGGGTTTATAAATTTTAAATAAATTTTTATATATGTCCGAGATTAATCAATTAACAAAAAGAATTTTAGATTTTATAAATGACAGAGATTGGAACCAATTTCACAACCCCAAAGACTTGGCGCTTTCTTTGGTTTTGGAGTCAGCTGAGGTGATGGAGCATTTTCAATGGAAAAACAATGAAGAAATGCAAGACTATATTAAGTCTAATAAAAATGAGGTCGCTGAAGAATTGGCTGATGTTTTGTATTGGATTCTTTTAATGAGTCATGATTTAGATATTGATATTAAAAAAGCATTTGAAGATAAAATGACAAAAAATGAAAAGAAATATCCCATAGACAAAGCCAAAGGAAGACATAATAAATATAATAACTTATAGATAGATGTTAGTTTATAATTCTACAAAGGAGCGGTTTTTAAATGACGTTTTAACGAATGATATAGAAAATATTATTCTTAATTTTTTTGAAAAAAAACTTAATAGAAGAGTGTCGAATAGCGAGATTCAATCTTGGAAAAACTCAATGAGTTATATGGATAGAGTTTTATCTGATGATGAAATCCCAAAAGATAGTGGGGTGGCTATAGAGTTTCAAATACCGCAAACATCAAAGCGTGTAGACTTTATATTAACTGGAAAAGATGAAAAAAATAATGATCAGGTTATTATTGTAGAGCTTAAGCAGTGGTCAGAAGTCGAAAAAACTGACAAAGATGGTGTTGTCAAGACAAGGTTTAAAAGTGGATTGGTAGAAACAAGCCATCCCTCTTATCAGGCATGGTCCTATGCCTCTTTGTTGCGCGGTTTTAATGAGACTGTTTATACCGATAAGATTAACTTAGTCCCATGTGCTTATTTGCATAATTATGATGACACAGAGAATGTTATAAATAATGATTTTTATAGTCACTACACAGAAAAGGCCCCTGCCTTTTTTAAAAGTGATGCTTTAAAGTTAAGATCTTTTATAAAAAGATTTGTAAAACACGGAGACACTTCTAAGATAATGTATAGAATAGACTCTGGGAGAATTAGGCCTTCAAAAAGTTTGGCTGATTCAATGGCCTCGATGCTAAAAGGGAATCAAGAATTTATAATGATAGATGATCAAAAGATTGTTTTCGAAACTGCTTTAAGTTTGGCGAAAAAATCTAGCATAAGTAATAAAAATGTTTTAATTGTTGACGGTGGTCCTGGTACTGGAAAGTCAGTTGTAGCTGTTAATCTATTAGTAGAGCTTACGAAGATTGGCCTCAACTCTCAATATGTAACTAAAAATGCTGCGCCAAGAAATGTTTATGAAAGTAAGTTAGCAGGCACTCTTAAAAAAACAGAGATATCTAATTTATTTTCTGGATCGGGATCTTTTATAGGTGTTGAAAAGGATGTATTTGATGCAATTATTGTTGACGAGGCTCACAGATTGAATGAGAAATCGGGTATGTTTAGTAATTTGGGTGAAAATCAGATAAAAGAAATTATCGAATCATCAAAGTTTTCAGTCTTTTTCATAGATGAAGATCAAAAAGTTACATGGAAGGATATTGGAACAAAAGAGGAAATATTAAAATGGTCTAATAAAAACTCTGCTAATATTTTAAACTTATCTCTATCTTCTCAGTTTAGATGTAATGGTTCAGATGGATATTTAGCGTGGCTTGATAATGTTTTACAAATCAAAGAAACAGCCAATGTTGTTTTTGATTCAGATGACTATGATTTGAAGTTTTTTGACTCTCCAAATGATTTAAAAAATGAAATATTTGAGAAAAATAAAATAAACAATAAAGCGAGGTTGGTTGCTGGCTATTGCTGGGATTGGGTTAGTAAAAAGAACAAGACGTTAAATGATATAATAATCCCTGAGCATAATTTTGCAATGCGCTGGAACTTGGCAAGTGATGGTAATTTGTGGATTATATCTCCAGAATCTGTAAATGAAATTGGCTGTATACATACTTGTCAGGGTTTAGAGCTTGATTATATTGGCGTTATTATTGGAGATGATTTAATTGTTCGGGATGGTAAGATTATTACAAATCCAGACAAAAGAGCAAAAACAGATGCCTCACTTAAAGGATATAAAAAACTTTACAGAGAAAATCCTGAAAAAGCAAAAAGAAAGGCAGATTTAATTATTAAAAATACTTATAGAACTTTAATGACGAGAGGTATGAAGAGTTGCTATATTTACTCTACGGACGAAGAAACTAATAATTACTTTAAGAGTTTTGATAAAAAAATTATTAATTAAAATATATGGATTTATTAAATCAGCCAATTCTATTTTATTTAATATCAGGAGCTTTTACAACATCAGCTTTGTTTTTTATTTTTAAATTTTTTGGGGTAATTATATCTGAACAAGATTCAATGCGATATTTTAATAAAGGCAAGGACGTCTATACCGGTTTTTTATTTTTTGTTTTTTATATTTTATTTTATCTAGCGTTATCTTTTCTTTTATTGAATTTTTTAAATATTAATATTAGGCAACCACTTGTTTTTATTTGTTTAATTGTAATTTTTTTCTTATTAAGCGGTTCTGTTTTGGTTAATTTTGGTAAAATCTCTGTAAATTTTAATAAAATATCTGAAGATAAGGAAATAGTTGAGTATCTTGAAAAATTTTTTACTTGGATGTCGGTTTTGTTCAAAAAAATTATAAAAATTTTGTTTCTTCTTTCTTTGTTTAATTCTTTAATTTTAATCTTAATTATTGGTGATTATAATAATAATTACTTTTTTATTTCATTGTTGCTTATTGTTTTAAACTATATCCTTATTTGTGTTTTATCTGCTTTCAAGAAAAAAAGGAAGCTTACAATAGCTATTGTTTTAAAAAAAGATAAAAAAATAGAAAATGTAGAATTAATTTTTATGGACAATAATTTTATTATGTTTAAGGATGGCGATGAGGAGAGTATTTTAAAAATGAATTATGTTCAAGAAATTAAAATTATAAAAAATAACTAATCATAAAAAATATGAAAATAGCAATAATCTCCGACATCCACGATAATTTCCACAACTTGGTTTTGGTTTTAAAGAAAATCAAAGAAAACCAAGACACAGAGAAAATTATTTTCTTAGGCGATTTTATAAACAATGGCATAGCCAAAATACTAGCCGGATCAGATATTCCTGTCCACGCTATTTGGGGAAATAACGATGGTGATAAAAGCGCTCTCACTAAAACATCATTAAGCCCTCAAAGCAATATGACCATAGCTGATAATGTTTATGATTTTTTAGAAATTGATAACAGAAAAATATTTATAACTCATTATCCCGATTTAGCTAAGCCGATGGCTAAGTCCGGTGAATTTGATGCCGTTTTTTATGGCCATAATCATATAAAAAACAAAGACATAATTAATAATTGTTTAGTTATTAATCCAGGGGAAGTGTCTGGACATAAAAATAGTCAAATTTCTTTTGCTATTTATGACACTGAAAAAAATGAGGCTGATATCATAGATGTAGAGGGTGGGGTGTTTGTTAAAAATAAAGAAGTTGAAGAATATTTAGATGATCTAGGTTTTGAATTTTCTAAAACAAAAGGGCATCAGTATTAATTATTTGTCCGCTCTTTGGACAAGTGCTGAATATATGTACAATTTATGCTATAATTTGGACATATGAATATAAATAGCAAAAAACAATACAATTTTTGCTTTTTTATTATCTTCTCAATGTCGAAAATTCTGACATTTCAATATCGAAAAACTTGACAAAGTTGAAAAAATGATATATAATACAAATATAAAAAATAACATCTTAAAATATGATTAAGAAACTAAACGAATTTATCAGATCACTTAGAAAGAGCAGGGGTATGTCTCAGCAGGAGGTAGCCGACAAAATAGGTATGCATCGCACATCTTATATTTCCGTAGAAAAAGGTGAGAAGGAGTTATCCTTATCTGAAGCTCAAAAACTTGCCGATGTTCTTGGTATTAGCCTCAAAGACATGGAAAGCAGAACCGCCCCCGATTACGAAAAATACAAAGAAATGATTATCTCTTTTCTTAGGTTTTTTAATTCAAACAGCGACGGCAAAATACCAAAAACCAAATTAGCTAAATTACTGTATTTAGCTGATTTTTCTTGGTTTTATAAAAAACTAGAAAGTATGAGTGGTATGCAATATCGACGTATTAAGTATGGGCCAGTGCCTGAGTCATATTTTTTAGCTTTACATGAACTAGAGGAGGAGGGAAAAATTTCTATAAGCCTTAAAAATGATTCCCAATTAGTTTCTGAAAGTGAAGGCTCAAAAAGAAGTCATTTAAACAAGGTGTCGAAAGAAGAGCTTAAATTAATTGGAGAAATTTCCAAGAAATGGAAAAACAAAAAAACCAACGAGATAGTTAATTTTACTCATAATCAATTACCATATCTTATCTGCAGTGATAATGAAATTATTCCTTACAGTTTAATCACTCAAGAAGATCCAAAACATGTCTATTAGTTATTTTGTAAACATAAAAAACATGCCCAAATCAAAATCCTTCCCCGACGCCTTCTATCGTTTTCCAATTTTGATTTTTCTTTACAATATTCAGAGATAAAATGGTTTAGCGTAGAAGAATTACAAGATTTAAATATTTTTGAGGGCGAAGAGGGGATTAAAAAAGCTTTTAAAACTTTGATAAAAAAACAAACTATTTAATATTCAAAAACAAAATAAACAACAGGAGTTTTATGACTCCTGTTTTTTTATCTAAAATTTACCTTAAATTTATGGGTCTTATGCTATAATTTGTGTTGAAGTGGATATGTTGCTATTTTTTTAGTTTTAGTGTATAATATGTATAGAAAGTAATATAATTAAGATTACTATATGAGCAAAAAAAACACAATAACTCTAAGTAAATCAGAGTTAAAAATATTAGAAGATTTAGTACTGGACTATGGGAGTGTGGTTGATTTTAATATGATTAGTAAAAAAATTGGGAAAAATAAGAATAAACAAGAAATCAAAAATATTATTGGAAAATTAGTAAAAAAGGGTTGGTTGGTTAGGATTAAAAGGGGATTGTTTGCTGTTTCAGATATTTATAGTCGAGGGAGTGTTACTTTTAGTCAACAAACCATAGCTCAAATTATTGATGTTAATTCTTATGTTTCTTTTGAGGGTGCTTTGCAATATTATGGAATGTTTGATCAATATTTAAAAACTATAACTTCTATAGGCTTGAAAAGAGCTTATTACAAGAAATTTTCTAATTGGGTTTTTAGATATATTAAATCTAAAAAAGAATTGTTTGGTGATTTTAAAGAATATAATATTGATGGTCGTTTAGTGAAAATTGCTATCAGAGAAAAGGCAATCCTTGATTTTTTGGAATATCGAAGAAGTTTTTATAGTATTGATTTAGTGATTGAGAGATTGAAAGATTATAAAAATGATATTGACATGAAAAAACTTATTAGTATTAGCAAAAAATATTCTTTAACTAGTAAAAGGGTTTTGGGTTTTGTTTTAGATTTTCTTAATTATAATTCAAACGATTTATATAATGAAATTAAAAAAAATAAAAATCATAGTTTTATGACCTCTAAAAGTAAAAACTTTAATGCTAAATGGAGATTGTATGTTGATGATTATTTTGTTAATAAATAATTTTTTATGAGTGATATTAAATTGATTGATAGAAGAAAATTGGAAGCTGTTAATAGAGTTTTATTAAAATACCCCTTAGCCATCGCTGAGAAGGATTATTTTTTGGCTATCATCTCCAAGATTATATTTGAATCCAAGATAAAAAATAAATTAATTTTTAAAGGTGGTACTGCACTGCATCATGTTTATCTACCCCAATTAAGATTTTCTGAAGACTTAGATTTTTCTAGTGGAAGTATAAAAATAGAAATAGACGAAGTCAGGGAGATTTTTTCTGATTTTGATTTTTTGAAAATAAAAAAAGATTATGTTTCCAGTGCTACTGTTAAAATTGAAAAGCTTCAATATTCCGGGCCGCTTATTCAGCCCAATAGTATAAAAGTTGAAATTGATTTTTTGCAAAATGTTATTTTACCACCCTTAGAGATGAATTATGTTAATGTTTACGGAGTAAAAACTAAGGTTCGAGTTATGGATATTAGAGAGATAATGGCCGAAAAAATTAGAGCTATGAGTGATAGGGTGAAATATAGAGATTTTTACGATTTTTCCATGATTATGACGAGACTCAAAGTTGATTTAAGTGAAGTTTTATCTTTAGTTGAGAAAAAGGAAGTTCGCTCAACTATAAGCGTTGAAAAGATTTTAAATAATTGGAATTTAGCTATTTTAGAAAAAGAAAATGACTTTGACAGTATTTACTATACTCAAAAATTAGATAATAATATAATTGAAAGAGAATTAAAAAAACTTAATTTTAAAGATTTTAAAGTTTAAAGTCGATTATTTTAAATTATGAAAATCCTCATCGCCACTCATAACCCCGGAAAACTAAGGCGTTATCAAAATCTTTTTGCTGATTTTACTGATTTAGAATTAATAAGTCTAAGAGATTTAAATATTACTACTAAAATTGATGAACCTCATAATAACCCCGAGGAAAATTCTGTTTTTAAAGCTAAAGAATATAGTAAAATTAGTCTTTTGCCAACCATAGCAGTTGATGAGGCCCTTACTACTAACTTTCTTCCCAAAAACGAACAACCAGGAGTTTTTGTTCGTCGTTTTAACAAAGAAAAAAGAGAGTTAAGTGACTTAGAGGTGATAGAAACTTGGAAAAAAATTTCTCAACTTTATCCAGGGGAAAATCGTCGTTTTATTTGGGATTTTAGAATGTCTTATTTTGATATTCATTCCAATCTTTTAAAAACGACCAAGGCTGTTCAAAATGATTTTTTAGCTGCTAAATTTTCCGATAAAATAAATCCTGGATACCCCATGTCTTCTTTTCTTGTTCCTGAAGGTTATAACAAGCCTTATGTTGAGCTTGACTCTCAAGAGTTGTTAAAAATAGATAAGAAAAATTTGGAACCTTTTTCACTTCTTTTAAAATCAATTTTGGTTAAACAGTAAAACCTTTGTTTGATTTTCTTTTATTTTTAGAATAAAATTTATTTAACATTATTTAAAATTATTTTTTAAGAAGAATATGAAAAAGATTATTGCAATTATCTCGCTTATTGTTTTCTTGTTATTAGTTTTTGTTTTTTTTATTTTTGAAAAAAATAATCAAATTGAAAAAAAAGAGCAACAAATTTTAGAAAAAACTTATAATATCTCTAAAAAATACTTAGCCTTACGTTATCAGACTGACTTGGTTTTGTTTGAAGCTGAAAAATATGAAAACTACAATGATTGGAATAGCTCGATTGATATTCTTTTGGTTAAATGGCAAGAGCTAGATGAAGAGTCTTTAATTTTGATTGATTTACTCAATGATTTTTTTGAACCCGATCAAATTTCATTGGGAGTTTCCAGCGTTTCAGCTTTAGAAAAATCTGAAATAAGTGCTATTTTTGACTCAGCTCCAGCTGGTAAAAAAATAGTTACATTAGCCAAACATTTAGGTGTTGATGCTAAGAAGGCTATGGCTATTTTAAGACAGGATCAAGATCAAGTTACAGCCGATGCTTGGAATGAGGCTGGTGACACTTTTCAGAAATTAGAAACTTCAGCAACCCTCATTAAAGATGGTTGTAAGGTCGCTGGCTTTGTTGGGGGAATAGCTATAACTGGAGGTGTTTCAGCTATAGCCACTGGTTCAATGTTGGCTAAGGCGACGATTGTTGTCAGTGGGGCTGATCTTGTTTTGGAGGTAAGCGATGATGCTTCCAAAATAGCTCTTGGTAATCACAATAAAGTCTCAGCTATTATTAACGATGTTAGAAAAGTGACTGAGCCAGTAGCTACGATTTTAAGTATTAATGAAATTCCAGATAATTTAGCCAGTGGTTATCAAAAATTTAACTCTGTAATGATTGGTTTAGAGCAATTTAATTCAGCGGCTCAAGAAGGAAAAATTGTTGGAGTTGAACTTCCTTCTTATGAGAAGCAGGAAAGGTTTGCTAATATAAAAAAACATAAAGCACCAATTTATGTTTCTGTTTTATCAAATGAAGAAGATTTGAATATTTTTGTTAAAGATCAAAATGGTTCATCTGGTGAAGTTTCGTCCGATGATCTTTTAGATTTTTTAAATAAACCTAATTTTAAAGATAGTAATTTTAATGAAGTTTCCAGTGATAATTTGCAAAAAGATATTTCAAATAATGTTGAAGATAATAGCAAAGATGATAATGCAAAAAATATTGATGTTGTTTTAGAAAATGAAGAGGAGGGATCTGAAAATGAAATTGTTGGTGGTCAGTTAGAGGAAGAGTCTGGTGATTTGTTGTTAACTTTAAAAATGAAACCAGTCGAAGCTAGCAATGATTGGCAGGCGACAATTAAAAACAGTCTTTTTGCTAATGCGCCAATCAATATTACTGGCGATAAATTTGTTTCTACTTATTCCGATTCTTTTAGTGTTGGTAGTTTTCAAGGTAGTGGTCAAATAAAAATAGAAGGTACTTTTGATCAAAAGACTAGAATTATTAGCGGTAAACATTATCGTAAATATGATGGTTTGTATAAAGATGAACCAAGAACTATAGTTTATTACGGTAACTTTAGTCAGACAATTCCGGAAAAAGGAGAGGAGTTAAAAATAAATTTTAGTGGTACAGTGGAGACAACCATTCTTAATGGAAGCGGCAAGCCTTATACCACTGAAAATGAGGCTGGAGTTAGTATAGTTTACGTTGTACAATGAATTTTAGAAAGTATATAGATTTAAATAAAGAATATGAATAATCAAAAGATTCTTATTATTTGTGAGTCAGTCCATCATGGCAACACCATGAAAATAGCTGAGGTTATGGCCGAGGAATTAAAGACTGATATCAAAAAACCAGCTGAAGTAAAAAATGAAGATTTAGAAAAATATGACTTAGTTGGTTTTGGCTCTGGTATTTATAATGGCAAGCATTATATATCCTTATTTAGGTTTATAGATAATCTGACTGGACAAAAAGATAAAAAATGTTTTATTTTTTCTACCGCTTCTATTTGTTATGAAAAAATGCATGATCCATTAAAGTCTTCTTTGTTGTCCAAGGGATTTGTCGTTATTGGCAATTTTATGTGTCGTGGCTTTAGTGATTACGGTTTTTTAAAATATTTTTTTGGTGGAATAAATAAAAATAGGCCAAACGAAGAAGACATTAGTAAAGCTAAAAAATTTGCCCTAAGTATTAAAAATTAAATTTCTTATATATGCCTACATTAAGTAAAAAAATTTATCGCAATTGGATGTTTACAGTTGGAGCCTTAGCAACTTTTGCCTATCGCATTATAGTTGTCTTAAATCATTATAATCCGCTTTGGGTGCAAATAGCTTGGTATGTTGGAACTATTGGCTTTGTTTGGTATTTTGCTCATCGTTTCAAAATTGAAAATAGAAGAAATAAGGTTATTAAAAAGATGAAATTAATTGAAAAAATTAATGGAGATAATTGTTTAAGCGTCGAAGAGAAGGAATCTTTAACTTATATTTTAAAAAGCTTGCAAACTAGTTTGGCTAAATGGAATTATATTATAATTTTTGCCTTTTCGGCTCTGGCCTTGATTTATGGAATTTATCAAGATTTTTTAAGTAAAATTTTTGGATAATCTTATAAACATCCCTTTTTTTATAATTATTAAATTTAATAAATAGCCATATTTTAATATATATTCGTCCGTTGTTTAGCACTCTTGACATAAGAGTGCTAATTTTATATAATTGTTTTGTAAACAAAAAATATGTCAATTAGTGAAAGAAAAAAAAGCATTTTATTAGCCATCATCAAAGAATATATCAAAAATGTTCAGGCAGTTAGTTCTGGTATGTTAGTTGAAAGATGCAAATTAGACGTTTCTTCGGCTACAGTTAGAAATGAAATGGCTGAGTTGGAAGAAGAGGGTTATATTTTTCAGCCTCATACTTCAGCCGGAAGAATTCCAACCGAACTGGCTTACAAATTATTTGTCGATGATTATGTTCTTTCCAAAAAGAAAAAAATTGATGACAAAAATAAAAAGATTTTAGATGAAATTTTTGATTATGATCAGGAATCTTTTAAAAAAGTAGCTAAGAAATTAGCTGAGATTTCTGGCAATGCCATCTTTTGGGCTTTTCACAAAAATGATCTTTACTATACCGGCATATCAAATTTATTTATCCAACCAGAATTTAAACAATCTAATGTAGTCTGTGATGTTTCTATTGTTATTGACCGAATGGAAGAAATTATCGCTGATGTTTTTGATAAATTAAAAATTGGAGAAAATATTTTTATCGGTAGTGAAAATCCTTTTGGTCAGTTTTTAAGTTCTTTGGTTTTAAAATATGAACAGAAAAAACAAAGTGGTGTTGTTGGAATTATGGGACCGCTTCGAATGGATTATGAAAAAAATTTAGATTTAATTAATTATTTAAAAAGTAAATTTTAATAGTTTTTATGAGTGAAGATTTAAAAAAAGATTTTGAACAAGAAGATGAATTGCTAAATGAAGATTTATCAGAAAATTTATCTGACGAAATAGATGAGCAAAAAAATGATAACTTAAGTAATTCTCAGAATAATAATCAAGAAGATTTAATTCTTAATTTGCAGAAGAAAAATGAGGAATTAGAAAGTAAATATAAAAGAGCTTTAGCTGATTATCAAAATTTACTTCGAAACTCAGCTGAAGAAAAAAAAGAATTTTTAAAATATTCCTTGGAAGAATTTTTACTGGAGATATTGCCAATTTATGACAATTTAAATATTTCTATTAATAGTTTAAGTGAAGAGCAAAGTAAAAATCCTTGGGTAGAAGGAGTTAAATACACCATTAAACAGTTTGATGATTTTTTTTCCAGAAATGGAGTTGAAAAAATAAAAACAATCGGAGAAAAATTTGATTACAATAGTATGGAAGCAGTTGAAGGCGAAGGCGATTATGTTGTTAAAGAGCTTAGAGCTGGCTATAAATTAAAAGATAAAGTAATAATTCCAGCTAGAATTGTAGCTGGCAGTAAAGATAAAAATTAAGTTATTTCTTTTTTCATCTATAGTCAAAAACTATTTTGAAAAAAGAATTTTAAATATATGTCTCTTATAAAATGGAATCCTTTTTTAAGCGACAATTATTTTGACGAGATGGATAAAGCTTTTAGCGAATTTTTACCATCAACTCGTTCAGTCTCTGGATTTATTCCAGCAGTTGATATGTATGAAGACAATGATAATGTTATTGTTGAGACTCAATTAGCTGGAATTGATCCCGAGAAGGTGGATATTTCTATTGAAAATGACATCTTATCAATCAAAGGTGAGGCTGAGAAAAAAACTGAAGTTGATGAAAAAAATTATTATCGCAAAGAGATTCGTCGTGGTAGTTTTTATCGTTCAGTTCCACTGCCCACCAGGGTTTGTGGAGACGAGGCTTCAGCTGTAGCTGAGGGTGGTATTTTAAAAATCACTATTCCTAAAGCTCCGGAAGCTAAGCCAAAATCAATTAAAATTAAAACAGTTAAAAAATAAATTGAAGTTCTTAAAATTTCCAGGAATAAAACCTGGAAATTATAAGGGTTTTAATATAATCCATAAAATAATTAATTAAATTTTTCAGTTGATTTTTATTAATCTCAACTGATATATATCAAATTATGTCAAAAGTATTGGGAATTGATTTGGGAACAACCAATTCAGCCATGGCCATTATTGAAGGTGGTCAGGCTAAGATTTTAGAAAACGTTGAAGGAAATAGAACAACTCCATCAGTTGTTGCTATTTCTAAAAGCGGTGAAAGATTAGTTGGTCAATCAGCTAAAAGACAGGCTGTAACCAATCCTAAAAATACCATTTATGCTGTTAAACGTTTAATCGGTCGAAAATATGACGATTCTGAAGTTAAGCGTGATCTTGAGCTTGTTCCTTATGAAATAGTTCAAGCAGGTGAGGGGGTTAAAGTTAAAATGAATGACAAGGATTACACTCCTCAAGAAGTTTCGGCTATGATTTTAGCTAAACTTAAAGCTGATGCTGAAGCTAAAATCGGAGAAAAAATCACTGAAGCGGTTATCACTGTTCCAGCTTATTTTGATGACGCTCAAAGACAGGCCACTAAAGATGCTGGTAAAATTGCTGGTTTGGATGTTAAGAGAATAATTAATGAACCAACAGCAGCTGCTTTAGCCTATGGTTTTGATAAGAAAAAGGGTCAACAAGCCGTGGTTTATGATTTGGGTGGTGGAACTTTTGATGTTTCTGTTTTAGACATCGTTTCTGATGGTGAGTTGTCAGTTGAGGTAAAATCAACTAATGGTGATACTCACTTAGGTGGAGAAGATTTTGACCAAAGAATTATTGATTATATTATTTCTGAATTCAAAAAAGACCAAGGAATTGATTTATCAAATGATCCTTTAGCCTTACAAAGAATTAAAGAGTCAGCTGAAAAAGCTAAAATTGAGCTTTCAACAGCTATAGAAACAGAAATTAATCAGCCCTTTATTACCACTGATGAAAATGGACCAAAGCATTTAGTCATGAAAATAACTAGATCAAAATTAGAAGAGTTGGTTATGGATTTGGTAGAAAGAACTTTAGAGCCTTGTCAAAAAGCTTTAAATGATGCTGGTTTAAAAGTAGCTGATATCGAAGAAATTATAATGGTTGGTGGTATGACTCGTATGCCACTGGTTCACAAAAAGGTTAAAGAATTTTTTGGTAAAGAGCCTAATTTAGGTGTTAATCCTGATGAAGTTGTGGCTGTTGGTGCTGCTGTTCAGGCTGGAGTTTTACAAGGAGACGTTAAAGATGTTTTACTTTTAGATGTCACTCCTTTAACTTTAGGTATTGAAACTTTAGGAGGAGTAGCCACTCCACTGATTGAAAGAAATACTACTATTCCAACATCTAAATCGCAAATTTTTTCAACTGCTGCTGATAATCAACCTAGTGTAGAAATTCATGTTGTTCAAGGAGAGAGACCAATGGCGGCTGACAATAAAACATTGGGTAGATTTATATTAGATGGAATTCCACCAGCACCTCGTGGAGTTCCGCAGGTCGAGGTTACTTTTGACTTAGATGCCAATGGTATCTTAAATGTATTAGCTAAAGATAAGGCAACTAATAAAGAGCAAAAAATAACTATCACTGCTTCATCTGGTTTAAGTAAGGAGGAGATTGAAAAAATGCAAAAAGAAGCCGAGATTCATGCTGAAGAAGATAAAAAGAAAAAAGATAATATTGAAATTAAAAATCAAGCCGAAGCAGTTGTCTTTACTACTGAAAAATTATTGAAAGAATCTGGTGATAAAATGAAAGAAGAAGACAAAAAAGAATTAGAGTCTAAACTAGAAGAATTGAAAAAAATAAAAGATGGGGAGGATTACGAAGATATGAAGAAAAAAATGGAAGAATTAAATATTATTGCTCAAAAAATCGGAACAGCTATGTATCAACAAAACCAATCTTCGCCTGAGGCTGGTTCTACTGAAGAGAAAAAAGATGATGAAGTTGTAGAAGGCGAGGTAGAGGATAAGAAATAATTTTTTATAAATTTGTTTTTAGGCCGCTTTAGTTTTTATTAAAGCGGCTATAAAAATAAATTTATTTTTTAATTTTTATGGCAGGTAAGGATTATTATAGTGTTTTGGGCGTCTCTAAGACTTCTAGTCAAGCTGATATTAAAAATGCTTTTAGAAAATTAGCTCACAAACATCATCCTGATAAGGGTGGTGATGCTAATAAATTTAAAGAAATCAATGAAGCCTATCAAATTTTAGGCAATGAGCAAAAAAGAAAACAGTATGACCAATTTGGTTCATCAGCCTTTTCTGGGGGAGGTGGTCCTGGTGGTTTTGATTTTTCTGGTTTTCAAGGGGGGAATTTTTCTAGCTCTGGTATAGATTTCGAAGATTTGGGCGATATTTTTGGCGGCTTTGGAGACATGTTTGGTTTTTCTGGTCGCTCTTCTGGTCGTTCACAAAATAGAAGAGGTTCTGACATGGAGGCTATTTTAAATATTGATTTTTTGGAAGCCGCGTTTGGTGCAACCAAGGAAATATTAATTGACAAAAATGTTAAATGTGAAAAATGTAACGGCAATGGGGCTGAACCTGGAACTAAAATAGAAAATTGTAAAACTTGCGCTGGTCGTGGAAAAATTTTAAAAAATCAAAGAACTATTTTTGGTACTATGCAAGTAGAGGCTATCTGTCCTGATTGTCAGGGAGAGGGGCAGAGTTATGCTCAAAAATGTTCAAAGTGTTCAGGAACTGGCATGCACAAGGGGCAGGAAAAATTAAAAGTAAAAATTCCAACTGGAATAGATAGTGGAGAAGCAATTAGATTGTCTGGCCGAGGTCATGCTGGACAGAAAGGATCTCCTAGTGGTGATTTGATTTTAATTATTAAAATTAAAGCATCCAGTGATTTTAAAAGAGAATCTTATGATATCTATACTAAAAAATCCATTAGCATTAAACAGGCTGTTTTAGGTGATAAAATTGACATTAAAACTATTCATGGAGATGTTGTTTTAAAAATACCAGAAGGAACTCAATCAGGCACTGTTTTTAAAATTAAAGGTAAGGGAATTGAAAAATTAAGAGGCTCTGGAATTGGTGATCATTTCGTAGAAATTTTAATAAACATTCCCAAAGGCCTTTCGCGTAAAAATAGAAAAATTTTAGAAGAATTAGATATTTAATTTATGTATATTGATACTCACTGCCATTTAAATTTTAAAGACTTTAAGGATGACTACAAACAAGTAGCTGAAAGAGCCTTATCTAATCAGGTAGAAATGATTGTTGTTGGATCTGAAATAAAGACATCTACTAGGGCTGTTTCTTTGTCTAATGAATTTGAACAGGGCGTTTATAGTGCCGTTGGTCTTCATCCTATTCATTTGCAAGATATTTTGATTAAAAATGACAATGAAAACGGTAAATATGAATTTAGAAGCAAAAAAGAAGAATATCAAGAAGGCGTTTACTTGGATTTAATCAAATCTGGTGGCAAAAAAGTTGTGGCTGTGGGTGAAATTGGACTTGATTATTATCATATTGATGCTGTTTCCAAGACGGAGCTTAATAATATTAAAAGTCTACAACAAGAAGTTTTTTATAAGCAATTAGAGCTGGCCAAAAAAGTTGAACTGCCGGTTATTATTCATTGTCGGGAAGCTCATGATGATTTATTTTCCATTTTAAAAGATTTTTATTCTAAAAACAGTTTTAAAAAGGAGTGGGGAGTAATTCATTGTTTTTCCGGAGATTTAGAGCAAGCCAAAAAATATTGGGATTTGGGTTTGCTTATTTCTTTTACTGGACTTATAACTTTTGTTAAACAATGGGATTCTTTAATTGAAAAAGCTCCGCTTGATAAAATTATGATTGAAACTGACTCTCCTTATTTATCGCCAAATCCTTACAGGGGACAAAGAAATGAGCCCCTATATGTAAAAGAAGTTGCTAAAAAAATAGCTGAAATAAAAAAGCAAGGTTTAGATTTAACAGCAAAAGCTATTTTAGAAACTTCTAAAAATTTTTTCCAAGTTTAATTGTTTAAATATATTCTAGTTTTTAAGCAGGCAATCCCATTGCCTGCTATTTGTTTATTTTTCTTTTTTATTGTATAATACTTATAGGGACAAAATAAACTAATTGCCTTAAAAATGGCTTAAGAATATGAAAAAATATTTTTTACTTGTTTTTTTAATATCTAGCTTAGTATTTATTTCTGGTTGTTCTTGTTCTAGGCAAGAGCTTGAAAAAATTAATCACGAAGCTAGTGCTAAAAATATTTGCGACTATCTTTGTGTTTCTGCCTCTAAAAATTGTTTAGAATTATCTCCTAGCTTATGTTCTAAGCTTTGTGAAAACTGGGATGAAGGTAAAAAAAATTGTGTTAAAGCAGCTACTGATTGTGATGGTTTATATAATAAGTGTCAAATTGGCGAGGGTTTTGTTTTTCAGCCAAAATTAGACAGTCCCTGCGCTTTATCTTGCAAGAACTATATTGATAAATGTGATATCCAGTCTAATCAAGACGAGGAGCTTAATAATCAGAATATTTTTGATGAATGCCTTTTACAATGTGGAAAATGGACTCCTAAACAAGTTGAATGCGTTAAGGGGGCTGAACTTTGTTCTAGTATAATGTTAGAGTGTGGATCTTAGTTTGACTTACTAATATAAATTTATGAAGAAAAAACTTTTTCTTTTATTTATTTTGTTGATGGTTATTGTTTTTGCCATCTTTTTTTATTTTATAAGCAAAAATAAAAATAAGACAGTTAAAATTGTGGCCGTGGCTACTATGCGCGGAATTAGTGCTGGTGTTGAAACCGTTAATGGGATGAAAATTGCTTTAAAGGAAGCTAATTTAAATGAAGATTATAAGGAGAGTAATTACTTTTCTAGTACCTATAAAATTGAGTTAGAGGTTTTAGATAATGGAGATGAAAATGGTTTGTGGCGTGATTATTTAGAAAAAGAGATAGTTGAAAAAGCGGTTTCTGATAAAAGAGTTTTTGCTTATTTAGGTCCAATAGACAGTGGTGCTGCTAAAATTAGCATACCCATAACTAACAAGGCTGGTTTAGCTCAAATAAGCTCTATTAATACTTGGCCGGGATTAACTCAACCAGGATTTGCAGTTGGAGAGCCAGGAATATTCTATCCAACGGGTATGAGAAATTATTTTAGAGTTTGTCCCACTGATTCTTTACAAGGTGTTTATGGAGCAATTTGGGCCAAGGAAATGGGTTTTCAAAATATTTTAATTTTTGATGATGGTGAATCCTATGGTCGCGGATTAGCTAATATTTTTAAACAGAAAGCTACTAATTTAAATTTGAATATTTTAGATCATGGTTCTTTTAATAGAGAGGATGATAATTTAATAAACGAAATTGAGTTGGTTAGGAGTTTGAAACCAGACTTAGTCTATTTATCAGGAACAACTTCGCTTGGATTAATTTCTTTAATAAATAATATATCTAATTTAAATAAAAATATTAAATTCATGGGTGTTGATGGAATTATGGACCAAGCTTTAATTGATAAAACGGGTACTAATTCTGAAGGTCTTATGCTTACCTCAGTTGGCTTGCCAATAGAAGAGATTAATAATAATAAAGCCAGACAATTCTATAAAAATTATTATGACGAGTATGGTGAATACCCAACTATTTATTCTGGTTTTGGTTACGAGACTATGTCAGCTGTTTTAACGGCTATAAGTCGTATTGACTCTCTTGATAGAAAAAAGCTTATAAATGAGCTTTCTGCTTTAGATAGTTTTTCTGGTATTTTTGGTGAGTGGGGCTTTGATGCAAATGGTGATACTAGTTTATCTTTAATTAGCGCCAACGTAGTTCAAGATGGGAAATTTGTTTTTGAGAAGTTATTGAAATAATTTAGATGAAAAAAGAAGAAAGAGTAAAAAATAATTTTTTTAAAAGAAAGGAGACCAGGTTGCTCGCTCCTTATTTTGTTTTTGCTTTGTTTATCTTTTCTTTGTTTTTTGTTTTTATTTTTTATAATTATCGAGAACAAATATCTTTCATAAAACAAAGCCAAGAAGAGCTTGGCTTGAGAGTTAGTGGTGAAATTGATTCTTTTATTATTAGAGTCTCTAATGATTTAAAAATTTTAAGCAAAAGCTTGGAGTGTTTGTCTTGTGAGGATCAGAACAAAAAAATGATTGAATCTTTATTTGACGTTAATCCTTATGTTTATAGTGCTTGCATTTTTAGTGAAGACAGTGGGCAAAGAATTCTTTCTTTGGGACGCTATTCTTCCGAGAGTTTTGGTTTTTTCGAACAGTCCTCAAATGATTTTTTAAAGGTGCAAAAAGATTTTTATCTCAGTCCAGTCAATATTTCTGATTTTGGCCTTCCTTTTGTTTTAATGTCTGTTCCCATTTTTGACGATAATGAAAAAAAAATTGGAATTTTAGTTTCACAGATAGACCTGTCGGCTTTATGGAGTATTGTTTCTAAAAGTTCTTTTAGGGAAAGTGGTTATGTTTATTTGCTCGACAATAGTGCTAGATTAATTTCTTATAGAGATATTTTAGCCGTAATGGCTGAAAAAAACCTAAGAAGTATTTCAATTATAGATGATTTTTTAAATCATAAGCATTCTTTTGCCGTTTATTCTTCTTATTTCTCTAATAAAGTTTTCGGCTCCTGGTCTTATGTCAAATCAACCGGTTGGGGTTTGTTTGTTGAGTTGCCAGTAAAAGAGTTTGTTATTGACTTCTTACCTTTTATTGTTTTTAGTATTTTGGTTTTTATTTTGTTCTTAATATTTATCTTTAAAATATTATCTTTAATGTATAAACTGGAAAAAGCTAATATTAAAATAGGTGAGAGTGAAAAGAAGTTTAGAAGTTATATAGATGAAGCTCCAGATGGAATAATGGTTGTTGATTATAGCGGTAGAATAATAGAATTTAATAATTCTTTAATGAAAATGACTTCAAATAGTTTTAAGAAGATGGAAAAAATGAAAGTTTATGATTTAATTTGTGATAAAGATTTAGATTTAGTGAAAAACCATTTTAAAAAAGTTATAAAAACAGGAGGAGATGAAATTGATGTTCTTTACAAAAAGAATAGTGATAAAAATAATTGTGTTTATTATTTTAATCTTAGTAGTGTTAAGTTATCGGATAAATTTATTCTTGTTTTTATTAAGGATGTTACCATCGAAAAGGAGGTTGATAGAGCTAAAACTGAATTTGTTTCTTTAGCCTCTCACCAGCTTAGAACACCATTGGCGGCTATAAATTGGTACTCAGAAATGTTGCTGGCTGGCGATGGTGGAAAGCTTAGTGAAAATCAGAAAAAATTTGCCCAAGAAATATTTGATAGCAATAAAAGAATGGTTGAATTGGTTAATTCATTGCTTAATGTTTCTCGCTTGGAGATGGGTACTTTTATAATTAGTCCTGAGCCAACAAATTTTGTTGAAGTTATGGACGATGTTTTAAAAGAGCAAAAAGTTGCTATTGTTGATAAGAATATTAATATCAAAAAAGAGTATGATAATAATTTGTCTAAATTAAAGTATGACCCTAAGTTGTTGAGAATAATTTTTCAAAATTTAACTTCCAATGCTATTAAATATAGTCCTTCAAATAGTACAGTTTCTATTAGTATAAAAATTAATCAGCGAAAAAAGATGATTGAAATTGAGGTGAAAGATGAAGGTTATGGAATACAAAATAATCAGCAAAATCAAATATTTCAAAAACTTTTTAGAGCTGATAATATCAAAAAAAGAAACACAGAGGGAACTGGTCTGGGTCTTTACATTGTGAAATCGATTGTTGATAACTTTAAAGGCAGTATTAGTTTTAGGTCAAAGGAAAACAAGGGAACAGCTTTTAAAGTTTTGTTGCCTTTAGACGGTGTTTCTAAAAAAGAGGGAAATAAATCTTTATCTTAAATTACTTTATCCATGTGCTACTACCAGGCCCCAAATTTCTAGGGCCTGGTATTTTTTTAAAAGACTGCTTATTTCTTCTAGGGTTGAACCACTTGTGCTAATGTCATCTATAATTATTATTTTTTTTCCTTTTATTTCTTTTTGAGCAATATTTTTGTTAATGAAAGAAAAGCAATTCTTTAGATTTTCTTTTCTTTCTAAGAGCTTTAGCTTGGCTTGATTTTCACTTTCCTTTATTTTACATAAGTTATTTGATATTTTTATTTGAGTTTTTTCTGAGATTATTTTTGCCAGTATTTCACTTTGATTAAAACCTCTCCATTTCATTCTTTTTCTTGAAAGAGGGACTGGGATTATAATGGAATTTTTGGGGTTAAATCTTGAGCTTTCTGAATTGTTTTTTAGTATTGGATTATTTTCATTTTTTTCTTTGAAAAACTTAAACAAAAATAGGCCAAGATAATAGCCTATTTCTTTTATAAAATTATATTTAAACAATGTGATTAGTTTTTCTATTTTGGGATCTTTAAGACTAGCAGCCACCATAACTCCTTGATAGCTAAATTTTTTTTGACAACTTAGACAAAACTCTCCAAGATTTGTTTTTGTTTGGCAATTTAAACAGGCTTGCTCTTTGAATTTTAATGATTTAAAACAACTTGAGCACAAGTAAGCCTCTGTTTCTTTTTCGCATAATAAACATTCTCTGGGAAATAGAGAGTCTATTAGAAATCTTAATATTTTCTTCACTTTCTTTTTTTGGAGCTAAGAAAAAGGTTTATTTTAAATCTATTTTATGTATTTTGCCAGTAATATGGTCAGTAAAAAATAAATTTTCTTGATTTTTATCAACCATTATAGATGATACATTGTAAGCTTGGTCGGGGATGGCTATTAAAGTTTTTTGTCCGGTTTGAGTGTTTATTTTATACAAATCATCCGATGTTTTTAGAGCTAATTCTGGAAACATTCCAGCCATTTTGTCTAACTCTTTTGGCACCGCACAATAAACATCAGAATCTCCAGCAAAGGTACACTTTTCTGCCCAGGTTTCTAGTTGTAAGCTTCGGCGATCAGTTCCAATATTATCTCCGCTAGCATTAACAATCCAAAGTTTTGGTTTTAAATCATCTTTTGGGGAGTAAACACTGTAAAGAAGTTTATCTCCATTTTGCGACCATTGAGGTTGAAATCCCCAGCCTTCTACAATTGTTGATTTCAAATTTTGGCCATATTCACCTATAAAGAAAACCTCTCTACGATTAGCATCAACTCCTTGAGTATACATTCCAACTGATTGATTGTTGGGTGACCAGGAGGGAACAACCCATTTGTCGTTTTCGCCAATATGCTCCAGTCTTCTAGTTTGTGTTCCATCGCTATTGGAAAGAACTAGCCATCTGTTGTCAGGATCTAGTCCTAAACTTTTATTTACTAATTTTTCACTATCAGGAGAAAAAGTAAAGTCTTCCCAGTGTTTTGGTAGTGTTACTTGTTTATTAGTAGAGAAGTCATAAATTATTTTGGTTTGATCAGGATATTCTATAACAGCCTTTGTTTTGTTGGGTGCCCATTCAACATCACTAACATTGTGGAAAACTTTATCGCTTAAAGGTATTAAATCTCCTTCATCATTAACTAAATAAAATTTTCCGTCAGATTTATTATAAAATTGAACAGAGCCACCATCCCTGCCTAATGTTGGTTTAAGTGTGTTGGAATCAACTATGGTTGTTGTCTTGGTTACCCCACCGACAGCTACTTGATCAATTCTTCCGGTGCCTAAATCCTGCTGAGCTTCTTGAGGCGTACTTGGTCTGTCGTCACTAGTATCGATTGGCCTACTTGGTTGATCATCTCTGATTATTGGGGTTCCATCTGGTGATACTGGTAGTCCGTCTATGATTGTTTTATCGTCATCTTTAGGCTTTGTGGGAATTATTGACTCTTGTTTAAAGAAAACCTTCCAAATAAAAAAACCAACTATAAAAACTATAGCCAAGAAGATTAGAACTAGTAGTGCCTTTTTAATTTTGTTCTTTTCCATTTTTTATTTTTGTGTTATAATTATATTAGATATAGCTATAACAACTATTTACTTATTTTTCTTATCTTTTTACTTATTTTTCTTATCTTTTGAAATAATAGCATATTTTTTTGATAAAATCAATTTTGCTTAAAATAAATAAAAATAAAAATTATGGGAATATTTTCATCTTCCAATGACAATCATTTTTTAGGTATAGATATTGGTAATTCATCTTTAAAAATGGTAGAGCTTTTAAAAAGAGGAAAAAAGATTTCCTTGTCTAATTATGGTTTTTCAGAAAATATTGAAGGGGCTGACTTTACCTATTCTGATGATGTTGCTTTTTTAGCCAAATCAATAGTTAAACTTAGAAATGAATTGGGCATAAAAACAACCAAAGCTAATGCCTCTCTTCCTAGTTGGTCTGTTTTTTCTTCAGTTATTAATCTTTATAATTTTGATAAGAAAAAGATTAACGAACAAGTCATAGAAGAGGCTAAAAAAGTTATTCCACTACCTCTAGAGGAGATGGTTCTTGATTGGAAAATTATTCCAAATAAAAGTAATGGAAATAGTAATGTTAAGATTTTTTTAACTGGTTCTCCTAAAAAACTTATTAAAAAATATATTGATGTTTTTAAAGAGGCTAAATTAACTTTGGCTAATTTAGAAACAGAGACCTTTTCTTTAATTAGAGCTCTTTTGGGAAATGATCCAGCCACGGTGATGATTATAGAAATGGGTGAAAACAGCACTGACTTTTCTATAGTTAAGGAAAGTATCCCATTTCTAAATAGAAGTATTAATATTTCTGGCAGAAGTATTACTAATGAAATTAGTTCTAAAATGGGAATTAGCCCAGAACAAGCTGAGCAATTTAAATTTGACCTGGCTATGTCAAAAGACGAACAAAAGAAAGAAATTCCTAAAGTTGTTTTAGATGCTATCAGCCCTGTTGTTAATGAAATAAAATATATGATAGATCTTTTTTATAATGGAAATAATGATAATATTGAAAAGATAGTTCTATCTGGTGGGGGATGTCTTCTTTATAATTTTTCTGATTATTTGGAGAAGATATTAGACATGAGGGTGGTGATTGGCAATCCCTGGTTTAAAGTTTCTTATCCTCCAGAAATAGAAACAGTTTTATCGGAGGTGGGTCCAAAACTTTCCGTGGCCGCTGGCTTAGCCTTAAGAGGGGCTGACAAAAATTAAATTTTTAAATATGGATAAAAATAATAAAAAAAATCCAAATATTAAAGAAGATAAAAATAATCAAGAAAAAGCTAGTGATAAGGTTGTTGAAAAAAATATTGATACAGTTAAAAAGGAAAAAAGCGCAGGCAAAAAGGATGTTCTTGGTTTTCTTAAATCTTTTTTAGAAAAAATAAAAAACAAAAGAATAAGCTCCAAGGGTGATTTGGATAACTTAAAATTATTGGAAACTGACTTAATTAAAGATGAGGTGCCTATTCATTTTGAGCTAAACAAACATTTAGTTGCTTTCTTTGCTCTACTTTTAACATCTTTCATTTTAATTATGGAGTTGCATTTTTTGCTTTCTTGGTGGGAAAAAAATAGAAGCACGGAAAATTCTTATTATCTACAGGATGAAATTTCAGCTATAAAAAAAGAAAAACAGAATTTAGAAGAGAGATATGCCGAAGTTTTTGCTTTTAAAAATAAAATGAGTAATTCTTTTTCTGTCTTAGATAAACACGTTTATTGGACAAGGTTTTTTTCTTTTTTAGAGCAAAACACTTTGAAAAATGTTTATTTTAAGGGTTTTAGTGGTGATATTGGTGGATCTTATACTTTACCATCAGTTACTGATGATGTTCGAGCTATTAGTTATCAATCTAAGTATTTCTCGGCTGATAAAAGATCTTTAAACGTTTTTGTTTCTGATGAGGAAATTGGAGAAGGTGGAATTGGTCCAAGCTCTGGTTTTGTTAATTTTAATATTAATTTAGAATTAGATCCTAAAACATTTACCAATTTTTAATATGGAAAATAATATAAACAATAAAAAAGAAAAAGAGGAGCAGTTAGAAAAGAGAGCTTCTTCTAATAGAAGAATTAAAAACAAAATAAACTCTTTTCTTAATAATAATTTTCAATATTTTTCCTTTCTAATGTTGTTTTTTGTTTTTTGGTTTTCTTTTAATTTTATTTTACTACCAAAATACGAAAAAGTTGTTAAGACGTCTAATGAGGTTTTAGAAACAAAAAAAGAAATGTTTATTAAGGAATATCGAGAGCTTGTTTCTTATAGAAAAAATATTGAAGTTTTTGAAAGTATCGATAAAGGGGAAGTTGATAAAATAAATAAAATGGTTCCTAAAAATGTTTTGCGAGACGATGTTTTTATGGAGTTTGCTTATTTTTTAATGAAAAATAATTTTAACATTAAGTCGCTTAAGGTTTCTGACCCCCTGGAATCTTCTACTATTAGTCAAACTGGTTCTAGAAGATCAATGGTGGCTCCTGGAAGTGGTTTAGAAATTGATTCAAGACTAACCCAAATGGCTTATTCTTTGCCAAGCAATATCGCTTCTTGGGCAATTAAAGCCGAAATTTCAGCTGTTAACTATGTTGATTTAAAATATTTATTAGATATTATTGAAAATAATTTAAAGATAACAGATATTGTGTATCTAGAATTTAATCCAGAAAGCAAAACCGTTAAATTTGATGCTCTAGTTTATTATTTTAAAAATTAGTCTATTATTCTAAAAATAAATTTTTTCCTATGAGTAAATTATATAAAATAGTCTTTATCATGATTGTCTCTGTGCTTGCTGTTTTGAATGTTGTTTTTTTGCTTTATAACAAAAAAATAGTTAAGCATTTCCAGTTTAGTGTTAACATAGAAAACCCAGAACTTATAATGAAAAAAGTAGAAACTGAATCAGTTAACAGTTTTTTTGACTTGAGCCGTCTTTCCAATCCTAAATTTGTAAATTTAAAAGAGTTTCATATCGATTTAACTGGTTTTAATCTTCCTGGGGATCTAGCGGATGATGATTTTATCGTAGACAATGAAGATCCCTTTCTTGAAGATCCTTTAATACCATCTGAACCTCAAATAGATTTGCCTGTTTTTGAAGTGGGTAATGACAACCCTTTTAGTCCTATTAAAAAATAAGCCTTTTAAAATATCTTATGTTTAATAATAAGAAGTTTTTGGAGTTAATTAAAGTTAAAAAAATACTTCCAGAAGATAAATTTTTAGAATTAGAAACCTTGGTCAGTAAAGACAGGCATTTTAATCTGGAAGATTTTTTAATTAGACAAAAATATTTAAATCATGAGGATTTGGTTAAGGTTAAAGCTGAGGTTTATAATTTACCTTATAGAAATTTAGTCGATGAAAAAATACCCGATAATTTTTTAGAAACGATAAATGAAGACTTGTCTAAAAATTATTTAGCTGTTTGTTTTTTTGCTGATGAGCAAAAAATGAGTATTGGTTTGGTGGAGCCTAATTTAAAGGCCATGGAAGCTTTAAACTTTTTAGCTAATGGAAAAAAATTAAAAGTTGATTATTATTTAATCTCTAGAAATAGTTTTAATTCGGCCTATAGACAATATAAGAAAATGGAAGAAGAAATTTCCTCTGCCTTGGAAATTAAATCAAAATCAGAAGGAGGGGAGGATTTGGTTCAGGTAAAAAGAGAGGACGACAAGGAGGATTTAAACGTTGATGATGCCAATAGTGCTCCAGTTGCGAAAATAGTTTCGGTTGTTATCAAAAATGCTATTGATAGTCGTGCTAGTGATATTCATGTTGAGCCTTATGAGGGGGAGAGTCGGGTTCGTTATAGAATTGATGGTATTTTAAAAAATGCCTTGTTTTTACCTAAAAATATTCATGGGGCTGTGGTGGCTAGAATTAAAGTTATGGCCAAAATGAAACTTGATGAGACTCGTGTTCCTCAAGATGGTCGTATTGTGCTTGTTTTGGATAATCGTGAGATAGATTTTCGTATTTCTACTTTGCCAGTTGGTAGCGGAAAAGAAAAGGTTGTTATGCGTATTTTAGATACTGCCAAGGGTGTTATTGGTTTAGACGAGTTAGGATTTAATTCTTATGTGTTAGAAGTTTTTAGAAAAAATGTTAGAAAAACTAATGGAATTATCTTAGTTACTGGTCCAACTGGTAGTGGTAAAACAACAACTTTGTATTCAATCTTGAATATATTAAATAAAGAGGGGGTTAATATTTCCACCCTAGAAGATCCGATTGAGTATCAATTAAAGGGAATCAATCAATCTCAAATTAGACCTAAAATTGGCTACTCTTTTGCCACCGGTCTTAGGTCTTTGGTTCGTCAAGATCCAGATGTTATTATGGTGGGTGAAATCAGAGACGAGGAAACGGTTGAGCTTTCGATTCATGCTGGTCTTACTGGTCACTTGGTTTTATCAACTATTCATACCAATGATGCCATTGGAACAGTTTTTCGTTTAATAGATATGAAAGCTGAACCAGTTCTTCTTTGTTCTATTTTGAGAATGGTTATTGCCCAACGTTTAACTAGAAGATTATGCGAGAATTGTAAAAAGGAAGCTGACAAGGAATATCGAGAAAAGTTTATGAAAGACGCCTTAGAAGTTGTTAAAGATGTTGATTTTGATCGTTTAAAAGAAGAACTTCCCAGTATAAATAAATTTGAAGATATTGCTAATTTAAAAATTTATCAGCCCGTTGGATGTTCTAAATGCCAAAATAGTGGTTATTTGGATCGTGTTTCTATTGGTGAGGTTATTGAAATAGATGATAACCTGAAAGATATAATCATGAATAGAATAACCAATTTAAATATTGAAAATGTTAGAAAAAGTCAAAAATTTGTGTCTTTAAAACAAGATGGTTTTTTAAAGGTTTTAAAGGGTGTTACCAATATTGAAGAGGTTCTTAGAGTTATTGAAATGTAATTAAAAAAAATATGCCTATTTTTAGATATAAAGCCAAAAATAATAAAGGAAAAACTAAAACCGGAAGAGTGGTTGCCTTAAGTGAGGGGGACGCTATTAAAAGATTAAATAAAAAACTTTTAAGTGTTAAAAAGATAGACAATATATCTAATACCTGGGAGACAAAGATAAATGAAAAACTTACTCCTGTTAAAAATAAGGATATAGTTGTCTTTTCGAGGCAGTTTGCAGTTATGATTTCTGCCCATGTTACAATAACTGAAGCACTGTACACAATAATTGAACAGACAGAAAATGATCATTTTAGAAACATAATATCTAATGTGGCTTATGAAGTTGATGGAGGAGCTCTTTTGTCAGACGCTTTTAAACAATATAATGGAATATTTTCTGATTTTTATTGTAATATAATTAAAGCTGGAGAAACTTCTGGTAAGTTAGATGAAGTTTTAAATTATTTGGCAGATGAAATGGAAAAAGATTACGACATGTTAAAGAAATTTAAGGGAGCTATGATTTATCCAGCCTTCATTTTGGCTGGTTTATTGGGAGTTGGTGTTGTTTTTATATTTTTTGTTTTACCGGAACTTACTACCATGCTTCAAGAAACTGGGGCTGAATTACCACTGCCAACCAGAATAGTTATTGGAATAACTGAATTTGGTCAAAAATATTATTTGGCTTTGATAGGTTTATTGATAGCTTTTATTATAGCTTTTAGGGCTTTTTTAAAAACCAGGTTTGGCAAAAAAGCTTTTGACTACTTTCTTTTAAAGGTTCCAACTGTAGGAAAGTTATTTCAATTGATTTATTTGGTTAGATTTTGCAGATCTCTTAGTACTTTATTAAAGGGAGGTGTTAGCATGAATAAAAGCTTGTTAATTGTTGCTGATATTATAAAAAATACTGCCTATAAAGATATTATTACTGAAACAGTTAATAATGTTAGCGAGGGTGGTTCAATAACTAGCGTTTTAGAGGATAGCGAATATGTTCCGAAAATGATTCCGGAAATGATGTCGGTTGGTGAGAAGACTGGTAAATTAGATGATATTTTAGAAGAGGTGGCTAAATTTTATGATAAAGACGTTAGAAACCAGTTAAATAATATTAGTACCATTATTGAGCCAGTTATCATGGTTATTATGGGTATTGGGGTGGGTATTATGGTGGCCGCTATAATTTTGCCGATGTATAATATGGCTAGTCAGTTTTAATAAATATGTTAAAAGAAATGGTTGAGTTTTTAAGTAGAAAAGATTTTGAAAATATAGAGAAAGCAGAATTTACCGGTTTTTCCGGTTTTTTTGGCAAAAAAAGTTTTTTACAATCATCTTTCTGGGGGTTTGTTCAAGAATCTTATGGTCGAAAATGTCACTATGTTTCAATTAAAATTAGTGATAAAATTGTTGCCTTGGCGTTGATTGTAGAAATTTCCTTTTTAGCTAATAAATTTAAATATTGGTATTTTCCAAGAGGTCCAATTTTTAAAAGTGATTTGGAAGTGGAGTCAAAGAAAAAAATACTAAACCTTTTAAAGTTGGAAGCTAAAAAAAAGAGAGTTGTTTTTTTAAGATTGGAGTTTGCTGATCACGCCCTGTCTAAGGATAATTTTCTTAAAAAAACCAAAGATGTTCAACCATCAAAAACAGTTTTTATAAATTTAAAAAAGGATTTGTCAGAAATTTTAGCTGACATGAAACAAAAGACTAGATATAATATTAGACTGGCAGAAAAGAAAGGGGTTTTAATTGGAGAAGAAAGTAACAAGGAAAAAGCTTTTGCTAATTTTTGGGATTTGATTAGGCAAACAGCTGTCAGAGACAACTTTTCTATTCATGATCGAGATTATTATTATAATTTGATTAAATCTGGCGATAAAAATATTAAAATTTTTGAAGCTAGTTATGAAAATCAAATTATAGCTTCTGGAATTTTTTGTTTTCATGATAATTGTGTTTCATACTTGCATGGAGCTTCTTCGGATAATCAGAGAAATATTATGAGTCCTTACCTTTTACATTTTTATTTAATAAAATTATCTAAAGAATTAGGTTTTTCTTTTTATGATTTCTATGGAGTTGATGATTTTAAGTGGCCTGGTGTTAGTCGTTTTAAAAAGGGTTTTGGTGGTGAGATGTTTGGATACCCTGGAACATTTGACTTGATAGTTAATAATTTTCTTTATTTATTTTATAAAATTTTTAGGTTTTTTAGGAGATTATTTTTTTAGTATGTCAATTGATATAAACAATTTAAGTAAAGATAAAATCAACTCTAAAAGAATAAGGTTAATTACTGAGACTTTTTTAAAAAAATATAAATTAAAAGGAGATATTTCCATTGCTATTATTTCTGACAGAAAAATGAGGGAGATAAATAAAATTTATCGTGGCTTTGATAAAACAACTGATGTTTTATCTTTTGAAGATTTGAATGAAGTAATTATAAATATTAAACAAATCAAGAGGCAGGCAAAGGAGTTTAAAAAAACATTTCAGACTGAATTTGATTTTATTTTAGTGCACGGACTTTTGCACTTGCTTGGCTTTAAAGATGATCTTGAAGTTGATCGTTTGAAAATGATTTCCTTGGGTGAAAAATTTTTAGCAAGCTTTAATTCTAAAAAAATATGAAAAAGAGCGGATTTACTTTAATAGAAGCCTTGGTCAGTTTGTCAGTTATTGTTATTCTTAGTTCTTTGTTGGTGGCTAATTATAAAGTCGGTGAAGATTATTCATCACTGAGTAACTTTCAAATATCTCTTGTTTCTGATTTGGAGACTATTAAATGGAGGGCTATAAATTCTGATACTTATGATAATCAAATCCCTGTTTATTGGGGAATTCATTTAAGTGTGGCCTCATCTTCTTATCAGGTTTTTGCTGACTTAAATGGGGATATGGTAATTGATGAAAATGAGATAAACTTATCTTTTGGGGCTAAAAAATATTCTTCTTCTGGTAATATTATTAGCAATATAAGTTTGTCCGATGAAGTTATGATTTTGTTTCCAGCCGGTTCTTTTTTCCCAATTTTTTATAACCCCATTAATTATTCAACCTCAAGTTCTGATTTGATAATTGAATTAAAAAATAGTCAGTCTAACATGTCCAAGCTGGTTGTTTCCAATCAGTTTGGCTTAAATGATGCTGAGGATTGTTTTTGTGGAGAGTCTAATAAATATTGTTGTTCTTTTTGCCCTTCTGGATCTTCTTGTATTTCTTATTAATTATTTTTGTTAGTATGAAAAATAAATTAAAGAAAAAATCAGCCTTCACTCTAATGGAAACAGTAGTTATCCTTTTTGTTTTAAGTGTTGGAATGTTGGCCGTTTTATCTTTACTTAGAAAAAGCTTGTACTTCCAGGGACTAAAAAGAGATTTGATTGTCGCTTCTTATTTATCCCAGGAAGGCATAGAATTAATGAAAAATATTAGAGATACTAATATAATTTTAGAAATGGATTATGATGTTTGGGATGGAATATCACCAGCCGGTATCGGAGAATATACTTATAAGGTTGATTATTATTCTTTGATTGCGACCACTTGTTCAAGTATAGATCAGGCTGTATTGCAAAATGACAATGGTTTTTTTAGACATTCAAGCAATGGAGAAGATACTATTTTTAAAAGATTAATAACCGTTAGAGCCGAAACCTTAGCCAGCACAACTATTGAATCCTGGGTTAGCTGGACTGATAGAGGTCAAAGCTATGATTATAAATTAGAAACTGTTTTGTATGATTTGTCGATTTAAAAAAAATAAAAAAGCTTTTACTTTAATAGAAATATTAGTTTCTGTTTCTATTATTATTTTTGTGATTTTAGCGACAAGTAGTATTTTTAGATCAACTATGAGTAATCAGAAAAAAATAAGCATAGACTCAATTGTTTTAAGTGATGTTAATTATTTTTTAAAGCTAGTAGCTTATAATGTGAAAAATGCAGAGATTAGCAATGGCTCAATTTGTGGCATTTCAAATAATAAATTTTTTGATATTCAATCTAATTTTATTGCTTTTATTAAAGATGGGGAGTGTTATTATTTTGAAGCTATAGATGATAGCGGAATGAAAAGATTGGTTATGTATACCGATTCTAAGGGTGAAAATTATATAAGTAGTAAAAAAACTAATATTGTTGGACTTAATTTTGAAGTTGAAGATTTTGTTGAATACGGACAGCCCTTACTAACAGTTTCTATTCAGGCAGCACCAGCTGATGAGCCGGAAAATATAATTCAGGCTCAAACTAGCGTGTCTATCAATTACTATGAATAATTATATAAATAAAAATTTTTTATCAGGTAGTGCTATAATTGTTTCTATAGTTATTATGGCTGGTATTTTTATAATGGCTTTTAGCTCTGCCTATATAGTTATTACCAGCACTTCCAGGGAAAGTAAGATCGCCGAAGCAATTAAGGCTGAGCAAGTCCTTAATTCCGGGGTGGAAAGATTAAAATACGAAATCTATTCTAATGGTTTTGATATTGATACTTTTGATTGTAGTAATGACTTGTTTACTTTAAATGGTGAAAACTACTCTTATATTATTAGCTGTGTTGATATTGGAGAGGAAAGAAAAATTTATATTTCTGCTACTTATAAAAACAAGACAATCACTAAAGAAATATCACTGCCTTTCGTTTGCGGTTTTAACACTGTTTTATATGAAGGTTATGAGTATAATACGGTTAGGGTCGGTAGGCAATGTTGGTTGGCTGAAAATTTAAATGTTGGCTCTATGATTACTTCTTCAACCACTTCTCCTTGTATAGATGTTTCTGGAGGCGGTGTTTGGTCTTGTCAAAATAATAATAGTCAAATTGAAAAGTATTGTTATGATAACAACTCTTCTGATTGTATTGGTTATGGGGGTCTTTATGAGTGGGCAGAGGCTTTAAATATTCCTTATGAGTGTGGCTATAATGTTGAATTTTACGATAATTTAGATGGTACTTATACTGGAATTTGTGGTGGAGGTGAGTATATTATTAAAAATAAACATCAAGGCATTTGTCCTGAAGGTTGGCACATCCCCAATCAATCTGAATTTATTGATTTGATTTCCTATTTAGGTGTTAATGCTGTAGATGCGGTTAAGTCATCTAGTATAGACTCTCCTTCCTGGGATGGAAATAATTCTTCAGGTTTATCCATACCTCCATCAGGAATTAGATTTGCAGCTTCTTCTTTTTCTGATAAATATAGCTATACTAATATTTGGACAAATTCTCCTAGTGGCGCCATCTTTGGTTTGGCTTATGAGGTTTATGTTGATTTATCTTCCAATCTTGATAACCGTCACGCTGGTTTTTCTGTTCGTTGTTTGAAAGATTAGATTTTATGAATAAGAAAGATATAAAAAATAGAATTGAAAAATTAAAACAGGAAATAAATCTACACCGCTATAACTACCACGTCTTGGATCAAGAAAGTATTAGCGAGGGGGCTTTAGACTCATTGAAAAATGAGCTTTTTAAGTTAGAACAAGAAAATCCCGAATTTATCACAGCTGACTCTCCCACACAAAGAATTGGGGGGCAGGCAGTAGAAAAGTTTGTTAAAAGCAAGCATTTAAGCCCCATGCTTTCATTGTTTGATGCTTTTTCTGAAAAAGATATGCTTGATTGGCAGGAAAGATTGGGTCGCTTTATATCGGATAATAAACTAGATAATTTTAAACCAGACTGGACTTACTATTGTGAACTTAAACTAGATGGCCTAGCTGTCAATTTAAAATACAGGAATGGTTTGTTAATTGAAGGAGCTACTCGAGGTGATGGAAAAATTGGAGAAAATATATTATCTAATCTTAAAACTATTGACAGCATTCCTCTTTCTTTAAATATTCCAGAAGAAAAATATTTAAAATCATTAAAAATTGATTCGGATTTAATATTAAAAATTATTAATGCTGATTTAATAGAGGTTAGAGGAGAGGCTATAATGACTAAAAAAAGATTAGAAAAGATAAACAAACTTTATCAAACAAGCGGCAAACCTCTTTTGGCCAACACCAGAAATGCGGCTGCTGGCTCTTTAAGACAATTAGACCCTAAATTGGCCAGTGAAAGAAAGTTAAAATTTTATGCTTATGATTTAATTTTTTATAAAAATGGTAAGAGATTAAATATTTTGCTTAGCAGACAAAATTCTGAACTTTTAACTAAGAAATTAGGTTTTAAAGCTCCTGAGCAAAACAAACTTTGTGAAAATCTAGGCGATGTTTTTAAAATGCATCAATATTGGTCAAAACATAAAAATCAGTTGGATTTTAATATTGACGGCTTGGTTGTTAAAATCAATGAGTTAAAATGGTGGGATATTTTAGGTATAGTTGGAAAGGCGCCAAGATATTCAATGGCTTATAAATTTCCAGCTGAACAGGCAAGTACTAAAATAAAAGACGTTGTTTGGCAGATTGGCAGAACTGGAGTTTTAACTCCAACGGCCATTTTAGAACCGGTTAATTTGTCAGGGGCTATTATTAGTCGCTCTACTTTACATAATATGGATGAAATAGAGAGGCTTGATATAATGATAGGAGATACCGTTATTATTGAAAGAGCGGGGGATGTTATACCCAAAGTAGTTTTAGTTTTAAAAAATCTTAGATCTGGCTCTGAACAAAAAATTTATACACCAGAAAAATGCCCAATATGTGAGTCAAATATTGCTAAATTAAAAGAAGAGGTGGCTTTTAGATGTCTCAATCCTAGGTGTTATGCTGTTAATTTAAGGCAAATAATTCATTTTGTTTCTAAAAATGCTTTAGACATTGAAAATTTAGGTCCTAAAATAATAGAGCAATTTTTAAGTATTGGTCTTATTTCTGATTTTGCCGACTTGTACAATTTAAAAAAAGAAGATTTGCTGAATTTGGAAAGATTTGGGGAGAAATCATCTGATAATTTAATAAAATCACTAGAAGAAAGAAAAAATGTAGCACTTTCTCGTTTTATATACGCCTTAGGTATTAGGCATGTTGGAGAAGAGTCAGCTCAAGCTTTATCTGATTTGATAATTTCTTTGCTTGATAAAGGACTGGAAAATAGGGATTATTTAAAACCAGGAGAAATTAGTAAGATTATAAAATCACTGAAAAAGGAGGATATAGAAAAAATTGAAGATTTTGGCCCAATAGTTTCCAGTTCTGTTTATAATTTTTTTAGAGATGAGCATAATTTAAAAATAATTAAAAAACTCGACAGCTTTAAATTAAAAATTTTTTTTGAGAAAAAATCTAAAAATTCTAAAATTAATTCAATTTTATCTGATAAAACATTTTTACTTACTGGCACTTTAACTAGTTTGACAAGAGATATGGCAAAAGCTAAAATAAAAGAGTTGGGAGGAAAGGTTTTGCCAGCTGTGAGTAAGAAATTAGATTATTTAATTGTGGGCGATAATCCTGGTGGTAAACTCGATAAAGCTCAGGAGTTGGGGATTAAAATTTTAAGTGAGGATGATTTTTTGAAAATGATAAACTTTTATGGAGATAAATAAAGATCAAATAGAAAAAATAGCTCAATTGGCCAAATTGGAATTGAGTGAAGTTGAAAAGGAAAAATATGCGAAACAATTTTCCTCTATTTTAAGTTTTATAGAAACTTTAAATGAATTAAATATATCTAGTGATGAAATATTAGGTCTGGAGAGTGAATTTGATAATCAGCTTAGGAGCGATGAGTCAGTTGTTTGTCATGAAGATGTTAGAAATTTGAGTTTAAACCAAGCTCCAGAGATTGAAAATAATCAAATAAAAGTAAAGAGAGTTTTATAATTTTTTAAAATGGAATATCATAAAATATCAATTAAAGATTTGTCTGATTTACTTCAAAAGAGAGAGTTGAGTTCTCTTGATTTGTGCAACTATTTTTTAGACAGAATTAAAAGAATAGATCCTAAAATTAAGACCTGTATAAGCGTTTTTGAAGATGAGGCTAGAAAGCAAGCTGTTTTAGCTGACGAGCGAATTTTAGCTGGTGACAAATCTTTGTTATTGGGTATACCTTATTTAGCTAAGGATAATATATTGTGCCAAGGTTTTAAAACTACAGCGGCCTCTAAAATGTTAGAGAATTATATTGCACCTTATGACGCCACTGTTATCAAGAGACTAAAAGAGTCCGGTGCCGTTTTATTGGGCAAGGCTAATATGGACGAATTTGCTCATGGTTCTTCTACCGAGACGTCTAGTTTTTTTATTAGTAAAAACCCATGGGATGTAGAAAGGGTTCCTGGCGGTAGTTCTGGTGGATCAGTAGCTGCCGTTTCGGCTGGTTTATGTGTTTTTGCTTTAGGAAGTGATACTGGTGGTTCAATTCGTCAGCCAGCTAGTTTTTGTGGAGTTAGTGGTTTAAAGCCGAGCTATTCCAGTGTTTCAAGATATGGCCTAATGGCTATGACTTCTTCTACTGATGTTATTGGTCCTATTGCTAAAAGCGCTAAAGATTTGTCTCTTATTATGAATGTTATTGCTGGCTTTGATGAAAATGATTTAAGTAGCTTTAAACAGTCAATTGATTATTGCCAAAATATAGACAATAGTTTAAAGGGGATAAAAATTGGAATAGTTCCAGAATTTATTGACTCTCTAGAGGACTCTTTGGCGAAGATAGTGAAAGAATCTATTTCTGTATTTGAAAGTCTTGGAGCGCAAATAAAAAATATCTCCTTAAAGTATAACAAATATGCTGGGCCAGCCTATTATATTATAACCCCCTCTGAAGTCAGCTCTAATTTTGCTCGTCTTGATGGAATTAGATATGGTTTTTCTTTTGATTATAAAGCCAAGGGTTCTAATTCAGAAAACTTAAATGAAATATATTTAAAAAACAGGGGAGAGGCTTTTGGTCCAGAGGTTAAAAGAAGAATAATGCTCGGCACTTACGCTCTTAGTTCTGGCTATTATGATGCTTATTATAAAAAGGCTATAGCTGTTAAAAATTTAATTAAAAAAGAATTTGACGGTGTTTTTGAGGAAGTTGATGCTATCTTAATTCCCACTTCTCCAGATGTAGCTTTTAAAATTGGAGAACAGATTGATGATCCAGTTAAGATGTATTTAGAAGATATTTTTACAATTGGGCCTTCTTTGGCTGGTTTGCCTGGATTGTCAATTCCAGCTGGCTTTTCAAAAGATTTGCCTTTTGGAATTCAAATAATTTCTAAAAAGTTTAGAGATGATATTGTTTTAAATTTAGCTAATCAGTTTCAGTCTAAAACAGAATTTCATCAAAAATTTCCTAATTTAAATTAGTTTAAGAATAAAATTAATTTTAAAAATATGTTAAAAAATTTTTTAAAAGACAAGAGAATAACAACGATTTTCATGATTGTTTTTATTTTTATTTTATCAACATTTGTTTTTGTTATTTACAGTGGTAATAAAAAAACTGTTCGTAAAATGACTCCTGAGGAAGTTAAGTCAGTGGTTGAGGCTGGTAATTTCGTGGCTAGTAATTTAAGAGGTATTGATGATTCTGATATTGTGCTTGGCAAGAAAAATGCTAAGGTTAAGGTTATTGTTTACGAAGATTTGTCTAGTTATTATTCAGCTGAATTTGATAAAACTTTAGACATGCTTAGAAGGGAAGTTGGAGATAAAGTGGCTATTGCCTTCAGACCGTATGCTGATAAAATGTTTCCCAACTCAATTTATATTAATTTATGGTCACAATGCGCCAACGAACAAGGAAAATTTTTTGAGGCTCGTGATTTGCTTTTAGGTGAGATAGAGAGTGATTCTTTGTCTGAAGAATATTTGGATGAGTACAGTAAAAGAATTGGTTTAAACCAAGGATTGATTAATGAATGCTTGAGAAATGAGAAATATTTACCAAAATTAGAAAAAATGAAAACTGAAGCAGAAAAGTTTGATGTTTATGGTGTGCCAACTGTTTTTGTTGGTAGTGAAATGATTGTTGGTGCTAGATCTTTCGACGATGTTGTCGGCAATAATGGAGAGAAATTAGAAGGGATGAAAAATATAATTTATAGACATTTAAATTAATTTAAAAAAATATGGATAATTTATTTTTATTGTTGGGCTGGGGGTCGCCTGTTGGTACTGGTTTTTTTCTAGCCTGCTTAGGTCTTTTTATTTTTTTATTATCTAAAGCTGATAAAAAAAAATAAATAAGCCTTTCTATTTGGTGTCGCTCATTTTTTAAATGGCGGCATATTTTTATTTGTTTTTTTGTTGAGTATGTGATAATAATGTATTGATTAAAAAATTAGATTGAGGAATAAATAAGAGCAAATTGAATTTAAAAAGAAGAGACAATAAAAAGAAGTTTCAATGTCAAGATTAAATATTATATAAATTTTGGAGGGTTCGCATAGTGGTCTAGTGCGCTCGCTTGGAAAGCGAGTATGCCGCAAGGCATCAGGAGTTCGAATCTCCTACCCTCCGCTTTTTTAGTTTTTTAACAATCAAAATCTTTAAAAATGAAAAAAATAAAAATTCTTATCGTAGAGGACGATTTAAAACAGTCTGAACTGCTGGCTATTATGATAAAGCGATTTTTTGCCAGATTTGATATATCGGGTAAAAATGAAGATTTCAATAATGGCCAATCTTTCGGATATTCTGATAATTTGTCCATTGATTTTGCTACTGACTGTAAAGAGGCGAGTATTAAAATTCAAAGTTTTAATTATTCTTTGATAACACTCGACGGAAGTCTTGCTGATGGTGATCATGGGCGAGATTTGTTAAAATTAATGAATTTTGATGAAATAAAGAGAACTATTATTATTTCAGGTGATCTAAAGTTTATTGAAGAGTGTCGGGAAAATAACATGTTGTGTTTGCAAAAACCAATCCCCATAAATACTCTTGAAGAATTCCTATTTGAAATTAATAGGTCTTTAGATCTCTGTTCTCCTTAGTTTTGAAAGCTACTTAATCAGTAGCTTTTTTTTTATTAATTTTACTTATTGACTTTATTCAATTAATATGCTATAATACTATAATGTACATTCATAAATACATATAAACCTAAAATCGGAAAAAATGGAAGCCGAAATCAGTATTAGAGACCTTATTTTAATACTTGATGATAAAGATTTATTTATCAAAGAGTGTGACGGTAAAGATCTTATTACGGAAGCCAGGGACGTTTTTAAAGCCTGTATAGATACCAATTTTGACAAATTAGGTTTTAATTTTCCTTGCAGTCCTACCCCCAGAACAAATTTTAAGGTTTATGAGTTAGACGAAGATCTTAATTTTGAGAAAATGTTTAAAACCATTTCTCAAGACTTGGATAAGCTTAGCCTCAGTCCAGCTCAAATCGTTAATTTTTGTCGGCAGTTCAGAAGCTCCTTACCCAGCAAACATCATGCTATTCTTTTTTTGACTAAGCATCATGGTCGTTATTTTGTAATTAGCTCAGATGTTTTTAGCTCGGGTTATGGAGCTGAAATTAATTTTCTTCACCACCAGGATGTTTTTATGGCTGACGACCTTTATTATATAGTTGTGGCAGCCTAATTGCTTCCTGAAAGTTTTTAAACCTCGACAAAGTTTTCGAGGTTTTTTCTTTTTTAAATTTTTTATGATAATATTAAATTGGTATGACCTATAAGTATAAACAGTTAGAATTATTAAGAAAAAAAATTTTAGAAGATAAATCTCTTCCACTTCAAAAATCTAATTTGGTTTTTGGTGAGGGTTCATCTGAGGCTGATATTTTTTTTATTGGGGAGGCTCCCGGATTAAAAGAAGATCAACTGGGTCGTCCTTTTGTTGGTCGTTCTGGTCAACTTTTAACCAAAACTATTGAGAGTGTGGGCCTAAGAAGAGAAGATGTTTATATAAGTAATATAGTTAAAAGAAGGCCACCGGAAAATCGAAATCCTTTATCAGCCGAGATTAATGCGTATAAACCTTATCTGCAAGAACAAATAGAAATTATTAAACCTAAAATAATTGTTACTTTGGGTAGATTTTCTTTTAATTATTTCATTTCAAATGGAAAAATATCTCGCGACCAAGGTAAGGTTTTTAAGATGGACAATTTTTTATTAATTCCAATGTTTCATCCGGCAGCAGCTTTAAGGGGGGCTAAAACTTTAGTTGAGTTTCAAAAGAGCTTTAAAAAGCTGGCAAATACTTTAAAAAAGACTTTATCTGTTTAGGTTTAAAAAAATCTTTGTTAACATTGCTGCAAAAAGGTTTACACATTTGAATGACAAATTATATACTTA
>CAZILW010000009.1:0-37703 GCA_964540285.1 uncultured Gammaproteobacteria bacterium
TCATTAAATAATATTAATTATCCACAGAATGTAACATTAACTCTGCAATCGTACAGTTATTGACATTATATATTTTTAATGTTATAATTATTAGATTTTTGGACTTTAAAAAATAATTAAATAATAGGAGGGTCATAAAATGAAAAGAATAATTACCATTTTGCTTTCAACCTTGTGGTTGATGAGTTTCAGTTTTTCTGTTTTTTCGCAAAATTTTGTATTAAACAAAATTAGTGAGAATGGGGTTAGTCCTTTTGGAAATATTTTGGTTGTGGGGAATGAAATGTTAGCCTTCACTAATTACGATGGTCTTTATTATAATGGTAGTCAGTGGAGTAGCGCTTCTGTTCCTAATTCCAACGGGTGGAATAGTAATGTTCATGGAATTAAAAAGACTGGCGGTGGTATTTTTGCTAGCTTTAATAATTCTTATAAATCTTATCTCTGGAATAATAGCACTAAGGCCTGGGATTTTTATCAGTCGCCTATACAAAATGCTATAAACACTTTTGTTTTTTCAGAAAATAAGATTTATATTTGTACTTACAGAAGAACAGGTGTTGATAATGCTGCTCTTTATTCGTGGAATGGAGCAGATGATTTTACAGAGCTGGCTACCCAAATTGGGATTGGTTTTAAGAGTGTTTACGCCATCAATGAAGATAACATTTTGCTTATTGGTGTTCGGGGGAACGAAGATGATTTAATTTCAAATAAACTTTTTCGTTATAATGGGAGCTCTATTGCTGAGATAGCCTCTTTTGAATTAGATCGAGGATTTGCAGTTGAAATTCATTCAGTTGATTCGGAGACTTTTTTTGTTCCAACTGAAAATGGTTGTTTGTATCGTTGGAATAACAACACCTCTCAGCTGGATAAAATTTTAACTCAGGACTGCGAAAGTATGAATATTGTTGTTAAAGATAATAATAATATTTTTATCTATAGCAGTCTAGGCGTGCAACATTTAAATGTTAGCTCGGGAGAAGTAAAACCTGTGTTGTATAATAGCGAGACGCTGTATTCCTGTTCGGACGGTTTTTACGAAAAAGAAACTGGTAAAGTTTATATCTCTAGTTGGACTGGAATAATTTTTGAAATCAAAGCAGATTCCACTAATTCGGTTCAAGAAACTGACATTTCAGCTGAAGTTAAGCTTTATCCCAATCCTGCCACTGATAACATTTATTTACAGCTACCTAATAGCTCGATTAATTCTGCTAAAGGATTTGTCTACAATGTTATTGGAGCTCAGGTTATGGAGTTTATCATCACCAATCACACCGAAAATTTGGATATTTCATCCCTGCCCACAGGGATGTATATGCTGAAGGTTCAAACCACAGGTGGCCGAGGAGTTAAAAAGTTTATTAAAAAATAAACTCCTCTACAAAAGCCGAACCCGCACAATCAAGTGCGGGTTTTTTTATTTTCTTTTCTTGCTTTTAGCTTTTTTAAATGTTAAGATTAGTTTATAAATAAGTATTAAAAACCTTTAAATATGGGTAAAAAAGTTTTAGTAGCCGCTGCTTGGCCTTATGCTAACGGCTCTCTTCATTTAGGGCATGTAGCTGGCTTGATTGGTGGCGATGTTTTAGCTAGGTATCATCGTTTAAAAGGTGATGATGTTTTATTTGTTTCTGGTAGTGATTGTCATGGAACCCCAATTGCAGTTGAAGCTGATAAACAAGGAGTCCATCCTTCAGAAATATCCAGCAAATATCACGTTGAGTTTAGTGATAATTTTTTAAACGGCCTGTCTTTTTCTTACGATAATTATACCAAGACAAGCACTGATAATCACCAACAGCTTGTGCAAGAAATGTTTTTAAAGTTATATAAATCTGGCGACATTTATATTAAAGAAGAAGAACTGCCTTATTGCTCTACTTGTCAGAGATTTTTACCAGATAGATATATTGAGGGTGAGTGTTATATTTGTGGATTTTCTTCGGCTCGTGGAGATCAATGCGACAATTGTGGAAATCTAATGGAAACCAAAAAATTAAAAAACCCTAAATGTAAGACTTGTGGAAATACTCCTGAGTGGAAAAAAACTGAACATTTTTTCTTAAAACTTTCTGCTTGGCAGGATAAAATTTTAAAATTTATAGAAAACAGTTCTTTTTGGAGACAAAATGCCAAAAATTTTTCTCGTGAATTTGTGGCCCAGGGTCTTTTAGATAGAGCTATAACCAGAGACACTACTTGGGGTGTTCCTATTCCACTTGACGGGTATGAAAGTAAGAGAATCTATGTTTGGTTTGAGGCGGTTTTGGGCTATTTATCAGCCAGTAAAGAGTGGGCCAAAAATAAAGGAGATGAAAATTTATGGCAAGATTTTTGGAAAAATAATGAGGCCTTGCATTACTATATTCACGGCAAAGATAATATTCCTTTTCATGCTATAATTTTACCAACAATTTTAATGTCTTATGGCGATTTACATTTGCCTGACAGAATTGTTTCTAGCGAGTATTTAAATTTAGAAGGAAAGCAATTCTCTAAAAGTCGAGGTCATGCTGTTTGGTTAAAAGATTTCTTAGCCGAGTTTGATTCTGATACTCTAAGATATTATTTAATATCAAACGGTCCTGAGTCGGCTGATGCCAATTTTTCTTGGCAAGATTATATGGCCAAAACTAACAACGAACTTATTGGTAATTTTGGTAATTTTGTTTTTAGAACCTTATCATTTGTTAAGAAAAATTTTCCAGAAGGTCTAGACTTTTCCGATAATATTGACGAGCGTTTAAATGATTTTTTAAATTTAGCCAATAATACTTTTGCTGAAGCAGGGGAGGATATCGAACTTGGTAATTTTAAAAAAGCGATTCGTGCTATTTTTAAAATAATTGAAGATGGTAATCGTTTGCTTAACGAGCTAGCTCCTTGGACGATGATTAAATCTGACAAAGAAAAAGCAGCTAATAATCTAGCCGCTTTTGTACTCGTAATTAAATCTTTAGCTATTTTAATTGAACCATTTTTGCCCCAGACTTCTATCAAGATTAAAAAAAGCTTATTAATGGAAGACTTAAAATGGCAATTTCCAAATCAAGAGAAATTATTAGTTGGTGAATTAGAGGTTTTGTATAAAAAAATAGAAGCAGAAGAAATAGAAAAACAACTAGATAAATTAAATCAAAATTAATTGTTTTAATGTCTTGAATTAGCATTTGGCAATTTATTTTTTTTATTGTATAATATAGTTGAGAAATAGCTGTAAATTTTCTTCCTTTTATTATTATTTTTGGTTTTATGGCTAATGGAATAAATAAAGAAATTGAGGACAAAATTAAATCAGAAATTGAATCGGAAATTAAAAAAGATGAAAAGGATTCTATTAGTAAAAGTGTTGGAGATTCCAACAATTCTTTGGCTCAGGAATCTAAAAATAAAAGCCTTGGTGATCAAGGTGTAAGTAAAAGCTTTGGTGAAAATTTAAATAGTAAAAAAGGGGGAAATGAAGAGCAAGCCTTTCAAGACAATCAAGGAGGTTCGGACGCAAAAAAAAATGATAAAAATCAGAATGACTCTAAGAATCCAGAGAATCCAGAGAATCCAGAGAATCCAGAGAATCCCAATGTTCAAGAAAATTTAGATGGACTTAAGGATAAAAATGAAAATTCTGAAAATAAAGATGCTGTTGATAAAAATGATGAAAATAAGAAAGGACTTGATAATGAAATTAAACCATCAGAAAATAGAGGTGATGATAGTTTAAAAAAAGAGCTAGACGAAAAAGGAAAAGATTTAGAAAAAGGAAAATCAAATAGTTCTTTGCCTGATAAGAGTAATTCTTCCGCTCAAAGCTTTGATTCAAAAAGTTTACAGGGATCAAGAATGCCAGATTCTTTGTCCAAAGAAAGTGATAATAAAAAAGAAGGTCTTGAATCAGAACAGTCTTCGGGTGAAATGAATAAGTCTTCGGGTGGCAAAGAGATGGATAATTCTCAAAGATTGGAAGAAGATAAAAGAAAAGATAGGTCAAAAAAAGAAAAAATAGATAAAGCTAAGGTTTCAAGTAAGTCTTCCGAAGGACCGCAAAGAAATGATATGAGTCTTTTTTTTGACACTCTTTTAAAAAATGCCTGGTTGGATGCTGTTCCGACTTTTACTTTTTCTGTTTTTTGGGTTTATGTTCATGCTTTTCTGTCAATGGTTTCTCCTAAAATGTTTTGTAAGTTAGGTCAAGAATGGGTTCCGACCAATATTAAAAAAGTTTCTCCTAAAATAGCCAAGGAGATGGGCAATAAAATAGGAGTAATTGAAAAGGGTGCGACTGGTTGTTGCTGTTTTCTTCATCTTTTTATAATAATAATAGCTTTCTTGATGATGTTACTTACTCCACCGATTTCTTTTTTTCTAGCACCTTATATTGCTTGGGAATGGATATCTCAATTTTTTCAATAAATAAATGAAATTAAAAATAAAAAACAAAAAAATATTTGCTGGTTTATCCCTACTTCTTTTTTTAGGTGTCTTTTTTTTATTTCCAAATGTTGTTCATGCTGGAGTGGGAGAAGTAGTTGCCACCGTTTTGGGCTGGATTTTATACCCTATTATTTGGGTTTTGGGCCAAATTTTAGTGATGTTACTTTATGTTTTAATTGGAATTGCTCAGTATAATGATTTTATAGATTCTAATGCTGTCAAATTTGGCTGGACCTTGGTTAGAGATCTTTGTAATATGTTTTTTATTTTAATTCTTTTAATAATAGCTTTTGCTACTATTTTAAGAGTTGAGCAATATAATTTAAAAACATGGTTGCCAAAACTTATTTTAATGGCTGTTTTAATAAACTTTTCTAAGCTGATTTGTGGTGTTTTTATTGATGCTACTCAAGTAGTCATGTTAACTTTTGTTAACGCTTTTAAAAATTTAGCTGCTGGAAATCTTACCTCTATGTTAAACGTCACGGAAATATTAAGTTTTAGTCAAAGCAGCTCTAAAGATGTTACTGGATGGACTATTTTAGGTTCGATTATTTTAGCTTTAATTTTTTCTGTAGTTTCTGTGGTTGTTATTTTAACTATGCTTGTTATGTTGGCTATGAGAATTATTATGATTTGGATTTATGTTGTTCTATCCCCTTTGGCCTATTTATTAGCCTCTTTTCCTCAAGGACAGTCATACTCACAAAGATGGTGGACTGATTTTTCTAAAAATTTAATAGTTGGCCCAGTTTTAGCATTTTTTATCTGGTTGTCATTTGCTTCTTTGGGTGGAGTAGAGGGAAGTAGGGATATAAACAAGATGCAAAGAGAAAGTAATCCAGAAAATGGCGACATCGGATCTGAAAACTTTTCTATTTCTGTAACTGAGGCTGGTAGCCAAGAAAATGTTACTAAATTTATTATTTCTATTGGCATGCTTTTAGGGGGTCTTATGATTGCTCAGGAAATGGGTGGTATGGCTGGAAGTGTGGCTGGAAAGGGAATGGCCAAATTGCAGGCTATGGGAAGTGGGGCTATGAATTCTGTTTCCAAGGGAGCTAAAAGAGTTACCGGCATTGAAAGAGCTCAAAACGCCTTAAAGGTTCGTCAATCAATGAAAGAAGGACTTAGACAGGAGAGAGCTCAAAAAGATGCTGGGGCTTTATTAAGAGCTGAATCTAAGGCAAAGAAAGCTATTGCCGCTGTTCCTGATAAGGGAAGACAATTGGTTGACAGGGGCATGCAAAGAGCCTTTGGCGTTAATTCGACTCAAGCTAATATCAATAAAGCTAAAGAAGAAAGAAAGGCCTTGGAAGAAAAAAAGAAAGAGATTGAGGTTAAGTTTAAGGACAGTATTGGTAAGGGTGATGCTATGATATCTCAGGCTAATAATTTAGAGCAAACCCAAAGCAGATTTAATGAATTGCAAACCAGGGTTAGCGCTAACGGTCAAGATGTTGAGGCTAAAGAAGAGTTAAAAATGGTTGGTGCTGATTTAGAGGTAATGAAGAAAAATGCTGGATTGGCTGTTAACGCTGACGAAACAGCTGTTGCTGCTAAGGTAAAAGAATTAAAAACTAATGGAGAAAAGGAGAAAGAAAATGATGAGCTGGAGAAAATCAATAAACAAATCGGCTCCAAAGATTCAGAGATTCAACAGCATGAAACTGTTTTGGGTAGGCAACGAAGAAGAGCTGAGATTGGTAGTAAGGTGTTATCTGGTGTTGGAGGTGCTGCTTTAGGTAGTGTTTTGGCATTTTCAACTGGAGGAGTGGGAGTTTTAGCTGCTGGTGCTGTTGGTGGTATAGCTGGAGTTAAGGGTAGAAAAAAAATAATGAGAGCTGGTGAGTCTGATGCTGATTTAGCCTCTAATCATAATAATGGTCAAATAAGCAAGATAAAAGAGGGTTTTAAAGACTCAAAGGAGGGCGAAATCAGAGATGTTATGAATGATTACTCTCGCAGTGGTCATGAAAGAGCGGCCGCAGCCATGGTTTTAATGGAGAGAGGTAAACTTGATCAAAATGAAGCTGTTGTTCATCGTGACAAAATTAAGAGCTCTTATGGTTATGACAATAAAGTAATGAACGCTCTAGATTCTTCTTTAAATAATGAATATCAGCATTTAACTAGAGATTTTTCTGATTTAAATGATCCTCAAAAACCAGACGAAGATAAAGATAAATTTGATAAAAGACAAAGCGAAGCTCGTGATAAAATTGTTAAAGGAGTGGTTAGTGGTTCAATTAAAATTGAAAATATTGACAAAGGCTCAATGAAGCTTGTTATGCCAGAACTTGTTAAAACAATGTCTAATAAGAGATTTAAATCTCATTATGATGATTTGCCAAAGCAAAAACAAAGAGAGGTTAAGGAAAGTTTAAGGTCTTCAGGTGAGTATGATTCTTTGAAAAAGCTAGCCATAATAAATGACGCTGACATGAGTCATCTGGACAAAGAAAGTGACAAGGCTAAGTTTATGGCTGAAATTGAAATTGATGAGGTTAGAAAAATGGTGACTAAAGAAGAGAGCTCAGAAAGTTTGAAGAAATTCTTAACAGAGTCTCCTTTGGCTGATGAATTGAGACGAGCTGGAACTTCTGGCGACGAGAAAGAATTTACCAAGAAATTAAATGAAATATTAAAAAATTCAAAGTTAAGCTTAGATTCTGCCCCAGAAAGAGCTATTATTAGAAGATTTCAAGAGCTTATGGGGGTTAGCTTTGCTAGCAATAACCAACAAAGAAATAATCCAGCCTCTGGACTAGTTGATCAGTTTGGTAACCCGATTAGAAGTTAAATATAATTTAATTTAGATTATTTAATAAAAATGGAAAGCAAAAATTTACAATTTTTACAAAAGCTAGAAGCCCTTCCGGAAGAAGTGTCTGCTTTTTTGTATTCTAAGGAATTAGAAAATTACATGAGTGATATTTCCAAGAAGTTTGGGTTAAATATAGAGGTTGTTAATGACTTTTTATTGGAATTTTTTATAAATGATTTTAATTTTCTAAAGACAGAAGAGCTTATAAAGTCACAAATTAGTAACCAGAATTTTTTCAATGAATTATATTGTGATTTTTTGGGAAATATTATTTTACCCATAGCCCCGTTTTTAAACATCGATGTAGAAAAGGAGATAAAGAATAAGGGTGGTAATTTAAATGAGTATAATCTCAATATAGAAGTCTTCAATGAAATAGTAAATGATAAAAATTTTGAAGGTTTATTAGAAGTTTCCAAAAACTTAGATAAATTTACTGATATAAAAGAAGAGGAGAGAATGTCTCTTTATTTTCTAGAAAAAGATTTGGTTCAAATTTTAAAGAGCAAGGACCCATCTTCAGCTAAAAAAATTAATGGATCAATTTTATATATTTTATCAAAAAATCCAGAATTGGCAGCTAAATTTTCTAGGGCTTTTTTAGCTAATCAAGAAAAATTAACTAAAAATTTATTAATTATTAATAATAAAAAAGAAGAACCAACTATTGCCAACTGGATAAATAGTTTTATAAAAGAGAATGGTAGCGATAATTTTAGCAACATAGCTTTGGCTAAGTTTTTAACTAGTTCGGTTAATTGTTTGTCTCTTGATGAGTTTGAAAGGCGATTAGTTCGAAAGATTATTAGGCTTTATAGAAATTTATCTTTTTTTCCTGATTCAATGACTAATATACCCCCTGAGGACTGGGAGATTATTCCAGTAGATAAAGATCATTTATTTTCCGAAAAGCCCTTAGGATCAAAAGATAGAGATTCTAAGCTAAAAGAAGGTTTAGATGATAAGAAAGTAGAGCAAGAAATGGAAAAAATTTTATCTGAAGACGAACAAAAAATAAAAGAATTGGAATTGATGTTAGAAAAATATCCTAATAAAAGTTTAGAAAGAAAAGCTATCGAAAATGAATTGAAAAAAATAAAAAAATAATTTTTCCTGAATAATAAAATTTAAATATGTTTGATTATTTAAACAAGTTCAAAAATTTAAACGATGATGTTAAAAAAGCTGTCGATAGTGATGAAGCGGTTACTATTATTGAGGAATTGGAAAAAAAATACAAAGTTGATTTAGCTTCAATCGTGATGAGGGTGGCTATTAAAGATATAAATATCAATAATTTGCCTTTGATTTTTTTTACTGAACTTAATTTAAGTCAAAACTTGGCCGAAGATTTAGCTAAAGAATTAGAGGAAAAAATATTTTATAAAATAGCTGATTATTTAGGCATGAAAAAAAGGGAGAATGAGGTTGAAATAGAACAATCTGACTCGATTAATCCATTGGGTGATGTTGATTTAGCCAAGGACTTGAGGCTGCTTGGGGAGGAGTTTGAAGGTTTGAGCAATGAAATGGTTGATGATTTGAATGATCAAGAATTTGTTAGTGATTATATAAAATCAGATTATTTAGATAAAATAAAAAATCAAGTTAATCAGGTTTTTGAAATTTTAAATTTTAATTTTTCAGGAGAAAAAAAAGAAAAATTTGTTTCTTATTTGGAAAAATATTTTAAGGGAATTAAAAGTAAAATAGAATTAAGACAGTCTTTTGTTAAATCAGTAGAATTGGGAGGTTTTGGGTTGACCGATAAGATGATTGATAATGTTTTTATGGTGGCTGACAGCTTGAAGGACGAGGAATATCAAGAAATAAAAAATCAGACCAAGGTTGATAAAAATGTTTTAGAAAAAATAAATAAACTTGGACTAGGAGCCTCTTTAGCGATAAATACTTCAAAAGCTTTAAGTTCTCCTGAGCCTTCTCATTTGTTGTCACAACCAGATTCTACCCAACTACTACCACCACCTGACTCTTCTCATTTAATTTCTGGACCAGACAAAGATAAGTTGTCTGAGACACTTAAAAAGCAAAAAGAGCTTTTGGAAAAAATAGAAAATAAAAATAATAATAACAATAATAATAACAATAATAATAACCAGAAAAAGGAAGAAGAGGTGGGTGTTGCTTTAGATGATAAATTCTTAGAAAAACAAGATTCAGATTTTTCAAAGTTTGAAGAAGAAATTTTATCAGAAATTGATGAACAAATAAGCAAAGAAAGCAAACTGCTAGAAGAGAAGAGTAAAAATTTGAGTCAAGCAGAAATAACAACTAACATCTCTCCCAATATTGCCTTTAAAACAGTTGGTAAAAATGATGACCTGCTTGATGGTAATAAAATAAAAATGACAGATGTTAAAAAGGTAAAAATAATGACACCAGTTGATGAAATTCGTTATCTTGATTTAACAAATTTTCGTCGACTTTCTAAGGACCCAAAAGAAGCTTTGGAAAAAATTAGAGAAAAAATAAGAGTTCTGGAGGGGCTTGATTATACGAAGATGATTGAGGGTATTAAAGCTTGGAGGCAAAGTCCAATACACAAACTATATTTAAAAATATTTTTAGAAGTTGGTAATCGAGGTTTAAGTTTGGAGCAGGTTATTTCAGAACTTAAAAGCTATGGTAAGGATTTTTTGAGTAAAGAAGAGATTGATGCTATTATTGAATTTAATAAAACTCTGAGATTTTAATTTATGCAACAGTTTACAGTTCCACAATTTATTGATGTTGAACCAAAAATTATTGGCCCAATAACTGCTAGACAGTTTATTATTTTACTGATAGCTGCCTTTTTAATGTTTATTGCCTATAAAACATTGGATTTTATGGGTTTTGTTGTGGCTAGTGTTTTTATTTTTGGTGTTTTTGGTACAGTTGCTTTTTTAAAAGTTAATGGAAGGCCTTTTCATTATTTCGTTTTAAATTTTGTACAAACAATAAAAAAACCAAGCTTAAGGGTTTGGAATCATAAGTCTTCAACTATTGAAAATAAGGAGGAAAAAGATTTTAAATACGAAAACGTTGTAACTAGACAAAAATATTTAGATAAAACTAGGCTGGCTAGAGTGTCTTTGGTTGTTGACACTAAAGGAAAATATAAAGGAGAAGATAGTGACAAAATAGTAGCGGACGGAAGCGATTTTTAATTTGTAAAATTATTTAAGTATGGCAGAAAAAAAATCAAAAATGCAAGCACCCTCAACGCAACAATATTTAGATATTGCTGAAATTAAATATGACACAGTTGTTATGAAGGATGGCAGTTTAAGGGCTGTTTTGGCAGTTTCTAGTATTAATTTTGCCTTAAAAAGTGAAGATGAGCAAAATGCTATTATTTCAGCCTATGTTAGCTTCCTAAATAATTTAAACACTCCCTTGCAAATAGTTATTCAGTCTAGAGATTTAAATATTCAGAATTATCTTGATTATTTAAAAAACAAAGAAAGGGAGCAAACTAATCGTTTATTAAAAATACAAACAGCCGAATATATAGAGTATATAAAAGAACTGGTTTCAATCGGTAAAATTATGAATAAAAAATTTTTTGTGGTTGTTTCTTATAATCCAGCTGGTGATAAACGTAAAGGATTTTTTTCTTTATTATCTGAGGCTTTAAAGCCGGCTACAATTTTTAAATTAAAAGAGGTTAAATTTTTAAGATATAAAGAGTCGTTGTCCAGGAGGGTTGATAGTGTTATTTCGGCTTTAATGTCTTTGGGAGTTGATGTTAAACAATTAAATACTCAAGAGTTAATTGAACTTTATTATTCTTCTTACAACCCAGAGACTGCTAAAAATCAGGTTTTAACTGATATTGGTAATTTGCAAGTAGAGTTATAATATAATTATTTATGATAGATTTAAAGAGTCAAAGACAGGAATTAGAAAGTAAAAAAAAGAAGGGCATCATTGAAGAGGAGCTTCAGCGTTTTAGTGCTAAAGAAGAAGATATTAAGATTACTAGAGAGTTGATTGAAGAAGAAAAAGCTCTCCTTCGAGGCGCTTTATCTGTCAGGGATTTAATTTCACCTGCTAGCTTTAAAGTTAGTCCAACTCATTTGATGCTAGGTCAAAAATTTCTAAGAACAATTTTTGTAATAACCTATCCTAGATATATTAGTGTTGGTTGGTTTGCTCCTATTATTAACTTAAATGAATGTTTTGATGTCTCAATGTTTTTTTATCCAGTTAAAAGCGCTATTATTTTAAAGCAATTAAAATCTAGAGTGGGTAATCTAGAAGCTCAAATAATGTCTGATTCGGAAAAGGGAGCGCCGAGAGATCCAATTAGAGAAACCGCTTTGCGTGACATTGAAGCTCTTAGGGACTCTTTAACTCAAGGAACAGAAAGATTTTTTCAATTTGGTTTATACATAACTATTTATGCTGATAATTTAGAGCAATTGGACAGATTGTCGGATCAAGTTGAGGATGTTTTTGGTTCTAGATTGGTTTATTCTAAAAGAGCTTTTTACCAAGCAGAACAGGGTTTTAATTCTTGTTTACCAATAGGTAATGATGATCTTTATATTACCTTTAACATGAACTCATCTCCAATTGCCTCTTCTTTCCCCTTTATTTCTAGTGAATTAACTAGTGACAGAGGTGTTCTTTATGGAATAAATCGTCATAATAATAGTTTAATTTTATTTGATCGTTTCAGTTTACAAAATGCTAATTCAGTTGTTTTCGCAACTTCTGGTGCTGGAAAAAGTTATTGTATTAAACTTGAAGTTTTAAGGTCTTTAATGATGGGCTCTGACGTTATAGTTATTGACCCAGAATATGAATACAAACATTTATCTGATGCTGTAGGTGGTACTTATATTAATATTTCTTTGGCTAGTGAAAGCAAGATTAACCCTTTTGATTTGCCTCGAGCTATTGGCGGTGAAGCTAAGCCAAAAGATATAATTAGAAGTGCTGTTATAACCTTAAAGGGTTTGGTTCGTTTAATGACCGGTGCTTTAAATTATGATGAGGATTCTGTGGTTGATAGAGCTTTGCTTGAAACTTACGCCAAGAAAGATATTACTCCTGATTCTGATCTGTCACAGATAGAACCACCAGTGCTGTCAGATTTTCAACAGGTTTTAGATGGCATGGAAGGTGGTTCTGACTTAGCTCAAAGACTTAAAAAATATACAGAAGGTACTTTTTCTGGTGTTTTAAATAATCCAACTAACGTGGAAATGAACAATCAAATGGTTTGTTTCTCAGTTAGAGATTTAGAGGATGAGCTTCGACCTATGGCTATTTACACTATTGTTAATTATATTTGGAATGTTGTTAGAAGTGAAACTAAAAGAAGGGTTTTAATTATTGATGAGGCTTGGTGGATGATGCAAAATGAAGATAGTGCTAAATTTATTTTTGCTTTAGTTAAAAGGTGTCGTAAATATTATTTAGGAGTTACAACTATCACTCAAGATGTTAATGATTTTTTAACCTCGCCTTATGGCAAGGCTATTGTTACCAATTCATCGCTTCAAATTTTGTTAAAACAATCTCCAGCGGCTATTGATTTGGTGCAAAAAACTTTTATGTTAACTGAGGGTGAGAAATTTTTACTTCTAGAATGTGGTGTTGGTGAGGGAATCTTCTTTGCCGGAAATAAACACGTGGCTATTAAAATAGTTGCTTCCTATAGTGAAGATCAATTAATAACTTCTGATCCGCGACAATTGTTAGAGCAAGAAGAAGCTAAAAAGGAGTTTGCTCGAAAACAAAGAGAGCGGGAGGGGTAAATTTAAAAAATAAAAAATAATTTAAAAAAATATGGAAAATAACAAGAAAAAAATAGGAAAAATTTTAATAATAATTCTGTTTATTTTACTTTTACTTTTTGTTTATTTTACTTTTTTGGGCGGAGAAAAGAAAAGCCCATTTTCTAAACCAGAAGAAAAAATACAAGAAAAAACAGAACAAGAAGAGTTTCAAGAAATGAAGGAGGAAAGTAAAATTATTTATACCTTTGATGAAGAATTAGAGAATGCCAGGGAGTGGAATGAAGAGGATTTTAAAAAAATGGCCGCTAGTTTTACTGAAAGATTCGGGTCTTATTCTAGTCATGGAAATTATGAAAATATATTACAATCCAAGGATTTTATGAACAAGGAGATGAGGTCTTGGGCTGATTCTTATGTTGTTAATTTAAAGAATAATGCTCAGAGTTCAGAAGAATATTATGGAATGATTTCGAAAGTATTAACTTCTCCAGAAATAGAAAATTTTAATCCAAGCAGTGGTCAAGTCGAAGTTTTAGTTTCAGCTCAAAGATTTGAAACTAAGGGAGCATCAGAGGAAACTGTCTTTAATCAAAATATAAGAATTGTATATGTAAAAGAAGGATCAGATTGGCTGGTCAGTAGTGCTTCTTGGCAATAATTATTAATTAAATAAATACTATGAATAAAGCCAAAAAAAAAGATGATAACAAAGAGATAAAAAAAGATAAAAAAGTCGTGAAGGTGAGATCATCAAAAAATATAGTTAAAAAAGAGCCTGTAAAAAGTAAAAAGGATTATTTTGCTGTTGTTTTTGTCTCTGTTTCGATTTTAATGTTTTTAATTTTGATTTTTTCACTAGCTTGGTTTAAAAATTCTCTTTTTTTAGCCAAGGACATGATTGAAATAGAAAAAATTGTAAATGAAAAAAATCCAAAAATAATTAAAGCAGAAGATCCTTTGTTAAATATTAAAAATAAAAACAATCAAGACTTATCTGAGCCTATTAGCAGTAGCCTTGATCCGGTTTTGGGAGAATATTCGTCTGATAAAGTAAAAATTTTTTATTTTGCTGATTTTAATTGCTCATTTTGTTTTGAGCAAATTCAATCTATTAAAAATATTTTTAATAAATATCACGACAAAATTACCGTTACCTGGAAAGATTATCCAGACATGAAAGATAAAAAAGATTTTTCTTATCAAGCAGCTCGAGCAGCTCGTTGTGCTCAGGCTCAAAATAATTTTTGGGATTATAGTGATTTGATTTATAAAGAAAGTAGTAAATTTACTGGTTTAGATGGTGATTTGTTTATAAATTTAGCTGAAAAAACTGGACTAAACTTGGAAAAATTTTTATCCTGCATGAACGAAAGTCGGGTTGATAATTTAATTTTAAGCAATGTGGTTGAAGCTGAAGATTTGGGTATCTTGGGAATTCCCTACATATATATTAATGGCAAGGATTTCTTGGGCAACCTTAATCAAGATGAGCTAGAGGAAATAGTAGAAAATGAATTAAGAGAGCTTAGATAGTTTTTATGTCTTCTAAAATAAAAACAATTTTTGAATGTCAAAATTGCGGCGCCCAATTTCCTAAATGGAGTGGGCGTTGTTTAGAGTGTGGAAACTGGGGCACTTTAGTGGAGGGTTTATCTGATAATAAAAAAAGGGACGAAAAAACTATAATAGATAAAATATCTTCAGCTGATATTGTTAATTTGGAAAATGTTTCTAATTTTCAATCGGAAAGATTTAAAACAGGTATTTTAGAGTTAGATAGAGTTCTGGGTGGAGGTCTTATTCGGGGGTCTTTGGTTTTGTTGAGCGGTGAGCCAGGAGTTGGTAAATCAACTTTACTTGCTCAAATTTCTAATTCTATTGTTAAAAATAATGAAAGTTTTAAAAGAGTGTTATACGTTTCCGGAGAGGAATCTGCTGGACAAGTTAAATTGAGATTGGAAAGGTTGAAGTGTGACTTAAAATCTTTTGATTTTATTAGTGAGACTAATTTGGAAAAAATAATTTCTACGGCCATAAAAAATAAACCGGACTTTTTGATTGCTGACTCTATCCAGACTATTTATTCGTCTCTTGTTCCTAGTGAGGCTGGTGGAGTGAGTCAAATTAGAACTATTGCTGTAAAATTTATGGAGTTGGCTAAAAAATATGATATTCCGGTTTTCTTGATTGGTCATATCACTAAAGATGGACAAGTTGCTGGGCCAAAATCATTAGAACATATCGTAGATGTTGTTTTGTCTTTGGAAAATGATGGCCGAGGATCTTATTCTATTCTTCGTTCTAGTAAAAATCGTTTTGGCAGTGTTAATGAAATCGGAGTTTTGGAGATGACTAGTTTTGGCTTTGAAGAGGTGAAAAATGCTAGCTCCGTTTTTTTAGACAGTGATTTGTCTCATTTTTTTCCTGGTTCAAGTTTTTCTTGTGTGGTTGAGGGTAATCGTCCCTTTTTAATTAATGTTCAAGCTTTGGTCAGCAGAACAGTTTTTGGTTATCCGCAGAGAAAGTCTTCTGGCTTTGATTTGAATCGTTTGCAAGTTTTATCGGCTGTTATTTCTAAAAAACAAAAATTAGATTTAAGTAGTCAAGATATTATTTTAAATATTGTTGGAGGATTAAAGGCTAGTGATCCAGCCTTAGATTTAGCTGTTTCCTTGTCTGTTGTTTCTTCTTATTTAAATCAAGAAATTATTGGTAAAATGGCTGTTTTAGGGGAGCTTGGATTGGGAGGGGAACTTCGCCCAGTTTCTTATCTTGACATGAGACTTAGGGAGATTGAAAAAATGGGTTTTGTTAGTGTTTTATTGCCCGCAGTCTTATCTGATGCAGAAAAAGAAAAAATAAAAAATAATTTTAAGAAAATAAAATTTATTTTTGTTAAAAACTTAGCCGAAGCTATATATTCAATTTTTAACAGTAAAGAAAAATAAATATTTTAAATAAAAAAAGAAGCGGAAAATTTTTTCCGCTTTTTTTAATTGATTTGGAATTTATTAATTTAAACTCCAAAGAAGATTTTCGTTTATCAGGACGTCGGCCGTTAAAAGATTCTTTAAGCTTTTCCTTAGCTTGGCATACAAGTTTTCTTTTTCCATTTTTTTAGCTTTCTCAAATCTTAAATGATCATTTAAATAACCATTTTTAATTTTGTCATCCTGATCCCCGATGAATTTAATTTTTTGCCAGGCGACCGAGTGCATGCGAATGTCGCCAACAGGGCTTTCTGTAAAAATTATATCCACAAACCAGGATTTGTCCTGCAACCTAAAGTTAAAATAACAGATAGCTTCTTTTCCTTCAAAAAGTATAAGATCGTTCATTTTTTTCAAATTTTAGGTTAAACTTAAAGTACTAATGCAATAATTATATCATATTTAAAATAAAATGTCAATATTTTTTAAAAATAATTATAATAATTTTTTTGACAAAAAATTATAATTATGTTATAATTAAAAAATATAATTAAATAATGAAAATTATGGCTGATATTAAATTTTTTCGTGATCTATATAAGCATCCAGATATTTACGGTCAAAAATTAAGTCGAGAGGAAAAAGAAGAGATTGAGGATTATTATAAAAAAAACCCTCAGAAAGAAAAGGATTTGTCAGAAAAGAAATTTTCTCCAACAGCTCAAAGATATTATGAATCAGTTAGTTTGATTAAATCAGCTGGTTTAAAGCCTGGGGTTGAAAATAAAGAAGAAGAAAATATAATTGAGTTTCGTAAAAAAATTATCTTTAAATATTTTTCTAAAGTTTTAGAAGATGTTAAAAATTACTTAACTCAAGTTACTAAATTAGAATTACAAAGAAGAGACAGTTATGATGATTTGGAAAAATATCAGGCTGCCATTTCTAGCTCTGATGGTCTTAGGCGCACTTATCATAATACACTTATTAATGATTTAAAAATATTAATTCGTTTAATCAACACTAATTTTAATCGTGACTTTCCTGAAGAAATGAGAGTCGTAGAAGAATCTAAGGCTCGAGACAGACAGGGTTTATCATTGGAAGATATTAAAAAACTTATGTCTGAAAGAAATTATTTTGAGTTTCCTTATAAGCAGGGAATATTTATTGACATGAGTAAAGCTCCGAGAGATCCGCAGGGAGAAAGAGAGTATATTGCTGGCTGGGCTTTTGATATATATAACGATTTAAGTAAACTTTCAGAAAAAATAATTAGAGAAAATAAATAAAAAAAGAAAACCCTCAACTACTTGAGGGTTTTTTAGAAAGTTTATAAACCTTCTTTGATTGTTTTTATTACCAGGCTATGTGCTGTCTGATACACCTCAGAGTCACTCATTTGACTTATGTCTAGGTGTTTAGACAATTCCTGTTTAAATTCTTCTAGGCCTTTTATTTTTCCATCTCCTTTCTCCTTCATGAGATTTTTTGCTTGAATCTCGAAGTGAGAATTGGTTAATATTTGGGCCTTAATTATCAGCTTGTTTGCCTCCCTTATGTCTTCTCTGTGGCTGATTTTCATTTTATTTATTTTAAGGTGTTTACTAGTTATAACATTTATAATAAAAAAAGTCAAGCCTTGACAGTGGTGTCTATTTTATTTATAATCTTAGCAGTCAAATACTTAGACTGCTAAAATATAAAAATTAATTTTTAAATAAAATGTTTAATAAATTTACCAATAAATCTCAAGAAATGATAATTAATGCTCAGATGATTGCTACTGATTTTGGTCAGCAATATATCGAAGGCCTTCATCTTCTTTTGGCTTTAAATCAACAAGCTGAAAGCCTGGTTAGGGTTGTTTTGGAGAGATTAAAAATAGATCCTGAATTAATAGAAAATTATACAATTAATGAGATAAAAAAATTACCAAAGTTTAGAGGGTATCAGCCGGGCACCCCCAAAAATGATTTTGAAGGTGTGCACTCGGTTCAAGGCACTGGTGAGGTGGCTGCGATATTTGATAGAGCTAAAAAAGAGGCGGACCGAATGGGTGATGAGTTTATATCAACTGAACATATTTTTTTAGCTTTAATTGGAATTAAAACCCCAGCGCAAAATATTTTATTTAGTTTTAAAATTGACTATAATCAAGTTTTGGAAATTTTAAAAGAGCTTCGCGGAAATCAAAAAATAAGTGATCCAGATCCAGAAAATAAATTTAGAACTTTAGAAAAATACACAGTTAATTTGACTGAAATGGCTCGTCAGGAAAAACTTGATCCGGTTGTTGGTCGTGATACTGAGATTCGTCGTATTATGCAAGTTCTGCTTCGTCGTACAAAAAATAACCCAGTTTTAATTGGTGAGGCCGGAACAGGAAAAACGGCTATAGTTGAAGGATTGGCTCAAAGAATTGTAAGTGGAGATGTGCCAGAAATGTTAAGAGACAAAGAAGTTGTTTCTTTGGATTTGGGGGCTTTAGTTGCCGGAGCTAAATTTAGAGGTGAGTTTGAAGATCGTTTAAAGTCGGTTTTAAAAACTATCAAATCTCAGGGAGGAAAAATAATTTTATTTATTGACGAGCTTCACACTTTAGTTGGCACTGGCGCTTCAGAGGGCTCAATGGATGCTTCTAACATGTTGAAACCAGCTTTGGCTAGGGGGGAAATTAGAACTATTGGAGCTACTACCACCAAAGAATATCAAAAATATATTGAAAAAGATGCCGCTTTAGAGCGTCGTTTTCAACCTATTTATGTGGCTGAACCAAGTATAGAAGACACCATATCTATTTTAAGGGGTATTAAAGAAAAATATGAAGTTCATCACGGAGTCAGAATTACTGATGAGGCTTTGGTGTCAGCTGCTAAACTTTCTAGTCGTTATATTAGTGATCGTTTTTTACCAGACAAAGCGGTTGACTTGGTTGATGAAGCGACCTCAGCTTTGAGAATGGAAATAGATTCTATGCCGGAAGAGCTAGACAACATGAAAAGAGAAATAAAAAGACTAGAAATAGTAAAGGCTGGTCTGATAGCTGGAGAAAAAGAAAATTCCAGCATTAAGAAAACAAAGCTAAACAAAGATTTGGAGGAGTTAAAAGAAAAGGCCAATCAATTAGAAATTCACTGGAATAATGAAAAAGATATTATTTCTAAAATTAGAGAATCTAAAAGAAAAATTGATGAGTTTAGAATGGAGGCAGATATTATTGAGCGTCGTGGTGATGATTTAACCAAAGTAGCTGAAGTTAGATATTCACTTATTCCTCAGTTAGAGAAAGAAGTTAAAAAACAACAAGAAGAATTAGTAAAAATTCAGAAAAAAGGTCAGCATATTTTAAAAGAAGAGGTTGATGAAGAGGATATTGCTAAAGTTGTAGCTCGTTGGACGGGTATTCCGGTTAATAAAATGCTTGAAAGCGAAACGCAAAAATTAGCTAAATCTGAATTTGAATTGAACAAGAGAGTGATAGGTCAAGATGAAGCTATAAAGGCCGTTTCTAATGCTATTCGTCGAAGTAGGGCCGGTATCAGTGAAGAGAAAAAACCAATCGGCTCATTTTTATTTGTTGGGCCAAGTGGTGTTGGTAAAACAGAATTGGCTAAGGCTTTAGCCAGCTTCATATTTAATGACGAGCACGCTTTAGTTCGCTTAGATATGAGTGAGTTTATGGAAAAACACAGCGTGGCCAAGCTTATTGGTTCACCTCCAGGTTATATTGGTCATGATGAAGGTGGTCAGCTTACAGATAAAATTCGTCGTCGTCCTTATAGCGTAATTTTGTTTGATGAAATAGAAAAAGCTCATCCTGAAACATTTAACATTCTACTTCAGATTTTAGACGACGGTATTTTGACTGATTCTAAGGGTAGAAAGGTTAATTTTAAAAATACTATTATCATTATGACTTCTAACTTGGGCAATGAAGTTATTAAGCAATACTCTATTGGCTTTGGAGGGGGAGAAAGTGAAGTTGAAAATACTAAATTAAGACAGGACGAAATGAAAGAAAAAATAGATGGAATTTTAAAGGATTATTTTAAATTGGAATTTTTAAATAGAATTGATGAAATAGTGGTTTTTAAAAATTTAGATAAAAAATCTTTAGAGCAAATTATTGAACTGGAGTTGACCAAAGTTGAAACAAGATTAAAAAACAAAAATATCAGTATTAAAATTGCTCCAAAGGTAAAAAAATATTTAAGCGAAAAAGGTTATGATCCTAGCTATGGAGCTAGACCTCTTAAGAGGGTTATTCAAAATATGATACTTGATGAGTTGGCTTTAAATATAGTAGAAGGTAAAGTAAAAGACGGTGATAAAATTACTATAGATGTTGGAACAAAAGATAATATTTTGGTTTCAGTTAAATAAATTCTTGTCTTTTCGGTTAAAATATGAAACTTTTGAGATACTGAAATATAATATCTGTTGGTTCTTAAAATAAAAAAGCCACCGGTTTTGAGCTGGTGGCTTTTATTTTTAATCAATTTTTGTTCCTAAAAACTTGTATTGAGGCTTCCAGGAATAATTAAAAAAGTTAAGACTAATCATTCTTTGATAATCCCTAATTGTTAAATAAGGAACTCCTATTCGTCCCCGAGCTACTATACAGGTAGAACCCAAAGCTACTATTGGAAATCTTCTTTGCAGGTCGGGATATATTGCACCTAAGTGAAGAAGTTCTAGAAAATTAGAAGCTCTAAATCCTTGGTCCTCCATCGTTAAGCAAATAGTTTCGCTGGAAGAATCTTTTGGTTTTAGTTGTCTAAGGTCAAAAATTTTCAACTCTACAATTTTCTTTTTTGTTTTTTCTAGATTCATTGAATCAATTCCATTTCCAATCAGATTGTATTTTCCGTCTCGCAGTAAGTCTGATAATGACTTTTCTTTGTTTATTGGTAATGAAAATTGAGTAAAAGAATCGAATATTGGGCCAGTTTTCTGACTGAAATCAATAATTTCAATTATTTTCTTAAGAGAAAGATTTTTTTCTTCTGCCAATCTGGGCAGGTCAATAATTTGATTAAGGTTCATTTTCTTCGTGTTTTTTGGTTTATTTTTTTAAAAGAGCTATGCAAACAGTTTTTAAAAATAGCAAATTTTTTTAAAAAAGTCAATTATAAGTGTTTAAAAATATTATTTTTTAAAAGCCGTTTAAATTTAATAATATTAATTTATTTTTTGCCAATTTATTAATAATTTGTTATTATTATTGTATATGAATAACAATTTTTTCTTTTATTTTACCAAAATATCAATTCAAATTTTGTTGGATTTTGTTTATTTTCCGTTGTGGTGGTATACGCTTGGTTTTTTGCGATTTCTAAATGGAGTTGGTGGTTTTTTGCGTGATCAATGGATAATAATTGGGGCAGGCACTTGGATAAAAAACCTCTTTACTCCAATGTACGGACAGAGAGATTTCGTTGGAAGAGCTATTAGTTTTGTTATTAGAATATTTCAGATAATTTTTCGATTTTTGGCTTTTCTCTTTTTCGCAGTTCTGTCTTTTTTGGCAATTATTTTTTGGTTGTTAATATTACCGACCGTTATTTACTTAATTTTTTTCAGAATTTTTAATTAATTTATGATTGAAGATAAAAACAATTTAGAATTTTTTAAAGAAGAAGATTTTTTTAAGAAAAACGATGATAAAGTCGCCGTTTTATTTTTAAATCATCTTTTGTTTTTTGGAAAAGAATTTAAATTATCTTTAATAGCCCTTAGAAGATTGAAAAAGAAAATTGATAAAATAGTTGATTTTATAGCTTATTTATTGGGAGTGGCTGGTTTATTGTCTTTTTCTTATTGGCTTTATCTCAGCTTTAATTTATCTGTTTTTAGTTTTACTGATTTGCTTTATTTTTGGCAAGATGATTCTATTTTTATTTCTTTTTTCTTAGTTTCTATAATTTTTGACGCTTTTATTGTATATAGAGTAAGTGAAAAAAAATCCTCTTTAAAAAAAATAAAAAAAATAAAAGATAAAAAGACAAATAATTTTAGTGACTACAATCGACTTCCTAAAATTGATGTTTCTTTAACTGTTAACGAGGAACTTTTGTTAATCTTGGAAAATTCATATCTTTTGGCTAGAAAATTTAACCAAAAAGAATTAGGAACCTTGCATCTTTTTTACTTGCTTTGTGAGTCAACTACTATTAAAAATTTATTACTTAGATTAAATGTTGATATTGCTAGACTTTTAGAAATATTAAAAAAATATTTAAACAATCCTGAATTACAAAGAAGTGGTAGTGAAAAAATAAGCTTATCAGATAATGTTCAGGAGATAATGCTTTCGGCTTTTTATGATGCCTATGTAAATAAACACGAAAGTGTTGGAGTTTTAAATGTTGTTTCTTTTTGTTATGAAAAAAATCAACTTTTACAGGAGATTTTGTACGAACTAGATATATCTCAAAATAAAATTAGAAATGCTGTTAATTGGTTTAGAATCAATGATCAAATTTATAGAGATTATAAAGCCTTTAAGAGGGTTGCTCGCTTGAAACCTGGTAGTGGAATGAATAAGGCTTATACGGCTATTGCTACTCCAACCTTGGATTATTTTTCTCGAGATTTAACTGTGATGGCTAAGTTTGGATATTTTGAGGCTTGCGTTGCTAGAGAAAAAGAAATGAAACAAATTTTTGAATCTTTTGAAAGTGAGCAGAATGGAGTTTTATTGGTTGGATTGACTGGAACTGGTAAGCGCACTATAATTGAAGGTCTGGCTCAATTAATGGTTAAAGAAGAGGTTCCAAATTTTTTAAAAGACAAAAGACTGGTAGAGCTTGATTTGTCTCGTTTGATAAGTGGTGCTTCTCCGGCTATAGCCGAGGAAAGATTGATGATTATTATTAGTGAAATTCTTAGATCGAAAAACGTTATTTTGTATATTGAAAATATTCAAAATATGATGGGTATTACTGCTGGTTCTGAAGAGAGTTTAGAGTTGTCAGAAGTTTTAGCCGAAACCTTAAGTCGTCAAAATTTTTATTGTTTGGCTTCTGTGTCTACTGAAAATTATTCTAAGTATTTAGAGGGCAGGGCCATTGCCAATGTTATGGCTCCTGTTAAAGTAAGTGAGCCAGAAATTGATGATGCTATTTATATGATTGAAAGTAAAATTTCTTGGATTGAAAATAAGTACGGAATTTATTTTGATTATAACTCTTTGGAGGAGGCTGTTAAATTATCTGATAGATATATTAGTGATAAATTTTTGCCAGAAAAAGCTGTTAATATTATTAAATCTGTGGCTGTTAGAAATTCTAAATTGGCTCAAAAGGATCCTGCCAAAAGAATATGCACTAAAGAAGATATTGCTGAAATAGTTAGTGATGTTAGTGGAATTCCTGTTTCTCAAGTTTCGGCCTCAGAAAGTGAAAAACTTCTTGGTTTGGAAGACAAAATTCACGAAAGAATGATAGGTCAAGAAGAGGCTGTGGTGGCTGTTTCTGGTAGTTTAAGAAGGGCTAGGGCTCAAATGAGAGAGGGAAATCGCCCAATAGCTAGTTTTTTATTTTTAGGTCCAACTGGAGTCGGTAAAACTGAATTGGCCAAGTCTGTTTCCGAGGTTTATTTTGGTGACGAAAAGTATATGATTAGACTTGATATGAGTGAATATCAACTTTTTGATAGTGTTAAAAAAATGATTGGTGATGTTGATGGCACTTTAGGTTATTTAACAGAGGCGGTTCGAAAAAATCCTTTTTCTTTAATACTTTTTGATGAAATAGAAAAAGCTCATCCAGATATTTTAAATTTGTTTTTACAAATTTTAGATGATGGTCGTTTAACTGATGGACAGGGAAGAACTATTAATTTTGCTCACTCTATAATTATTACCACCTCTAATGCTGGCGCTTTGTTTATTCAAGAGGCTGTTAAAAATAATTTAGATTTGGCTATTATTAAACAAGAGCTAATTGATAATCATTTAAATAAGGTAATGAGACCAGAGCTTATAAATCGTTTTGATGGCATAATTGTTTTTAAACCTTTGACCATTGAAAATGTTTTGGCAATTGCTAAAATAATGATAAAGAAAATAGCTAAAAATTTAGAACTTAAAGGTGTGTCCCTTTTATATGATGAAGATGGTTTGCTAAAGTTGGCTGAGGCTGGTTTTGATCCTAAGTTTGGAGCTAGGCCACTTCGAAGGTTGTTACAAGATAGGGTTGAAAACGAAATTGCTAATTTAATTTTGGCTGGTAATTTAAAAAGAAGAGACACTGTTTTTATAAATGAAAATGGAGATGTTCAGGTTGAAAGGGGAAAGATTATATAAAAATAAAAAAGCCCTCACCTTTTTTGCTTTTGGTGAGGGCGGGCGGAGCGCTTACTGACTACAGTTATTTCTTAAAAAGAGTTTGGCCGCCTGATAAATGGCATGGTTTTGTTCTCTGCAATCTTCAATGATTGCCAGTTTGAAGTTTCTGGATAATTCATCAGGGATGGCTTCGGCTTCTTTTTTTGCTTTTTCGTAGGCACTTTGAGCAATGCCTAGTTCGAACTGTTTGACAACTTTTTTGGCTGATTGAATTTTTTTTAGCCATTTCTTTTTGTCCAGCTCAGAAATTGTAGTTTCGTCAGTAAGTAAATATTTTTCCACCATAGTTAAATTATTTGTTTTTTTTGAATGAACCTTTTTAATTCTAACAAATATTTGTTAAATAGTCAATATTTTTATATTTCAATATGGATAAATTGATGTTTTTATTATATTTTGTAACATTTTTTATTCTGGCCATTTTTTTTACCCTTTTTGTTAAAAAAATAGCCAACCATTTTGGTATTATTGATAAGCCAGATGGTGATAGAAAAATACATAAAAAAGCCACGCCTCTTTTGGGTGGTTTGGCGATTTTTTTAGCTTATTTTTTAGGTATTTTTATTTGCAAGAATGAACTTTTAAGTGGTAATTTAGAGATTTACCATTGGCTTGGTTTTTTTGTTGGTGCTGTTTTTATTGTTGTTGGTGGTGTTTTGGATGATAAATATAATCTTCCAGCTAAATGGCAGATAGTTTGGCCAATTTTAGCCTCTATATCTGTTATTTTGGGAGGGGTTAGTATTGAAAAAATAAGCAATCCTTTTGGAGGCTTTTTTTATTTTTCTGCTTTCTTAAGTTCATTTATTATTTTTTTGTGGTTAATGGGAATGACCTATACAACCAAACTGCTTGATGGCTTGGATGGTCTGGCTTCCGGCGTTTCAGCTATTGGAGCTTTAGTTATATTTTTATTTACTATTAGTGATAAGTATTATCAGCCAGACATTGCTTTGGCTTCTTTCTTGTTCTTTGCGGTTCTTTGTGGATTTTTGGTTTTGAATTTTAATCCGGCTAAAATATTTTTAGGAGAAAGTGGATCTTTGTTGTTGGGCTATGTTTTGGGTGTTTTGGCTATAATTTCTGGTGGAAAAATTGCTATAGCTCTTTTGGTCTTGGGTTTACCCGCTCTAGATGTTTTATGGACTATTTTTAGAAGAATTATTTCTGGTAAAAATCCTTTTAAAGCTTCGGATAGAAAACACCTGCATCATCGTTTAATTGATTTGGGTTTAAATCAAAAACAAGCTGTTTTGTTTTTTTATTTTATTTCCAGTGTTTTTGGACTGAGTGGTCTATTTTTGCAAAGCAGGGGTAAATTTTTAGCCCTAGGATTATTGCTTTTTTTAATGTTGGGTTTGATTCTTTTTTTGTATTATTTAGAAAATAAAAAGAAAATAAAAAAAGAAAAATTATTATTACATATTTGTTGTGCTCCTTGTGGTTTGTTGCTTATTTCCGATATTTTAATAAAAAAATTTGAAATAGTGTTATATTTTTATAATCCCAATATTGACACCGTTGATGAATATAATAGGAGGTTGGATCCCGTTAAGAAAATTGCTGATAAATATAATTTAAAATTAGAGATAGAGCCATATAATCACGAAGAATGGTTGACCAAAGTTTGTAATTTAGAAAAAGAACCAGAAAGAGGGGCTCGCTGTTTTGTCTGTTATCAAGATCGTTTATTGAAAACAGCAAGCAAGGCCAGGCAATTAAATATTAATAATTTTTATACTACATTGCTTGTTAGTCCGCACAAGGACTCTGTTAAAATTAAAGAGCTGGCTGGTAGAATTTCTTTAGAAAATAAATTGGATTTTATTAATTTGATTTTTGATCAGGTAGGTTTATCTAAAGGTTCTAATAAAATGGCTAAATTAGAAGGTTTTTATTGTCAAAAGTATTGTGGCTGTGAATTTTCTAAGAAATATTAGTTCAAGTATTGATTTTGTTGTTTTTTTATGTTATAGTGTCTAGAAAAAATTGTTCTTTTAAAACTTAAAACATTTAATCATGAAAAAAAATATATTTTTAGTTTTTTGCTTTCTTTCTGTTAATGTTTTCGCGCAAGACCAGCTTGATCGTTGCGGCAAAACTGTAATGGACATGAAAGTTCAATTATTTGATGTATATCAAAAAAATAGCATAGCCAATATTGATGATTTTAGTTCTTGGAGTTTTAATATTCTTTATCGAGGTTTGCTATTGGGACCAACTGTTACTAGTGTTCAGGCCAAAGTTTCTTTTCCTTATGTTTTTGAAGGTCAAAATTATTGTCGAAAAGGCTCTTTGAACAAAATGTTGATTGGCGTTGCGGCTAGGTTGCCTTTTGGAACTGTTTCGGCTGGCATGATAAAAGAGGCTACGTTTTTTGAAATTAAAGAGCTTGGTTTCTTGGGCAATGAATTAATTCAGAGGTTTGGTGTTTTTTCTGGTTTTAATTTTTTGTTTCAAGGAGAAAAAAATTTTTTCAATCGGACCTCTTGTTCTTTTTTAATTCAATATTTGGAAAAGAGTCATGATTTAGGTAATTTATTCTTTGATTTTAGTTTAACCTCTAATCTTTATGAGGTTAATCTGGGGAAATTTGGCTTTTCCCCTTTGCTTTCTTTTGGGGTGAAAAAAAATGAAATTTTATTAAACCAGCAATGTTATTATGCTTATGGGCTTGGCTTTTTCTTTAATAAATCAAAAGAAAATAAATCTAGAAATAATTTTTTAAATTTAGCTTACAGAAAAACATCTCATAGTTTTAACAACTTAGTTGTTGGTGGTCTATTTTTTGAAATAAGCTTTGACCCTTATTATCTGGGTTTTTTTAAAGATAATTTTTAGACATAGAGGATTGATTCAATCCTCTTTTTAATTGACTAAAATGATAAAATGTTATAAAATGGCTATAAGCTAAGTAAAATTAGTATTTTTCTTTTTGGTTTATTAAATAATTTAAATATAAATAAATGAATGTAACTGAGTTAGCTAGAATTTTAAAAGTTTCTCCTTTTGAGCTTCGCCATTTGTTGCCACAAATGGGTTTTAATATTGGTCAAAAAGCAATTAAGGTTGACAAAATGATTGCCAAAAAAATCATTAAAAATTGGCCGATTTTTATGGCTCAAATTGAAAAGAAAAAAGAGGCAGAGGAGGCATTAAAAAGGGAGCAGGAAAATTCAAGTGAAAAAGAAATAAAAAATATTGAAATAAATAAGTTTATTACTGTTAAAGAGTTGGCCTCAATAGCTGATTTGCCTATTAACGTTGTTTTAAAGGAGCTTATGAAAAATGGAGTTTTTGTTTCTATGAATGAAAAAATTGACTTTGATACAGCTGTTATTATTGGGGCTGGTTTAAATCTAGATGTTTCTTTAAAAGAAGACAGTGGTGATAAAAAAGAAAATGTTAGTGGTCGAGAAGTTTTGGCTGAGTCTATTGCCAAAGAAAGTAAAGAAAAACTTTTGGAAAGAGCTCCAATTGTGGTTGTTATGGGGCATGTTGACCATGGTAAAACAAAATTGCTAGACGCTATTAGAGAGACCAATGTTGTGGCTGGGGAGTCAGGTGGAATTACTCAGCATATTGGTGCTTATCAGGTTGTTAGAAAAGATCAAAAAATAACCTTTATTGATACTCCTGGTCATGAGGCCTTTACAGCTATGCGTAGTCGTGGAGCTAAAGTGGCTGACATTGCTATTTTGGTGGTGGCAGCTGATGATGGAGTTAAGCCGCAAACGGTTGAAGCTTTTAGAATTATTGAGGCTTCAAAAATACCTTTTATCGTCGCTATCAATAAAATTGATAAACCAGAGGCCGATATAAATCGCACTAAGCAAGATTTGTCTTCAAAGCTAAATATAATTCCTGAGGATTGGGGAGGAAAAACAGTTTGTGTTCCAGTTTCTGCTTTGGAAAAACAAGGAATTGATGATATCTTGGACATGGTTCTTCTATCAGCAGAACTAGAATCAGCTAATTTAAAAGCTAATCCAGAATCTAATGCTGTTGGAACGGTTATTGAATCTAACGTTGATAAAGGCGCTGGTCCAGTAGCTACAGTTTTGGTTCAAAATGGCACTTTAAACGTAGGCGATCAGTTATGTTATAATGGTGTTATTTATGGAAAAGTTAAAGCTTTAAAAAATTATAAGGGAGAAACTATTGAGGGTGCTGGACCATCTACTCCTGCTAGAGTTTTGGGCTTGAAAACCTTGCCAGAAGTTGGAGATATTTTAGAGGTAGGTGAGGGTGAAAAGGTAAAAATGAAAAAAATGGCCGCTAAATCAAAAGCTGACAGACAAACTATTGCTCCAACGGAAGGTGTTGAGGATGGATCTTTAAAGCTAAATTTAATTATTAAAGCTGACTTTTTGGGATCAGCCGAGGCTATTGAAGAGTCTTTAATGAAGGTTAATACTAAGAAGATAAAAGTTAAAATATTACATAAGGGACTCGGAAATATTGCAGAGGGTGATATTAAAAGAGCAGAGGATTCTAATGCTCAAATAATTGGCTTTAATGTTAAACTTCAACCACAAACAGAAGATTTGGTTAGAGAAAAAAATATTAAAATAAATATTTTTAGTATTATTTATGATTTAATAAAACATGTTAAGTCGGAAATGAAAAATATTTATAAACCCCAAATAATTAGAAGAGATGTTGGAAAATTAAAAGTTTTGGCTATCTTCAGAACTGAAAATAATGCTCAAATTGTTGGTGGTAAAGTTATTGATGGTCAAGTAGAATCAAAGTCTTTATTGGAAATTTGGCGTGAAGAAGGTTTTATTGATAAGGGTAAAATAGATAAATTGCAGTCAGGAAAGCAAGACGTAAATTTTGTTGATAAAGGGCAAGAGTGTGGTTTGAGGTACGAAGGAAAACCATTAATTCAAATAGGGGATACTTTGCATTTTTATAAAGAGGAGGAAGAATCAGTTGATGATTTGCCAGCTTAATTATCTGGTTTTTGTTTTATAATAATTTTTTAATAAATAAACTTAATTTTATGTTTAAACTAAGAAAAAAGGCTTTTACCTTGGTGGAACTTCTAGTGGTTATTGCTATTATTGGTATTTTAGCAACTTTGGCTGTTGTTGCTTTGCAACAAGCCAGATCTCGTGCCAGAGATTCAAAAAGAGTGGCTGACATGAAACAACTTCACACTGCTTTGGAGCTATTTGCTAACGAATATGGTAGATATCCAACGACAGATGAATGGGGTGAAGGTATAATTGGTTCTTCAACCGAAGGTCTTGTTTTTATGGCTCAAATTCCAGAAGCTCCAACAGTGGCCGATGGAGATTGTTCTCCTGATAATTATATTTATATCCCAACTGACAATGGTTCAAGCTATAACATAAAATTTTGTTTAGGTAGGGGTGTGGCTGATTTAGAAAGTGGCGACAAATGTCTTACTCCTGGCGGTATAGCACCTTTTTATTGTGGTAAAATATTATGGAATGAAGTTGCTAACGATACCACAAGAAATTGGGTTTCTATTGCTTCTTCTTTTGATAGTACAAAATTAGCAGCTACAGTTTCTAGTGGATATATTTATACTTCTTCTGACTCTGGGGCAACTTGGATAGCAAGAACTTCGGCTGGATCGAGAAATTGGAAAACAATAACGTCTTCTTCTGATGGCACAAAGCTTGCAGCAATAGTTACGGTTAGCGGTTATATCTATACTTCATCTGATTCAGGGGCTACCTGGACAGAAAGAACTTCGGCTGGTTTAAGATGGTGGAATGCTCTATCTTCTTCGTCTGATGGATCAAAATTAGTAGCAGCTGGGACTAATGGTAGTTACATATATACCTCTGATGATTATGGGGCAACTTGGATAGAAAGAACTTCATCAGGATCAAGAAATTGGCAATCAATTGTTTCTTCTTCCGACGGGTCAAAAATATTTGCTTCTAATGGTTCAACAATCTATGCATCTTATGACTTTGGTGCAACTTGGACAACAATTAAGTCCGGCCTCTTGAATGCTATGAAAATGGCTTGTTCATTAGATTGTTCAAAAATAGTTGTTACTCAATCCAACGCTCCTAGCAGATATGTTTTATTGTCATCTGATTTTGGTTTAACGTGGAATAATATTGTTTCTTTGGGAACTTCTACTGGATGGCGTGGAATAGCAATGTCTCCTGATGGCGAAAAAATAGTAGCTTTTAGAGATACTTTTGGAACAGGAGTTGGCACCTATCTTTATGTTTCTAGTAATCATGGAGATACCTGGGAGGAGCAAACCGATTTAGGTTTGGCTTATTGGAATAGCAGTTGTATAAGTAATAATAAAATTTTTGTAGTTCAATCTGGAGGATATATTTATATTTCCGATTAATTTTTTTTGATTCTTTGTGATTTTTTAAAAAAGATCTCCTTGAAAAGATCTTTTTTGTTTGTTTTAAATAAATTTGTCTGTCTTGAATAAAATTATATAAAATGCTATAATTTCACAATATCTAATAACAATTTATGTCTAAAGCCAATCAACTAAATGAGATAATAAAGCATTATCTAGCGGAAATAATAGTAAGTGAAATTGAATCGCCTAATTTTTTAATTACCATTTCTGATGTGAAGTGTTCGCCCGATTTGTCTGTAGCTAAAGTTTTTATTTCTGTTTTGCCAGAAAATTTTTTTGGCACAGCCCTAAAAAGACTTCGATCTAAAACTGGTCATCTATCTAGAATTTTAAAAGAAAGAGCTCGTTTAGTTAGGGTTCCCAAAATTTTTTGGGCTATTGATGATGGTTTCAAAATAGCCAGTAAATTAGATGATGCCTTCAGACAAATAGAAGAGGAAAAAAAATAAAATTATGATTTCTGATATTGTTCGACAAAAATTTATTGAATCTTGGGAAAGAATCCTTTCAGCTGATAGGGTTCTTTTAGTTTCTCACGTCAATCCAGATGTTGACGCTTTATCTTCTTTGGGTGTTTTTATTGAAATTTTTAAAAATATCAACAAGGAATTTTTGGCTTTAGCTGAAAGAAAAAGTGATGATTATTATTTTTTACCAGGATTTGAAAAAATTTGTTCTAGTAGAGACGAATTGTTAGAAAAAATTAAGCTTAAATATAACCAAAACAAAGATCTTCAAGATGATTGGTTGAAATTTTTTGATGTGGTCTTGGTTTTGGATTGTGGTTCTTTGGATAGAACTTTTTTAGCTAAAGACCTTAAAAATATTAAAGATTTAATGCTAGACACTAGAATCATTGAGATTGATCATCATGTGAAAGTTGACAGTTATGCTGACATTGAAATTAAGGTTCAACTGTCTTCAAATACAGAACTTTTGTATTATTTTTTGAAAGAAAATGGTGTGAATATAAATAGGGATGTGGCTAACTGTATTTTAGCCGGAATATTAACTGATACGGGTAATTTTTTATACTCCTCTGTTAGTGATAAAACTTTAAAAATAGCCTCTGAGATGATGAGCTTGGGAGCGCAATTTCCAAAACTTCTTCAAAATACTTGGCGTAATAAAAATTTTTGGGAAATGAAGCTTTGGGGTATGGCTCTGGCCAATCTTAAAATAAATAAAAAATATAATATCGCCTTCTCGGTTTTGACTTATGATAATTTAAGTTTTTTTAAAGAATCAACAAATGCTTTAAGTGGTGATGTTTTTGGCGATATAGTTGGTTTTATGAGTAGTTTGTCTGACGCTAAGACTTTTTTGCTTTTAAGAGAAGAGGAGAAGGGGAAAATAAAAGGAAGTTTAAGGGTTGGTTCTGGGGATCAAAAAGATAATATTGATGTAGCTTATTTAGCTTCTTTTTTAGGTGGTGGTGGTCATAAAAAGGCAGCCGGTTTTATGGTCAGTGGTAGTATTGTTAAAGCTAAAAAATCTTATATTATTAATTAATATTTTTTTAAAAAAAAGAAGCCCTCAATTTAATTGAGAGCTTTTTTAATAGTTTTTGTTTTTAATTCATCAGCAGGAAGGCTGATTGTGCTTGAACAAACAAGTTCGAGTTGTCACACTCAATACTTCGAGTATAGTTGCCAGAGGCATTAATCCCAAAATGAAACCACAAATATTTATTTATGGATGATCTCGGAATGTTAGTCGATTTCCATCCAGTGTAGCCAGTAGTTTCATAAAGAATTGATGTTGACATAGTTGTTTCGCTGGGAATACCAGAGCTAGATGTGTCGCTAGAAAAGAATCTTAATTCATTGGCAGTTGATTTAACAAATATAGTTAAGCTTTCATCTCCGCCAGCTGAATTGTTGATTGTGAAACCGATAAATCCGTCGTTTATCTTTCCAGGATTGCCAGTTTGACCAGTTTCTGTGGAAATATTGGCACCATTCCAAGAAGTTATTGTGCCGTTGGCTCCATTAATGTTGAATTGCCAAACTTCGTCTCCCGGAGTGTCAGTGTTGAAAAATTGACCGCCTAAACCATTCAAGTTTGGGCTGAAATAATTGTTGCCCATTGTTAAGCAAAATTTTATTTTACCAACATAGTTTTTAGCAACATTCATTGTGTAAACCAATACTTCTTGGTTGTCGGTTGAATAAAAGCTGATATTGTTAAAAGCTGGATTTGACCATCCAGGGTAATTAACATAACCAGATCCAACATGCCCATAAGAACTTATACTGTTTCCAGGATATTGGTTTCTAACATGAAATGTTAAGCGCCAACTGTTTCCCACATCCTCTTTTTTGTTAAGAATTATGTTGTAAGGTATGGTGTAGGTGCTGTCTTGATCGTTTCCACCTTCTTCCGTACCTATAACTACAACAAAGTTTCTTAAATTGGTGTTTTCTCCGACAACGCTAGCGTCGTATTGACCAATTATACTAAAATTATGCATTATTTGGTCTTTACCAACATGAGAAATGGAACCAATTGTCCAATTACAGGTTGTGTCGGCTGGCTTGGTGTAAAACATAACATTGCCTGGAACTTCGAAAAAGAGAGAGTCACCGTTGTTAACTTCGCCAGTTTTTTCTCCATCTTGGCCACTTTTTGTGCTCTTGGTTGAAATTGGGGAGTAAGAGTAAAAAACTTTTGAAATTTCCACGTTTTGATCTTGATCGGAAATTTGATTAATCGTAAAGTATTCTTCTTTTTCGCAGGAAGCGAAGGCAGTCATTAATACTGCAGCAAGTACTGAAAACAGATTTCTTTTCATGATTTCTAGTTTTTAATTAAACAATTTTAAAGGACAACATATTATTATATCATATAACTTAAAAAATGTCAATACATAAAAACACCCTTAAAATAAGGGTGTTTTTATGTGTATTTATAATTTTTACTATTTTTTTAATTTATTGTCAAATTTCCATTTTTCTATTAATTTATGATTTCCTGACGTTAGTTCTTCGGGGACTTTATATTCTTTTTTGCCTGCCTTGAAAGTAGCTGGTTTGGTATATTGAGGATATTCTAATATTCCTTTTTTTTGGTGAGATTCATCTTGAATGCTTTCTTTATTTCCTAATACCTTGGGGAGTAGTCTAGAAACAGAGTCAATAATAGTCATTGCCCCAATTTCTCCGCCAGTTAAAACATAATCACCGATTGAAATTTCTTCATCAATAAAATTTTTTATTCTCTCATCAACACCCTCATATCTTCCGCAAATTAGAGTTAGTGATTTTAATTTAGAATATTTTTGAGCCATTTGTTGGTTCCACTTTTTCCCTTTAGCTGACAGTAATATTATTTTTTGCCCAGGAGTATTTTTCTTTGTTGATGATTTTTTAATAGCCTTGTACAAAGGCTCTATTTTCAAAAGCATTCCAGCTCCACCACCATAAACAGTGTCATCAACGGTTTTTCTTTTATCATTTGTAAAATCCCTGAGATTATAAGATTTTATTTTAATTATCTTTTTGTCAATGGCTTTTTTCAAGACCCCTTCTTTAAAGTAAGAATCGAAAATATTAGGGAAGATTGTTATGATGTTGAATTTCATATACTTATAAAACAAAAGACCACTTTGTGGTCTTTTGTTTTTATCTAATTTGTTTTAGTTTAACTAGATTTTTAAATCATCAATAGCTGATGTGTCAATTGTTGACTCCCTTCTTTCTGGTCTAACTCCGTTATTTGGATCGTAAATTTTTAAATTTACTCTAGAATTATTTCTAGCACCAACAACTTTTAATAAAGTTCTGATAGCTTGAGCTGTTTGTCCACGGCGACCGATAACGAATCCCATATCGCTTGGATCAATTTTTAAGGTCAAAAGAACTCCTCTTTCATCAACTGTTCTCTCTACTGATACAGCTTCTGGCTGACTTACAATAGAAGTGATGATCGTTTCTAAGAATTTCTTGTCTTGATTTTCCGACATAGTTGTCGATCTATCCCTATAAATTGTTTCATCACACAAATTTATAAGAATTTTCTTAATTTTTAACCACCTTAACGGTGCTGTTTAAATTTTAAAGGTATTTTAGTAAAAAGTCAAACTTTCTTATTCTGCTTTAACCTCTTCTTGTTTTTCTTCTGCCGGGGCTTCTACTGGAGCTTCTGCTGCTTTTTTAGCATCTTCAACTGCTTGAGCCTTGGCTAGTTCTTTTGCCTTTTCTTTTTCAGCTTTTTCAGCCTTTCTTTTATTTGGTGTTCCTGGTTTGGAGTTTTTTACTTTTTCTCCACTAATAACTTTATTATCAAGGAATAAATTATTAATAGATGCAGTCATTTGAGCTCCTTGAGAAATCCAGTGCTTAACTCTATCAGCTTTTATATCCAGTTTTTTACTATATGGATCATAAGAACCAAGAATTTCTAAAGCTCTACCATAAGGATCTCTAGCCTTTTCCGAAATTATAATTCGAAAAACCTTCTTGTTTGTTTTACCAACTTTGGCCATTTTAATCATTAACATATTTTCTTTTTAATCATTTTCGTTATTACGAAAATGATGGATTATTACAATTATTTACCTATATCTTTTGTTATAATATATTAATTATAGACAAAAGTCAATATTTAGTATTTTTTATGAAAATTTGGTTTTTTGTTGAAACCGTTAGGATTTCCCTGAGACTCTCCTTTTTTGTCTTTCCACAAATCTTCGTTCTCAGTTAAGCCTTTCATGCTTAGATTTATTCTTCCTTGAGAATCGATTTCTTTAATTTTTACTGTAACCATATCTCCAATATTAACAAAATCTGATGGTTTGCCAATTCTGTAGGGGGCTAGCTCACTTACATGAACCATACCATCTTGACCGCCTGGAAGTTCAACGAAAGCACCGAAATCCATTAATCTTACTACTTTGCCGGTAAAAACTTCACCAGCTTCAAATTCTCTAACAATATCTTTGACCATTTTTTCAGCTCTTTTACCATTTTCTTGGTTAAGAGAACAAATCATAACTAAACCGTCGTCTTCGATGTCGATTGTAACTTCTGTTTCTTCTATTATCTTATTGATAATTTTTCCTCCTGGACCTATAATTGAACCAATTTTTTCTGGGTTAACATAAAAGCTGATAATTCTAGGAGCATAAGGAGATAAGTCTTTTCTGGCCTCTGGCAGCGCAGATTGAAGAGAGTCTATAACTTTGTTTAGAGCTTTTCGTCCATCTATTAATGTTTTTTTAATAATGTCTTCAGTTAAGCCATTGGTTTTGGTATCTAGTTGAATGGCGGTTAGTCCTTCTCTAGTGCCAGTTATTTTAAAGTCCATACCTCCTTTGCCATCTTCTAAGTCCTGAATGTCAGTTAAAACCTCCCATTTGCTCATATCTTCATTAGAGGCTAGCCCCATGGCTATTCCACCTACTGGGCTTTTAATAGGAACACCAGCGTCCATTAAGGCTAAACTTGATCCACAAGTTGAAGCCATTGAAGATGATCCATTTGAACCCAATGTTTCACTGACAACTCTTACTGTATAAGCAAAATCTTCTTTGTTTGGTAAAACTGGCATTATAGCCTTTTCCGCTAAAGCTCCATGTCCGATTTCTCGACGTCCAGTTCCTCTAAGAGGGCTAGCTTCTCCGACGCTATAAGGAGGGAAGTTATAATGATGCATGTATCTTTTCTTGCTTTGACCTTCAATTCCCTCTAAAGATTGTTCCATTCCAGGAGATCCCAGTGTTACTATTGATAGAACTTGTGTTTCTCCGCGAGTGAAAAGTCCAGTACCATGACTTCTAGGTAAAATAGAAACCTCAGAAGATAATTCTCTTATCTCATCTAAAGCTCTTCCGTCAACCCTTCTTTTTTCTTCTAAGATTGATCTAGTCACCTCAGCTTCAATCATTTTTTCGGCCAATTTTTTAATAACAAAATCTCTATCTGACTTACTTAATTCTTGATTGAAAAGATATTCATCTAATCCTTCTTTTACTTTTCGAACTGCCATTTTTCTCTCACCTTTTGTGTGGTAAACTTTTTCAAATAAAATATTTTTTATATTTTCTGATAACCATTTTTCGCCAATCTTTAATATTTCTTCTTTTCTGCTTTTTTCTTTTAATTCTTCTTCACTGATCATTTTTATCTTTTTTTCTGTTTCTTTTAATTCAACACTTTCTTTGAATTTTTCAATTAATTCGATAGCTCCTTGTAGTTTTTCTTGTCCAGCTTTTATAGCTTCAAGCATTATGTCCTCAGCTATTTCTTGGCAACCAGCCTCAATCATAATGACCTTTTCTTTTGTACCAGCTACAATTAAATCCATCTTGCTAAGAGCTTGTTGTTCGTAGTTAGGATTAAAAACCATTTGATTTTCAATTAGACCAACTCTAATTCCTCCGATTGGACCATCCCAGTCAATGCCAGAAATTCTTAAAACAGCAGAAGCAGCTACTAGGGAAACAATGTCATAATCGTTTTCTCCATCAACTGATAAAACTGTTATTATTAACTGAACATCTTTTCTTTCATCATCATTAAAAAGAGGTCTGATTGACCTATCAATCATTCTACCTGTTAAAACTGATTGGTCACTAGGCCTTCCTTCTCTTTTTACCCAACGAGATCCTTTAATTATACCAGCTGCGTATAATTTTTCTTCAAATTCAACCATTAAAGGAAAGAAATCAATTCCGTCTCTTTCATTTTTTGATTGAACGACTGTAGCCATGACAACTGTTTCTCCGTATTGGACCAAAACAGAAGCATCAGCTTGTCTGGCTAGCTTGCCAGTTCTAAAACTTAGTTCTCGACCAAGCCATTCTCCTGAAAATTTTTTTTCTTCTAACATAATTTTTCTGGTCATTAAATTTAAGCACTGTATTTGATACAGCCCTCTGTATTTAATGACCAAATTAATTTTAAAATTCAAGCTTCAAAAATTTTGAAGCTTAAAGTTTAAAATCTTTTTATTTTCTTTTCACTTCTTTATTTTCCTATTAGAAATCTTTTGTCTTTGCCCATATCAATAAAGTCGTCCGATTCTT
>CAZILW010000010.1:0-30658 GCA_964540285.1 uncultured Gammaproteobacteria bacterium
CAATGGAAAGATTGAGTGAGCTGGCGAGTGTAAACGTTTCGCTGCAATGCCACAATCTTTGACTATTTTTATAATAAGTTGTATTATTGTTCTTGGAAATTAGATATAGAAGTTTTTGAAAAATGGAATTTTTTATATCAATTACGCCTAGGCGTAATTTTTTGCTTTTAATATAAGATTTTTAAATTAATTTAATATATAAAAAATATGGAAATTAGAAATATAGCCATTATTGCTCACGTTGATCATGGCAAAACAACATTAACCGATTCTTTGATGCGCCAAACAGGAATGTCATCTGAGGAAACTAGCATGGATAGTAATGCCCTGGAAAAAGAAAGGGGAATTACTATTTATTCTAAAAATACTTCAGTTTTTTATAAGGACACCAAAATAAATATAGTAGATACTCCTGGTCATGCTGATTTTAGTTCTGAGGTGGAGCGAATACTTAGGTCGATTGACTGTGTTTTGCTTTTAATTGACGCTCAAGAAGGTCCAATGCCTCAAACCAAATTTGTTCTAAAAAAATCTTTGGAGTTGGGTTTAAAACCGATAGTTGTTATTAACAAAATAGATAAGCCAGCAGCTAGGCCGGATGAAGTGGCTGAAATGGTTTATGAGTTGTTTCTGGACTTGGGTGCTAGTGATGAACAATTAGATTTTACAGTTGTTTATGCCGCTTCTAAGCAAGGAATAGCTAAAATGAAACTAGAAGATGATTCTCAAAATCTAGAACCATTATTAGATGTTATTATTGAAAAAATTAAACCAGCCTCTAGCCTTGAAACTGAGAATAATCTTTTAACTGCCCAACCTTTTAATTTGGCTTATGATAATTTTTTAGGAAGACTGGCCATTTGTCGTGTTTATAGTGGGGTTATTAAAGCAGCTCAAGAAGTGATTGTGAAAAATCAAAATGGAGAAAATAGAACTCGTAAAATTTCTAAATTATTTACTTTTCAGGGAGTGGAAAGAAAAGAAGTTAAGGAGGCAACTAGTGGAGATATTGTGATGGTGGCTGGACTGGCAGATATTTATATTGGGGAAACAATTTGTCAAAACGCTGAGCAAGAAATACTTCCTGCTATAAAAATTGATGAACCAACAATTTCTCTTAATTTTTTAATTAATAACTCTCCGTTTGCTGGCAGGGAAGGAAAATTCGTAACTAATCGTCAATTAAAAGAAAGATTAGAAAAAGAATTGGAAATAAACGTCGGCTTAAAAATTGATTTCTCTGATGCTAGTTATTATAAAGTTTTTGGGAGAGGAGAATTGCACGTTGCTATTTTATTGGAGAATTTAAGAAGAGAGGGTTATGAGGTGCAAGTATCTCAACCGCAAGTTATTATTAAAAATATTGATGGGGTTGATTATGAGCCTTTTGAGGAAGTGACTATTGATGTTCCTGAAGAAATGTCTGGCTCAGTTATTGAAAAGCTTTCTAAAAGAAAGGGGCAAATAATGAGTATTAAAAATCAAAATGGACAAAGTCGATTAATTTTTGAAATTCCAACCAGGGGTCTTTTGGGTTATCGTAATGAATTTGTGGTTGATACCAAGGGTGAGGGAATTTTGTGTACTCATTTTTTAGATTTTAAACCTCATGTTGGCAACATTGAAAAGAGTGAGCTAGGCTCAATGATTTCTATGATTTCTGGTAAAGCTTTAGCCTACGCTTTATGGAATTTACAGGAAAGAGGTGTTTTATATATAGGTCCTAATGTTGATGTTTATGAAGGAATGGTTATCGGTAATGTAGCTAAAGGAAATGATTTGTGTGTTAATCCTATTAAGGGTAAACAATTAACCAATGTGCGTGCCTCTGGATCTGATGAAGCTATTAAATTAACACCGCCAACAGAAATTAGTCTGGAAACCGGCTTAAGTATTATGAATGATGATGAATACTTAGAGGTTACTCCGAAAAGTATAAGATTGCGTAAAAAATATTTAACAGAAAACGAGAGAAATAGAGCTAAGAAAAAATAAATTAATTATTTTGTTTTTTTATGAATATTTTGTTATAATAGTTTTAGCTATTATAACAAAAATATGATTGATTATTCTTGTAATTATTATACTTTAATTTATTCAGTTTCCGTTTTAATAACTTGTTTTTTAGTTTTAATATCTTGGAAAAGAAAATCTGATCGAGTTGGGTTTTCTTTTTTTTATTTAAGCCTCTTTTTGTTTTATTGGTCTTTAATTGGAGCGGTGGAGTCGGCCATTGTCACTCCTAATTTAAAGATTATTTTTTCTAAATTTGATTATATTGGAGCCATCTTTGTTCCATTTTTCTTTTTAATCTTTTCTTTTAATTATAATAAAAGAGAGGACTGGATAAATCTAAAAAATATTTCCCTGCTTTTAGTTATTCCTGTTATTACTTTAATGTTGGTTTTTACCAACGAATTTCATGGTTTGATTTGGAGTTCGTATTATATTTCTGATTATAAAGTTGGTAATGTTTATCCTATTGTTTATGAGTATGGTTTATGGTTTTGGTTTGTTCATTTAATCTATTCTTATTTGCTTCTTTTTGCCGGTTCTATTTTATTTGTTAAAAACTTTTTAAAATTAAAAAAACCACATAGTTATCAAGTCGGAGTTATTTTGCTTGGAGTTTTAATTCCTTTAGTGGCTAATATTTTTTATATCTCTGGAATTTTTAATCTTCCGGGCTTGGATATAACTAGAATTTCTTTCTCTATAACAGGAATTTTGTTTGTGATTGCAATTTTTTATTGGCGATTTCTTGATTTAGTTCCACTGGCTAGAAGCTTACTAGTTGAAAAAATGTCTGATGGTTTAGTTGTTGTTGATAAATATAATAAAATAATAGATATAAACCCATCAGCTTTGAAGTTTTTTAATTTAAAAAATAGTTTTTATGCTCTAGATAAAAATTTAGAAGATTTTTTTGATTGTTGCCCTGATTTAAAAAATATTTTAAAGCTTTCAATGTTTTTTCGAATTAATTTTAAAAAAAATGTTGAAATTAAAGAAAAAGATTTTAATTTATCAGTGGAGCAGTTATTTGATAAAGATAATAAGCCTTATGGTCGTTTGTTGGTTTTTAGAGATATAAGTAAAATAAAATCAATTGAAAATAAATTAAAAGAAGAGCAAGAAATGGCTAAAAAATATTTAGATATAGCTAAGGTTATTTTATTGGCTTTAGATAAAAAGGGAAACGTGTTGATGGTTAATAAAAAAGGTTTAGAGATTTCTGGTTTTAAAAAAGAAGAGCTTCTGGGCAAAAATTGGTTTAAAACTTGTCTTCCTAAAGAGGAGCAGGATAGAGTTCTTGTATTTTTTAATAAATTAATATCTGGTCAGATAAAAAAAATAGATGAGCCTTTTGAAAATGAAGTTGTTTCAAAAAAAGGAGAAAAGAAGCTTATTGCTTGGAGTAGCACCTTTATTAAAGATGATCAGGGAAAAGTAATCGGAACTCTTAGTTCTGGTGAGGATATAACTCATAGACGGGAAAATGAAAATGTAATTAGAAAAAATTCTAAAAAGCTTGGACGCCTGTTTCATCACTTAAAACTAGCCACTGAAGCAGCTAAAATTGGTATTTGGGATTTAAATTTAAAAAACAAAACATTACTTTGGGATAATCAGATGTACAATCTTTATGGAGTAAAGCATGGTAAATTTGATAATAAATTTGACTCCTGGAGAAAGCTTTGTCATCCCGATGATTTATCTAGGGTGGAAGAGGAGCTTGCCCTAGCTATTTCTAAGAAGATTAATTTTAGTTCAATTTTTAGAATAATTCTTTCCGATGGCTCTGTTAGATATATAAAAGCATTTGCTAATTTGGTTTATGACAGAAAAAACAGGCCCTATAAGATGGTGGGGGTTAACTTTGATGTTACCGAAGAAAAAGAAATTGATAAGGCTAAATCTGAATTTGTATCTTTGGCTTCTCACCAACTTCGCACTCCACTGACAGCTATTAATTGGTATACTGAAATGCTACTGGAGGATGATAGTAAAATCAATGAAGAGCAAAAATCTTATTTAGAAGAAATTCATACCAGCAATCATCATATGGTTAATTTAGTTAATTCACTGCTTAATGTTTCTCGCATTGAACTTGGTAGTTTAATGATTAGTCCTGAAAAAATAAGTTTAACAGAGTTAATAAATGAGGTTGTTAAATTTCATAAAGTTATTATAGATAGTAAAAAAATTAAATTTTATCACAGAATATCTAAACAAGTCCCTTTAAAATTTTTAGCTGACAAGAGATTGCTAGGTATGGTTTTTCAAAATATTTTATCTAATTCTATTAACTACACTCCTGACGGAGGCTCTATTCGCCTGACTTTAAATCTTGATAAAAATAAAAAGAATATTATTTTTAAATTAAGTGACAATGGTTATGGTATTCCTAAAAATCAACAAGATAAAATTTTCACTAAACTTTTTAGAGCTGATAATGCTCAAAAGATAGACACCAGTGGTACTGGACTTGGTCTATATATAGTAAAGTCAATTGTTGATAAATCTGGTGGAAAAATTTGGTTTGAATCAACTGAAAATAAGGGGACAAGTTTTTATGTTTCTTTTCCCTTGACGGGAATGAAAAAAATTGCCGGACTTAAGGGATTGCTCTAGTTTTAAGGCCTATTTTTTAGCTTTTTTGTCAAAATAGGTCTTTTAATTTGTATTTTTTTGTGTTATAATAATTAAAGGAGTAAGTATTTATGAAATATATTTGGCCGGAAATTGGAAATCAAAAAGCAATCAGCTTTTTAGAGAAAAATATAGACAACGGTTTATTAGCTAATTCTTATATTTTTTCTGGAATTCGTGATTTGGGTAAGTTTTCTTTAGCTAAAAGCTTTGCTAGAAATATTTTTGTTAAGGATAGACCCGAGCTTGGAAATATAGATGATTTGGATAATTTTTTAGAAATAAACAGCGATTTTTTGCTAATTGAAAGACAAGCTGATAAAAAAAATATTTCCATTGAGCAGATTAGGTTTTTAATATCATTTTTATCATCTGGTTCTTTTTTAAATTCCTATCGGGTGGTGGTAATAAAAGACGCTGAAAATCTTAATCAAAATTCAGCCAATGCTCTTTTAAAGATTTTAGAAGATTTTAAGGATAAATTAATAATTATTTTAACGGTTAACCATTTGGATTATTTGCCAAAAACAATACTTTCTCGCAGTCAAATTATTAATTTAAGTCCTTTAAATTTTGATCAAACTTATTCCTTGATAAAAGATGAATATAAACTAAATCCATCTGAAACTAAAAATATTGCTAAACTATCTATGGGTCGACCAATGCTAGCTAGGAAGTTTATTAGGGATTCTGAATTCTATAGTAATTATCGTCAGGTTGCCGAGCAGTTAATTGATTTTTTGTCAGCTGATTTGGTGGGGAGAAGTTCTTTGATTGACGATCTTTGTCGTTTTGATTCTGAAATTGGTGAAAATTTAAGTGTTATTGATATATGGCGCTCTTTGTTTAGGGACTTGAATTTTTTAGATTATAATCGCCCAGACTTAGTTCAAAATGATTTTTTGATTGATAAAATGAAAGAAAATATCAAAAAAGAAGAAAAATTTGTTTTAGAGGCAGAGTTGGTTTTTAAGAGGGCTGATAGTTATTTGGAAAGCAATATGTCTTTGAGGTCAGTTTTGGAATATATAGCAATTAATATTTAAAATATATAAAATTAAATAATTATGAAAAAAACAAAACTTATACTGATTATTTTACCTTTCGTATTCCTTTCAGCCTGCTCACTTAATGTTAAAACTAAGGGGGTTGGTGTTATGGATGGGGGAGTTTATATTAGCGGAAATAAAGGGGAGACCTGGAAACACGTTCCTCAAATTCCAACTATAAGTGGGGCTCCTGGTAGTATTGCTAGTGTTGATATTAACAAAATGTTAATTGATCCCAATGATAGTGCGGCTGTTTATCTAGCGACTATAGATAATGGTTTATATTATACTTATAATGTTGGTCGAGGCTGGAACAAGGCTTTACCGCTACCTAGTGTTACTGTCAATGATGTGGCTGTTAGCTACAAAAATAAATGCACTGTTTTTGTTAGTTTAGAAAATAAATTATATCGAAGTGATGATTGTTCTCGCAGTTTTGATCAGGTTTATTTTGATAACAATCAAGGTGTTTCTGTTATGGCTGTTGCTTTAGATCATTATAATCCTCAAATTGTTTATATTGGAACATCTCGAGGTGATATTTTAAGGAGTATGGATGGCGGAAATAGTTGGAGGGCTATTCAAAGATTAAATGATGGAGTTAAAAAAATATTAGTTAATCCTAAGGACAGTCGTTTAGTTTTTGTGGCTACCGTTAAAAGCGGAGTTTATCGTTTTAATTCAGCCGGAGGTGCTAGTTTGGAGGAATTGGAGCAGTATAAAAATCAATTTGATAATACTAATTGGACAGATTACGGCAAAGAATTAAAAGAATTTTCTCTGGGTGTTAATTTTAAAGATTTAATTTATTCTTATGCTGACAACTCTTTGTTCTTAGCAACCGATAAGGTTATTTTAAGATCTTTTGATGAGGGTCAAAGTTGGACTAAATTAAGCTTATTAACTCCCGAAGCTGATTCCTCTATTAATGCTATTGCTGTTAACCCGCAAAACGCTGATGAAATTTTTTATGTTACCAATACTAGTTTTTTCCGTTCTTTTGATGGGGGTAATACCTGGAATGTTAGAAAGCTACCGACTTCTCGTGCTGGAAATAATTTGTTGATTGATTTTAATAATCCTTCTATAATATATATGGGGATTAAGAAATTTAAAAAATAATAAATTTATATTTTAGTAAACTTCTTTGTCAAAGACTGCGAGGCTCGTTCATCGTATTATAATACGATTCACCTCGCTTCTCGTCTTTTCCTCAAATTTTACTAAAATATAAAATTTAAAGATAAGAGAATGAATTTTTTCGTCAAGGACTGCGATACTCATTCGCTGTATTGAAATACAGCTCATTCCGTTTCTCATCCTTTCCTAAAACTTCATTCAAAATATTAAATTTTTCAAAAAGTAATAAATTTATATTTTAGTAAACTTTTAAATAATTTATAATTAATGATTAATATTATGAATATCTACATTCAAAACAAAAAAGAAGATTTTAATGGCGTTCTCGATTATTTTAAAAAAGATTTATCAACTGTTAAGGTTGGTAGAGCCAATCCCGCAATGCTTGATGGTGTTTTGGTTGAAGCTTATGGTGTTAAAAGTCCGCTAAATTCTGTTTGCAACATATCAGTTAGTGATTCTCGCAGTATGACTTTAACTCCTTGGGATAAAAATTCTTTAAAGGCCATAGAAAAGGCAATAATTGAAGCTAATCTTGGTTTGGGCGTAGTAAATGAGGGAGATAAAATAAGATTAAATATTCCTCAAATGACTGAAGAAAACAGAAAAGAAGCTGTTAAAAAGGTTAATGAAAAACAAGAAAAAGCTAGAGTGTCTTTAAGGCAGGTAAGGGAAGATGTTAAATCTTCTATAGAAGAGGCTTTTTCGTCTAAAGAAATTGGCGAGGATGATAAATTTCGTTTTATTAAAGATTTAGACGATGAGGTCGAAAAAATTAACGGAGAAATAAAACAAATTAGAGATAAAAAAGAAGTAGAGATAATGGAAATATAAAATTATGTTTTTAACTATTGTAGTTTTTTTAGCTGTTTTATCAATCTTGGTATTGTTCCATGAGTTTGGTCATTTTTACTCAGCTAGAAAATTAGGAATAAAAATTGATGAATTTGGCCTTGGTTTTCCTCCAAGAATTTTTGGTTTTTATAAAAACAATTCTGGTAAATGGAAAATTAAATGGGGCAAGGGAAAAATTAAAAATTGCCCTGATGTTGTTTATTCTATTAATGCTATTCCTATTGGCGGCTTTGTCAAAATTAAGGGAGAAGATGGTGAAAATCGTCAAGATAAAGACAGTTTTTCTTCTCAGAAAGTTTGGAAAAGATTAATAGTTGTCTCAGCTGGTGTTTTAATGAATATTTTTCTGGCTTGGATTTTAATATCTATTGGTTTTATGATTGGTTTTCCTCACGCCGTTGATGATCAATTTGTACAAGAAAAAAATGTAAAAATATCAGATGCTAAAGTTCAAATAGTAGAAGTTTTAAAAGATTCTCCAGCCGAGAGAGCCGGACTAAAACCATTAGACATTATTCTTGATATAGAAAATCAAGAAGTTAAAAGAGGTGAGGATGTTCAATCTTTTTTAAACAGTCCTCAAGAATCTTCTTTGAAGATAAAAAGAAATGGAGAGGAGCAAAACATTTTAATCACTCCTGAGTTTAGAGAAAATTTAGATAGGTATGTTATTGGAATTTCTATTGCTGATACAGCCACTATTAGATATCCCTGGTATTTAGCTTTATGGGAGGGTCTTAAGGCTACTTTTATTTTCTTATGGACTATTATTTATACTTTTTATGTAGTTATTAAAGATTTAATAGTTGGTCAATCAGTTGGTGTTGAGGTGGCTGGCCCAGTTGGCATTGCTAATTTAACTGGACAAATGGCTAGAATGGGATTTATTTATTTAATTCAATTTACAGCATTACTTTCATTGAACTTGGCTGTTATTAATTTTTTTCCATTTCCAGCTTTAGATGGTGGAAGATTTATATTTTTACTTATTGAAAAAATAAAAGGAAAGCCAGTCAAACAGGAGATTGAGGCAATTATTCATAATTCTGGTTTTGCTCTTTTAATGTTGCTCTTTGTTTGGATAACTTTAAAGGATGTAATTGGTTTGTTTAATTAATTTATTTATTATTAATTTAAATGTTTTATTTTTTAAATAAAACAATATTAAGAATATGGATATTAGAATAAAAACAACTAAATTAGAGTTAACTGATGATTTGAAGAAATATGTAGGTGATAAAATGAATATGCTGGACAAATATTTGGGTGGGGTTAGTGTTAGTAATTGTGACGTAGAGCTAGAACATGCTTTAAACAAAAAAACTTCAGGAAAAACTTATCGAGCCGAAGTTAATTTGTCTTTACCGGGAACTGTTTTGAGGGTTGAAAAAATTGAACCAACTATTAATAAGGCAATTGATAAAGTTAAAGATCATTTAGTTTTATCTATTAAAAAATACAAGGAAAAGAAATTGGACAAAAAAAGAGGCAAATAGTGTTTGACTTTTTTGTTAAAATATGTTATAATTAAGTGTTATATATAGTTCTTTGTGTATAAATCCTCGCTTTTTAAAAGAAGCGATAAAAACTCTCATTACTCTCTTTTTGGGGAGGTACTCTATTTATATTAAAAAAATAAAACATTTTTAAATGGCAGTGCTTTATAAGGGGGAGCTTTGGTACCAAGTGAGTGTCAGGGCTTCGTTTTTTCGTCTTTTAAAGAGTTCTAATTCTTGGGAAACCGTTTCTATAACCAGAAAGGGGAGTGACGGTTCAGAAGAATGTTTGGAGGTTCCGATCAAGGATTTAAGTGAAGCTTAGCGCTTCCTATATGTTAAAACCAGAGGGGGATTTTAAAAAAATCCCCCCTAAAAATTAAAATGAAAATTATGGGATTTTGGGATAAAATTTTTGGTGATCCAAATGAAAAAATTATAAAATCTTTAAGGCCAATTGTTGATCAAATAAATTCTTTTGAAGATGATTTTAAAAAGAAGACTGATGAAGAATTGAAGAATTTTAGTTTGGAAATGAAAAAACGTCTAGGCGTTTTAGATGGTCAAGAAGAAATTGATTTTAAAAAACAACAAGATAAACTTAATGAAATACTACCTGAAGCTTTTGCGGCTGTTAGAGAAGCTTCTTCTAGAATATTAGGACAGAGACATTACGATGTTCAGTTAATTGGTGGAATTGTTTTACATCGTGGTCAAATTGCCGAAATGAAAACTGGTGAGGGTAAAACTTTAGTGGCAACCTTGCCTTTATATTTGAATGCTTTATTGGGAAAGGGGGTTCATTTAGTTACTGTTAATGATTATTTGTCTAGAGTTGGTGCTGGTTGGATGGCTCCAGTTTATCATGCTTTGGGATTAACTACAGGCGTTATTGTTCATAACACTGCTTTTGTTTATGATCCGCAAGCTAATGATGAAAATGAATTTGATCCTCGTTTAAAACCCTTTAGAAAAGTTAGTCGCAAAGAAGCTTATGATTGTGATATAACTTATGGAACTAATAATGAGTTCGGCTTTGATTATTTGAAAGACAATATGGTTTCTGATTTGAGTCGGATGGTTCAAAGAGATTTCTATTACGCTATCGTTGACGAAATTGATTCTATCCTAATTGATGAAGCCAGAACTCCTTTGATTATTAGTGCTCCAGCCGAAGATTCAAATGATAAGTATGCTCGTTTTTCTGAGTTAGTCAGAAACTTAAAAGAAAATGAAGACTATAATGTAGATGAAAAAATGAGAGCAGCCACCTTAACTGAAGAAGGTATTTCTAAAATGGAAAAATGGTTGGGAGTTGAAAATATTTATGTAGCTGGCGGAGTTAAGGATGTTCATCACATTGAGCAAGCTTTAAAAGCTCGAGTTTTGTTTAAAAAAGATAAAGATTACGTAGTTAAAGATGGCGAGATATTAATTGTTGATGAATTTACTGGTCGTTTAATGCCCGGTCGTCGCTATAGTGAGGGACTGCATCAAGCTATTGAGGCTAAAGAAGGTGTGATTGTCCAAAGAGAGTCACAAACATTAGCCACGGTTACTTTTCAGAATTATTTTAGAATGTATCCTAAACTTTCTGGTATGACTGGAACAGCCGTGACCGAAGCGGAGGAATTTTATAAAATTTACAGCTTGGAAACTATAATTATTCCAACTAACAAACCTAATATCAGGCAAGATGCTAATGATTTAATTTATCGAACCAAAGAAGGAAAATTTATGGCTGTAATCAGAGAAGTTAAAGAAAGAAATGAAAAGGGTCAGCCAGTTTTAATCGGAACAGTTTCTATTGAAGATAATGAGTTGTTAGGTGAAATGATGGAGAGAGAAGGTCTGCAACCTAATATTTTAAATGCTAAAAATCATTTTAGAGAAGCTGAAATTATTTCACAGGCTGGTAAACCAGGAGCAATTACTATTGCTACTAACATGGCTGGTCGTGGAGTTGATATTATTTTAGGCGGAAATCCTCCGGTTGGTGAGGATCAGTTAAAAGTTAGAGAGCTAGGCGGATTGCATGTTATTGGCACTGAAAGACATGAGTCTCGTCGTATTGATAATCAGCTTCGCGGTCGTGCTGGTCGTCAAGGCGATCCTGGTTCCAGTCAATTTTATATTTCGGCCGATGATGATTTAATGAGAATTTTTGGTGGTGATAGATTAAAATCTATTATGAACACCTTAAAATTACCAGAGGACATGCCAATTCAAAATAAGCTTGTTTCTGATTCAATTGAATCAGCTCAGAAAAGAGTTGAAGGTAACAATTTTGATTTGCGTAAACATGTAGTTGAATATGATGATGTAATTAATAAACATCGTGAAGCTATCTATAAAAAACGTCGAGAAATATTAAATTCTTACAACAATCAAAAAGAAAATCTAAACAAAGAGGGAAGAGCTTTGTCAGAGATTATTTTAGAAATGGTAGAGGATGAAATTTGGCAAACAGTTAATTTTCACACAGCCTCTGAAAATATTAAAGAATGGAATTTAAAAGAAGTTTCAGAGACAGTAACCACTATTTTTTCTTTAAGCGGTGAGCAAAAGAATAAGATATTATCTTTTTCTGAAAATGAGGATAGCCTAGGTGATGTTAGAAAAAATTTAAATGAATATTTAGTTTCTTTGGCTAGAGAAAATTATCAAAAAATGGCTGAAGGATTTAAAGATTTAGAAATAAACTTTATTGAAATTGAAAAAGGTATGCTTCTTCGCTCTATTGATAACTTATGGATTGAACATTTAGAAACTGTTGATTATTTAAGAAGGGGTATTGGTCTTCGTGGTTATGGACAAAGAGATCCATTAGTTGAATACAAAAAAGAAGCTTATAGAATGTATCATGAATTATTGGCTTTAATTCAGAAACAAGTAGCTTATTCTATCTATAAAACTGGTGATGTTAGCAATTTTATAGCCCCAAGTTTAATGGAGAGGGCTAGTAATTTCTCAGCTCCAGCCAAAGAAATGGCTAAAAGAAGTGTAAACAACACTGGAACTGTTGATTTGATTAAAGATAAAGTTAAAGATGATGAGGGAAATAAAGTTGGCAGAAACGACCTTTGCCCTTGTGGTAGTGGTAAAAAATACAAGAAGTGTTGTGGAGCGTAAAAGCGCTACGCGTTCACGTTCCAAGGAGCGTAAAAACCTCGTGGCGAACGAAGTGAGCTTTACGGGGCTCACGCCCCAGGGTATGTAAATTTTAGCTTAATTTTATCTGCCATTTTATATATTTATGTCATAATAATTAATTTTGAATTATGGCAAAAAAAACTAAAGAAATTTCTCTTTTTGAGGGAAAGGAAATTAGAAAAATATGGGATGATGATCAAGAAAAATGGTATTTTTCAGTGGTTGATATTGTAAGCGCTTTAGAGGCTAGCAAAGACTCAAGAAAATATTGGAATAAATTATCTCAAAGATTGCGGGAAGAGGGTAGTGAGGTGGTGACAAAATGTCACCAACTGAAAATGATGGCTAGCGACGGTAAATATTATTTGACAGATACAGCTGATACGGAATCAATTTTTCGTATTATTCAATCAATTCCATCTCCAAAAGCTGAGCCGTTTAAACTTTGGTTAGCTAAAGTTGGCTATGAAAGAGTTGAAGAAACGGAAGATCCGGAAAGAGCGATTCAAAGAGCGATGAACACTTATTTAAAAAAAGGTTATTCAAATAATGTTTTTAAAACAATATGAATATAGAGGTTTTTGAAAGAGAAATTGCAATGTGTCGTGAATTATTTAAGAAGAATAATGGTAAATGTAATTGGGGTGAATGTGAAAAATGCGGTGTAATTCCATTATTATATAAGCTTGGCAAGGGGGAGGTTTTTGAGAAAGAAGCAAACATTAAAGAATTAAAGAAAAAAATATTACAATAAAGTTGATTTTTGTTTTTCTATTTTATCTTGAAAATTTTTTCCAAAAATTATATAATTTTTAAGCAATATAATTAATTTTTATAAAACTATGCAACAAGCAAAAAAAATTTATCGGTCAAAAAGTGACCGAATAATATTTGGTGTTTGTGGAGGTATCGCCAAATATTTCGAGGTAGACGCTTTAATAGTGCGTTTAATATTTTTAGCCCTGGTCTTTGGTGGAGGCTCGGGACTTATAATTTATCTAATTTGCGCTATTTTAATACCCTCTGAAGACAAAAAACCTAGTAATGGTTTTGTTAATGAAGAAAAGGCCGAAGAATTTGTCGAAAAAATAGGTGAGAAAATAAAGGATTTAAGCTCGGAAACGAAAAAGGGGGATTGGAGATTTTTGTTTGGTATGATTTTAATTTTAGCTGGTTTTATTTTCCTAGTTGATAACATTTTCGATTTAAGAAATTTTTGGTCTAATTTTTGGCCAATGTTTTTAGTTCTAATCGGATTAATCATTCTTTTTAAAAGAAAATAAAAATATTTATAATTAATTTATAAAAATATGGAAGAAAAACATGAACAAAAAGAAGAATTAAAAAATCAAACTATTAAAGTAGAAGAAATCAAAAAAGAAGAACACAGAGAAGATAAAAGAGAGAATAAAAAATCAGACAAAAAAGAAAGCCATAGGGAACGTGATGAGAAAATAAATTTTAAGTCATTCTTTGGCTTATTGATTATTTTACTGGGGCTTTTTTATTTAGGCAAAAATATGGGTTGGTGGAGTTTTAGCCTTAATCAAGCTGTTTTCTGGCCATTGATGTTAATGATGCTTGGGCTTTTAATTATTGGAAATCGCTTTGTGATAAGATTTTTGTTTATCATGCTTTCTATTTTTATAGTTGTAGTTTTGGCTTCTTCTTTACTGTTTTTTGCAAGAAGTGGAAAAGTGGAAATGAAATCTGAAGAGTTGGTAAGCCATAATTTTTATCAAACCAAAACCTTTCAAAGCAATAAAGGTGATTTTAGCACTTCTTTATATGGTAATTTTAACAGAAGCGAAGTTCAAAACAGGCTTAATTTGATTTTAGATTCAATTTATAGGAAAAATCCTAATGAAAAAATTAATATTGAAATTAAAATAGATAAAAAATAATTTAAATATGAAAGTATTGTACTTGATAACCAAGTCTGAAATTGGCGGAGCGCAAATTTTTGTAGCTAATTTGAGTCGAAAAATTTCTAATTTAGGTCATCAAGTAACAATTGCCTCTGGTGAAAAGGGATATTTATCTGATTTTGCTCAAAAAGATAAGATTGATTTTAGGCTTATAAAAGGATTGGAAAAAAGTTCCAATCCTTTTAATTTTATTAGATTTTTATTTAATTTTTATCATTTGTTTAGAGATTTAAAGCCGGATGTAGTTCATTTAAATAGCTCTAATGCTTTACTTGGTGCTTTTGTGGCTAAAATGGCTAATATGGGTGTTAAAACTGTTTTTACGGTTCATGGATTATCAGTTTTAGATGAAAATTACCATAAAAAGGGATTAAAGTCTTTATTCTTTAGACTTTTAATTAAGAATTGTTTTTTTAAATTTGGCTTCTTTTTTGTGGATGATTTAGTTTTTGTTAGTCAGAAGAATTTGGATTTTGCTTTGAGTAAAAAAATAGTAAAATCAGCCAAATTGGTGTATAATGGAGTTGAAACTAATTTTTTAAGCAAAGAAGATGCCCGAAAATTTGTTCTAAACAAGGCTAAAATTGAGGATAATGATTGTTTTTTACTGGGATCTATTGGAAGACTGGCTTATCCTAAAAATTATGAGTTTTTAATAGCTAATTTCGCTAAAATATTAGAAATTAAAGCTAATGCCAGGTTGCTTATTATAGGCGATGGCCCAGAAAGAGGAAAGTATCAAAAAATAGCTGAAGAATTTCCCGACAAAGTATATTTTTTAGGTCAAATTGAAGATGCTAGTAGATATTTAAAAGCCTTTGATTTATTTATTTTGCCGTCAATTTATGAAGGCTTGTCTCTGTCTTTAATAGAGGCTTATATATCTGGTATAAAAATTGTGGCTAGTGATGTCGGGGGAAATAGTGAGATAATAGGCAGTGAAAATTGTTATAAACTTAATGATATTGATGATTTTATTAATATTTTTAAGAAAAATATAAACAATGAACAAAAAAGTTGTACAGATATAAACAAGATTAATTTAAATAAGTCTAAATTCTCTTTAGACAAAATGGCAGAGAAATACTTAAAAATTTATACGAATTAAATAATTTATTTATAATAATGTTATGAGAATTTTGGTTACAGGTGGTTCGGGTTTTATTGGCTCGTTTTTATGTGAAAAACTCCTATCTGAGGGGCATAAAGTTATTTGCCTGGACAATCTGTTTACGGGAGATCAGGAAAATATTGAACATTTAAAGTCTAACCCTGATTTTAATTTTGTTTTACATGATATAATAGAGCCTTTTTACAGTGAAGAAAAAATTGATCAGATATATAATCTGGCTTGCCCAGCTTCTCCTATTCATTATCAAAAAAATCCAGTCAGAACTATTAAAGCTAATACTATAGGGGTTATAAATATGTTAGGCCTGGCCAGGAAGCATCAGGCTCGGATTTTACAGGCCTCAACTAGTGAGGTTTATGGCGATCCAGAAGTTAGTCCGCAAAATGAGTCTTATCGAGGGGCGGTTAACACTATTGGTCCCAGGGCTTGTTATGATGAGGGAAAAAGATGTGCCGAGACCTTGTTTTGTGATTATAAGAGAATGCATGGCTTAGATGTTAGAATTATTAGAATCTTTAATACTTATGGGCCTAAAATGGCTTTAAATGATGGTCGAGTAATGTCTAATTTTATTGTTCAGGCTTTAAAAGGTGAGGATATAACAATTTACGGTGACGGCAGTCAGACCAGAAGCTTTTGTTATGTTAGTGATTTGGTTGGTGGTATGATTAAAATGATGAACTCTGATTTAACAGGACCGCTTAATTTGGGCAATCCTAATGAAATTACTATCAAAACCTTGGCTGAGAGGATAATTGAGAAATTAAACAGTAAAAGCAAATTAATATTTATGAATTTGCCAGAAGATGACCCAAAACAGCGTTGTCCCGATATTTCCCTGGCTAAGAGTAAATTAAACTGGGAACCGAAGGTTTCTTTGGATGAGGGATTAGATTATATTTCTGATTTTTTTAGGAAAAAAATAGAAAATATTGTTTAATTTTTCGCAATTTTTATTTGACATATATTTTTAATTAATATATAATTATAGTATTATAAAAATTGATTAAAATAGTTTTTATCTAATATTTTTTTAAGGTTATAACCTTAAAAAATGTTTAAAAAATTAAGGTTATAACCTTATGAAAAAAGAGATAAAAAAAATCCAGAGAGATCAGTTGGATAGAAAGATTTCTTACTATAATAGATTAAATAAGATTGAGTCTTTAAGGGATGGTTGGATTAAGTCTATTAGGGTTTCTTTGGGTATGTCCTTAGAGCAATTGGCTAAAAAATTAAAAGTTACCCCTCAAAGTGTTAAAGAAATGGAAGATCGAGAAAAAGAAGGAACAATTAGTTTAAATATTTTAAAAGATATTGCTAGTTCTTTGGACTTGAAATTTATTTATGGCTTTTCCGCTCCTAAAAGTAGTTTAGAAAAAATTGTCAAAAAAAGAGCTTATAATGTTGCCAAAGATATAGTTTTAAGAAGTGACAAGAATATGCAATTAGAAAATCAGGGAAATTCTCGTCTTAGAATTAAAAAGGCGATTAAAGAAAGAGCTGATAAAATCATAGCTAATCAAGAAAAAATATTATGGGATTAGTTTTTAATTATTTAGAGGGTGAGACCCCTTTAGATGCCGATGACTTGGATGGTTTACTTGTAAAAACTATTAGCAATAAAAGAGAGCTAGATGAATTTGAACAGCAAAATATTGAATCAGCTATTTTGTATTTTGCTAGAAAGAAAATAAATTTAAATAATTTTTTATCAGAGGATTTTATCAAATTATTGCATGTAAAAATGTTTAGTGATGTTTGGTCTTGGGCTGGTAAATTTCGTGGGTCAAATAAAAATATAGGAGTTGATTGGACTGTAATTTCAATTGAGTTAAAAAAACTTTTAGATGATTGTTTATATTGGGTTGAAAATGAGGTGTTTGTTGACGAAGAAATTGCTATTCGATTGAAACATCGTGTTGTAGCAATTCATCCATTTAATAATGGTAACGGTCGTCATTCTAGATTATTAGCTGACTTAATAATGGAAAAAATTTTTAAAAAGAAACATTTTTCTTGGGGGTCTGATAATCTGTATAAAGAAAATAAAGCTAGAGATGTTTATTTAAAGGCTTTAAGAAAAGCTGATAATAATAATTATGAAGATTTGATAAATTTTGCTAAGTCTTGATTATGAAAGAAAATAAAAAAATATTAATATTTTCTACTGCCTATTTTCCTTTTGTAGGAGGAGCTGAGGTGGCCGTTAAAGAAATTACTAATCGCCTTGGTGATGATTTTTCTTTTGATTTAATAACAGCTAAAATGAGAAAAGATTTGCCCAAACTGGAAATAATTGGACAAGTTAATGTTTATAGACTAGGTATTGGTCACCCTTTATTTGATAAGCTTTTTTTGGCTTTTTTTGGTTGGATTAAGGCTAAAAAATTAAACAAAAAAAACAATTACTTATTTTCCTGGGCAATTATGGCTAGTTTTGGGGGATTGTCAGCTTTATTTTTTAAAAAAAGATATAAGGTCCCTTTGTTTTTAACTTTGCAGGAGGGTGATGACTTAGAATATATTAAGAAAAAAAGCTCTTATGTTAGGAAAAGTTTTTTGGAAATTTTTACTCAAGCCGATTTTATACAAGTAATTAGTAGTTTTTTAAAATATTGGGCTATTAAAAATGGAGCGGAGTCAGAAATTAGAATAATTCCTAATGGAGTTGACTTTTTAAAGTTTAAAAGAGAGGATGATTTTGATCGAGAAGAATTTAGAAAAAATTTAGGTTTCAAAAATGATGATAAATTAATTATAACCACATCTAGGTTGGTTAAAAAAAATGGAGTTAAAGATTTACTTAAAAGTTTGTCTTATTTGGAAAATGAATTTAAATTTTTAATATTAGGAGAAGGTGAGGAAAAGGACGATTTACTGAAAATAGCCGAAGAATTAAATTTAAAAAACAGGGTTTATTTTTTGGGAACAGTTAATCATCAAGAGCTACCAAAATATCTTTGGGCTAGTGACGTTTTTTGTCGCCCATCTTTATCGGAAGGTTTGGGAAATTCTTTTTTGGAGGCTATGGCAGCTGGAGTTCCAGTTGTGGCCACTGAAGTTGGTGGTATTCCTGACTTTTTATGCCACGGAGAAAACGGCCTATTTTGTGAGGTGGAAAATTCAAAAAGTATTGCTGAAAAAATTCAACAAATTTTTAATGATGAAAATTTAAGAAAAAAAATAACTGAAAATGGAATAAAAACAGTTCAAGAAACTTATACTTGGGATTTAGTAGCTAGTCGAATGTCTAAAGCTTTCTCTGATTTGAGGGAGGAAGACAAAAAAAGAAAAACAAACATTTTAATTGCTACTGGAATTTTCCCGCCAGATATTGGTGGGCCTGCAACTTATAGTAAGTTGCTTTTGAAAGAACTGCCCAAGAGAAATTTTGACGTTTCACTTTTAAGCTTTTCTCATTTTAGGGATAAGTGTCCTAAAGTGATTAGTCATTTTTTGTATTTTTTAAATATTTTAAAATTAGGTAGAAAAGTAGAGATAATTTATGTCCAAGATCCGGTTAGTGTTGGTTTGCCAGTAGCGCTAGCTAATATTTTTTTAAGAAAAAAAATGATACTGAAAGTTGTGGGTGATTATGCCTGGGAGCAAGGATGTCAAAGATTTGGGGTGAAGGATTTTTTAGATAGTTTTTCTTTGAAGTATAAAGAGTATTGTTTGTCGGTTAAAATTTTAAAGAAAGTTCAACTTTTTTCAGCCAGAAGAGCTAAAAATGTAATTGTTCCTAGTAATTATTTAAAAAAAATAGTTTCTAATTGGGGTGTTAATCCTGATAAAATAAAGGTTATTTATAATGCTTTTGACGGCATTAATTGTGATTTTAACAAAGAAGAGTTGAGAAGAGATTTAAATCTTGATTTTGAAGACAAAATTATAATTAGTTCTGGTCGTCTAGTTCCTTGGAAGGGTTTCAATGTTTTAATAAAAGCCTTTAAAGATTTTAACAATAAAGAGCCTAAATCAAAACTACTGATAGCTGGCGAAGGGGGAGAAAGAGAGGATTTACTCAACTTAATTAAGGATTTAAATTTAGAAAAAAAAGTAATTTTGTTGGGCAGACTAGATAGAGAGTTATTAATGAAGTATTTAAAAGCTAGCGATTTGTTTGTTTTAAATACTTCTTATGAGGGCTTTTCTCATCAGCTGCTTGAAGTAATGGCTTTGGGCTTGCCGCTTCTTACAACTAAAGTTGGTGGCAACGTGGAGCTGGTAAGTGATAGAGAAAATGGATTATTTTTTGATTTCAATGATCAAAATAAAATAAGCGAATTAATGTTTGAGTTTTTTAGTGATTCAGTTTTGCGCTATAAGCTTTCAGAAAATTCCAAAAAAAGAATTGAAGATTTTACAGAATATAAAATGTTAGATAGTTTGAATAATTTTTTAAGAAGTTTGTGATATGAATGTTTTAGCTATTTCCAGTGATAGAAAAATATTAGAAGAAGAATCTTCTGTCTTTTCTCGTATGTTAAAATATTCAGAATTAGTTGATAATTTTTTTGTTTTTATTTTTGTTAACAAGCAAGAAGGTTTTGTTTATAAAAAAATAAATAATTTGCATATTTGTCCTATAAATTATTCTAGTAAATTATTTTCCTTTTTTAGTCTTTATTCTGTTTTTAAAAAAATAATTAAAGAGAATAATTTAAATACTAAAAATTCTTTTATTACTGCTCAAGATCCTTTTGAGATTGGATTGTTTTCTTGGATTTTATCTAAATTATTTAAGCTCAAATTAGAAATACAAGTTCATACTGATTTTTTAAATAAATATTATAAAAAACAATCGTGGCGAGCTGTTTTTCAAATATTTTTAGCAAAAATAATTTTAAAAAGAGCTAATCAGATAAGAGTTGTTTCTTTGAAAATAAAAGACAATATAATAAATAAATTAAAAACTGCAGAAAACAAGATAGTCAATCTACCAATACTTTTTGTTGATCAAAAAGAACAGAAAAATTTAGACAAGAATTATTTAAAAGGAAAATATCCACAATTTAATTTTATAATTTTAATGGCTTCACGCTTGGTTAAAGAGAAAAATATAAACCTAGCTATAAATATTTTCAATAATTTAAGCAAAGAGTTTTCTGGTTTGGGGCTCGTTATAGTCGGTTCAGGTCCAGAGGAGGCAAAATTAAAAAGTTTAGCTGAAAATAATAAGAATATAATTTTTGAACCGTGGGTAAATAATCTGTCAGATTATTATGCCAGTTCCGATATTTTTCTTTTGACCTCTAATTATGAGGGTTGGGGCATGACTGTAGTTGAGGCAAATTCTTATGGCTTGCCAGTTGTTATGACTGATGTTGGTTGTGCCGGTGAATTTATAAAAAATAACTACAATGGAATAATCTATCCGGTGTGCGATGAGCAAAAAATATTAGAATCTTTAAAATTTTTAATTGAAAATAAAGAAGAAAGAGAAAAAATGAGCAATAATGCTTTTAATTCTTATCAGGATTTAGTAAAAATAGATTATTTACAAAAATTAAAAGATTCCTGGAAAAATTTACATTCTTAAAATTTTTTATGAAATTATTAATAATAACGCAAAAAGTAGATAAAAATGATAGCATTTTAGGTTTTTTTCATCGTTGGATAGAAGAATTTGCTAAAAATTGCGAAAAAATCACAGTTATTTGTCTTTATAAAGGAGAGTGTAGCTTGCCTGAGAATGTTAAAGTTTTGTCTTTGGGTAAAGAAAAAGGGGTTAGTCGTTTGAAATATTTATTTAATTTTTATAAATATATTTTTAAATATAAGAAAGAATACGAAAGCGTTTTTGTGCACATGAACCAGATTTATGTTATTTTGGGTGGTTTATTGTGGAAAATGATGAATAAGAAAATTGCTTTGTGGTATGCTCATGGCAGTGTTAGCAATTCTTTAAAGGTGGCTGAAAAAATAACTGACATTATTTTTACTTCAACTCCTTCTGGTTTTAGGTTGAAAAGCGATAAGATAAAAATAGTGGGACAGGGGATAGATATAAATATTTTTAAAGCAAATAAAGAAAGAAGAGATAAAAATATTTTTAAAATTATTACTGTTGGCAGAATATCACTAGTTAAAGATCATGAAACTTTAATTTCTGCTGTTGAAATAATTAAAAATAAGATAGACAATTTAAAAGTAGATATTGTTGGCGATGCTTGCACCGAAAACGATGAAAAATATTTATTAAAATTAAAAGAAATAATTAAGATTAAAAATCTAGAGAATATTATTAATTTTGTTGGGCCACTTAGCAATGAGGCGGTTGTTGATTGTTTACAATCTTCTAATTTGTTTGTTAATATGAGTTATACTGGCAGTTTGGACAAGGCTATACTTGAGGCTATGTCTTGCGGATGTTCAATTCTTACCTGCAATGAAGCCTTTTTAGCTTTAGATTTAAAAAATAAAGAAGATCTGATGTTCACCAAGTCTAATTTTCAGGAACTAGCTGATAAAATATTAAAATATTACTCTATATCAGAGATAGATAGAGGCAATTTAGAGTCTTATCTGTCTGTAAATATAAAAGAAAATTTTTCTTTAGATAATTTGGTTAATAAAATATTGAAAAATTATTAGAATAATTATATGGAAAATTTTTTATCAAGTCTTTATGAAAAACATCATTCAATGTATAGAAAAGAAGATTTTTCTATTTTAAAAAAAGAAAGGGGTGATATTTTGAAAAAAAATATAGGTATTAATAAAAAAATTTTAGATATTGGTTGCAGGGATGGGTCATTAACGTCTTTTTTTGTGGACAACAATCAAGTAATTGGAGTTGATGTTGATGAAGAGGCTTTAAAAAGAGCTAAATCTAAGTTGGGCATAGAAACTTTATTATTTGATATACAGAGTGATTCTTGGCCGGAAATATTAAGCTCCAGTTTTGATGTTGTGGTGGCAGGAGAGATTTTGGAGCACTTGTATTATCCAGAAGAGATAATAAAAAAAATATCAAATAAATTGATTAGTGGTGGTGTTTTTTTGGGGTCAGTTCCCAACGCTTTTAGTTTAAAAAATAGATTGAGGTATTTAATGGGAATAAAAAAGAATACGCCACTAGAAGATCCAACTCACATAAATCATTTTAGCTATAAAGAATTAAAAAATATTCTTAGTAGTTATTTTAAAGATGTAAAAATAATTGGTCTTGGTAGATATGAAAAAATGTCAAAAAGGATGCCGGGTCTTATCGCTTTTAATTTATTTTTTATTGCTAAAAAATAGAAAATTAACCTTTAATAATAAGAGGTTTTAAATATGAAAATTTTCTTGGTTGCTGATTTATGATTAACGAGATATAAATTTACATGAAAATGATTTATTGTACATCTATTGTTTTTCCTTCTGTTATGGCCAATAGAGTCCAGACTATTAGTATGTCTTCTGAGTTTCAAAAAATTTTAGGAAAAAATTTTTATTTAGGTTGTAATAATTTTGATATAAGTAAAAATAAATACAACATTAATATTATTAATTTTCATGAAAAAAAGGCATTATTTTTATCTTTAAAGTATTTATTTTTTTGTAAAAAAAATAAGATTAATTATATTTATTGTCGAGAGAGTAGGCTTTTGTTTTTTTTAATTATTTTTAATAAAATTTTTTTTCGTTTAAATATTAGATATGTCTATGAAGTTCACTGGCTTGGTGCTAATAAAATTGATTTTTATGTTGATAAATTTTTAATAAATCATATTAATTATTTTATTTTTATAACTAATTGTTTGAAAAGTTCTTTTTTTAAAAAACATAAAAAGAGTGATAAACTTTTTAATTATATTGTTAGTCCAGATGGTGTTGATGTTGGCAAGTTCTCTTTAGCCGTCTCTAGGGGGGGGGACAAGGACGTTTTTAATGAACAAATAGTTAATAAAAAAATAGTTTTATATTCTGGCAGTGTAGGTGTTTATGACTGGAAGGGCGTTGATATTTTTTTGAAATTACCAAAAATTAATAAAAATATTAATTTTGTTTTAGTCGGAGGGAAAGATAATATTGTTAGGGATGTTAAAAATAAATATAATTTTAAAAATTTATTTTTTACTGGATATGTTGATCATGAAAAAGTACCGTTGTATTTAAAATCAGCTGATATTTTGGTTTTGCCCAATAAAAGTGGCGACATAATATCAGAGTGTTATACATCTCCCTTGAAATTATTTGAATACATGGCTTCTGGCGTACCAATAGTGGCCTCTAGTCTCCCGTCTATTAAAGAAATATTAAATGAAGAAAATAGCTTTTTATTTGAAGCTAACAATGTTAACGATTTATCAGAAAAAATAAATTTTGTTTTAGAAAATAAAGATGAGGCAGAAAAAAGAGCGAAAAAAGCCTTTGAAAATGTTAAAAGCTATACATGGAAAAAAAGAGCTAATAACATAATTAATTTTATAAAGTAATATTATATGATTATTTTTTTAAAAAAAATTAATAGGTTATTAAAAAAAATAAATTTTTTTATAATTCCTTATTATTTTAGAGAAAGGATTGATGCGGAAAAATTTAGTATTGTTAGTTTTATGAATTTTGTATCAAAAAAAATAAGAAAAGGTAGTATTGTTTTGGATGCTGGGGCTGGATCCTGTCCTTATAAAAAATATTTTTCTCATACTATATATGAGTCTACTGATTTTGAAGATGCTTTTGATAAATCATCGAATAGCAAGCATAATTTTATTTGCAGTCTCGAAGATATTCCTAAGCCAGATAATTACTATGATGCTATTATAAATACTCAAGTTTTAGAACACGTTGAAAATCCTCAAAAAGTTATAAATGAGTTTTACAGAGTTCTTAAATTTGGTGGTAAATTATTTTTAACAGCCCCTCAAGGATGGGGTGTCCACGGTGCGCCATATCATTTTTTTAATTTTACTAATTATGGACTTGAGTCTTTGTTTAGAAATTCTGGATTCAATATTGTTTCGATAGAGCCAAGGGGCGGTTTTTTTTGGTATTTAGGAAAAAGGATCAAAACACTACCTTCTTATATTTTTTTTCAATATTTTTCTAGAGAAAAAGAAGATTTAATAACCAAAAAAGATTGGATATTTTCTTTAATTCTACTGCCTTTTTACTTAGCTTCTTTACCAGTTTTTTGTTTTCTTATTCCGCTACTTTTCTTCTATTTAGATAAACTGGATAAGAAAAAGGAGTATACACTTGGTTACAAATGTTTTTGTGTTAAGTAATTCTACATTATTATTTATTAAATTTGCTATTTATGCTAAAAAAACTGAAAAGATTTTCAAATATTATTTTTTATTCTTTTCGTTTGTCTGGTAATTTTTTTTCCTTTTTTATTTTTTTGTTTTTATTTTTTTCTTCTAAATTTATTAATAAATTTAGAGAGGTTAAGTTAAAAATAAAGTTTGAGAATAAAAAGTTTAATTTTTATATAACCGATAGATCGGATTTAAGTATTATAGAGGAAATGTTTATTATGGAGGAGTATAAGATAGATGATATAGATCCATCGGTTATTTTTGACATAGGTTCAAATGTCGGCTTGTCTTCTATTTATTTTTCTTTAAAATATCCAAATTCTCAGATATATTCTTTTGAGCCTAATAAAAAAACATTTTTAAAAATGGAAAAAAATGTTAGAAATTTTAATAATATAAAAGTTTTTAATTGGGCAATTGCTGATCATGATGGACAAGTTGAATTTTTTGAAAACGAAAGGAGTATGTCCTCTTCAATAATTAAAAGAAGTGATGGGCAAGAGGCTGTTTTAGTTGATTGTTATAAATTAGATTCAGTTTTTGAAAAATTAAATATAAATAAGGTTGATTTATTAAAGTTTGATGTTGAGGGATTTGAATATAATATTTTTAACAAATTTACTCAGTGGAGTAAGGTCAGCTATTTTATTGGAGAGGTTCATTTAGATTTAATGAAAGAGAATATGGATCAATTTTCTGAACTATTTAATTTTTATAAAATCGATTTACATAAAAACTCGGAAAGAAGGTTTGTTTTTAAGGCTATAAATTAGTTTTTTATATTATGTTTATAAGAATATATAGAAAAATTACACTTATCAGAATAAGACTTTTATCACTTTATTGGAGATTTTTATTTAATAAGTTTGAAGAAGGTAGTAAAGTATTTGGAAGTATAAAAGTTTATAGTCCAGAAAATGTATTCTTTGGTAAAAACTCAACATTAAATCATGGGGTTCTTTTAAATGCTAGAGACAAAATAATCATAGGAGATAATGTTCATATATCACCCTATGTTATTGTTAATACGGGGGGGCTTGATTATTCGAAGACTGGAGTTAATAGAAGTCATGTAAAAAAAGAGGTTGTTATAAAAGATGGAGTTTGGATTGGCTCTAATGCTATTATTAATCCTGGCGTCATTATAGGTGAGAATTCTGTTATAGGTGCTGGAGCTGTTGTAACCAAAGATGTTCCGTCAAACTCCGTTTCTGTTGGGGTTCCAGCTGAAGTTAAGAAAAAAAATATTAATTAGTTTTATTAATTATTTTTAGTATAATAATGTTAATAAAATAGTTTAATATTTTAGCTAAAATAGCTCCCATTATATTAAATTTATATATTAATATAAAAGTTATTACTATGTTAAAAACAGGGCTTATTATATTAAATTTGTAAAGCTTCTTTGTTTTTTTTTCAGACTGAAGTATTGTTGTTAAAATAAATATTGGCCCAGTTAATACAAGGGATAGGGAAAATATTTGAGAATAGAGCAAGGATTGAATGTATTGAGGGAATATTAGTTTAAATAAAATTGGTGCCATTAATATATATAAAATAGATATTGCAAAAAGAATTAGGCTTAGTTTTATTATTTTGGGCCATATTCTTTTTTTTATTTCGTCTATATTGGATGAACTAAATTTTGGTAAAGTTAGAGCTGGCATTATTTTAACAAGCCCTTTCATTTGCTCTGTTGGGGCTATGGCTACCGAATAAATAGCTAACTCGGTTGCCCCCAGATAATGAAATATAAGCAGTTTGTCAGCGTAAAAGGAAACTGTATTTAAAATTCCCATCAAACTCAAATGTTTCCCATAAGAGATTGTTTCTGGGTCTTTTTCTTGATTTAAACTATTTCTCTTAAAAACAATTTTAAAAATTATCAATCTTAATATAGTGTGAGTTGTAAAATAAGAACTTATAAATAAAAATATATTGTCAGTTAAAAAGACGGTTAAAATTAAAACTACGGTCGATATTATCCTGATAAATATATTGTAATTGCTCAGGCTTTTGAAATCCTTTTTGCCATTTAAATAAGAATCATAAATTAAAAGTGAATCCATGAAAGGAACGAAAATAGAAGAAATTAAAAAAGCAATAGTTAAAGTACTATTATCATTAAAATAGTAATAAGCAGCTAGAATCAAGGAAGCTAGTCCGCCCAGTAGCCCCCATTTAACTTTAGTTTTGAAAGCTGGAATAACTGAACCCTCATAACCACGAGCTACAGCTTGAACTATGGCCGTATTCATTCCAGCTAATGTTGGTATAGCCAGTAGCGAGACTATCGACATTATATATTTATAAGTTCCGTAAGTTTCTTTGGGTAGTAGATTGGCAAAGGCTATAGCCAACAAAAAAGACGAGACGCTGGAAACGCCTTGTCCAAGTGTTAGCCAAAAACCGCCTTTAGCTAGGTATATCATGTCGGTTTTAGTCCATTTTTCTGATTTTTTAAGTAGCCTATAGGCTACTATTTTTATTTTCTCAATCATTTATATTTTATGATATTTTCTGTACCAATCAATGAAATTTTCAACTCCTTTTTCAATATTGGTATGAGGTTTGAAATTTAACATTTTTTCAGCTTTAGAAATATTGGCAAAAGTTATTTCAACATCTCCTGGTTGAATCGCTTCTAATCTAATCTTGGCTTTTTTACCTAAGGCTTTTTCTAATAATTCAATTAAATATCCTATTTCAACTGTTTGTGAATTGCCTAAATTAAATATTTCATAAGCATAAGCTTTTTCCAAAGATTTGATTATACCATCAGCTATATCATCAATATAGGTAAAGTCTCTAAACATTTTTCCATAATTAAACAATTTAAGTTCTTTGTTATTAATTATTTCTTCGGTAAACAAAAACATGGCCATGTCTGGTCGACCGCTTGGACCATAAACAGTAAAAAATCTTAGACCAGTACAATTTAATCCGAATAGATGATGATAGGTATGAGCAATTAATTCGTTGGCTTTTTTGGTGGCTGCATAGAGTGAAATAGGATGATCAACACTGTCTTCTTCACTGAAGCCATTTTTTTTCATTTGGTTTTTTCCGTAAACTGATGAACTAGAAGCATAAATGAAATCTTTAATGTTAAAATTTCTGGCGCACTCTATAATATTAATGAATCCTTGTAAGTTGCTTTGATGATAAGCGGCAGGATTTTGCAGGGAATACCTGACTCCAGCTTGAGCGGCTAAGTGGCAAATTTTATCAATTTTGTTTTCTTCAAATATTTTTTTTAAACTATCTTCTTGACTAATATCAACTTGATAAAATTTATAATTACTATATTTTTTTAAAATATCATTGCGGTAGTTTTTTAGATTTGGGTCGTAATAATTATTAAGAGAGTCAACCCCAATAATATTTACCCCGTTTTCTAATAATTTTTGACTAACATGAAAACCAATAAATCCAGCTGAACCGCTCACTAAAATAGTTTTATCTTTTAATTCATTTTTCATAGTATAGACTTACCTTCCTTCTTGTCCTAAGGCGGTTTTAATTGTTTTTAAAATAATACTTATATCTAAATAGACCGATCTATTTTTAATGTAAAATAAATCATATTGTAGTTTTTTGTAGGTGTCTTCAACGGAAGGGGAATGGTATTCGCCCGAAATTTGATCCCAACCAGTTATTCCTGGACTGACCAAACTACGAACGTTATAAAAAGGGATATTATTAGATAGCTCTTTAATTAATTCTGGTCTTTCTGGTCTGGGGCCGACAAAACTCATATCACCTCTGATAACATTAAATAGTTGTGGTATTTCGTCTAATCTGCTTCTGCGTAAGAATTTGCCAATTTTAGTTATTCGCGGATCATTTTCGCTAGTTGGGGATTGATTATTGTTTTCTGTTCGCATGGTTCTGAATTTATAGAGATTAAAATCTTTGTTATTTTTTCCTAGTCTGGTTTGTTTGAAAATAATTGGTCCAGGACCACTCATTTTAACTGATATTATTACAATAAAACAAACTGGTAGGGCAAAAATCATAAATAGGCTTGATAAGCAAATGTCAAAAACTCTTTTTATTCTTTCAAAATTTTTCTTCTCGGCTAAATTTAAATTTTCCAAAAACCAAGCTTTATTTAAAATTTCTAGTGGAATTTGTCCGCTAATTTCTTCGTAAAAATTAATAAGATTGTAATAATTTATTCCGCTCGGCAGTAAATTAAATAAAGTTTTTTGTAAATCCTTCATTTCGCTAATATCTCTTTCTAGAATTAAGCTGTCTATTTTATAGTCTTTTATAGCTCGAGAAAGATTATTAGTGTCTTCGATTATTGTTAGATTATATATTTCAGCGACATCAACTAGGACATTATTTTTAGGGCTAACAATGAATTTAACTTTAAAACCTAGCTGTGGGTTTTTTAAAATCGTTGTGATTGTTTTTCTGATAATTTCATTATATCCAATAATGGCAATGTTGGAGCTGGGTAAGTATTTTTTGTTAACTGATAGAAAAAATAAGCGCCAAAGCAAAAATAGAACCAAAAAAAAGCCAGAGAAAATTATTAAATTAGTTTTAGGAGTGATTTGAGCGTAAGGAACTAAGTAAAAAATTATCATTGACAGAAAAAAAGAAGCTAAAACACTTTTTATGCTTTTTTCTACTAACTTGTTTTGGTTGATAATTTTCTTGAAATCATATAAGCTATTGATATATATAATAACCAGCCATAGGCCGAAAATTGGAGTAAAAATATAAAAATGCTGTCTTTCGAGTGTTTCGCTTATATCATTGGCGTATCTTAAGATTAAGGTTATTTTTAATGACAAAATTAAAATAAGCAAATCAACTGCTATTAGAATAATTTTTTTAATTTTATTATTATTCATAATTTTGTTTTTATATCGTTTCTATTATAATATATTATAGCAGTAATTGCTTTATTAAATCAAATTTAAAAATAAAAAAATATGACTGAAAAAAACTATTTGTGGTTTTTAAAAATTGGAATTTTTTCATCTTTAATAACTCTTTTTTTGGTTTTTTCTAGCTGGCTTTTTCCTTTCGTAACTTCTAAGCAATTAGTATTTAATGTTTTGATTGAAGTTTTGTTTGTTTTTTATCTAGTTTTTATTTTAAAATTTCCAGCTTATCGCCCTAAAAAATCTTATGTTGGCTTTAGTCTTTTGGCTTATTTTATAGCCATCTTTTTTTCTTTGTTTGTCAGCGTTGATTTTAATTTAAGCTTTTGGGGTGATTTGGAGAGACTTTTAGGCTTTTTTCATCTTCTACATTTCTTAGCCCTTTATCTAATGACTGTTTCTGTTTTTAAGACTAAAGAAGATTATCATTGGCTTTTTAATGTCATGTTGCTTGCTTGTTTAATTATTGCAATTGCTATGCTAGCTAGCCCGGTGGAGAAATATTCACAAAGTCTTTTGGGGAATAGGGCTTATTTTGCAGCTTTTATGTTGTTTGCTATTTTCTTGGATGTCTTAATGTTTTTCCGTTCTAAAAACTGGTGGTTAAAAAGTGTTTACATAATATCCCTATTTTTGTTTTTATTTGGATTGCTTAAATCAGATATTTCTGGATCTCATGCTGGACTTATAGCTGGTCTTTTTATTTCATTACTTGTGTTTGTTGTTTTTTCTGGTAATAAGAAAATAAGATATGGAGGTATCTCAGCTTTAGTTTTGTTAATTGTTCTTATTTCTTCCTTGTTTTATTTTAAATCTAGTCCAGTTTTTGATAATAATTATTTAGGTCGAGCCTTGAGAAGTTTTTCTTGGGAAAACACAACTTTAAAAACTCGCTTAATTTCTTGGAAGGCAGCTGGTAATTATTTGTTAGACCATCCAGTTAATATGATTTTCGGAGTTGGTTTGGGCAATTATGCTTTAATTTTTGATAAGTATTTTGATGCTGATTTTTATAATTATGATCGCCACGCCACCTATTTTGATCGTGCTCATAATAACCTGGTTGATATAACAAGTACTACTGGAGTGCTGGGTCT
>CAZILW010000011.1:0-27154 GCA_964540285.1 uncultured Gammaproteobacteria bacterium
CGTAACGGCCCTAATATCCACTGGCTTGACTTTGCCAAAACAAAACATGCCAGAGAAAGAATTAAGCAATATTCTCAATCTAATCCTCTATATAAGTTCAAAAAAATGTTTAAAAAATAAAAAGAAGAGGCTCTAAACCTCTTCTTTTTATTTAAATAAACTATTTATCTCATTTTTTTACCCTCCTCCAATTTACCTGTCTTTCTTAAAATTTCATATTTCTTACCTAAATCAATTTTAGCTAAAGCAGATTTTTTTAGTTGGATTTTGGTTTTCTTTTTAGAAAAAGTTTGTTTACCTCTAAAAGTTTCCAATCTTTTATTGTTTTTTAAACCACCCTTGAATCTTCTTAAAAAAGCTTCAAAACTTTCTCCTTTTTTTCTTTTTAAATCAGCCATATAATACCCCCCTTCTATTTTTATTAATTATAATCAAGACAACTATAACACTATTTAATATTTTTTTCAAGCCTAGATATTAAATCCTTCTGGGCAATTATTTCTTGAACGCCAGAATCAGTATCTCTAAAAAGAATGGTTTCATCAGCTAGCTCTTTTTTGCCTAAAATTAAAACAATATTAGCTTTATAATTTTTGGCTTCCTCCATTTGGCCCTTTAAATCGTCAAGGTGAAAAGCCTGAAAAACATTAAAACCTCTTTTTAGTAAATCTTTAAACAAAAACATAGCCTTGATTTTTGACTGACTGTCAATTTGAGCCAAAAAAATAACATCATTCCTATTTTCCTCTATTAACTGATTATTTTCTTTTGATTTAATGAGCATTCTTTCAATTCCACCATTAAAACTCAAAAATGGTAAATCTCGACCAGTCATTGTATTAAATAAATTATCATATCTTCCTCCACGACCAAGAGATATTTTATTATTTAATTCTCCGCTTTTTTCAATTGGCCAAACCTCAAAAATAAGGTCATTATAATGCCCCAGATCCTTAATTAAATAAGGATTAAAGTTATAATTTACATCCATCTCATCTAGAAATTCTAAAGTTTTATAGAAACAAGCATTGCTCTCTTCTGATAAAAAATTAATAATTTGAGGCATCTCATTTCTCAAATTTAAGCATGATTCCTCTTGACACTCCAAAAGCATGGTCGGATTTTTAGATAAATTCTTTTTGCACTCTGGACAAAGTTTATTTTTTCTTCCTCTTTCTTTAAAAGCTTTAACAAATTTTGATAAAAATTCTTTTTGACAAATACTGTCACCTAAACTATTTATCTGAATTTGAACATTTATTTGTAATTCTTTAAAAATATTATAAACCAAGAATATTAAAAAGGCATCAGATGAAGGTTTGACATCGTTAAAAATACTAAAATTAAATTGAGTAAATTGCTTATAAACACCTCCCCTTACCTTGTCTTGCCTGAAAACTGGACCAATAGAAAAAAACTTAGAGGGTCTTTCTTGAGTGTTTAAAATATTATGCTCAACTAAAGCCCTGGCTATACCATGAATTAAGTCTGGACGCAAACAAGCTTTTTCACCACTTTTTTGATCTAGCAAAAAAAGATTATTTAACCTATTTTTATCTAATGTTTTTTTATACAGAGGAAAGCTTTCAATTATCGGAACCTCTATTTTATTAAAACCATAGCAATGAGCATAATCTTCAATTTTTTTAACTATTGGTCCTAAAAATTTATAATCAGCTGGCAAAACATCCTTCATTCCTAAAAGTCTTTGAAAATTTTTAGCAGAAACTCTATCTTTAAGATTCTTAGAAGCATTATTCCTTGAGGGTTTTTTAACGAAAGAAATCTTTTTCTCGCCCTTTTTTCTTCTCCCCATATTTTTGAAATTAATTATTATAATAATTTAATTTTTTAAAAAAAGTAAAATCTTTAAACGGCCAAGCCCTAAGCATAACTCTTCCTATTAAAAAACTCTTATTCACAGGGCCAAAACTACGAGAATCCATAGAAGCGTGACGATTATCTCCCAAAACAAAATATTCATCACTCTTTAATTCAATTGAACCCTCCTCTATGTTACTGGTTTCAATATTGTTACTCAAATAAAAAGACTCATCAAGCACAAAACCTATTGGATTTTCATCATTAAAAATATAGATACTACCATCAATTATTTCAACCGTTTCTCCCGGTAAGGCAATAATTCTTTTAATAAAATATTCTTTGGGATTTAAAGGATATCTAAAAACAACCGCCTCACCCCTTTGAGGCTTATTAAATCTATAAGATATTTCATCAATAATTAAATATTCGTGATCGTGAAAATTGGGCTCCATAGAAGCGCCTTTAACATAAAAAGGTTGGATAATAAAATATCTGATTGGTAAAATTATCAAAAGAGATATAATTACAACCTTCAAAAACTCAATAATGTTTCTTAACATAATTTATACTTTAAATATATAAATAAAATTTAACAAAAATACTAGTAAAAATCAAATTATCAACATTGCATCTCCGTAACTAAAAAATCTGTATTTTAAATCAACTGCCTCCTGGTAAATATTTAAAATTTCTTTTTGACCAGCTAAAGCGCTAACTAAAAGTAATAAACTGGACTTAGGAAGATGAAAATTAGTAATTAAACCATTAATTATTTTAAATTCATAACCGGGATAAATAAAAATATCAGTAGAAAAATTTAAATCAGATCCTTGATATTCAGTAATTTTGCCATTATCTTGAAAATTTAAATAAGAAGACAGGCTTTCTAAAATTCTACAAGAGGTTGTGCCTACGGCTATAACTCTTCGATTATTATTTTTGGCTTCAATTATTGAATTAATAGCCTCAGCCGAAATTTCCACTTCTTCGCTGTGCATTTTATGCTCTAAAATATTTTCAGTTTTAACTGGCAAAAAAGTTCCCAATCCAACGTGTAAACTAGCCTCAACCAGCTCCACCCCTTTTTCTTTTATTTTTTTTAGAAGCTTGTCAGTAAAATGCAAACCGGCCGTTGGAGCAGCCGAAGAACCCAATTTATCTTCTTTAGCATAAACGGTTTGATAGCTTAAATTATCCTCTGTATCATCTTTATCTCTTTTAATGTAAGGCGGCAAAGGAACCTTTCCAATAATTTCTATTTTTTTTATAAAACTAAAATAATCATCTTTAAAAGAAATAAGAAAAGTATTTTCTTTTTTTTCTAAAATTTCCGCCCAAAAAGTATTTTCAAGAAATAATCTAGAAGCAATACTAACTTTTCCACCAACAAGACATTGCCAAATATTTTTATCTTGATTAATATTTTTTAATAAAAAAATTTCAACCTGACCTCCGCTTTCTTTTTTTAAAAAAAGCCTGGCCTTAAAAACCTTAGAATTGTTAACAAAGAGCAAGTCACCCTCTTTTAAAAAATCAACTATATTATGAAAAAAAAGATGTTCTTTTTTTTTGTTGCTACGATTATAAATTAAAAGGCGGGAATTATCCCGCGGACTTACTGGCTCTTGTGCTATTAAATCTGAAGGTAAATAATAATCAAAATCTGATAAATTCATAAATCATTTTTTATCTAAACCTAAATGACCAAAAGCGGCATCGGTTGCAACCCTGCCCCTCGAAGATCTATCTAAAAAGCCTAATTGCATTAAGTATGGCTCATAGACATCTTCAATAGTAGACATGTCTTCTCCAGTAGCAGCTGCTAATGTATTTAGACCAACTGGACCACCTTTAAATTTATTAATAATAGTATTTAAAATTTTTCGATCAACATGATCAAGGCCATATTTATCAACGTTTAAAATTTCAAAAGATTTTAAACAAATCTGCTTGTCAATCACACCATCACCTTCAACCACAGAAAAATCTCTAACTCTTTTTAACAATCTATTGGCAATCCTAGGTGTTTTACGCGATCTTTCAGCTATTAATCTACCGGCCTCATCTTCAATTTCCACACCCAAAATGGAAGAACTTCTTTTAACTATTTCTTGAATGTGTCTTTCTTCATAAAAATCTAAGTGATGAACTATACCAAAACGATCTCTTAGGGGGGCTGAAAGCATACTAGCTCTAGTAGTTGCTCCAATAATAGTAAACTTAGGTAAATCAATCCTAATAGTTCTAGCCCCAGGCCCTTTACCCATAATTAAATCCAAGGCAAAATCTTCCATGGCTGGATACAAAATCTCCTCTACTGTTTTATTAAGTCTATGTATTTCATCAATAAACAATATATCACCCTCACTCAAATTACTTAAAATAGCAGCTAAATCCCCACTTCTTTCAATGGCTGGTCCAGAAGTTATTTTAATGTTGGCTGCCATTTCATTAGAAATAACATGCGCCAAAGTGGTTTTGCCCAAGCCAGGAGCGCCGTAAAACAAAACATGATCTATTGGCTCAGATCTTTTAGAAGCAGCCTTAATGGTGATTTGTAAGTTAGTCTTAATATTGTCTTGACCAATATAATCAGAAAAAGTCCTTGGTCTTAAATTAAGATCAAAACTCTTATCTTCATTGTTATTTTCAGTGGGGCTCACTATTCTATCATCATTCATAATAAATATTATAAATAAATAATAACATCCTGTAGATAAAAAATCAAACAGGTTTTAATGGTATTTTGATTATAAACTTTGCCCCACAACCCAAATCACTTTTAATTTTTATTTTTCCCAAAAAATCATTTTCTATAATTTTCTTACAAGAAAACAAGCCAAGACCACAATTAATTCCATTATTTTTACTTTTTAAAGAAAAAAATGGCTGAAAAATGAATTTTAAATTAGACGGGTCAATACCAACTCCATTATCTTTAAATATTAAATAAATAAAATCTTTATTTTTAAAAAGTTTAATAAAAATTTTTTTAGAAGAGCTCTTGTCTTTTAATTTTAAAGAGTCAATAGCATTGCTAGTTAAATTCATAATTATTTGAAAAAACTTCGTCCTATCAGAGAATAAATAAATTTCTTCCTGCAATGAAAGCTTGAGTTTAATTTTATATTTCCTAAAATAAAAATTAAAAAGAGATAGACTCTTTTTTATTTCCTCAGCAATTTCAAAATTATACAAACTTATTTTATCCTTATATTGATTTTTCAAGAAAGACACCAGAGAAAGAGCTCTGGTCGATGTGTTTATCAGATCGTTATAAGAATTAAATCCGTCTTCACCTCTCTTGCCCTCGCTGTTTAAAATAAAAGATTTAGACTTTAACTGCTCCAGAGACAAACCAAGAATTGTCAAAATATTAGCCAAGTCATGGTAAATACCAAAAGAAATTTTACTTATTTCTATAATATTATAATGATTTGACATCCTGTCCAAACATTCGTTCATTTTAAGAGAAAAATCTTGTTTATTTTTTAAAAAAACCCTTCTTTCCTTTTTTATTATTTCAAACAAACAAAAAATAATAAAATTAATAAAGACAAAAGAGATTATCCATAAAACAACAAAGGAAAGAAAGGATGAGCTAGAATGACGAACTCCGCATAAAAACAAACCAAAAAACATCGCGAAATTCAACAAAAAAACAAGCAAATATTTCTTGTATTTTATTATTAGACTCATTGTTCTAAGAATTTATTTTTTATTTTAAATAATTATAAAACAAAAAACATAAACAAAACTTAAATAAAAAATAAAACTAAAAAATGTTTTATTTTAAAACCAACCTAAATATCTTCCCTGGTAACAACTTCGTTTTTAGAGTGGGGTCTTTTTTGGCTGGAAATGAATATTCAAAATAATATTGAGTTTTTCCCTTAACACTTGAGCCACTGGTTTTATCAATCAAAATATCTAAAAAATCAACATTACTTAAAATAAAATTTAAATGTTTTTTTTCTAAATCAAGTGAAAGATCTCTTAATTTTTTAGACCTCTCTTTAATGGTTTTTGGATTTTTTTGATCGGGAAGATTATAGGCCCTAGCTTTTTCGTGAGCAGAAAAAGAAAAAACATGAATTTTAGCAAAAGAAATTTTTTGACAAAATTTGTAAGAATCAATAAAGTCAGCATCGCTTTCACCTGGAAAGCCAACTATAACATCAGTTGAGATAGAAACATCTGGAATTAGTTTTTTAATTTTTTCAACTCTTTTTTCAAAATAAGAAGCACTGTAGGGACGATTCATTAATTTCAATATCTTACTACTACCAGACTGAAGTGATATATGAAAATGGGGGCAAATACGCCCCTTTGACATAACTGTTAACTTTAAAATGTCATCACTTAATTCATTGATTTCTATTGAACTAAGTCTAATTCGAAAAGATTCGCCCACTTCTAAAATCTTTTTTAACAAATAAAAAAGATTAATTTTTTCTTTTTTAAAATCAACTCCGTAAAGACCCAGATGAATACCCGATAAAACTATTTCTTGATAACCAGTCTGATAGGCACTTTTTATTTCACTTAAAATATCTTCAACTTTTCTGCTTTTTAAAGGGCCTCGAGAAAAAGGAATAACACAATAAGAACAAAACTGATTACAACCATCTTGAACTTTTATAAAATAACGACTTCGGTCATCTATAATTTTCAAAGAATCATCTTGCCTTACCTGACAAACAGAGGTCTTAAGTAGTTCTGGAAAAATATTTTTTTCAATTTCAGAAAATAATTCTTCCCAATTATCATTTCTACCAGACCAAATCAAATCAGCCCGGTCCTCTTTTAAGCCAGAATAAACTCTAGGCCAACAGCCAATTAAAACCATTCTTGCTTGAGGCCAGTTTTTTTTTAAAGAAGATATTAATTTTTGAGCTTTATGTATGGCAATCTTGGTAACTGAACAGGAGTTAATAATAATTAAGTCAATATTGGTATTTTTATTTTTTAAGCCTTTTTTTATTAAAAAGTTTTTTAAAGAGGCGGAGTCATATTTATTTATTTTGCAACCCAAAGTATATATTTTGAAATTTATGTTTTTTTTCATAACTTAATAATCTTTAATACAGCGAATGCTGTATCCAGCTTTTTTGGGAAAATTATTTATTGTTCCTATGCTATATCTGTCATTCCAAAAAGGCAAAGCATAAGCATTTTCAGTGTTAAGACTGTATTCTGTAGACGTCCAAATTCTAGCTAAATTACCAAGCTGACCAATACCTCCATTTTGATTAACAATGCCAGCCCCCTCAATTGAAAAACCATATATATCCAATCCGGAAAAACCCTCAAAATAATTCCATCTAGGATGATTGTCGGGATCAGTTCTTTTACTTCTTAAATTTCCTCCAGCAAAATCAATTCCGCCACTAGAATTAATAAGGGAATTAAGCTCTTCTATGCTAGGTACGTGCCAACCCTCAGGACAAAGAAGTCCAGTGTTAACAGCGTACCAATTATATAAACCACCATAAACACTTATATCAAAATCTGGAAAAACAGCAAATGCCCCATCTTTACCAAAACTACCATCTTGTGCTTTCCATTCATCCACCGAAAGATTGGTTGGTATTTGAATACCATTTCTATATCTGCTTGTTTTCAAGTTTAAAGTTGTCCAAATTAAACCATCCGGCATTTCTTTGGCCGGATAAATATTACCATCAATATCTATCATGTTTATTATACCTAAAAAACCTCCTGATTTTAAAGCTTTCAAACCCCCACCTATATCAGACACATCTTTCCCCGTACAAAAATATATATAATAATCGGAATATTCATTGTTAACATTATATCTATATTTATTAAAATATTCATCACAATCTTTATCAGATGGAATGGGGGCAGTTGGAATTTTTTGCATTAAAATATTACCACTCACAAAAGAAACTAAGGGCTCTCCAAAAACAAACTCTTCTTCTGTTGGATAGCGATTATTTTCATTAAAAAACAACTCTAAAGCAGTTTGAATTTGTTTCATGTCAGCCACCCTCTTGCTATCTCTGGCACGAGAACGGGTTTGTTGTAAGGCCACAACAGCTAAAGTAGCCAGTATCCCGATAATAGCTATTACCACTAAAAGCTCTATGAGGGTAAAAGCTTTTTTTTGATAGTTTCTCATAAATATAAATTAATCTTTAATACAGCGAATTGAAGCAGCTATATTTTTAGGGTTAGAAAACCTGCCAATTTTTTGATATGGAAAAGGGTCTAGTGCATTAATAAAAATATTATATAACCAGGAATTAGTATCGCTGCTAGGGGTTGAAGTTCTCAACACAAATCTTGTACCAATATCAGCAAATATAAATTCATCAGAGTGAACTCTCCCAGCCGGTAAAGCCGAAAAGGAAAAAATATCCCAGCCATGATTATTTTCATGAAAATCCCAACGAGGATGATTGCCTGTATCACAACTACCACCATAAGGAGAGTTAACTTGCCTACAAGACATTAGTTTAGCGCCTTCATCAGTTCCCCTTCTACCTTCAAGATCAACCTGATCCCTGCTCATTCCCGCATACATTTCTAAAATTTTTACTTCTTCGTCACTAGGAATATGCCAACCAGCAGGGCAAATCCCTCTAACGTGACCGCCTCCAACGTAGATACCAAAATCATTGCTGACTCCTTCAACATACTGAACAGTCTCAGCCCATTGATACAATCCACCATAATTATCACAATTAGATTCCAAATTATCATAACAATATTTTTCTATCACACCATTGTTTGCCTGATAATTTAATGTTCCTTCAATTTTATTAGGAATCATAATGCCCGTATTTAAATTTTCTGCCATCCAAATTTGATTTCCTATTTTTACCCAGGTATAAACCTGACCATCTCTAATATCTACAAATGTCCCTGAAGTTCCAGAAAACGGATCTTCTTCTACATCACCTCCTCCATTATCACCACTACTACCTATTATTATACCTCCTGGTGTCATTTGCTTAGCTCCTCCCGGTAAATCTGAAACTTGCCCGCCAGTACAAAAATTTATCACATAAGTCGAACCATCATTGGCTGGAATGTAGACATAAGAATTAGAAGCCTCGAGACAGTCTCCATCAGCTGGAGTAGGAGCAAAAGGAATACTATACATAAATACATTGTCACTAGACTCAGATTCTATAGCGCCACTACTCCATTCTTCTTCTGTGGGATATCTTCCATTTTCATTAAAAAAAAGCTCTAAAGCGGTTTGTGTCTGTTTCATGTCAGCCACCCTCTTGCTATCTCTGGCACGAGAACGGGTTTGTTGTAAGGCCACAACAGCTAAAGTAGCCAGTATCCCGATAATAGCTATTACCACTAAAAGCTCTATGAGGGTAAAAGCTTTTTTTTGTTTTAACATAATATTTAAATTAAATATTTTCATTACACCAATATTATACAATATTTAAATAAATAAAAACACCCCTAAAGGGGTGTTTTTGAGCCGCCTGTCGGGTTCGAACCGACGACCTACTGTTTACAAGACAGTCGCTCTGGCCAACTGAGCTAAGGCGGCTAGCTGTGCGCCCAGCAGGATTCGAACCTGCGACCTTCTGCTTAAAAGGCAGCTGCTCTACCAACTGAGCTATGAGCGCAATGCTAACAAAATAAAACAATATCATAAATCAAAGATTTACGACTAATTTGATTATAAAGTAAAAAATAATTTTTGGCAAGAGCTAAAAATAAAACTAATGAAAATAAAAAAAGTGGAAAATCAGTTGAAAAAAACTTAATATTTAATTAAAATTGTTATTGATAAAATACTAAATTCTGCTATTATATAATTATTCTAAAAATAAGATAAAAAAATGTCAGAAAACAAACAAAATACATCACTAGAAAAAGTCCCACCTCAAAATATCGAAGCCGAGCAATCTTTGCTCGGATGTTTACTTTTAGATAAAGACGCTATTTTTAAAACAGTTGATATACTAAATTCTGATGATTTTTACTACGACAACCATAAATACATCTTTGAAACGATGGTTGACCTTTTCAATAGTCAAGAACCAATAGATATAATTACTCTATCAAACAAATTAGAAGAAAAAAAGCTGATTGACAAAATTGGAGGAAGAACATATCTAGCTCAATTATCAAACACAGTGGCCACGGCTGCCAATGTTTCTCACTACGCTAATTTAATTCAAAAAAAAGCAACCCTAAGAAGATTACAGGTGTCAGCTAGCGAAATAATGGACTTAAGTTTTGAAGAAGAAAGGGATATTGATGAGGTTTTAGACCAAGCAGAAAAAAAAATATTTGGAGTATCAAGAAAATTTCTAAAAAACTCTTTTCTTGGCATTGATAATCTATTGAGCGAAGCTTTTGAAAGAATAGATGAACTACATAAAAGAAGCGGAAATTTAAGAGGCCTATCAACCGGTTTTTACGATCTAGATAATTTATTGGCTGGTTTGCAAAAATCTGATTTAATAATACTAGCGGCTAGACCCAGTGTTGGTAAAACTTCTTTTGCTTTAGATATAGCCAGACAAGCAGCTATTAAAAACAAGGTTGGAGTTGGTGTCTTTTCCCTGGAGATGAGCAAAGAACAATTAGTAGATAGAATGCTTTGTGCTCAAGCCAACGTAAACCTTTGGAAAATGAGAACTGGAAACCTTTCTGATCGCGAAGAAGATAATGATTTCCAAAAAATCGGAGATGCCATGGGATCTTTGTCAGAAGCTCCAATTTATATTGATGATTCACCTAATTGCTCTGTTATGGAAATTAGAGCTAAGAGTCGTCGCCTGCAATCAGAAAGAGGTTTGGGATTAATAGTTATTGATTACTTGCAATTAATGGAAGGTCGTGGAAAATATGGAGACAATCGCGTACAAGAAATATCAGAAATTAGCAGAGGTTTAAAAGGAATTGCCAGAGAACTAAATGTTCCCGTTTTAGCCCTAGCCCAGCTTTCTCGTGCTGCCGAACAACAGAGCGGGGCCTCAATACCAAGACTGTCTCACCTTAGAGACTCGGGTTCAATTGAACAAGATGCTGATGTGGTTATGTTTATTTACAGAAAAGCGGCTGACAGAGCTTTTAACATTCAAGAATTATCCATGGAAGAAAGATATAAGGCAGAAATACACATAGCCAAGCACAGAAATGGTCCCACTGGAAAAGTTGATTTATTTTTCTCAGAAGAAACGGCCAGCTTTAGAAATTTAAGTAAAAAAGAAGATTAAAAAAATAATTTAAAAAATAATATTAAACCTATGTTTAACAAATTAAAACAACTAAAAGATTTAAGAAGTCAAGCTAAAACAATGCAAAATGCTTTAGCTGAAGAAAAAATTGAAGTAGAAAAAAATGGAATTAAATTAAGCATGAATGGTAATATGGAAGTTACCGATTTAAAAATAAATAATGATTTATCAAAAGAAGAAATTGCCAGAACTAGCAAGGATTTATTTAATGATGCCATTAAAAAAACCCAAAGAATAATGGCCAAAAAAATGCAAGAGATGGGTGGCTTTCCTGGTTTAAGCTAAATAAAAAGCGCTCCCCAAAGAGAGCGCGAAAAAAATTGAAAAAAGGAATTTAATTAACCGAAAAAACAACTTGTCTTTCTTCCTGCTCCAACCGCTCCAAGCTGTTTGATTCTTCATACAAAATATCTTTTACTTTGTACGAATTATTTTCCTTTAGTTTTAGCACCTTTTCATAGTAGTGCTTATTAGCCGCCCGAGTTTGAGGCGTTTGCTGATTGCCAACAAAAATCACGTCTCTTAGGTCATTACTCTTTTTCCCAAAAAGCCTAAATGAAATTTTTTGAGTAAAGGTTTTTGGTTTTGGCCTAACAAGATGAAAACTAATTTGCACCAACTGTTGATGGTCGTTTAAAACAAAGACTGAATTAATTTTTTTGTCCTCTACCTTACGGGAAGACCTCAATTTTGAAAAAGATGCTATCATAAAATATAATTTTGATTGTTAAAAAACTACTATCGAAATATATACTATTTAATTAAAAATGTCAATACATTACCCTAAAATAATAGAAAATTTGGTTCAGCAATTATCAAAACTACCAGGTGTTGGTCGAAAAACAGCTGAAAGATATGTTTTTCATTTAATAAAACAAACACCCGCACAGAACAAATTATTAGCTAAAGATTTAAACAATCTGGCAAATAGTTTGAATTTTTGTAAAAAATGTTTAGCTTTTTCAGAAAAGGAGTTTTGTGAAATTTGTTCTGACGACAAAAGGGCAGACAATGCTTTGTGTGTAGTGGCCAGCTTTCAAGATTTAATTAATATTGAAAATACTAAGGGTTATAATGGAAAATATTTTGTTTTAAATGGTCTTATTAACACTATCGAAAATATAGGACCTGAAAAAATAAATATAAAGAAACTAGTAAGCCTAACCAATGAATTAATCAAGAAAAACAAACAAATTGAAATTATATTAGCCCTAAGCCCAACCATAGAAGGAGAGACAACTGTTCTTTACCTAAAAAGATTATTAAATAGCCCAAAAATCAAAATTAGCAAACTAGCCCAAGGACTTTCTACTGGAGTTAATTTAGAGTATGTTGATGAAATAACTTTGTCTAATGCTTTAAAATATCGCAATGAAATAAAATAAAAATTTAAAATAGTTTCTATAAACAAAAAACACCCCTATAAATAAAGGTGTTTTTGTATATACTTAGCTTAAGCAATTTCTTCAATTTTAACTTGAGTAAATTCTTGTCTGTGACCGATAGTTCTTTTATATCTAGTTTTGCTTTTATACTTAACAACTGTAACCTTTTTTCCTTTTCCGCTAGAGATAACCTCTCCCTCAACCTTATCACCCAAAGAAGGACTTCCTAAATCAACAGAAGATCCATCAATACTGGCAATCATTAAAGTTTCAAATTTAACTTTTGCCTTATCCTCAACTGGCAGTTTTTCAATTTTAATCACATCACCCTCTTTAACTTTATATTGTTTTCCTCCAGTCTTAATAACAGCTAATTTAGACATATTTTTCTTGTTTTTATAAATTAAATCTCATAAACCAAAAAGCAGGGAAACTCTAGCTCCTTTGGTTTATATATATTAACAAATTTAATAAAATTGTCAAATCAGACTAATCAACCCTTACAATGTCAGCCCCCAGCTTTCTTAAGCGCTCATCAATTTTTTCATAACCACGATCTATCTGATAAATATTGTCTATTTCAGTTGTCCCCTTGGCTATTAAAGCAGCAATCACCAAGCCAATACCAGCTCTAATATCAGGACTAATTAATTTCTTAGCGTATAACTTGCTTGGACCTATAACGACAACTCTATGAGGATCGCACATAGTAACATTGGCACCCATTTGAGACAACATATCAGTCCAAATTAAACGACGATCGTAAATTGTTTCATGAATTAAAGACATGCCACTTGCTTGAGTCATTAAAACAGTATAAGGAGACTGAAGATCTGTTGGAAAGCCAGGATATTCATGAGTTTGAATGCTGTAAGCTGAAATTCCATTAGATTTTTTCATTCTAATCCAATCTTTGCCGATTTCAAACTTAACACCAATTCTCTCAAAAATAGCTAACAAGACTGAAATATTTTCTGGATTACAATTTTTAATAAGAATTTCTGAGTTGGTAGCAGCCGCCATAATAGCGAAAGAACCAGTTTCAATTCTATCTGGCATAATTTTAATTTTACCGGCCCCTATTTTTTTAACACCATCAATTGTAATAGTTGAAGTTCCGGCGCCATTTATCTTGGCCCCATTTCTATTTAAATAATCAGCTAAATACTTTATTTCTGGTTCCATGGCACAATTTCTTAAAATTGTTCTACCTTCGGCCAAACAAGCAGTCATCATCAAGCTTTCAGTTCCAGTAACAGAAACTTTAGGAAAAAAGAAATCGGTTCCTTTTAATTTAGGAGCTTCTATGGAATAATATTTGCCTGAAGCTTTTATTTTAGCTCCCATTGAAGTAAAACCATCTAAAAACAAGTCTATCGGACGACCGCCAGCACCAATAACGCAACCACCAGGATGAGGAAATTTAACCTTTTTAAATCTAGCCAAAAGAGGTCCAACGAACATAATAGATGTTCTAAATTTGTCAGCCAGTTTATCAGGAAGCTCTATAGTTTTAACATGCTTTGTTTCAATTGTTGTGGTTGAATTTTTAAGAACAACCTTAAAACCAATCTCTTTAATTAACTGTAAAGATTTATCAATATCCTCTATTTGAGGTAAATTACTAATAGTCATTGGCTCGTTAGACAAAATAGAAGCTGGAATAACCTTTAAGGCTAAATTTTTAGCTCCCCTTACTTCAATTTCGCCCGATAAAGGCTTTTGACCATTGATAATAAATTTAGGCATAAAAATTTTCTAATTATAATAATAAAATTATAGCATTACATTATTGAATAAACAACTTATACAAACCCTCTCTATTTCCAATTCTACCTGTAAAAAAAAGGCTCCCCCCTTTTTGATCTAATTTTAAATCAGAAATATCGTCAAAGGTAAATAAATTAGTAATATATTTATCGTACTTGAAATCAATAGCTTTAATATTTTTACCATCTGAAAAAATAACATAACCACGAGGATGCCACAGCAAACTTTTAATCTCATTTTCAAAACGAGCCAACAAAGAGCTTTGCATTAAAGATAAATTAAAAATCCTTATTTCAAATCCAGAAAAATATAAAAAACTATTATTACCTATAAAATTAATATCTTTCACATTTCTTAAAACACTCATAATAGGTGTTAACTGAGAAAAAGGATTAATTAAATACAAAGAGGAATATAATTTATCATAAACAAAAACAAAATTATTTTCAGAAAATATAAACTTATATTCGCCACCAAAAGGCAGATCAATAGTTCTTATGATCTTTTTATCTTTAGTTGAGTAAATTTTAAGTTGCTGAAGATTGTTGCTTTGAGAAATTAAAAAAATATTTCCACCAGAAAAATAATAATCCAACAAACCAGTATCGCTTAAAACCAAAGAATTATTCTGAGAATTTAAATTATAAGAAAACAAACTATCAGAAGATAAATAATGCAAACTGTTTTTATCAATTTTAAAATTATAAAGATTTTCTCGATTTTCTATTTTTAAATCTAAATATTTTTTCTCCCTATAATTAAAAATTCTATTATCATTTACAAGAAGCAAATCATTACTTAAAAATTCTAATTTATCAATATCATCATCAAATAAAATTTCTGACTCATTATTAATATCAAAAAATTTTTTTTCACTTAAAAATATTAAATGAGATGATAAATCATTAATGCTTATCTCTTGTATGGAGGAGGAAAGAATCATGACGGGCAATGTTTTTTTCAACAAAACAATATCCTCCAAATAACTTGTTTGACCGGGACTAATATAAACCTTTTTTTCAAAAGGCCAATAACCTTCAAGCTCCAGCTTTAAATAATACTCTCCAGGAATCAAATTTTTTATTTTATAAGGAGTTTCTATTTTTTTATCTTTTATTACATCCCTAGAAGAAAAAAGACTTTTAAAATTCTTATCTAGCTCAATTTTAGCTCCACGAGGAGTGGAGTTAAGAGCTAATATTCCGGTCTTTTGCAATAAACTAAGCTTGTAAGAACCTCTAAGATTTGACCAAGTTATAGAATAACCACTAACCAATAAAGAAAAATACAAAGTTAAAACAATAAAAAAAACAAAAAATGACCAAAAAATTATTCTTCTGACAAAATGACTCATAAAAATTAAATATTTTTTGAAATATCTTGGATAAAGCTAGCTAAATCCTCCTTGATTTCACCATCTTTTAATCCAAGCTTGATAGTGGCTTTAATAAAGTTAAATTTACTTCCAGTGTCCAACCATTCACCTTCTATTTTTTTACCATATAAAGGACGGTTTTTTTCAAGCATTATATCAAAAGCATCAGCTAGTCTAATCTCCCCTGATTTACCGCTTTTCATGTTTCCCAAAACTTTAAAAACCTCAGGAGTAATAACATATAAACCAACAGCAGCTAAATTAGAAGGAGCTTCTTCTATTTTTGGTTTTTCAACAAATTTCTTTATTTCATAATTACCCTCACCCAAATCCAATCCATCAATTACGCCAAACTTGTCCACCTTGTCTTTAGCAACTTCTGAAAGACCAATAATAGGATCTTGATAATAATTATACAGATCAATGATTTGTTTAACTGGAGATACTGGAGCGTCATATAGAGTATCTCCGAACATAATTAAAATCGGTTCATCAAAAACCAAGTGAGAAGCACAATTTATAGCATGACCATCGCCTTTTGGAATGGACTGCCTGACATAAGAGAATTTAGCCAAAGAATCTATTTCCTTAATTTTAGCCACTAAATCTAATTTGTTTTTTTCAACCAAGGTATGTTCTAATTCAAAAGAGTAATCAAAGTGATCCTCGATAGCTCTTTTGCCTCTACCAGTTACAAAGATTATTTCTTCAATTCCGGCAGAAACAGCATCTTCAACCATATATTGTATAACTGGCTTATCTACCACTGGTAACATTTCTTTAGGTTGAGCTTTGGTCGCTGGTAAAAATCTAGTTCCGAAGCCGGCAACCGGCATAATTGCTTTTCTTACTTTTTTCATAATTAAAAACTTACTTATAAAAATTTATTATAAACTAAATAAACCTATTTATACAATAACAAAATTAAACTATTTTTTAAAACCCCACTTTAAAAAATATCTAAACCAGGATTTAATATGTTCTCTGGTTAATTTACTTTTTATAATTCCTAAATACCACGGTTTTTTAGCACTCTCTCGAGCATGATGGTGAATTACTTCAGCTTCTGGATGATAAATAACCTTTTTGCCATAATGCCAAGCACGACGACAAACATCAATATCTTCAAAATACATAAAAAATCTTTCATCAAAACCATCAAAACCATCACCCCTTATCAACAAACAAGAACCCATCAACCAATCAACTTCTCGAATACTTTTATGATCAAAGTCCTTCATTAAAAACCAATCTAAATGTCTTTGAAAAAACTTACCAATAAAAGTTCTTCTAAAAATCGGAGTCCAAGGACGAGGAAAGTAAGAACAAGAATATTGTAAACTCAAATCAGGGTTTAAAAGTTTAGGGCCAACAATATAAACATCTTTATTTTTTTTAATATAATCAAACAAAACCTTAACCGAAAAAGGCCTAAGCTCTGTATCTGGATTTAAAATAAGCAAAAATTCTCCGCGAGAAACATTAATACCTAAATTATTTCCTCCACCCATTCCTAAATTTTTTTTACTCTTAATTAATTTAAACCTATCAGAACCAACAATTAAGTCATCTAAATTGTCGCCAGAATCATTTTCAACAAGCACCACTTCCCAATTCAAACCAGAAAAATCAGTCAACAATATTGACTCTAGGCATTTTTTAGTTTTTTCTTTAGATTTATAATTAACAATAACTATTGATAAATCCATATCTCTTTAAACATTAAACAATTTTAACAAAAATTTAACAAAAACAAAATAGATATTTAAAAAAATATTAGCTACGGAAAGCAAGGGGCTAGAAACCTCCTGATACCAAATTTTACCAGAAACTAAGTTTATTATATTCCTATCTTTTATTTTTCTTATTTTTTTAACTTCTCTTCTCTTAATTATAATTTTTTTCCAAAAACTAAGAGTAAAAAAACTTAACCAAATTTTAATTTTTTCTTTATACCAATTGTTTTTTATAGCAAAATAGAACAATCCTAATTCCATTATTAAAAAAGCTGGAAAAAATAAAATTAAAGTAATAATTTTGTAATTTTTTAAGGCTGTAATGATTCTGTTTTTATCCATAAAATAATATTTGGAAATAGAACGACCAAACTCATATTTATGATAAACTACTGCATTTTTTGACAAAACACACTGATATCCTGCTAACCAAACTCGCCAACCCAAGTCCTGATCTTCATTATACATAAAATAATCCTCATCAAATAAGCCAGTTTTTTCCAAAACTTCTCTTCTAAACATAACAGCTGCCCCCGAAGGATAAAACATTTTTGTTTTATCAACGACTTTTTCTGGTCTATAAATTTCATTATAAGCATTGCAAAAACCAAAGCCCAAAAAATGAGTATTGTTTCCCAGACTATTTATTTTACTCGTTTCAGAATAAAGCATTAGTCGAGCCTGAACTGCTCCAAATTTTTCATCGCTTTTTATTGTTTTTAACATTTCACTCAAAGAACTCTTGTCTGAAACAGTATCCATATTAAGCAAATAGAAATAATTACACTCATCTTTGAAAGCTTGCTTAATGGCGTCATTGTTGCCCTTGGCAAAGCCATCATTTTTTTCGTTTCTAATAATTTTTGCCTCTGGTGCCTTTTCTTTTAAGTAACTGTAAGTCTCGTCTGAAGTTTCATTATCAACAATATAAACAAAAAACTCTCCGGAATAATCTTGTTTTCTAATACTATCTAAACACTCATCTAAATATTTTTTAGCGTAATCTTTATAATTGATTAAAATTATGGCTACTTTATTGTTCATATAAACATTATAACATCAATTTTAAAAAATTCCACTTATACCAAACAAAAAGCTCCAGTTTAAAAACCAGAGCCTCTTTAGTTCTATATAATTTCAATTAAATTTATAGCGCGGGAGGAGTATAATTGCCAACAGCCCTTATTGCTCTAACTCTATTAGAAACACTTTTGTGATCTGATGGGTCATATTCTGCTGGAATTGCCTTAGCCTCATTTATTAATTTAAAATTAAAAGCAGCTTGCCAGGTAATTACAGCATCAGCATAAGAATTGGCAAATTCTGTAGACGACCAATAATAAACATTATAAATATTTAAATAATTTAAAAGATTTGAAAGTTCACTGCTTGATGGTAAATACCAGTCACTATATCCACCTCCACGATAATTACTGGCTATTTTAGCAGCACTAGCTCCACTGCAAGCTGATAAAATTTGAATAGTATTACCTTCGCCATCCCAACTTGAAGAACCTCCCACATAATCCCCATCGCAACCCCAAGGAGCTCCTGAGCTTTGATCACTTGTTGCTGCTATAAGAATTCTTGATTGACCAGCATCTGGATATGTTCTATAAAAAACCACACCACCACCACAGTAATCACCTACCTCACTTAATTCTGTACATTCTGGATCCAATGGAACAGAACCTTCTTCATAATAATTATAAAGACATCTAGCACCAGAACTTACGCTAGCCCATTCTGAATCAGAAAAAGCGGTTGAAATTTCATCTCCATTGCTATATTTAGTCTCAGCTAGATTTTCTGCTAACCACACTTGATCTCCAATAACAACAGTTTGATAAGTTTTACCATCATTTCCAGTATAAACTCCGGGGTCGCCAGGTCCAGCTGGAGAATCTTTTATTAATCTTATGGAAAATCCAGGCTTCAGAAAGTCTAACATAGAAACGTCTGCCTCACCCATAAGACTATAAGACGAACTTTCCATTGCTACAGCATCAAATAATCCAGCAGAACTCCCGTTTAGCCAAAAAACAGCAATCTCTCCAAAACCATCATACATTGTTAGGCCCTTAGAATTCATTCTCATTCCAATACCTCTGGCACTAAAGCCAGCACTGTTGGTGGCAGTATTGGGATCGGTCCAATATACAATACCTGTCTCTCTTAAAGAGTCAATGCTTTCAGAAAGAGAGTATTCCAAGCTCATTAAATGGGTTACCAAAACATTAAGATCTTGAGCGTTAGGTAGTCTCCAGCCATCATTAGCAATACCTCTAGAATCAGCAACAGAATAAACATTATAGAAATAGCCATAGTCTCTGACCGTGGCCGGCTCTTCACTTCCTCCCCCATCCAAACCTCCTTCATCAAAAGAACCTACCACTACAATACCACCTGGGGTTGCTTGTTTAGTACCAGCCGGCATGTCTGATATTTGTTTACCAGTACAGAAAGAAATGGTATAAGAAGAGCCATCAACACTGGGAATATAATTATAAGAGTTTGAATTAGAATCACAAGCGCCATCAGCTGGAGTCGGAGCTTGAGGAATTTCATACATAAATACATCCCCTGAAGAATCAGAAGTTATAGAACCACTATCCCACTCTTCAGTCGTTGGATATCTACCATTTTCATTAAAAAACAATTCTAAAGCTGTTTGGGTTTGTTTCATATCAGCCATTCTTTTAGAATCCCTAGCTCTGCTTCTAGCCTGCTGAAGAGCCACTACCGCTAAAGTGGCCAAGATACCAATAATGGCTATCACTACTAGAAGTTCAATAAGGGTAAAACCTCTTTTTTTGTTTTTAAACATAATGTTTAATTTATTTTTAATTTTTTTAAAATATTGCTTAATTTTAACACCTTTTCAAAAAAAATCAAATACTTAAAGTAAAAAATTTAATTAAAATATATTATTTTTTATCTTTATAAAAAAGAAAAGTAAAAAACATCCCGATTAACCAAAATATTTTTAGTAAAAAATATTGCCATCTTGGCTGCCATTTTTTAAAATATTTTAACATTGAATCTCGAAAAAGTTTTTGAGCTTTTTTTCTTTTTAGTAAAGAAAAGCTTTGGCCGATATAATCCATGCACTTAGCATTAGAATTATACCAAACCTCTCCCCCTAATTTATATATCTGTTTGCAAAAATCAACCTCCTCAAACCAAATAAAATATCTTTCATCCAGTAGTGGCAAATCCTGTCCGCTCAATTCTTTAAATTTATTTTTATTTATCATAAAAAAAGAACCACGAACTGAATCAACTTTTTGACTCTGACTATAATCAAAATCGGATATTAAATATTTATTTAAAACCATTGGGAACGCATGAGGAACCTTTAAGACTATCATTAATTGATCAAAAAGTTTAGGAAAAAGACGAACATGTTTAATAATATTATTTTTTTCATCTACAAGCTTACAACTAGACACAATGGCCTGAGGATTTTTTTTAGCAAACTCCAAAGCTCTTGCCAAAGTATCCTCAAAAACCTGCATATCAGGATTTAAAAGTAAAATAAAATCGCCTTGCGACTTTTTGATAGCAATATTGTTTGCCCTAGAAAAACCTAAGTTATCTTCATTTTTAATTAATTTAACTTGAGGAAAATTTTTTTCCACCATCTCAACTGAACCATCTTTTGAATCATTATCAACCACAAAAACTTCAAAAGAAAAACTACCCCGTGATTTAAACAGAGCTTGTAAATTGTTTTTTAATTTTTCTCTTACATTATAAGAAACTATTACTACCGATAAGTCCATTTTGTTAAAAATTTATAATTTTATTTTAATTAATTTAATTCTAGAGCTAGCACCAGAAATTATAGAAATATTTTTTTCTAAAACACCAAACTCTTTAGCTAAAAATTTTAATAAATCTTGATTAGCTTTATTTTTTTCAGCCGAAGACTTAACATCAACAACTAAAGTTTCAACATTTTTATTTTCTATATTGTCGGTTTTTATTTCTTTAATTATTGTTTTGTTTGAGCCTGGAAAAACTTTTATTCTTAAATAAACCTCCTTTCCTTCTTCTAGTTCTTTTTTATATTTATTTAACATAAATTATCTTTCGGCAAACATAATTACATTAGGAATATTTCTGCCTGGGCCAAACATATATTCATCATGATAAAACAAAGCAGCTGAATATCCACCGTCTAAGTTAATAGCATAATCCATTTTCATAATTTTTAAAATTTCAGCTAAATCAGCGACTGTGGAATTACGAGCAACTATTAAATAAATGAATCCTTTTTCACTAGAGTCGTCTTTTTTATAGGCGATAGCATTTCTAGTAGCTTTAATATTTCTTTGTTTCTCGTCTACCTCCCAATCAATCAGCAAATTTTTACCATCTTCTATTAAACGAGGCTTGTTGCCAATAGCTGCCTGAAGTTTTACCCCGTAAGTATTTTCAAAACTAGAAACGCTAGCAAAATCTCGGCTATCTTTAAAATAATAAAATTTATTATTTTCATCAAAAGCCATAATCGGTCCCGTGGTAGGATATTTTAGCTGATCATCATTTATAAAAATGTTTAATTTAGAATTAAAAACTGGAAAAAAATAATAATTTAATTTTTCGGCACTAGTGTCAAAATAAGAGCCATTAATAGCCGCAAAAACTTTATCATTTCCAAAATAATCAACTAGCTCTTTGGCTTGGCAACGCCCCGTACAATTTTGAGAGTTGGCTGTATCGGTAATAATTTTCAAATTAGGTTTATCCAAGTTGATTTTAATAATATCTAAAAAATAATCTTGATTATTGTAGTTAACTTTCTTTTTAAATTCATAAGAGCTGTATTTGTCAATGCTTTCATCTAAAGTATTTTTATGAATATAGGCCAAATTTTTACGACTAATACCAAGCCCCAGCTCCCTCATAATTCTAAAAGCATCGTCAGGACGACCTAAATAATGTTTTTTATAGGTCAAAGGATTCACGTACCAAGCTTCACCGTTTTTTTCTACTTGTAAAATAATTTGTCCAGCCAATCGTTTAGCTAAATTTATATCACCTAAATATTCCTCACTCTCTTCTTCGGATGAATCAATTTTAATAAAATCTCTTTCAAAAATACCAAGCCCAAGTTCCCTCATAATAGAAAAAGCATTATGAGGACGACCAAGATAATATCTTTTGTTATCTTTGGGGTAAACATACCAAGCCTCGCCATTGCGCTCAACGTCTACCAAAATTCTTCCCGTAAGCCTTTCCCCCAAACTTTGAGCCTTCAAATCTTTAAAAGGATTAACAGTAAAAAACAAAACAAAAAACAAAAACGTTAAATAAATATATTTTTTCATAATAAAAGATTAATTTTTGTATGTTTATTATAGCATTTTGTAAATAAAAAACCAACTTGTCCAAAACATTTAAGTTTGTTAAAATTAAAATATAATAATTAAATCAAATATATGAAACAATATTTAGATTTACTGCGCGACGTCATGGAAAATGGGGTCGATAGAGATGACAGAACTGGCGTTGGAACAAGAGGTGTTTTTGGCAGACAAGCAAGATTTGATCTATCAAAAGGTTTTCCATTAATGACTACCAAAAAAGTTCATTTGAAATCAATTATTTATGAATTACTATGGTTTTTAAAAGGAGATACTAATATCAAATATTTAAATGATAATGGAGTAACTATTTGGGATGAATGGGCTGATGAAAATGGTGATTTAGGTCCAATTTACGGAAAACAATGGACAGCCTGGGAAGGCAAAAACGGCGAAAAAATAAATCAAATTGCTGAAGCGGTTGATATGATAAAAAACAGTCCAGAGTCTCGCCGTATTATTGTTAGTGGCTGGAACGTGGCTGATTTAAGACAGCTTATTTCTGGTAAAAAAACAGCACCACCACCATGTCATACTATCTTTCAATTTTATGTATCTCAAGGAAAACTATCTTGCCAATTATATCAAAGAAGTGCTGATATTTTTCTAGGTGTTCCCTTTAACATTGCTTCTTATGCCCTACTTACCATGATGGTAGCTCAAGTTTGTAACTTAAAACCAGGTGAGTTTGTTCATACTTTTGGAGATTTACACATCTATAAAAATCACTTTGAACAAGTAAAAGAACAATTATCACGAGAACCGAAAGAATTACCAAAAATGATAATCAATCCAGAAAAAAAAGATATTTTCTCTTTTGAATACGAAGATTTTAATTTAGAAGGTTACAATCCTGACCCAGGAATTAAAGCTCCAATAGCTATTTAATATGATACCAGTAACATTAATCATGGCCTCAAGTCTCGATGGCAAAATAGCCAAAAGCAAAGATCATTTTGCCAACTGGACTAGTAAAGAAGATAAACAAGTTTTTATCCAAACTTCAAAAGATTTTGGAATGATTATGATGGGTTACAACACTTTTAAAACTTTTCCCAAACCACTCAAGAACAGATTAAATGTTGTTTTCTCAGAAAACGCAGAAGAAAATATAGAAGGTGTAAAATGGGTAAAAGGAGAGCCAGAAAAAGTGCTAGAAGAGCTAGAAAAAATGGGCTTTAAAAGGGCTTTACTTGGTGGCGGAACAGGGATAAACACTCTCTTCTTGCAAAAAAAATTAATAAATGAAATAATACTAACTGTTGAACCGAAGATTTTCGGTTCTGGCTTATCATTATTTAACGATGATTTTGATATTAACTTGGAACTTCTGGAATTAAAAAAAATAAATAACAATTCCTACCTGGTTAGATATAAAGTTGTCTATTAGAAATTATTTATGAAAAAAATTGTTATCGGCCTAGTGGGCCAAATCGCTTGCGGCAAAGGTGTAATGAAACAATACTTAATAAAAACAAACAACGCTAGTGATTATCGCTTTTCAACCATTTTAAGAGATGCTATGAACAGACTTAGTATTGAATTAAGCAGAGAAAACCTACAAAAATTCTCCACCACTATCAGGCAAAACTTTGGTGAAGACATTTTAGCTAAAGCTATTGCCAAAGATGCCAAAGACGACAGTCATCACTTTATAGTAATTGACGGAATCAGAAGAATGGCAGATATTAAATACCTAAAAGAATTACCAGAATTTAGATTAATAAGCATACACGCCGACAAAGAAATAAGACTACAAAGAGTTATTAATAGAAATGAAAACCCGGGTGACGATAAAAAAACCATGGAAGAATTCGAAAAAGAAGAAATGGCTGAGCCAGAAATGGAAATCCCTCAGGTTATGAATAATGCTGACTATAAAATAAACAACAATGGAAGTTGGGATGAATTACATGGTCAAATTGATGCCATTGTTGAAAAAATAAAAAACGAAGCCTAAAAAAATGGATTTCAAAAAATACCAAAAAGAATCACAAAAAACAGCTAAGTACCCACATAAGGGCAATAATTATATTTATCCCGTCTTAGGTTTAGTGGGTGAGTCAGGAGAGGTGGCTGAAAAAATAAAAAAAATTATAAGAGATGATAATGGTGTAGTAAGTTCAGAAAAAAAAGAAGAAATTAAAAAAGAGCTAGGTGATGTCTTATGGTATATATCGCAACTATCAACTGAATTTGGATTAGAACTAGAAGATATAGCTAATACTAATTTAGAAAAACTACTTTCACGTTTAGAAAGAGATAAAATAAGTGGAAGTGGTGATAATCGATAAAAGATATGTCAATCAAAAAAGGCAAGTTAATAGTTTTTTACGGAACAAATAATTTAGGTAAAAGCACTCAAGCCAAAATTTTGATTGAAAAACTGAAAGAAAAAAACATAGAAGCTGAATATTTAAAATACCCAATATACGATCTAGAGCCATCTGGACCTGTTTTAAATAATTATTTGAGAAACGGAAATCCGTATAATCTAAGTGCTCGCGAAGCTCAAATAATATATTGTCTAAACCGCACTCAATATCAAAAAGAACTAGAAAAAAAATTAGATTCTGGAATAAATATTATTGCTGAAGACTATACAGGAACCGGAATTGCTTGGGGAATGGGCGCTGGAGTAGAACAAGAATTTTTAGAGAATATAAATAGTCATTTACTTAAAGAAGATATTGCTCTGCTTTTTGATGGGGAAAGATTTAAAGAAGCGGTTGAAAAAAATCACAAACACGAACAAAATGATGAATTTTCACAAAAAGTTAGACAAATACATTTAGATTTAGGTAAAAAATATAATTGGGAAATAGTTAATGCTAATTTAAGTATTGAAGAGATTTCGGATATTATTTTCAAAAAAATAATCAAAATTGTATAGATTCTTTAATTGCAAATTGCACATTGTAAATTGTACATTGAAAATCATACATTGATTTAAGTCCCTGTAGTTCAACGGATAGAACGCAAGATTGCGGATCTTGTAATCTAGGTTCGATTCCTAGCGGGGACACAATAAAAAAAGAGTTCAAATTGAACTCTTTTTTGTATTATTCATTTTTTAATCCTTCAAACAACGAACCGAAAATCCATAACTTTTTAAACCCTTGCTCCTTCCAATACCAGAGATAAAATTAAAAACACCCCTGTTCCAGGAATAATCACCAGATATATCGGATGACCAAAAGTTAGAATATTCTTCAAGATAATTAAATGTATTATCAGTGTTTCTACGACCAGACAATAATACATTAAATTCTGAAGATCCACCACTTTTTAATTTATCTCCCTCATCAGTTCCTCTAGCTCCAACTGTAATAGTGTTATATGGAAAATCTGCTTCACAAGTAGTAGAGGTACAAATTGCTCTTTCTAAATCAGTAAACTCATCATGAGTTGGGAGAGACCACCCGTCAGGACAAGCTGTAAGTGCGGCCGTCCAATTATATAATACCCCATAAATATTATAATTTGTAGCCAATTTTGCAGCGCTTACATCAGAGTCATTATACCCATAAACATAAAAATAAGGTAATGAAAGTGAGCTTAAATTTGGACCAACAACACTCGGCAAATATTTTAAATTTTCAGCCATCCAACATTGAGATCCTATTTGAATAGTTTGATAAGAGTTGCCATCTCTAATATCTACCAAATTATCCCCGCAAACCCAAGTCGTAACCACCTCCTCGCCGCCGCCCTCTTCTTCATCTATATTACCAACAAAAAACACTCCCCCTGGAGTCATTTGTTTAACTCCCTCTGGTAGATTAGAAACCTGTTTGCCAGTACAGAAATCAATAGCATAAGTTGAACCATCAACTGCTGGAACATAGGTATAGGTATTAGAAGCTTCTAAGCAATCTCCATCAGCTGGAGTAGGAGCAGAAGGGATAGAATGCATAAACACTTCTCCAGTAGAACTAGAAACTATAGAGCCATTATTCCATTCTTCAACAGTAGGATATCTACCATTTTCACTAAAGAATAATTCTAAGGCAGTAGACACTTGTTTCATATCAGCTATTCTTTTAGCATCTCTAGCATTTTGTCTAGCTTGTTGTAGAGCTACAACAGCTAGAGTAGCTAATATTCCAATAATGGCAATTACTACCAATAATTCGATCAGAGTGAAGGCTTTTTGTTTTTGGTTTAACATAATTTTTGATTTGTTTTTTTAAATATCAGCACGGCGAGTGAAAACTAGTCCAACTGTCATCCCAGCGCCATGCCTAAGGCAGGCAAGCCAAGCCGAGGTCCAGCTTAGTTAGTAAAAAATAATCCCCTCTGTCATCCCAACGAAAGCTGGGATCCAGCTTATTTAGTGGAGACAATTATGCCGTATTATAATTATTAAATTAATTTATTTTAATTATATTTACAATGATTTTCTCGGTGATAGAGTATCTAGATGTTAACTCTGGACCCCAGCTTTCGC
>CAZILW010000012.1:0-26903 GCA_964540285.1 uncultured Gammaproteobacteria bacterium
CTACTGGCGGTGTTACTTATATGAATATCATCCCATCTGCTCCAACTCCGGCTGATGGTCCTTGTGATAACACTAGCAATGCTTATAATTATACAGGAACTGGAACACCCGTTGGTTCTTATTGGGGAAGTTATACTATTGATTTTTGTTTAGGTGGTCAAACAGGTGGTATGACTGCTGATGCTAAATGTGCTACTCCAGGTGGAATTGTTGATAGTGCTTGTGCTGATCTATAATAATTAGATTTATTCTGAAATAAAAAACAAGCCTTTAAAGGCTTGTTTTTTTGTTGTTTAATTTATGTGCACCGTGTAGGATTCGAACCTACGACCATCTCCTTAAGAGGGAGCTGCTCTACCAACTGAGCTAACGGTGCTTGTAAAAGGGTGGCTGGGGAGGGGCTTGAACCCTCGACCTTAGCGTTATGAGTGCTACGCTCTAACCAGCTGAGCTACCCAGCCCTTTTGTGTGTCCAGTAGGACTTGAACCCACAACCTTCTGGTCCGAAGCCAGACGCTCTATCCAATTGAGCTATGGACACATTATTTTTTTACTAAAGGTTGTGAGCTTTTTGAAAAAACAATGATTTAATTATAATAAAAATTTTTTTTTAAATCAATACCTTTAATATTTATTATTTTAAAGCATCTCTTAATTTTTTTCCAGTCTTAAATTTAGCCACTCTAACCTCAGGGATTTTTATTCTTTCTTGTGGATTCCTAGGGTTAACCCCTCCTCGAGAGTAACGAGTTTTGACACTAAAAGTGCCAAAACTCGTTATTTTAACCGAAATATTTTTTTGTAAGTTTTCTATTGTTTCATCAATAAACAGTTGAAATATATTTTCAAGTTCTTTTTTTGATAAATTTTTAATTTTATATTTATCAAAAATAAGTCTACTTAATTCTTTTTGGTTGATAATTTTTTTATTCATATTATCTAGCGTATTCAATTACTCTTAATTCTCTGATAATGTTAACTTTTATTTCTCCTGGATATTTTAATTCTTGTTCTATTTTTTTAGCAATTTCCCTGGCCATTTCGTATGATTTTAAATCATCAACTTTTTCTGGAGATATAAATATTCTAACCTCTCTTCCGGCTTGAATAGCATAGCTTTTATCAACTCCATCAAATGAGTTAGCTATTTTTTCTAATTCTTCTAATCTTTGAATATAATTTTCAAAGGAATCATGTCTAGCTCCAGGTCTAGCTGACGATATAGCATCGGCTGTTTTAACTATAACGGATAGTAATGTTGGCGGATTGTCATCATGATGAGTTTCGACTGGAGTTATAATTTCTTCTTGGATATTATATTTCTTTAAAATATCTCTTCCTATTTCAGTATGATTTCCTTGAACCTCATGGTCAACGGCTTTTCCTATGTCGTGTAATAAACCGGCTTTTTTAGCTAAACTAGGATCAGCGCCTAATTCCTGGGCTAACATTCCTGATAAGTGAGCCACTTCAATAGAATGCTCCAGGGCGTTTTGACCATAACTAGTTCTGTATTTTAATCTTCCAATTATTTGAGTTAATTTTGGGTCAAAACCAGCAACACCGATTTCATAAACAGCCTCTTCTCCAGCTTTATTTATATCAATTGAAATTTCTTCCTTGGCTTTTTTAACAGCATCTTCAATTTTGGTTGGATGAATTCTACCGTCTTTAATTAAATATTCTAAAGCTTTTTTGGCTACATGTCTTCTGATTAAAGAAAAACCAGAAATAGTTATAGCATTCGGAGTGTCGTCTACTATAATCTCTACGCCAGTCATTTGTTCAATTGATTTGATATTTCTGCCCTCTCGGCCAATTATCCTGCCTTTCATTTCATCACTTGGGAGATCAACTGTAGTTGTTGTTAACTCAGCTGTGTAGTTAGAGGCCAGTCTTTGAACGGCAAAAGCAATCATGTTTTTGGCTTTTTCATTTACCACTTCATTAGATTGATTTTGTAGTTTGCTGATTCTAGCCATTAAATCTTCACCATTTTTTTCTTCAATACTTTTAATCAATAAATCTTTAGCCTCTTCTGGGCTTAAACCGGCAATTTGTTCAAGTTTAGCGACTTGCTCCTCTTTTATTTCTTTGATTTTTTCTTTTATTTCTTGAACCTCATTTACTTTGTCGTATAGTTTTTGTTGTTTTTCTTCTAGAGCTAATAATTTTTGTGAAAAAGCATTTTCTCTATCTTCTAGTCTTTTTTGTAGGCTGTTAATTTCTTTTCGACGACTAAGTTCTTCGTTTTTAGCATCTTCTATTATTTTTAAAGCTTTTTCTTGTGCTTCTAGTTCATATTTTTTTTGTTTAGCTTTGGCCTCGTTTAATATTTTTTCGGCCTTGTTTTCAGCCCCTTCAATTTTTTTACTAGAAGACCTTTTTTGATAAAAAAAGCCAACAAAAACACCACCAACGAGTAGTATTAAATAAATCGCATATTCCATATTTTTATTTTGTTTTAGGAAGGGAAGACAAGTCTAATAAAGACGATGAAAAAACAAAAAATACTAAATTTTAGCTAATTTTAGTTTATTTTTTGTTTTTATATAAGCTTTTATTTTATATTTTTGGTTTAAAATCTTCATAATTGTCTGATTTCCTAATACAGTTTTTAATTTTTAAATCCCTGTAATATATTATAACAAATAATATGCCTTTTGTAAAGCTTAAAAAAACACTAAATATCTTTTATTTATTTTGTTTTTGTGGTATATTGTTAGTATAAAATTAATAAAAATATATGTTAAAAAATCAAAATTTTAAATTAAAATCCTTTTTATTGGTTTTTTTTGTTGTGGTTATTGCTGTTTCTTTCATGTTTCTCAAGATAAAACAAAGATATCAGGCTAGAAATTTTATAGATAAAAATGAAATACCTCAAGAATTGCCTGAAAATAATTTAGTGGCTAAGCATTCCTCTAAGATGATAAAATTTAATGACCTGAAGGAATTTGATTCTTTTATTGAAAAAAATATTGCAGACATGTCTAATTCCTATAATGGTTTAATGAAAGATTCTAGGGCGATGGTTGATTTAGCTTTTAATGAGTCATTACCAACAGCACCTGCCGCTCAAAAAACAAATGAAGCTTTATCCAGTGAAAGCTTGGATTTTTCAACCACTAATATTCAAGTTCAAGGTGTTGATGAGGCGGATATAGTTAAGACTGATGGAAATTATATTTATTATGTTTCCGGTCAAAGTTTATATATAATTAGTTCTTATCCGGCAGAAGAGACAAAAATTTTAAGTCAAATTAAGTTTGAGTCCAATCCAATAGATATTTATATTAAAGATGACAGTCTGGTTGTCTTTGGTAATGAGTTTATGGCCTATGATGATATGCTGTATAGAAAAAGTTTTAGTTATATTATGCCAATGTCATCTCGAATTTTTTTACAAAGCTATAATATATCTGATCGTTTAAATCCATTAAAAGAAAGAGATATTAGAATGGATGGTTCTTACTTTAATTCTCGTTTAATAGGAGATTATCTTTATTTTTTGGTAAATAATTATAATTATTATGGTGGCGGTCTACCAAAAATGGTTTATCAGGATAAAGATGTTAACTTTGATTGTCAATCAGGTTTAAAATGCTTGCCAGCCGAAATTTATTATTTTGATGATTACTATAACAATGGTTTTGATTTGACAAGTATTATATCTTTTAAGGTTACCGATTCTAATAGTGAACCACAAAATCATTTTTATTTGTTACCTTCTGGTCAAAATTTGTATGTTTCTAGAGATAATATTTATTTAACTTACACTAAGTATTTAAATGAATATGAAATAGAAACTGATGTTTTGTTGGATTTGGTTTATCCCCGATTGTCTGATAATGATAAAAAAACCATTGATGAAATTAAAATTGTTTCTAATAATATTTTAAGCCTGGGAGAGAAAAGAAATAAAATTAGAAGAATTTTGGATTTATATATAAATCTTTTGTCGGTTTCAGAGAGAGATGCTTTGCAAAAGGATTTAGATAATAAAATGTTAGAAAAATACCCCAATATTTTAGACGAATTAGAAAAAACAGTCATTCATAAATTAGCTGTTTTTGGTGGTTCAGTGGAGCCAATCTTTATGTCTGAGGTTCCTGGAACTGTTTTAAATCAATTTTCCATGGATGAATCGGATGGTTTTTTTAGGATAGCAACTACCAGAAATCAAACTTGGTCAAGATTTACAAGAGAGCGAAGCGAGTCATATAACAACCTTTATGTGCTAGATTCTAATTTAGAGATAACTGGAAAAATAAGAGGTTTGGCTGAAGGGGAAAGAATTTATTCGGTCCGTTTTATGGGGGACAGGGCTTATATTGTGACCTTCAAACAAGTAGACCCTCTTTTTTCAATAGATTTAAAGGATCCTTACAATCCTAAGGTTTTGGGTGAATTAAAAATTCCAGGCTTTTCTAATTATCTTCATCCTTATAGCAGTGAAATTTTAATTGGCTTTGGTAAAGATGCTAGAGAAAGCGAAGATGGACGAGTGATTAATGGAGGTTTGAAATTATCATTGTTTGATGTTTCCATTGACAACCCTCAAGAGATTGATTCTTACATTATTGGAGACTCTGGCAGTGAATCAATTGCTCTTTATGATCATCGAGCCTTCCTTTTTTCAAAAGAAAAAAACATTTTAATAGTTCCAGCGGTTCTAAGGGAAAAAACAAGTGATAATTCCTGGGGAAATGTATCATTTAACGGACTTTTGATATTTAATATTGTTGATAATAAATTTGTTTTACAAGGAAGAATTGCTCATGCTGATTCAGGGTCTTTTGATAATTATTACAGTAACTCAGTTAAGAGAAGTTTGTTTATTCAAGAAAATCTCTATAGTCTTTCCGAAAATTTAATTAAGATAAATAAATTAGAAAATTTAGAAGAGGTATTATCTTTAAAGTTGAATTAGATATTTTATGAGAATTAAAAAATTTCTTTTATTAGCCCATCTTTTTTTGTTGTTTTTTTTAATGATTGCTGCTTTTAGACCTAGTATTTTTTATTGGGTCTTGCTTATAGCTAATATTATTTTGTTTTTTATTTCTTACAGAATAGTCAAATTAAAGCCTGGTAGTGGGTTTTTAAAATATTTAATTTTGCCAATTTTATTTGTTAATGCTTGTTTTTTTTATGGAAGTCTGCTGGCTAGTAAATTTCTTTTTATTTTGATTTTATTTTTTTCTGTTTTACTTCTTTTTTATTATTATCGCAGCGCTATTAAATATTGTTTTATAGAATCAGACAGAAGAAAAAACCTACCTTTTTGGTCTAACCTTTTTGGGTTTTTAACAGTTTTTTTATCATCTTCTTTTTTATATGGCTTGCCTTATTTTATAAATATTTCCGTCTGGTTGATTTTGTCTATTTTATTAATTGTTTTGTTTGTTCCTTTTTTTCATAATTTGTCAGTAGAAAAGAAAACGATACAGACAGATTTGTTTTTTTCTTTTTTCTTTTTGTTTTCTATTTTTCCTTTACTTTGGGCTTTACTTTTAATGCCATTTAATTATAATGTTTTAGGCTTACTTGTCTCTCTTTTTTATTATAGTAGTTTAAATTTTACTGTTTTTTATTTAAACAAGGAGTTAACTGTTAAAAAACTTAGATATAATTTAATTTTTATAAGCTTGTTTTTGCTCTTGGTTTTACTAAGTGCTAAATGGAAGTAATCATATTTATGGATAAAAAAAATAATTTAAAAATCTTTCTGTTTTTGTTAATTTCTCTTTTGTTGGGATTTTTTGGTGGAGCTCTTTTTTATTTTTATGGTTCTTCTTATAATAAACAAATTTTTTCATCAGAATTAGACCTGAGCTCTTGGGACTATAATCGATCCAATTTTGTTATCCAAGATGCCAAAAAAGTTGTTATTAATCAGGATTTAAAAATAGAAGAAAACCAAAATTATTTTAGCGAGATTGTTGTTGGAGTTTTTAAAAAAAATAAAAATGTTAATGATTTTTATCTGTTTGACAAAGCTGTTTTGAGTGGTGTTGTGGTAAGTAGTGATGGTTGGGTGTTAATGAATATTTTAGATTTGCCTAATTTTGATAAAAACTTAATTAAAAGCAAAGAGTCTTATGTGGTTTTGTCTAAAAAGGATAAAAAAATACATGAAATAGAAAACGTTGTTTATTCTGAAGAATTTTCGATTTTGTTGTTAAAAATAAAAGATGTTAATAATTTACCAGTTAGATCTTTTTTTGATTTTTCTAATTTAAAAAATGGGCAATCTTTATTGGCTTATAATTTAATAGGGGGTGTTGCCCCAAGCAGTTTGCTTTTAAAAAGCACTCATAATTTTCCTAGATCTTTTGATGTTTTTAAGAATGAATTGTTTATTGGTGAAATTAATGATTCTTTTGCTGGCTCTTTTGTTTTTGATTTAAGCGGTGATTTAGTGGCTTTGGTTTCTGCTAATAAAAAAGTTTATCCAATTAGTGATTTTAAGCCATTTTTATTTTCTTTCTTTAAAAATAATGAGATATCTAAATTTAATCTTGGGCTAAGTTATGTTAACCTTTCTCACATAGTTAGACCTAACAATGATCTTTATATTGAGGGTGCTTGGATTTATAACAATGGAGCGCCAGCAATTAAAAAGGGTTCTCTAGCCGAACAAGCTGGGTTTAAAGCAGGAGATGTAATTAGTAGGGTTAATGAATATAAAATTGATTCTAATAATGATTTATTTGATATTTTAAATAATTTTATTATTGGAGATAAACTTACTTTTTATGTTTTAAGGGGTGATAGTATGTTAGAAATTAAAATTGATTTAAAATAGGTTTAATTTTTAATTTAAATAATATGAAGCTTCAAAAGCTGGATAAGAATAAAATAAAAAATAAAAGAGTTCTTTTACGTTGTGATTTTAATGTTCCAATATCAGCTGGAAAAATAAGGGAGGATTTTAAGATTAAACAAAGCCTAAAAACAATACTTTTTTTGTTAAATAATAACTGTGAGGTTGTTTTATTAAGCCATTTGGGGCAACCTAAAAATGGTTTTGATAAAAAATTTTCCTTAAAACCAATTTCTATCTATTTATCAAAAATTTTAGCTAGAAAAATTGAATTTTTGTCTTATGATAAATATTCAAAATTTAGTGATATTAAAAAAGAGATAAATTTGAAATCAAAAAGTGGTCAAAAAATATTTTTATTAGATAATATTAGATTTTTTAATGGAGAGGATCGTGATTGTTTGCGATTAGGAAAGTCTTTGGCTGGGCTGGCTGATGTTTATGTAAATGATGCCTTTGCTGTTTCTCATAGAGCCAACTCCTCAGTTTCTGCGGTTAGAAAGGATATTCCTTCTTTTGCTGGTTTTCTTTTGAGTAAAGAGTTGGAAAACTTAGAAAAAATAATTAAACCTAAAAAGCCTTTAGTTTTGGTAATGGGGGGAGCTAAAATAGCCAGTAAAGCCCCGATAATTAAAAAGCTTTATGACAAATCAGCCTATATTCTTTTAGGAGGAGCTTTGGTTAACAATTTTTTTAGGGCTAAGGGTTTTAATATTGGTAAATCGCTTTTTGACGAAGGGTCTGATAAGATAGTAAAAACTTATTTAAATTCTAAAAAAATAGTTTTGCCAATTGATGTTGTTGTTGGCTTTAATGATTCTAGCGGAAAAGTTATTAAAAAAGTTAAAAAAGTAAATGAGGTTTCTGAAAATGATTTTATTTATGATATTGGGCCAGAAACAATTACTTTGTTTTCTAAATATATCAAAAAAGCCAAAACAGTTGTTTGGAATGGGCCAATGGGTAAGTTTGAGGACAATAATTTTAAAAAAGGAACAATTATGATAGCTAGTCAAATAGCTACCCATGCCAGAGGAAGCGCTTTTGGAATTGTTGGTGGAGGAGAAACAGTTGAAGCTTTAAATTTGTCTGGGATGTCTTCTTATATGGATTGGGTTTCTACTGGAGGGGGCGCTATGCTTGATTATTTGTCGGGAGAAAAAATGCCAGGTATAAATTAATTTTCAATTAACAATTAACAATTTACAATTAATTTTAAAAATATGTCAAAAATAAAGGAGGTAAAAGCTCGAGAAATTTTAGATTCTCGTGGTAATCCAACGGTTGAAGTTAAGGTTGTTTTAGAAAATGGAATGTGGGCTAAAGCTGGTGTTCCTTCTGGAACTTCAACTGGAGTTCATGAAGCTTGTGAGCTTAGAGATGGCGACAAGAAAAGATACGGCGGTAAAGGTGTTTTAAAGGCCGTTAAAAATGTTAATACTGTTTTAGCTAAAAATCTTAAAGGTTTGTCAGTTTTTGAACAAGAAAAAATTGATAAAAAAATGATTTCTCTGGATGGTACTAAAAATAAGAAAAAATTAGGAGCTAATTCTATTTTGGGTGTTTCTATGGCTGTGGCTCGAGCAGCTTCTTTGGCTCAGGGGAAAGAATTGTATGAGTATTTAGCTGAAACTTTTAATTTTGATCAAAATTATAGACTACCAACCCCATCCTTTAATATTTTTAATGGAGGAAAGCATGCTGATACTAATTTAGATTTTCAGGAATTTATGATAGTGCCGAATAAAAATATTTTTAAATTTTCTGAAAAGCTAAGAATGGGTTCTGAAATTTTTCATGAATTAGGGAAGGTTTTAAAAGAGGCTGGCCTTGATACTGATGTTGGTAATGAGGGTGGTTATGCACCAAATATTAGCTCAACTATCGCTGCTATTGAATATATTATTTTAGCCGCTGAAAGAGCTGGGTATCAGCCAGGGATAGATGTTTTCTTGGGAACTGATGTTGGTTCGTCTGAACTTTATAACAAGAAAGAAGATAAATATGAGATCTCGCTAGATGGAACTAAGCTTTCAGCTTATGATTTAATTACTTTATATCATGAGTGGGTTAAAAAGTATCACATGATATCAATTGAGGATGGTTTAAGTGAGGATGATTGGGATAATTGGCAAATTCTAACTAAAGAATTAGGGGACAAAATAATGCTTATTGGAGATGATTTGTTTGTTACTAACGAAGAAAGATTGAAAAAGGGTATTAAAAATAAAGTAGCCAATTCTGTTTTAATAAAATTAAATCAAGTAGGAACAGTTAGTGAAACCATAAATACTGTTAAGCTAGCTCAAAAAAATAATTATAGCTTAATGGTTTCTCATCGCAGTGGAGAAACAACCGATGATTTTATTGCTGATTTAGCTGTGGCCATTGGTGCTGAATTTATTAAATCCGGTTCGCTTTCTAGAGGTGAGCGTTTGGCTAAATATAATAGATTGCTAGAAATAGAAGAAAATTTATCTTAATTTATGGACGAACTTTCTAAGAAAAAACTTTTAGTATTTTTGACTGTTAACGGTTGGGGAGTTGATTCTACTGTGGAAAATAATGCTATTAGAAAAGCTAAAATTGATGATTTTAAATATTTAGTTTCAAATTATCCATCTACAGTTATTAGCCCTTGTTATTTTGAAAATAGTTTAGATTATGAGGTTTTGGGCTCTGGCGTTAAAGATTCTTCTTTTCTAAAAAATTCAGTTTCTAAAATATTAAATCAATCAGGCTTAAGTCAGATAAAAATAGCTGACAGCGAAAATTTTCCTTTAATTTCTTGTTTTTTTAATCAGCAAGAGGATAGACTGGATAATGAAGAGTGGTTAATTGTTAGAGAGAAGAATAATTTTTGGGATTTATTTTTTAGCTTGGACGAAAAAATAGTTAAAAAAACAATTAGCGCTATTAAATCAAATAAATATAATTTTATTTTTTCTAATTTAAATCAGATTGCTGAATCAGCTTTAAATGGTAATTTTGAAGAAACTATTTTAAACGTAGAAAAAACCTCAACAGCTTTAAAGAAAATTTCCCAAGCAGTTTTAGAGGAAAATGGAGTTATGATTATTCTTGGTTCTTTTGGTGTGGCTGAAAATGTTTTCAATCTTAATACTAGAATTCCCAATTTAAGAAAGACAAAAAATCCAGTCCCACTCTTAATTATTGGAAAGGATTTTCAAGGAAAGACAATAGGGCTAGAGGAGGCTCCCAATAATGATCTTAGTTTAATAAAATCTCAAGGTGATTTTTCTGATATCGCACCAACTATTTTAAAAATAATGGATTTTAAAATACCACCAGAAATGACAGGGGAGAGTTTTGTATAATATTATTATGAAAAAAATTGATTTTCAGAAATTAAATAAAATAGAACAAAGTCTTCTGCAAAAAGCTTTTGAGGTTATGAACAATTCTTATAATCCTTATTCTAAGTTTTATGTTGGGGCTGCTATTTTAGATAGCGAGAATAAAATTTTTGTTGGCACTAATGTTGAAAACGCTGCTTATGGTAATACAATTTGCGCTGAGTGCTCAGCCTTAACTAGCGCTAGAGCAAATGGAGTAAAAAAAGTTTTAAAAATTGCAGTGATTGGAAAAAATTTTAAAAAAGCAGTACTAGATCCAGTTTCCCCTTGTGGTTCTTGTCGTCAAATGATTTTTGAAGTTTCTCAAGTTTCTGGAACTGATATTGAGGTTATTATGTCCAATACTAAAATGGATAAAATTATTATAGCTAAAATTAGTGAACTTTTGCCATTGGGATTTGGTCCAAAAAATTTTGGTTTTAAATAATTTTTATATTTCTTTGTTAATACTTATAGTCATATAATAGGATTTTTAAGACTTTTAGGATAGTTAAGATTTTTAGGATAATTGGGATTTTTAGGATTTCACTTTCCCTCTTGTCATTCCAGCGAGTCGCGTACGAGCGAAGCGAACTTTACGCGAAGTAAGCTGGAATTTAGATTAAGCACTCAAGTATTTTATTATTGAAAAAAATAATTAAAATATTTAAATAAATTTTAAACGAAAAAAAGAGGCTTTACCTCTTTTTAGTATATAAATATCTTTTATAATTTTATAAAAACAAAAAATAAGCCAAACAGGATATAAGAACCCCCAAGATTGAGCCAGCTAAAACTTCTCTTTTGGTGTGACCAATTTTTTCTTTCATCTTTGGATATTTTTGGTCTAAAAATTGGTCTTCATCTAAGTCCTCGACCAAAATATTAATAGTTTCACCTTGTTGACCTAAATACATTCTAAGTTTTAGGGCGTCGTTTATTACAATTACAGCAAAGGCAAGCGACATAGCAAATATTGGCGAATGCCAGCCTTGAGTTAGTCCCATTATAACAACTAGCGACATTACAAAAGCGCTATGACCCGATGGCATACCGGCATAAGTAAAAGCAAAAAAATCTCTTAGTTTCAATTTATTTCTTTGTTTAAGTGATATTTTTATTGCTTGAGCAATAGCTGCCGAAGCAAATGGTGTAAATAAAATTAAATAATCAAACATAAGTTTAAATTAAACGTCTAAATTAGAAACATTTTTAGCATGAGTTTGAATAAAGGTTTTTCTTTTGGAGGCATCATCTCCCATTAACATATCAAAAATTATATCAGCCTTAGCAGCGTCTTCTATGGTTACTTTTTTTACTATTCTAGTTTTAGGGTTCATTGTTGTTTCCCATAATTGCTCTGGATTCATTTCTCCCAAACCTTTGTATCTTTGAATAAATAATTTTTTATTCTTTTTCTTGTCATCATTTTCTTTTTCAATTTCCTCATTTTCATTTTCATTCTCTTCGCCCTCTTTTTCAACTTCCTCATCTTTAACCTCTCCTCCAAATTCTTTGATTATTTCTAGTTTTTCTTCCTCGGTGTAAGCATATTTAGAGGTACTTCCTTTTTTTATTTGATATAATGGTGGTTGGGCGATGTAAATATGCCCATCAATTATTAGTTGGTTAAAATATCTAAAAAATAAAGTGAGTAAAAGTGTTCTAATATGGGATCCATCAACGTCAGCATCAGTCATGATAATAACTCTATGGTATCTTAATTTTTCCATACTTAATTGATCTCCGATATTTGTTCCCAGAGCAATTACTAAATTTTTAATTTCATTGTTGACTAACATTTTATCTAGTCTTGCTCTTTCAACATTTAATATTTTTCCTCTCAGTGGTAATATAGCCTGAAATTTTCTATCTCTTCCTTGTTTAGCGCTACCTCCGGCAGAATCTCCCTCTACTATATATAGCTCGCATTCTTCAGCTTTATTGCTGGAGCAATCAGCCAATTTTCCAGGAAGAGTCATTCCTTCTAGAGCTCCTTTTCTGAGAATATTAGCTCTGGCTGTTCTAGCGGCTAGTCTAGCTTGAGCAGATATAATGCATTTTCCAATAATACTTTCAGCTTCTTTGGGATTTTCTTCTAAAAAGGTTAAAAACGCATCTCCAAAAACCTGCTCTACGTATGTTTTTATTTCAGCATTACCTAGTTTTCCCTTGGTTTGACCTTCAAATTGTGGGTTTGGTAATTTAACACTGATGATGGCTGTTAAACCCTCTCGAACATCATCTCCGGTAAGATTTTCGTCTTTTTCTTTGAGCAAGTTTTTATTTCTAGCATAGGAGTTTAATGTTCTGGTTAGAGCAGTTTTAAAACCAACCAAATGAGTTCCACCGTCTACGTTGTAGATATTGTTAGCGAAGGGAAGTGTTGTTTCGTTGTATTCATCATTGTATTGAAGAGCTATTTCAACTTTACAATCATTAACCTCTTTTTCAACATAAAAAACTGTTTCATGTTTTACATTTTTTTGACGATGTAGTGACTTGATGTAAGATTTAACTCCACCCTCAAAATAAAATTTGTATTTTTTTGGACTATGCGCTGGTCTCTTATCAATAATATTAAGAACTATGCCTTTAGTTAAGTAAGATTGTTGTCTTAAACGATCAAGAATTTTACCCCAGCTAAATTCTGTTTCCGTAAAGATTGTTGCGTCTGGTTTAAAGGTAATAATGGTCCCCGTTTTTTTAGTTGTGCCAACAGCTTTTATGTTTTTTAATGGTTTGCCTGTTTTATATTCTTGTTCCCAGACTTTACCATCTCGGTGAACTTCGGCTTTTAGGTATTCACTTAAAGCATTTACTACAGATACACCAACTCCATGAAGACCACCAGAGACTTTGTAGCCCCCACCACCAAACTTTCCTCCGGCATGTAATTTTGTTAAAACCGTTTCTAAGGCAGATAAGCCAGTGACTTTATGTTTTTCAACTGGAATACCACGACCGTCATCGGCAACTTCAACCATGCCGTTTTCTAAAAGAGTAACACTAACTTCAGTGGCATAACCAGCCATAGCTTCGTCAATACTGTTGTCAACCACCTCCCAGATAAGGTGATGAAGTCCTGTTGACGAAGTTGAGCCAATATACATACCGGGTCTTTTTCTTACTGGATCTAGACCTTCCAAGACGGTGATAGCATCAGCTCCATAATTTGATTTTACTTTTTCTTTACTGTCCATATTTATATAATAATTTCTTAATAAATTAAATGATAAAAACAAACAAAAAAGCGAATTTTCGCTTATTTTAATATTAAATCACACTATAATTATAGCAAAATAATTAAAGAGAGTAAAGACCTTGAATTCAGTGTTTTTTTGACTTTTAGCTCTTTTTTAGATAAAATAAATATACAAGACTTTTAGGATGTTTAAGATATTTAGGATGTTTGAGATAATTTTGAAATATTTTTTTATATCCTAAAAATCCTAAATTTCTTAATTTTCTTAAATATCATTTTTAAAAATTATGTCAAAGATATTAGTAACCGGTGGGGCTGGTTTTATTGGCTCTAATTTGGTTGATAAATTAATAGAGTTAGGTAATGAAGTTGTTGTTATAGACAATTTATATAGTGGAAAAAAAGAATATCTAAACCCTCAAGCTAAATTTTATAACTTGGATATTTTAGATAGTAAAATTCAGGAAATTTTTGAAATAGAAAATTTTGACTATGTTTGTCATTTGGCTGCCCAAATAGATGTCAGAAAATCAGTAGAGGATATGGAATTTGATAATCAAGTTAATGTTTTAGGCTCTATTAATATTTTAAAAAATTGTCATAAGTTTAATGTTAAAAAAATAGTTTTTGCTTCTTCTGGCGGAGCTGCTTATGGATTTCCAGAACAAATTCCAACCTCAGAGGCTTGTTTAACTTATCCAGTTTCTCCTTATGGAATTAATAAGGTTTCTTTTGAAAAATACCTCAATTATTATTACAAAGTTTTTGCTCAAAAATATACAGCTTTAAGATTAGCTAATGTTTATGGACCTAGACAATATAAAGGCGGGGAGGCTGGAGTGATAGCTATTTTTACTAGCAATGCCATAGCTAAAAAGAAAAGTTATATTTATGGAGACGGACTTCAAACCAGAGATTATGTTTATGTAGATGATGTAGTCAACGCTTTTGTTTTGGCTTTGCAATCTGATTTTGTGGGCGATTTAAACATTGGAACCGGGGTTGAAAAAAGTTTATTAGAAGTTGTGGATGCTATTGAAAATTGTTTGGGAGAAAAAATAGACATAGAGCACCAAGCAGCTAAATTAGGAGAAGAAAGAAGGAGCTGTCTTGATTTTAAAAAGGCTAAAGAAAAAATAAATTGGCAGTCTAAAATTAATTTAGAAGAGGGAATAGAAAAGACTGTTGAATGGGCTAAAAATAATAATTAATATCTGGATACCAGTTTTCACCATGTAGAACGTGGCTTGCTGGGATGACAATTTTGGGTGTATGAAAAAAATAATAGCTGGAAATTGGAAAATGAATTTAGATTATAAAAATTCTTTATTATTAGCTGATAAGCTTGGTAAAATTTTAAATATTAAAAAATCCAGAAATGAGGTAATTATTTTTCCTGATTTTTCTTCCTTGTTTTTAGTTTCTAGAATTATTAAAGACAGTCAGATTAAATTTGGTTCACAAGATGTAGCTCAAAAAACATTAGGAGCTTATACTGGAGAAGTATCTTTGGAAAGTTTAAAACAATTAGGCTGTAAATATATTATAATCGGTCACAGTGAAAGAAGGCAGTATTTTTTTGATGATAATTTGGTGGCAGATAAATTATTTAATATTATTAAAAATAGCAAAATTACTCCGATTTTATGTATCGGTGAAAGTTTGAGTGAAAGAAATAAAAAAGAAACTTACAAGGTTTTGCGCAAACAATTATTGTCAGCTTTTTCTAAATTAAAAGTTAAAGATATTGAAAATAGAAACATAGTCATTGCTTATGAGCCAGTTTGGGCCATTGGCACTGGATTAGTTGCTGAAGTGAATGATGTTGTTTTAGTCCATAAAAAAATAAAAGAAATTTTTTCAAAAATGTTTGTTGGTAAAAAAATAAGAGAAACGAAGGTTTTATATGGTGGTAGCGTGAATGTTGAAAACTTTTTAAATTTTCAGAACGCCAAAGAGGTTGATGGACTTTTAATAGGTGGGGCCAGTTTAAAAGCTGGTGACTTTTTGGACATAGCTTATAATTTTTAAATATATGTATAATATTTGGCCTTTAGTTATAATATTTTTTTTCTTGTTAGTTGTTTTGTTTGTTATTATTCGTCGTTTTCCGGCTCTAGCCGTTTTAGATGTTGATAATATTCCTGAAGAAAAAGAGCAGCAGATTAAAGAAAAAATAATTAAAGACAGGATGAGAAGAAAATTTTCTAATCTTAATAAGTTTTTTTCTTTTATTGCTGATTTTTTTATTAAAATTTCTAAGATAATTGGCGACAAACTTAATGATTTTAAAGAGAGACAGGAAAATAAAATTAAAACTGGGTCCTTGGCCAATATCAGTAAAGAAGAAAAAATAAAATTGCTATTTTCTCAGGCCAAGGAAATGATTAAAAACGAAGAAAACCTAGAAGCTGAACAAAAATTGATTGAAATAATTAGTTTGGATGATAAAAATTTACTAGCCTTTTCTGAGCTAGGAGAGCTTTATCATTTGCAGGGAAAACTGCAAGAAGCTAAACAAACATTGCTTTATGCTTTGAAGTTAGCTGATATGTCTGGCCTTAAAAATGAGCAAGCTGAAATAAATTATAATTTATCTTTGATTGCTAAAGATCTCAATGATATTGATGGATCAATTTTGAGTTTGTTAAAAGCGCTAGAAAAGGACCAAAACAATCCTCGTTATCTTGATTTAATGTTGGATTTATGTATAATTAAAAAAGATAAAAGTTTGGCTTTAGAATATTTACAAAGAATTAAAGAAGTGAATCCAGAAAATCAGAATATAGTTGAGTGGGAAGAAGAAATTAATAAAATTTAATATTGCAAGCAAGTTTTTGTCGTGTCCAAGCAAAGTATTTTGTGATTACGTGAGACTTATTTAGTTTGCTGGGCTGACAATCGAGTATTGCCGAAATAGCTCAGTTGGTAGAGCGTTTCCATGGTAAGGAAAAGGTCACGGGTTCAAATCCCGTTTTCGGCTCAGTTTTTTAAAATTGTGTTTAACTAATTTAATAGGGTTGATTTTATTGAAGATTATAGTTAATACAATTCAAGGCTATCTACCAGATAGCCTTTTTCTTTTATGTTTATTATGTTATAATTTTTTTACTTATAATTAATTATATAAAAATATGGAAAAAGAATATAAAGAAAATATTGCTTATTATCCAATAGTTGGCTATAATGCCCCCGATTTTTCGGTTGAAGCTTATTTGGATGGACAAATTAAAAAAATCAACTCTTATGATTATCGAGGCTCTTGGTTGATTATTTTTTTCTATCCCGGTGATTTTACTTTTGTTTGTCCAACAGAGCTTGGAGACTTAGCTGAAAAGTATCCTGAAATAAAAAAGATAGGAGCTGAAATTTTAGCTATTAGCACTGATAGTGTTTATGTGCATAAGGCTTGGCATGATTTTTCTCCTTTAGTTCAAAAAATAAAATATCCACTACTTTCTGATAGAAATGGAGAGGTCAGTCGAGATTATGGGGTCTATTCAGAAGAAGATGGAATAGCTATGAGGGGAACTTTTATAATTGACCCTGATGGCATTCTTCGTTCTATGGAAGTAAGTGATGCTTCAGTTGGTAGAAATAGTGAAGAGCTGATTAGAAAATTAGAGGCCTGTAAATTTACTTATGAACATGGTGATCAGGTTTGTCCAGCCAATTGGAAACCAAAAGGGGAGACTTTAAGGCCGGGACTAGATTTGGTTGGTAAATTGTAAATACTTTTTTAAAAATACCATAAAAAAGCAAGCAAAACTTGCTTTTTTTGTTTGGTTCACATTGCTTGACAAATATTTTAAAATATGATATAATGTAATGTTAGTCTAAGCAGTTTTATGTCAGACTAATAAAGAACCTTGACAATTAAAATAATTAAAAACAAAAAATAAATAGGAGGACCAATCATGAAACTTTCAGAAAAATTTGTAGGAAAAAGCCAGTGGGCTATTTTCTTTATTGGACTAATTTCTTTTAGTCTAATAATTATTACCCTTTTAAGTTTTGTACTTAGCTTGTTTTTAAGCATGGCGCTTGGCTTGTTGTTGTTTGTACTGATTTCAGTTTATGCCTTGATAATGGGTTATACCTTTTTTTACAGGAATTACCCTTATTGCAAGGATATTGAGGCTAGACCTTTTTATGCTATTCCAGAAAAGCACGCCGCCTTAGTAGAGGTGCACGGAGTTTATCCCGAGAAACCTCTTCATGCTGGCTTTTACTTTGTTTTTCCTTTTTTGAAAATTGTTACCTTTTCACATGTTATTTTTTTAGGTGATTTCAGCGGAATTATTTTTGATGGTGATCCCAAAAACAAGGTTGATTTTAATAATTCAATTTCTACTCCAATTAAAGCCAGCTATATTGCTCATCTTTATTCTGGACCAGAGCTGGGAGTTAATTTGGCAGCAATAGATGAGGATACAGCCTCTATCTTGTCATCTCTTTTAAGTAGAGAAAAAGCTGAGGTTAGATCAATGGGGCTGGTGACTCGCGAAATAAAAAATCAAATTCTTGATGGTAGTATTAAAAGGTATGCCAGGGAAAGTAAGGCTGATGACAATATTCAAGAAATGCTTATGTCTCTTTTGCGCTTAACACTTGGAAGTATGAGTTCCGATGAGGCCAGAAAAGATAGAATTGGTCTAGATAAGTTAAAAGATGAGGATTCTTGTGTTTTTAACTCTATAATAAAGCATTATGGGGTTGATATTCGTTCGGTTAACATTTCTGACATTGAATTATCAGAGCAGGAAATAGAAATAAACCGAACAATATATGAGTCCAAAACTAAAGTTGAAGTTGCTAAAAACAAAAAGGAAGTAGCCAAAATAGATGCCGAAGCCGAAGCTGATTCTATGGCTATAGTAGCCAAGGCTTTGGAAAATAAAATAAGGCTAATATCTGCTATTCCTGGTATGACAGCTAAAGACGTTTTGGAGTATTTAATGAAGATGGAGCAGTGGAAATCAATGAAGTCTACTGACAAATCATTCATTATTGAAAACGGTGGCAGTATCGCCGGCATTCTAGCGGCCTTAAAAACAATTTCTTAAACCAAAAAAGGAGAAAAAATGAACACTGGAGGAAAAACAATATATCTAGTTCCCAAAGAGTCAAAAACTGATTCAGACAAGGGAGAAAAAAAGGAAGAAAAGGTCAAGGTGGCGAATAAAACTAAAAAATCAATCAGAAATCTGATTTTAGCTTTCGTGGTTGGCCTTGTTTCTTTTTTACCAGCTTTTATAGCTATGTATTATTTTGGAAACATTCCTATGCCTGATATTTTGGCGAGCAAGACATCTTTTCCTGTCGAAGATTGGAATTTTTTGTCAGATTTAATAGTTTCACTTACCTTTGCGGCTTTTGTGCTTTTAGCAGCTAACGCCGTAGCTGAGGAGAAAAATAAGTGGACCAATGGAATTTCTTGGTCGCTAATTTGCATCCTTTTCTGCTGGCTGGTTGGTTATTATGGCTATTTTCGAAAAGTAGAGCCTCAAATAATAAACCACCAAACAGTTGTTTATGATCCAAACCCTTTTAGCAATCAGGTCCCAACCTACTCCCTTTATTTAGATAAAGGGGAAAAAAGTTTTTGGATTGATTGGAAGGTTGGCTATAACTTAGATACCTGGAGTAATTTTCACAATTATAAGTATATTTATGAAGATGGCTCTGTGGTTACCATTAAAGAGAGAAAAGTAATAAACCTTCCTAATCCAGGGAAAGATGTTAAGATTAGACTCGAATCATTGAGTGATAATCAGGTAATCTATGTATATATAAAAAAAATATAGATTCCGAGGGGCAAAGAAATTTGCCCCTTTTTTTATTTGCCTTTTTAAATAAATAATGATAATATTAATTAGAGATATTATTAATTTTTTGTTTATGTTTAAAAAAATATTTGTTTTGTTTTTATTTTTATTTTTATTATTTTTTTCTTTTTTAAATAGTTCTTTGGCTCAAACTTCTGGAACAAATACAGGTGGCTCTAATCCAACTACAGTTAGATTATCTAACCCTCTAGGTTCTGGCGCAACTGCTCAAAGTGTTATTGGTAATGTAATTGACAAAGTTTTGGGGGTAGTTGGAGCCCTGGCTTTGATTATGTTTATTTATGGAGGTATAACTTGGATGACAGCCATGGGTAATGAACAACAAATAACTAAGGGTAAAAATGTTTTAATGTGGGCGGCTCTAGGTTTGATAGTTATATTCTCTTCTTACGCTTTAGTTAAATTTGTTCTTCAGGCTATTGGAGCTTAGTTCGTCTTTTTAAAAATCTTCATTTATCTTTTGAAGATTTTTGTTGTTGACATAATTTTATTTTACTGTAAAATATATTTATTGAATAAAAAATGGGTCGATACCAAAGCGGTCAACTGGGGCAGACTGTAAATCTGCTGGCGTTAGCCTTCGCAAGTTCGAATCTTGCTCGGCCCACATATGTTAATTCATCCAGATAAAATTGGTAGAAGTTTTTTGAAGATTCTCCTGATTCTGTTTTCTTGTCTAGCTCTGGTTATAATAGTTTTAAATATTATTTAATATGCCAGAATTACCAGAAGTGGAAACAATTAAAAACGGTTTAAGCCGTTTTGTTTTATTTAAGGAGATAAAAAATGTTTTTTTAATTGATTTAAAGTTATTTTCTGGAGCAGAGAGTGATTTAAAAAAATTAAAAAAAGACAAAATTTCTAAAATTGAAAGATTTGGCAAGGCCATTGTTTTTTTCTTTGAAAAAAATAAAAAGAAGATGATAATTCATTTAAAAATGACGGGACAGCTGGTTTATTTTTTGCAAGAAAAAAATAACAGCTCTATTTTAACGGCCGGTGGTCATAGTGAAAAAAAACAAAAAAATTTGGAGATAAAAGATTTTAAGCATTTGCGATTTAAAATATCTTTCACAGATAATAGTTTTTTGGCCTTAAATGACACCAGAAGATTTGCTTATTTAAAATTATTAAATGATGTTGAGTTGGGCGAGATGAGAAATAAGCTTGGCTCAGAGCCGTTTTCCTCGGATTTTACTTTTAAGTTGTTTTTAAATATTTTAAAAAACAAGAAAAAAAATATAAAGGCTTTTTTACTTGATCAAAAATATGTTAGTGGCATAGGCAATATTTATGCTGATGAAATTTTATTTGCTTCTCAGGTTAGTCCCTTTAGAGATGTGGCCAGTTTGAAATTAGAGGAGAAAAAAAAGATTTATTCAAATATAAAAAGGATACTAAAGTTGGCTGTTAAAAAGAAGGGAACAACTTTTAATGATTATGTTGATGCAAGCGGTCAAAGCGGTGGATTTCTTCCTTTTCTTAAGGTTTATGGTCGCAAAGATCAAAAATGCAAAATTTGTGGGCAGCCAATAAGTAAAACAAGGCTAGCTGGTAGAGGAACTCATTATTGTCCAAAATGTCAATGTTGACTTTCGCTGTTTATTTGCTATAATATCCCTAGATTGCTGGATTAGCAGTTTATTTATAATTGTTAGGTTAAAATATATGTCTCAAGACAACATGATAAAATTAGAATGTACTGAATGCAAAACAGTTACATACCATTCTCATAAAAATAAAAAAACTTTAAAAGCAGTTCGCTTGGAGTTAAGCAAGTTCTGTAAATTTTGTCGAAAACACACTCCTCACAAAGAAACAAAATAATTTTTATAATCAAAAAAATGAAGAATGACAATTTGGCTAAGCCATTTTTGATAGTTCTGTTAATTTTAGCGATTTTTGCTTGTTATCTTATTTTCAAACCATTTCTGACTGAAATAGTTATTTCAGCCGTTTTGGTTTCTTTTTTTTATAAACCATTTTTATGGCTCACTAAAAAATTTAAAGGCAAAAAAGTTCCAGCGGCTCTAATAATGTGCCTTTTGGTTTTATTAATAGTTATTATTCCGATTAGTAATTTGATAATTTTTTCTGGTAAAAAATCTTTAACAGCTTATAACGAAACAGTTACTTTTATAAATAATGCTAGTGATAATTTAAAGAGTGGTCTTTTGTCTAATTTTGATGTTATTAATTTTGAAGATGATAATGTTAAGGGTTTTATTTTAAAGTTAACAGAGACGATTAAAGATTGGATAGGAAAAGGAGCTGCTAGCATTGTTAAGGGCACTACCGGTTTTTTTGTTTCTCTGGTTTTAATAGTGTTAACTATGTTCTTCTTCTTTGTTGACGGAGAAAGGATGGTTGATAAAATAAAGCACTGGTCACCCCTTCCGAATAAATATGATGTTGAATTATTTAAAAAATTTAGAGAGGTTAGTTATACAGCTGTTATCTCAACCTTTTTAACAGCGGCAGTTCAAGGCTTTATTGGGGCTATTGGTTTTATGATTGTTGGTTTGCCGGCTTTTTATGCTGGAATTTTAATTGCATTTTTTTCTTTGATTCCATATATTGGCTCAATGATTATTTATGTTCCAGTTGGTGTTTATTTGATTGTTGTCGGACAGGTTTTTAAGGGTGTTTTTATTTTAGCCTGGGGTTCAATAATTATTGGTAATACTGACAATCTTTTAAGGGCTTATTTGTTAAAAGGAAAATCAAAGGTAAATCCAATTTTTATTATTTTTGCCTTAATGGGCGGAATTGCTTTATTTGGTTTTTGGGGTTTAATTTTGGGTCCTTTGGTTGTAGCTTTATCAGCTACTATTTTCCATATTTATGAACTTGAATTTGGAAAAGAACTGGAGAGGTAAATTTTTTATTTATCAATTTAGATATTTATTTTTTTAATAATAATTAATATATAATTTTATGTTGGGACCAAAAACAAAAAAGAATTTAGAAGAGGCTTTCGCTGGCGAATCAATGGCTAGAAACAAATACGATTATTTTGCTAGCGCTTTTAAAAAAGCTGGTTACGTTCAAATTGCTAATATTTTTGAAGAAACAGCTAGAAATGAGAAAGAACATGCTAAGCTTTGGGCTAAGCAATTGGGCTATATTCATGAAGATGTAAAAGATAATTTAAAGTCAGCTATTGAAGGTGAAAATTATGAGCATACCAATATGTATCCTCGCATGGAACAAGAAGCTATAGAGGAGGGTCACGAAGATATTGCTAAATTATTTCACGAGGTGGCTGAAGTAGAAGAAGCTCATGAAAGAAGATATAAAAAGTTATTAGAAAATATTGAAAAAGATATAGTCTTTAAAAGAGATGAGGTAAAAAAATGGAAATGCAATAATTGTGGTTATATTCATGAGGGAGAAGAAGCTCCAGAAAAATGTCCAGCCTGTTCTCATCCTCAAGCTCATTTTGAAATTTTTATTGAAACTTACTAAATTAATTATAAATTATTAATTATAAAGTTATGTCTAGTAGAGTTGGAAAAATTTACGTTTGTGAAATTTGTGGAAATGAAGTTGAATTTGTAAAAGATAGCGGAGCTCCAATAATTTGTTGTGGAGAACCAATGAGAGATAAAGAAAAATCTTCTTAGTAGTTTAGGCTAAATATATTAAAAAAGGGTTACTGAAAAGTGGCTCTTTTTGTTTTTTATATAAAAAAAGAGACTTATTTAAGTCTCTAGGGGAAGATTTAGCATAAATTAGATTGCCGGACATAATTTTATCATTCCTCCAGGAGAGGAGGACGTAATTCGCTTGCTTTGATCCCCGATGGAGTTTAGAGGTTTGGTGTTTCTCGGCCCCCTTAGTTCTTTTTTGTTGTATTTATTTATATCCCTTATCGGCCCATTTGAAACGGCGCAAGAAGAAAAAATAAAGATCAATAAAGATAACACAAGAAAGGGGTTAATCTTTTTCATTTTCATTTTTTGGTTTTTAGTTAGTAATGTGCTTATAGTATCTTTATAACATATTAGCATTTTATTGTCAATAGCCTAAAAATTAGGTTCAAGAAATGATTGCTATAATTGAAATATTGGCAGATTTAAGTTTAGGGCAAAATTGTATTTAAGCAATTTTTTAATGAAGAAAATATGATAAATTTTTACTCAGAAATTATAGGTATTGAAAAAAGTAAATTTTATATATATAATAAAGCACGTACGATAATCTAATAATGCGGGCGTCGTATAATGGTAGTATAAGGGTCTCCAAAACCTTTGGCGTGGGTTCGATTCCTACCGCCCGTGCGTTGATCTGTACCCCTTGTAATTTTAGTCCTAAACCCGAACGGGGTGCGCAAAAAACAATTTTATTGAGTCTTTTTTGTAAATGTATAGAATATATAGTAATTATATTTTTATTAAAAAAACTTGCCAACCTTATTTTGTTATACCAGTTATAACAGGACTATTAAAAAGTTTAAGATTATTAATACTATTAAAAAGATTAGGGATGTTGGGATATTTTTCCTATATCCTAATATTCCTAAATATCCTAACAATCCTAAGCATCCTATCTTCTAAATATCTTAAAAACAATATTAATACAATTAATAAAAATATTATGAAAAAAACCGCAAGAACGCAAGATATTGCGTTCAAGAGAGGCTTTACCCTCATTGAACTTCTGGTAGTAATAGCTATTATCGGAATACTCGCAACTTTAGCGGTTGTAGCTCTTCAACAAGCTAGACAAAACGCTAGAGATGCTGAAAGAATGGCAGATGTAAAACAACTACAAACTGCTCTAGAACTATTCTTTAATGAAAATGGTAGATACCCAACTACTGAAGAATGGAATAGCGGTACTATAGTTTCTTCTACTTCTCAAGAAACATTTATGTATTCTATTCCAACTGCGCCATCTCCAGCCGATGGATCCTGTTTAGAAGCTTCTAATACTTATACCTACATACCTCAAAATGATGGAGCTAGCTATACTATTGATTTCTGTACTGGCAAACAAGTATCTAATTTACCTGAAGGAGCTAAACAAATGACACCAGGAGGTATAATAATGGGTAGTAGTGAAAACACTGAAGGTGAAGAGGGTGGTGGTGATATTATCACTTCTTGTTTTGATTATATTTCTGGAAATGGTGAATGTGAGTATGACAATCAAACTTACAAAATAGTTCAAATTGGAGATCAGGTTTGGTTTGCTAAAATTTAAATATAGGAAACATGATAAATGGTTCTCAAGAGCAGACAAACAACGCAGTAGTAGAAAAGTATTGTTATAATGATTTAAAGTCTAATTGTGATGTATATGGAGCTTTGTATCAATGGGATGAAATGATGCAATATACAATAACTGAAGGTGTTCAAGGAGTGTGTCCCAATGGTTGGCACATACCGTCTCATGACGAGCTTACTGACCTAGAAAGATCTGTTTGTGTGCTTTCAGGAAGTACTGACTGTGAAATAAAGTTTCCCAAAGACAATTCTACGTTTGGGGAGAGAGGGACAAGCGAGGGAACTATTTTAAAGGCTAGTGCTTCTAATGTAAATCCTTGGAATGGTACTGATGATTTTGGTTTTAGTGCTTTGCCGGCTGGAACTGTTTCTTCTGGTGCATTCTATTATATCACGTCTGCTTTTCGTTTTTGGTCCTCATCTATTATTAATGAATCTCGTTCTTGGGGTCGTGGTTTAAACTCACCTGCAAGTGGAGTTCTAAGATATGATTATCTTATGACGTCTGGCTTTTCTGTTCGTTGTTTGAAAAACTAAAATAAATAAAAATCTTTTTTCGTTTTGTTTTTACTACTATATTTTGATAGAATATAGTCATACCCACAAGCCGTTGGAAAGTTTTCAAAAACCATTTGAAACCCCTTAGAATTTGATTTCTATACCCGAACGGGGTGCGCTGATCTATATCACAAAAAACAAACACTTTCGTGTCTGTTTTTTTATATCCAAAACAAACAAAAACTTTCCGTCTTTTTGTTTTTATTTCTATATTTTGATTGACATATTTAATGTTTTGTGATAGCATACTTTGAAGTCTTTAATTTTGTTGAACATTAAAAACATTAAAACTATTAGAATATGAACAATCAAGAAGTAGAAACCTTTGATAATCATTCTTTTAGACAAGAAGAAGATTTTATAATCGACAGATCTTTAGAGTCGCGAAACTTGACTTATGAATCTTGTTATCGACAATTAAGAATTGTAATTTGGCTTATCCCCTTTTTTGTTTCTTTTTTTATAACTATTTTGCCTTTTATTGGCCCAGCTATTGTAGGCTTTATAGTTTGCCTGATATTTGAATCTAGTTTTTTAAAACAAGAAAAAGAAATTATCATTTCTTCTCTTCTTGGAATTTTTGTTTATGGTTTATCTTTTTATTTATCTGGTGGAACTTTTAAAGTTTTTGTAGTTTTGTCCTTGTTAAATATTATATTTTATTTTGTTGGTTTTTTTGGAAAGAAAATTTTAAGCAAAAGAAATATTAGTTAATTTAAAGAAATATATTTTATGTCCCGAGACTAAACAGTTTCGGGTTTTTTATATGACAAAACTTTATATTAAATTATTAAAAAACCAAGTATGATTAACTTGGTTTTTTGTATTTTATATATTGCCAGAGAATGATTATGAAAAAAATTAAACCGATTATATCCGGAATAAATATAAAATAACTTTTTATTGATAGAGAATATCCTGATCTTGAGATGTAGACCAGTAAAGGAAGAATTACCATCGGGAAAGAAAATTCACATTTTTTTCCTTGTAATTTTTAATTACTTGAGATGGCACTGCTATTAAAACCATGAGACTAGCAAGTATCATGGTTGATGATCCCAAAAAACTTTGTAAATTTTCCATTAAACTTCTTTGTTTTTAAACTTCAAATAAGACAACAGTAGAGCGATCCATAAAAACAGAAAAAGGGAATTGGTAATTTGCATTGCCCAAATTTTTACAACTATTGAATAGGCCAACCAAAAAGAACAGGAAATTATGCTTACAAAAATTTGATTTGGGTGATATGACCCAGAACTTCTGTTTTTCCAAATTTCAATGATTTGTATTCCTATGGTTATTGCGATAATAATCCCTAGTATTAAAAATATTACATCTCTGTTTGGACTAAAAATCATTGTTGGTAAGGCCAAAATTGAAAAAAAGCCGACAATTTTTTCTTTATTTGTTATTTTTTTAAATCTTAAAAGATTGATAACAATTGCAAGAGAAAAAAATCCCAGAAGACCATTGATACTTAAGGCGAGGCTTTGGTTTGCTAGCCCAAAAACTGTTATTGCTAAAGCAGAAAAACCGAAGAAAGAGTAAAAGGAAAATGAAACTGACTCTCCCGATTTTGTATTTAGTATTTTTTGATTTTGCTTTATAAAAGCAATAGCCTGAAATACTGTAAAAATCATTGTAGCTACAAAGCTAATGGTTAACATGTTTACACCAAATCCATGCAATTCAGCAAATTTTATCATTTTTAATTATTTTAAGGTTCAACAATCTCATTTTACTAACCTTTAATTATAGCATATATTTAGGTAAAAGTCAATTATTATTTATAATTTAACTTTTTTAAAAAATTGGCAAATAATGTTCCAATTGCAGCAATTAGGGTTACATTCTGGGTTTAGATCTAATATAATA
>CAZILW010000013.1:0-23566 GCA_964540285.1 uncultured Gammaproteobacteria bacterium
TTATCGCAGGCTGCTACGTCCTTCATCGTCTTTTTATGTCAAGGCATTCACCATATACCCTTAATGAGATTTTCCCACATTTCTAACTTTAAAAATTAAAAATGTATCTCTTATATATTCTTCGTAATATATATTATCTTTTATATTTTCTTCGAAATAAAATTTATTATTTGAAATTGCGTAAGAAATAATAAATTGTCATTCTGTTATTAAAGTTCTCGACAATAAATGTCAAAAATTTGGAAATTAAGTTTATTAATTTTCAATTTTTTAAAATCTATTATTTTGACAAAGAAAAAACCGCCTCAAAAGCGGTTCCCAAAAAATCCAAGTTGGAACCGCGACTAAAAATTATTTTTAATTAAAAATGAATTAGACATATTCGAACTTGTTTTTTAAAACAGTGAGTTCATTATATATTATTTTTAAAAAGTTGTCAACCCCTTAATAAATAAGGATAATATTAAGCTTTTTTGAAAAATAAATAATTTTTAAAAATATTATTTATTTTTCAAATAATTAATTTCGAAAGAACCAATAAAAGATTCTATTAAAAAATATATATCAGTTACAATCATAGATTCGTCGTTACTAAAAAACCCTGAACTACTAAAATTGCTAGTCCCTGTAACAAGTATTTTATCATCAATTATTAAAGTGTGATGATGGAGAAAAGAATTTAAATGATCGTCTCTCAATTTTTGAATTTCGATTTGTCTTTTTTCGTCAGTAATAACCTCGAGATTATTACTAGTTCCTAAGCTTAAAATATTTCCGAAAACTGAATTCTCATGATTAATATTAACTTCATCTGTGATAATATTAATTTTAATTTCCGGCTTAAGATTTAAAATGTTTTGAGCGAGCAACCTATCCGTCCACAACCAAATCATAATTTTAAGATTATCCCTTGATTCTTTAATTAAATTTATCATTCTACCTCTTAAATTATTAGTTTTATCCCCCGGAGAAAACCAAATCTCTATAAAACCATTATTATATTCTATTTTGGCGGCAAAAGGATTTATTTTTCTATTTTTCTTTTCTAGTCCATGAACTCCTAGACTAATTCTATCAAACTCCTCGCCAAAAACTTTTATAAAATAAAAGTCACTTGTCTTTAACACAAAACTTGGATCATACTTCTCTTGTAAGTAAGTAAAATTATAAGAACTAAAAAACATAAGCCTATTCTCTAGGTCACGATCGATAATCATAAACTTATGATGCATCAAATAAGAATCCGTAAATAAGGACGAGAAAGAAAATTTAATATCCTTTCTGTTTATATAATCATCTAAATCAGCAAAAAAAACATCATGAATCACTTTCCCCTTCTCACAAAGCAATATATCAATCTTAACACCTCTCTCAGCAGCCCTTCTTAATGCTTCTTTGATATCTGGATGATTCATAGAGTACACGGCAATTTCAATTGTTTTTTGAGCGTTATCAATTGAATTGATCATTTCAAGTGAAAAAATACTTTCACCCAACTCATCATTAAAAAAAACTTCGGCTTCAAAATCATAATCAACAACTATTTCCTCTCTTGGTTCGAGAATTATTTTCTTATCTTCAATTTCTCTAAAATTTTTAGTTAGATAAAAAATAGAAAAAATAATAAACAAAAGAAAAGCTAAACAAGCTATAATTAAAAATTGGTTATTTTTTTTCTCTGATTTCTTTTTTAATAATTTCATATTTTTTATTATAATTTAAAACATTATTATCCTTTTTAGAAAAAACAACTATAATAGAATTTTTTAATTCTCCATCTAACAAACTCAACATTTTATTTATTTCTTCATAATTCAAATCAATCCATAGATTGTCAATTATTATCAAACTGGGTCTATTTACTAGACAATGCGCGCAATGTAAAGCAAAGGCTTTGATAAAGTTATTAGCCACAAAATCAAATTCAATATTATAATTAAACTTATGATTAATATTTTTAACTATTAAATTGAAAGATTGTACTATTTTAATATTTTTCTCTATTTCCCCTATGGAGAGAGTCTCTTTATCTTTGCCAGAAATAAATTCAATTAAAGTTCTAGATGATCGAAACATTGGATCAAAAAAATAAGGACGGGGCCTGAATTGTGACCAGGCTGAATAATTAATTTTTTTATAATCATCAATTTTTATCTTCCAGCTTAAAGGATTGCTAACTTTCAAACCGGAAAATGTCATCGCCAAAGATGTTTTTCCTGAAAAACTATCTCCAGTAAATAAGTAACGGCGACCAAGCTCAAAAACAAAAGAAAGACGACGATAATAATTACCACCGAAAAATAATCTGGTTTTTAAATTGCTAAAAATAACCACCCTTTTTATGGGCAAAGCTGATTTAGAATGATAGTCTCTTCTTGGCAAAACAGCCAAAACTATTCCCAACCAAGCTGGATAGATATAAAGACCAATAGAAGATGCCTCATATAAAGCGCGAGATATATAAATAATAAAAAATATTAAAAACAAATAATTAAAGCTATTCCCCTGAAAATAACTATCAATATTATTATTCTGAAAATTTACAAAAAAATAAATAATTATTATTAATAAAAAAATTAATTTTCCAGCCAAACGAAACCACAAGTCTCTACGAATCCTAAAATAAGTATCAAAGTCAACCAAACGATCAAATTTTTTAAAAAAATAATTATCTTGAAAAAATCTTTTAATAAAGGAAATATTAGAAAAATTAAAACTCAGATGTTTTAATATTTGAGAATAAAAAGTAACCTCCTTGGAAATATAATATCTGGAAATTAAATAAGTTAAAATAATAAGCAAAATCGAAATGAAAACAAAGGCAAAAACTGACAGCAAAACATTAAATTTTATTAAATAGGCGATATATGCAAAACAAATTAGATAAAAGAACCAACGAATAATAGCAAAAAAAACCCTGGTTACAAAAGAAGACAAAAGCGGAAGATGGTAGGAGATCTTGGCCATTAAATTAGCCTGACTTTCACTGCTTATCTCATCTTCTCTTCTGTTTAAATAAAAAGAAACGATTCTTTTTCTAACTTCATTAGTAAGATAAACTGATAAAGTCTTTTCTTTTTTTATAGACAAATAAGAAAAGAAAACAAATAATAAAGAGACAAAAACAAATAAAATCAAAACCTTCTGCCCAGAAAAGGTTAAGTCAAGTTTATTCCTACTGATTACAAGAAGTAGTAGTTCTAATAATGTTTGAGACAAAATTAAAATTAAAGTCAAAAAAAATAAAATTTTATTTTTGAAATAAAAATTTTTGAAAAAGGAAAAATACAAACCAGTATCTCTTACCACCCTCGAAGACAAGTCCTCTCTAAAATATTTCAGCTCTTTAATGTTTCTATTTTCTTTCATAATGAAATTTTAAATAATTTTTATACAAAGAAATTATTTTTATTTTGTTTCTAGTAAGCTCTGAAAAAAGAAGCCTTCTGTTGCGAGAGTTATATTCACCAAAAATAAACTCAGTTAAAATTTTAAAAAAATATTCGGATAGCTCTTTTATTTGCTTAAAGTCATTAATCTGAGGCTTGGATTTAATTATTTCCCTGAAAATATAATTAAAATTTTTATCAGTTTTTCTCATTAATCTTTTAATAAACTTTATTTTGTAATCTTTGTTGTAATTTTTATAAAGCAAAATTGATTTAAAGTTTTTCTTTAGCTTTTTAACGAAATCTTCTGGCAATGAAATTGTTCCATTTAAAAAACTATAGCCCAAATAAGAAAAATGTTCACTGGCTTTTCCTAAAAAAATTTTGTCTGAATTTATTTTCAACTTCAAATCAGAAATATCTTTCAGAAAATCTTCTTTTATTTTTTTCAACTTCCTTGAATCTGAGTCAAACATTATTAAATCATCTCCCAGGCGTAAATAAAATTGAGAGTTGGTTGAATATTTAAGATCAACATCGTTTAAATAAAAATTTGTTAAGAGGCCAAAAATAGGACAACCAATAACCAAGCCCCTTGAAGGTCTCAAAAATTCTCCCTGGCTATAAAAACGTGCATTAACAAAAACTTCTAAAAGTTTTAAAACTGATTTATCTTCTATAAATCCAGAAAGCTTGCTCATCATAAGAGATCTGTCAATCTCACCAGAAAAATTACTCAAATCAGCTGTAAAAACATAATTGTCCCCAAAAGATCTTCTATACTTACGACAAACAAGCCGAGCGGCCTGATAAGAAGATCTTCCTGGCCGATAAGAAAAAAGTCGATTGGAAAAAGAATCATCAAAATATTTAAGCACACACCTATAAATTGCCTGGGCCTTAATTCTTTCTTTGATGTTGTAAATAAATATTTCTCTGTCTTTTTCAGGATTATGTTTTTTGGGGATATAAATATTAAGAGCTAAATCAATTTCAGCAAAATTAATCATTTCATCTCTAATTTGTTTTATCAAGTCAAAAGTGAATAAATTAAAAAAATTTATGCTTAATCCATCAAAACCTTTATATCTACTGGATTTAGCCTCTAAATAAAAAAGGTCAAGAACCTCTTTGTAGGCCTTTCTAATATTAGTAGTTGATGTTATTTCTTTAAACATTCTTTTAAAAAACGAACAAAAACCACCCTTAATATTCTCTACAATTAAATCTAACTATAAAGAATTGTCTATATAATGAAATGATCTCACCCACCGGACGAAAGAATGGATTGGAAGAATAAATCGATTTTGATTTTTGCATCCTAAAATCGATTTTGATGCCCAAAAAGGTTTTAAGGGTGATTTTTATCGCTTATCTTAAGTATATACTAGATAGAACAAAAGTCAAAAGAAAAATATTTTTTTTAAGATTAATTTAGACTGAAAATGCTATAACTCTAATATGCCTAAAAATAAATATAAAAAAATAATTATTTTCTTTTTAACTATAAGCATAGTAATTTTTTATTTTACAAAACAATTATTAATAATTAAAACGGATTCTCTAAAAATTTATTTTTTAAATTCTAGTCAAGCCGACTCCATTTTAATCAAAACTCCGGAAAAGCAAAATATTATAATTGACTTAGGTAGTCAAAAAGGTTTAAAAGAATTAGACAAAAAAATTCCCTGGTGGGACAAAAAGATAGGTCTACTAATAATAACCCACCCCCATGACGACCATATTGCTGGAATTTTAAAATTGTTAAACAAATATAAAGTGGAAAAAATAATATTTACTGGAATAAAATATGAATCTCCTATTTATGAAGAAATAATTAAAATGGCTAAAATAAAAAAAATAGAATTATTAATACCCCAGAAAAAACAAAAAATAATACTAGGAAAAGACTGTGAACTTAATTTTATCTACCCTCTAGAAAACTTAAACAAACAAATAATTGAAAATATTAACAATTCTTCAATAGTCAATCGTTTAAGCTGTAATAAAAGCAATTTTTTATTTATGGGTGATGCCGAAGAGCTGGTTGAAAAAGAAATACTAGAAGAGGGATACGATTTACAAAGTGATGTTTTAAAAGTTGGCCACCATGGATCAATTAGTTCTAGTCATCAAAAATTTTTAGATAATATAAGCCCAAAAATTTCAATTATTATGAGCGGAGAAAGAAATAAGTTCGCTCATCCTCATTTAAAAACTTTAAAGAAATTACAAAAAATCGGTTCTTTGATTTTAAGAACCGATTTAAATGGAACAATAACTCTGGAAATTAAGAATGGCCAAATAAAATATAAAACAGAAAAATCTATTCAGCAAAAAGCTTATTAGTCAGTAATCCTTGAGCCACGTCCATGCTAATTAAGCCCCTATTAGTTAAATCTTTTATACTTCTTTCAAAGCTAAGCATTCCCTCGCTAGAATGAGTTTCAATAACACTTCTAATTTGTGATATTTTTTGATCTCTAATTAAATTAGAAATAGCTGAATTGTTTAACAATATTTCTCTAACCGCTACTCGACCGCCGTTTATACCGGGAACTAAAACCTGGGAAATAACAGCCGACAATATTAAAGATAATTGTGATTTTATCTGATTTTGTTGGTGAGGTGGAAAAATGTCAATAATACGATCAATTGTTTGAGAGGCATTACAAGTATGAAGAGTGGCTAAAACTAAATGGCCCGTTTCTGCTAAAGTAATAGCAGTTGAAATTGTTTCTAGGTCTCTCATTTCTCCAACCATAATAACATTGGGGTCCTGTCTTAAAACATGTCTTAAACCACTAGCGAAATCTGGCATGTCTGTTCCAAGTTGTCTCTGACTGATTATGCTTTTTTTGGGTTGAAAAACAAATTCAATTGGATCTTCGAAGGTAACTATATTACAACCACGAGTGCTGTTAACATGATCAATCATAGCCGCCAAAGAGGTTGATTTGCCAGATCCGGTTGGTCCAGTTATTAAAATCAATCCCTGATTTAGATTTAACAAATTATAAACCTGACGAGGCATGTCCAAAGATTCCATTGTCGGCATGGTTTCATTTATAATTCTAGCTGTCATTTTTATATTTCCTTTTTCAAAAGACAAATTTGATCTAAATCTATAATTTTCAAATTGATAAGAAAAATCCAAATCTTTTTTACGATTAAACCTGTCAATTTGTTTTTTATTTAAAATATGACGAATAGCTTTAACCATCTCTTTATTAGTCACAACGCTCAAATCATAATTTTCAAGTGATGGAGAAAGAGAAGAAATGCTTTCAGAAATTTCACTGCTAATCAACTCATCATCATCAGACAAAACATATCTCTCTACAGAACTTCCTGTGTCTTCATAGGTCGAGCCCACTAAATCATTTTCTCTTTGTTCGTTATTTACAAAAAAATCCTGCTCTTTTCCAATGTTAGAGTTAAGATTGCTTTCGTTAATTCTAAAACCTGAAAGTTCTTGAAATTTATCAATTGAAATTAAATTTCCATCTATTCTCAAAATTGGGCTCAAGCCAGAAATTAAATGAATATCAGAAGCTCCTTTTTCAACAGCTATTTTAAAAATTTGATTTATATCCATATTTTTATTACCAATTTTTTATTTTTAAACCTTTAGTAGCGGCATCAACTTGTGCCTCCTGTTTAGAACCACCAATACCAATTGAAACTAATTCCTCTTCCAAAAACAAGCCAACAGTAAATTTTTTATCATGATCTGGCCCCTCTTCTTTAAGAACCTTATAAACTGGAGTTATACCAGATTTTTCTTGTGACGATTCCTGAAATTTTGACTTGGGATCTAAATAAGTTTTGTTTTCAATTATGTCATCAAGGTTAACAATTATTTTATCAAGAACAAATTTTCTAGCAGGTTCAATTCCTTGATCCAAATAAATAGCACCAATTAAAGCCTCTATAGCATTGGCCAAAATATATTGTCTAGCTTTGGAATTTTTATCCTTAGCCTCACCTTTAGAAAGCAAAATATGGTTTTCTATATTCAGCTTGTCAGCAACCTGATAAAGCATTTTAGCATTAACCAGGCTAGCCCTCCAATTGGTTAAATCTCCTTCGGGATTGTTAGGAAAATTAACAAATAAATATTCAGTGATAATTATCTCCAAAACAGCATCTCCTAAAAACTCCAAGCGTTCATTATGACCAAAAGGAAAATCATGGTTTTCGTTCAAGTATGACCTATGAGTTAAAGCTTGTTGTAAAAAATCTTTATTTTTAAAATAAAAACCGATTTCTTTTTCTAAATTTTTAAAGTTTATCATAAAAAACAATAGACTTGTTACTTAATAATTTTTTTAGAAAATAAATATTAAAAATTATTAAGCAACAGGTCTAAAAAAAATATTAAACAGCCAAGGAAGTCTTTTCCTCTGTTGACACCCCCTCCTTCTTTTTTCTATCTTCAGCTATTTTCTCTCTTTTATTTTTTTCCTCCTCTGGCATATCTGTGTAAACAGACCCCAAAACTCCATTAATAAATTTTCCGGAAGCTTCTCCTCCAAAATTTTTAGCAACTTCAATTGCTTCATTAATAGCAACCTTTGGTGGAACCTCAGTGGCTACAGCCAATTCATAAATACCTAAACGTAAAACATTACGATCAACAGAATTAATTTGATCTATTGGCCACTCAGTCGCATACTTTTTAATATAAGAATCGACAAGCTCAATATTTTTAATAACACCCTCAGCCAAACTAATAGCAAATCCTTGATCATCAAAATCAGGTGCGAAATCAGAAAAATCTCTTTCTATAATATCTGAAATATTAGAACTCTTCCCATTAAAATCCCACTCAAAAAGTGATTGCATGGCAATCGTTCTTGACAAATGTCTGTTAGCCATAAATTAAATAAAAATAAAGCATATAAATGCCTTATTTTTTAGTTTTATTTTTGATTTTTAAAACAATCTTACCATTATAATTACCGCAAAAAGCGCAGGCTGTGTGTGGTTTAATTACTTGACCACACTTTGAACAACTGGCTAAAGTTTGTTTTTTTAAAGAATGATGAGATCTTTGCTGTCTAGTAGAAGAACTGGTCTTCCTTTTCTTTGGTACTGACATAAAAATATTTAATAAATTTTAAATTAATTCTGGGTTTATATTATATTTTATAATATATTTTGTCAAATTTAAAAAATCATCTAATCGGCCGTAAGAGTTTATTGCCAGCAAAAACAACAATTTTTCCATTATAAGTAAAAAACTTGCCAGTACTAGATGTTGGACTAAAAGAATAAAGAACATCTCCATTAATATTATAAATTCCACCACTACCTACCGCATGAAGTTCATTGTCAACAACGGCGATTTGGCGAACACCATTAGGAACGGCGGATAAAACCCATAAATCATTTTCGTTATCATATTTATAAACACGACCAGAGTGTGTGCAATAAAGATCACCATTAAGCTCATTGATAAATCTGTGCTGAACGAATATTTCCTGCATCACTGGAGTGAAATTAGTATTTACATCATTTTCTCGATATCTTAATCCATAACCAGGCAACCAAAGTCGATTGCCGACAATAGTGTCGTCCAAATAAGAAAGACTAACATAAGTATCTGAGCTAAAAAGTTGAACCAAAGAATCAACGTCATAAATCCTTCCAATATAAGCAAAAATAATATTACCATTCCAACTAATAACAGAATGACCAAAACGATTATCAGTTCCTGTTTGAATAGTGTTTATTTCCCAGGTATTAGTATTTATTTCTGACAACTTAGTATCACCTGAAGTAAATAATCTACCATTAAGATAAACCAATGTATGTCCAGAAGAGCCAAGACCCCCCACAACACCAAGTCTTAAATCACTAGGATGAAGTAGTGTGTATGTATTATTACTATATTTCCATAACTGCTTATCACTATCAATAAATATTAAATCAGAGCCAATAGGAACAACATCAATTACATTTTTTTCAAATTCAAAAAAAACTTCATAACTGCTATACTCCGGCAAAACAGGATTATCATCAACAAAAGATGGATTACAGCTATTTGAAATAATACCTCCCGGAGTTAAGCATTTTGGACCATCATTTAAATCAGCTACTTGATTACCAGTACAAAAAGAAATTTCATAATCTAGGCCATTATTTTTTTGAATATAATGATAGGTGTTAGACGAGTTTAAACAACTACCATCAGCCGGAGTTGGCGCCTCAGGAATATTATGCATAAAAATATTACCGCTAGAATCAGAAAATATTTTGCCTAAACCCCATTCATCTTCGCTTGGATATCTTCCATTTTCGTTAAAAAATAATTCTAAAGCAGTCTGAATTTGTTTTATATCAGCAACACGTCTAGAATCACGGGCACGAGAGCGGGCTTGCTGCAACGCTACAACAGCCAGAGTTGCTAGTATGCCAATAATAGCTATTACTACTAGGAGTTCAATTAGAGTAAAGCCTTTTTGTTTTGGTTTGAACATAGTCTTTATTTGTTTTTTTAAATGTCAGTATTTAAAAAATGGCATGTAAAAATATTAAATTAATTTATTTTAATTATATTTATAAAACAAATTAAACACTAACAATTTTATCAAACTCATCCTTTTCAATTGTTTCTTTCTCCATTAAAACCTCTACTATTTTTTCTAAATAATTATTTTTTTCTTCTAATATTTTTTCAGCCCTCTTTCTCGAAATCTCAATAAAGCTAGAAACCTCTTCATCTATCTGCTCAGCTATTTTTTCACTATAATCACGTTGCTCATGAATTTCACGCCCCAAGAAAATCATTTCTTCTTTTTCTCCAAAAGTTCTAGGACCAAGTTTTTCGCTCATACCATAATCAGTAATAAGTTTTTTAGCTATACTAGTTGCCCTTCTTAAGTCAGAAGTAGCGCCAGTTGTCACCTCTCCAAAAATTTTTTTCTCAGTCAAATGACCAGCCAATAAAACAGCTATTTCATCTAAAAAATAATTTTTACTATACATTCTTTTATCGCTTGATGGTAATTTTAAAGTATAACCACCAGCTTGACCACGAGCAATAATTGAAATTTTATGCACTGGATCAGTGTTTGGAGAGAAATGAGCAACTAAGGCATGTCCAGCTTCATGATAGGCCGTAATCTTTTTTTCTTGTTCACTTATAACCCTACTTTTTCTCTCTGGCCCAAGCATTACTTTTTCTATAGCCTCAAATAAGTCCTCCATGTCTATGCTTTTTTTATTAGCTCTAGCTGCCAAAATTGCACCTTCATTTAAAACATTGGCCAAATCAGCGCCACTAAAACCAGGAGTTCTCTCTGCTATTAGTTTTAAATTAACATCTTTCGATAAAGGTTTTTTTCTAGCATGAACATCTAGTATTTCTTGTCTATCTTTTAAGTCTGGTAAATCAATAACAACCTGCCTATCAAATCTACCTGGACGAAGAAGAGCTGGGTCAAGAACATCAGGTCTATTTGTAGCGGCAATAACTATAATATTTACAGTTGGATCAAAACCGTCCATTTCTACTAAAATTTGATTTAGGGTTTGCTCCCTTTCATCGTGAGAACCACCAAGTCCAGCGCCACGACGACGACCAACCGCATCTATTTCATCTATAAAAACTATACAGGGAGAATTCTTTTTAGCTTTTTGGAAAAGTGATCTAACACGAGAAGCACCAACGCCCACAAACATCTCTACAAATTCTGAACCTGAAATACTATAAAAAGGAACATTAGCCTCCCCAGCCACTGCCTTGGCCATTAATGTTTTACCAGTTCCTGGACTACCCAAAAGTAAAACTCCTTTAGGAATTTTAGCACCTAAATCACGAAATTTTTTAGGAAATTTTAAAAATTCAACTATTTCTGATAATTCTTGTTTACCCTCCTTAGCCCCAGCCACATCTTTAAAAGTAATTTTTTCTTTTTGATTATTATCAAATTCCCTAGCCTGAGATTGACCAAACATCATGGCTTTAGAGTTAGCGCCAGAAACACCTCTCATCATAAAATATATAAAAACTCCAATTAACAAAAACGGAATTAAAAATGGTAAAACAGAAATTAAAAAAATATTTAAACTACTTTCCTCCTCCACCTTTATTTCTACTTTGGAAATTTTTTCAGCTGATACAGAAAAATTACTAAGCAGACTAGACAAAGACTCACCGTCTTCTTTTTTAACTAATTTTTTATCACCTGAGTTTAGAATTAAATTAATTTTATTACCACTAACAGAAATTTCCTTGATTTGCTCGTCTTTGAGCAACGAAATGAAACTATTAACGCCAATAATTTCTGGCTTACTTACACTTTCAGAAAAAATACTAAACAAGCTAGCGATAACCAAAAAAACAAATAAAAAAACTAAAATATTTTTTACTAATGATTTCATAAAATAAAAGAATAAATTTTAAAACAAAAACTTCCCGAATGTCGGTTTTAAATTCATTATATATTATTTTAAATTAATTGTCCAAACAAAAAACGAGACTAAATCTCGTTTTTTGTTTAAAAATAGAACTATTTTTCAGATTATTTGCCCTCTTCTTCGGTTTTTTTAGTTTTTTTATCCTTAACTTCAAGCTCTTCATCATTAGATTCTTCTTCTTTTTTCTTTTTTGTTTTTTTGCCATCAACTAATTTTAAACCTAATCGATGATCATTGGCTGAAATAGAAATTATTTCAAAGTCTTTCTCTTCCCCAGAATTAAAAAGATCGCTAATTTTATCCTTAGGATTAATACCCAACTGAGTAACATGAGCTAAACCATGAATCTCTTCATCTAATTTAACAAACAAACCAAAAGGATTAACTTTTAAAATTGAACCCTTAACAACTTGTCCAACTTTATATTTTTCAACTGCTTTTTTCCAAGGGTCTTCTACTATTTTTTTAGCACTTAAGAAAATTTTATTATTATCCAAGTTAACAATTTCAGCTTTTATATCATCTCCGACTCTATACATTTTGTCCAAAGAATCAATTCTCTGCCAAGCCAATTCAGAAATATGAATCAGGCCTTCCATTCCCTCGCCAAAACTAATAAACACTCCAAAGTTAGTAACAGCTGAAATTTTACCATCAACAACCATTCCAACTTTATATTTATCAATAATGTGTTTTTGTTTTTTGTTCCAAACGTCTTTTTCGCTAAAGATTATCTTATCTGACTCTTCACCTAAATTAATAACATTTACTTCAATTTCATTACCTACAAAAGATTTTAATTTTTCTAATATCTTTTGTTTGTCTCCACCACTAACACGAGGATAGTTTTCTGGAGATAATTGTGAAACTGGCAAGAAACCAGTAATTTGGTTGTGTTTCACCAACAAACCACCTTTATTAGCATCCAAAATCTTAACTTTAATGACTTCTCTTTCCTTAAAAGCTTCTTCTAATTTAGCCCAGGCTTTTTCTTGACCAGCCTGTCTAAAAGATAATTCTAACTCACCATTCTCATTTTCTTCGTCAATTACAGTTGCTTCAATTTCATTTCCTGGCTTTAAATTGTCAAAATCGTCAGCATCAAAATATAGTTCTGGTCCACGAACAATTCCGACAAAGAAACCGCCAATGTCCATTCTAACCTCTGACTTAGAAGCTGAAATTATTTTTCCGATAACAGTATCCCCAACTTTAGGAATTTTAATGTCATCTTTTTCCAACAAACTAGCCAAAACGCTACTTTTGTCGTCCATATAAATTTATCTTTATATATTTTAAAATTTTAAAATAAAAAAAGATCCATTTAGCCCCAAGCCTAATTAACTTGAAAGCTCCCCAGGCGCCAAGCTGAGGATTTTTATAAAAAGCGCTAAATTTAATTGTTAGTTTAATATTATAATAAATATTTTAAAAAAGCAAGGGGTCGTTTTTTCTTGTAAGTCCAGTAAAAACCAGGAATGGCCTTGCCTAGCGAAGACCAAACCACCTTTAAATTTTCAAATATTTTTTTACATCCGAGTTTTTAATCCCCTCACCAATAATTGCTAAATTTAATTTATTATTCACAAACAAATCATTAGCAACTCTTTTAATATCCTTGCTAGAAACTTTTTTTATTTTTTTCAATACCTCATCTGGAGACAAAAACTTATCAGTAAAAGGAAATTGATGACCGTACCAATTAGTAAAATCATCTGTGCCCTCCATGCCAACCACTAATCTTCCGGCAAACAAGTCTTTGGCCTTACCAATTTCTTCATCTGAAACTAAATCATCTTTTAATTTTCTATATTCACCTAGAATAACTCTTATTGACTCTTCTAGCTTATTTTTAGGTATACCAGCCTGAACACTAATATAACCACTATCAGAATAAAGCTCTACGCCACTTCTAACATAATAAGCCAAACCTCGACGTTCTCGAAGTTCAATAAACAATCGAGAGCTCATTGATCCACCAAGAATAATTGATAATAATTTTAAAACTCGCTCATCTTTATGTCCAGAGGGAAAAGCTCTAAAGCCCAAAGACAGCGTTATTTGATCTGTTTTTTTATTTTTTATTTTTAAGCTTGGCTCTTTTTGTTTTTCAACAAGTTTAATTTTATTTTTATATTTATTTTTTTTAAATCTCGAAAATTTCTCTTCTAGGTTTTTTACTAATTTTGTTTCTGAAAAATTACCAGCCACAAAAATAGCTGAGCCATTAGGGCCGTACTGACTTTGATAATAATTCAAAAAATCTTTACGATTTAACTTCAAAATACTTTCCTTAAATCCAATAGTCTCCCAACCAGCCGGAGTGTCGCCATACAAGCAAGACTCAAAAATATCTTCAATATGCATTAACGGATTATTTTCATACATATTCAATTCTTCAATAATAACACCCCTCTCTCTGTTAATCTCTTCTTGTTCAAATTTGGAATTCATTAACATATCACTTAAAACATCTATGGCAACATCAAATTTTTCTTTTTGAGACTTTATATAATAGCCCGTATACTCTTTTCCAGTAAAAGCATTAAATTCGGCCCCAATAGAATCAAGCTCTCCTGAAATATCTCTGGTTGTTGGTCTTTTTTTAGTGCCCTTAAAAAACATATGCTCTAAAAAATGAGACAGACCAGAATTTTTGCGATTTTCATACTTTGAACCAGTTTTAAACATCACTAAAATTGTACTTGATTTAGAGTTAGGAGCTTTAAGTAAAAAAACCGGCATTCCATTTTTTAAATTTATTTTTTTCAATTTCATATTTATTTTGTCTTTATTAGTTAATAAAATTAGGTTTATTAAATTTAGATTTTAATTATAGCAAATATATGATATAATTAAAATAAGAAAAATTATTTAAAAAATATGAAATACGAAATAAAAAATAACAACATAATTATTAATCGCAATAAAAAATACAATATAATAGCCGTAAGAGATAGAGCTCAAGATGAAAAGCCTAGAGAAAAAATGATAAAAATGGGACCAAACAACTTATCATCAGCTGAGCTTTTGGCCATAATTTTAAGTTCGGGAACAAAAAAAGAAGAAGTCTTAAATATGGCCAGTAGAATACTTAAAGAATACGGCAGAAACGCTATAATTAACGAAAAAAATCCAAAAAACATTGAAAAAGAATTCGGCTTACCACTAGTAAAGTCTTGCCAAATAGTAGCTTGTTTTGAGCTAGGAAGAAGATTTTTCAAAGAAAATCAAACCGGAACAATCAGTATCAGAAATGCCAAGCAGGCATTTGAACATTTAAAAGATATGGGCAAATTAAATAAAGAGCATTTTCGTGGACTTTATTTAAATAATCACTACAAACTCATACACAGTGAAACAATTTCAATTGGAACCCTAGACGCCAGTATTATTCATCCACGCGAGGTATTTAAGCCAGCCTTAGAATATTCAGCTAGCGCTATTATTATTGCTCACAATCATCCATCAGGTAATTTAAAACCAAGTAATGAGGATATCGAAATTAATCAAAAATTAAAAGAAGCTGGAGAAATACTGGGGATTGATATTTTGGATCACTTAATAATTTCTAAAAATAAATTTATAAGTTTATCTTAATGGAAAATAAAAATTATAAAATTGAAAAAAAATTTTTATTTTTAAAAGATCAAAAAAGTACTAAAAAACATATCAGTCAAGATGATTATTTTGGAACAACAGCTACTATTTTAAACTTATTAGCTCAAGATGAATTTATAGAAAATAAAAAAGAGGTAAAAAAATACTTAAAAAAAATAAGTAAGGAATTTATATATCTACAAAAAAATTATCAGATTAAAAAAAGACCCTGAACTTTCGTTCAGGGCTTGTTTTTAATTATCAGCTTTTAATAAGCAGGTGAGCTTCTAGCTCTTTTTTTTCAACATAAGCCTGGAGTCTTTCAAAAAGTTTTTGAGGATTAACCTTACTGGGTGTTGTGACAGGACTACTTCTACTTCCCCTGCAGATTAAACGGTAATCCTGACCAACAGACCAATTATCTCCGTAACCAAAAGAATCGCCGGCTCTTTCAACAACTTCGCGAATTACATTAAGAGTTTCCTCGTTCCCAAAGTTTGGATCAATAATAACAACACCAACGTTATAGCCATCAATATAAACTTTTATTTTTTTGCCTTGAAAAGCTAAAAAACCACTAGGAACTTCAACATTTTTAGTCAAGATAACCTTGCCAGGATCTACTTTATCCAAATTTTCGAAAATCTTTTTTCTTTTGATTTCTAAATCAATAAAGTTATCTAAATTTTCCGAAAATTTCTTAATAACATCCAGGTCTCCGTTATTGATTTTATAAGCCCAAAAAACTTGAAACAAACCCTTTAAAGTTAACAGCTCCGATTTTTCATTACCATTAATCTTTATAGCTCTTAAAAAGTTTTGTCCCTCTGAATCATGCTTGTCAATAAATGCAGATAAAGAATAAATAGTTTTGTAAAATTCAGGATCAATTTTGTCGAAATTTTCGTTAAACAAGGTTTGAAAACAGGAATGAGTTCGGCCATTTTTAAACTCTCCTTTTATCCCCCTGCCTCCAGCGTGGATGTCCAAGGCTAAATCATTTTCGTCCATGCCCTCACCGTCCCAATTGGCTGGCTTAAAAACAAGCTTAACCTTCTCTAGGTTTGTCTTCAAAATAAATCGAAGAGTAAACCAAACTGAACACATCGCATCAATATCAATGTTGCAATGAGTAAAAATCGTTTTTTTCTCCATTATATGTTTTTGTTTTGATTTATTGTCAAAGTTCAAAAAGCTCCCCAAAAAAATGGTAGCCTAACTATGTATTATATCATATTTGTAATAAAATGTCAATAGGCAGGCAAAACTTGCTTTTTTATTATAAAAAAATTATTATATTTCAGTTCTTTAAAAATCAAAAACGATAATCATGAAAACTCTATTGGCCAATCTTGTTTTTTCCATCTCAATTTCTTTTCTGATATTGTTATTTAGCAAATTACCTATCTACTTTGTTCCTATTTTTATTGTTTTAAGCTTTCCCTGGAAAATAGGAAAAGATACCTACTCTCTTTTTGGAGGCTTTAACGAAGAAGGAAGTATTTACTCCTTTTTGAGTATAATTCAAATAGCTCAAAAAGATGCGAAATCACTTTTGTCCCTTTCAATCACTCAAAGAGCTGAAAGAAGATGCAAAACAATAATTGGAATAAATCTTGAACAAATTGCCGTAAAAAGCGCTGAACACTGTCTAGGGTTTAGCCTAAAGCAAGAAGCAAAATTTAATTGCCGCTTTTGGTTTGGCTTCATACTAAAACAAAAGGCTGGAAGAAATGCTGGAATACTAATAGGAATATGCTTAAAACAAGAGGCAGAAAAAAGAGCTTATATTGGTTTTGGCAAAGCTATTAAACAAAAAGCTGATAAAGCTGCTATAACCTGGAATGGAGCCAAAAGAATACTTAAAAAAAATTAAAAACCACGGATCAAAACTGATCCGTTTTTTTTATTTTGGATTTTTATTTTTAAAAATGTTAAAATAAAGAATAAAATAATAATATAAATATGTCTGAAAAATTAATAATAATTGACGGTAACGCATTAATTCATCGCAGTTTTCATGCTTTGCCAACAAGCCTTAAAACCAAAGAAGGTCTAGTAACCAACGCTGCTTACGGCTTTGCCTCTTTTTTAATTAAAGCCTTAAATGATATCAAACCGCAATACGCTATTTTAACTCTTGATAAAAAAGGACCAACCTTTAGGCATGAAAAATATCAAGAATATAAAGCCACTAGAATAAAAGCCCCCCAAGAGTTATATGATCAAATACCTTTGAGTAAAAAAATAGCCGAAGCTTTTGATATTCCAGTTTTCGAATTAGATGGTTATGAAGCTGACGATTTAATAGGCACTATTAGTCAAAAAATATCACAGGGAAAAAATAAAATAGAAACAATAATTATTACTGGAGACATGGATACCCTACAATTAATAAATGAAAAAACAAAAGTTTATACTATGAGCCGGGGGTTGTCCGATTCTGTTTTATATGATGAAAACAAAGTGCTAGAAAAATACCAGCTAAGACCCGACCAAATTATTGATTTCAAGGCCATCAAGGGAGATACTAGCGACAACATTCCAGGTGTTTCCGGAATTGGAGAAAAAGGGGCAACTGATCTACTCTTAGAATTTAGTAATTTAGATAATATTTACAAAAACATTAATAGTCCAAAAATAAAAGAAAGAACTAGAGATTTATTAATAAAAAATAAAGACTTCGCCTATTTAAGCCAAGAACTAGCAACCATCAACAAGCAAGCGCCCATAGAAATAGATTTAGAAAAAAGTAGAATAAAAAATTTTGATAAAAATAAAATAAACAAAGTTTTTAGTGAACTAGAGTTTAAATCACTTTTAGCTAGAGTTCTAAATTTGGATTTTGTAAAATCATCTTCAGAAAACACTGAGGATAAATTTACCAGAAATCAAAAAAGATTTAAATATAAATTAATAAAAGACGAAAAATCATTTACAGATTTTATAAAAAAACTTAAACAAGTAAAATCATTTTCCATAGACACCGAAACAGATTCAATTAAGCCTCTTGAAGCTAATTTATTAGGGATTAGTTTCTGTTGGAAAAAAGATGAAGCTTATTTTATTGAACTGAAATTAAAAAATAAAAATAATAAAAAAGAAGAAGAAAACAAAACACCTAACCTTTTTGAAGATATTAAAAAAGAAAAATCAACAACTGATCATCCCTGGTTAAAGAAGTTAAAGACAATAATTGAAAATGAAAAAGTTGAAAAAATTGCTCACAATTTAAAATATGATTTACAGGTTTTATTAAATTATAATATAGAAATTAAGGGAAAGGTTTTTGACACCATGCTAGCTTCTTACTTACTTAATCCAGAAAACAGACAACACAATCTAGACGCTCTAAGTTTTTCTGAATTAAATTGGGAAAAAATAAGCTCCAAGGATCTTTTAGAAAAATCAAACAATTTTCAAGATGTTGATGTGGAAAAATTATCACTTTACTCTTGCGAGGACGCTGATTGTACTTTTAAATTAAAAAGTGTATTTGAAAAAAAATTAAAAGAAAATAAACTAGAAAAAATATTTACAGAAATTGAAATTCCCCTAATTGAAATATTGGCCAATATGGAAAAAAACGGAATTACTTTAGACAAATCTTTTTTAAAAAACCTAGGAGAACAAATAAACAAAAAAATTGAGCAAATAAAAATTGAAATATTTAAAGAGGCAAAAACAGAATTTAATATTAATTCTACCAAACAACTAAAAGAAATATTGTTTGAAAAATTAAAAATTGAAACAAGGGGCATAAAAAAAACCAAAACAGGATTTTCAACTTCAAGTGACGAGCTAGAAAAACTAAAAAATTTACACCCAATAATAAGCCATATTCAACAATACAGAGAGCTTAGTAAATTAAAATCAACCTATGTCGATTCCCTACCGAAACTAATCAATCAAAATACAAAAAGAATTCACACCAGTTTTAACCAAACCATAACTACCACTGGAAGGCTCTCATCCTCTGACCCCAATTTACAAAACATACCAACCAGAACCGAATTGGGACAAAAAATAAGGCGAGCCTTTGTTGCGCCAAGCAACTGGACCCTGCTTGGCATTGACTACTCTCAAATAGAACTCAGGGTTATGGCTCACCTCTCTGAAGATAAAAAATTAATCGAAGCTTTTAAAAAAGGCCAAGATATTCATAGCTTTACTGCAGCCTCTATTAATAATTTAAAAATAGAAGAAGTAAATGAAAAATTAAGATACCAAGCTAAAGCTATAAATTTTGGAATATTATACGGGCAAGGCCCTCACGGTTTAAGCCAAACTGCTGGAATACAATACCAAGATGCTAGAAATTTTATAGAAAAATATTTTCAAGTTTATTCTGGCGTCAAAAAATATACTCAAACTTTAATTAAAGAAGTTGAAAAAAGGGGCTATGTTGAAACCCTTTTTGGTCGCAAAAGACATTTACCAGAAATAAACTCTAGCGAAATAATGAAGAAAAAAGCAGCCGAGAGAATGGCAATAAATACACCAATACAAGGCACAGCTGCTGATATTTTAAAATTAGCCATGATTAAAATCTACCAAGAAATAAAAGAAAAAAATGATATAAAAATGCTTTTACAAGTTCATGACGAATTAATATTTGAAATAAATCAAAACCAAACAAAACACTATTACCAGAAAATAAAGGATATTATGGAAAATATAGTAAAGTTAAAAATTCCTTTAATTGCCGAAGCTAAAATTGGTAAAAATTGGGGGGAAATGAAGAAAATAGAAAAGGACCCTTTTTAGAGCCCTTATTGTTTAAATTTCTTGAACTGGGTGGCTGACTGGATGTTTGTTTGAGCATAAATTTATCAAACAAGAAAAGGCCAAATAAATCAGTAAAACAAAAACAAATAAAGTCAGAATATATAATGGCCCACTCAAGAAAGCAAGAGAGAAAAGAAAAAAAATAACCCCCAGCAATAAAAAATTAACTTCTTTAAAAATCTTATAAGCAGAGGAAATCTCTACCACCAAGATTAAAAATAAAATCATCAACAACCAAACAACCTGGTCCCACCAACGAGAAATTCCATAACCCTCTAAATCAAATCCAAACAAAGAAGACAAATCATCATTTCCCATTAAAGGAACGTAGCCCACATATTTGTAATAAAAAAACCAAAAAAATAGTGGCCAAAAAATAATCAAGGAAAAAGACAAAATTTTTATCAAGGTTAAAAAATAAAACCCCCCGTTTCTTTTCTTGTCAGTTTTCTTCAAAAAGAAAAAAGCAAGAGAAACAAACAATACCACAACAAAGGTTATCATAATAAGTCCCTCTCTTTTATAGGTTTATTTTCAAATAACTAGATTTAGTATATACTAATATCAGAAAAAATCAATATATGAAAAAAACAAAAATAATAAACAAGGAAAAGATTGCTCTTTTGGGCTTAGGACTAGAAAATCAATCATTGCTTAAATTTTTAATTAAAAAAAATTCGAAAATCGATTTAACAATTTGTGACCTAAGGAATAAAAACGAAATTAATAAAATCTTAAAAAAAATAAAAATAAATAAAAAAATAAAACTTCAAACCGAGAAAAACTTTAATAATAATCTTGAAGAATTTTCTTTACTGTTTAGATCTCCTGGTTGGCCAATTTCTTGCCCTGGAATACAAAAAGCCATTCAGATGGGCAGTAAACTCTCCAGCCCCATGAATCTTTTCTTTCAATTATGCCCTACCAAAAATATAATAGGAGTTTCTGGAAGCAAGGGCAAAGGAACAACCTCCTCTTTAATTTATCAAATTATAAACAATAATAACAAAAAGTGTTTTCTGGGTGGCAACATAGGAATAGCTCCATTTGAATTTATAAACAAAATTAGAAAAAATGATTTTGTGGTTTTAGAATTATCTAGTTTTCAGTTGGAAGATTTAAGTTATAGTCCCAAAATAGCGGTACTGACTAATATCTTCAAAGAACATCTATCACCAGCCGACCCCACTAACCCCAATTTTCACAAAAATTTTAAATTTTATGTAGATGCTAAAATAAACATCGCAGCCTATCAAAAAAAAGACGAATATTTAATAGTCAATCAAAAAATCAAAAAATACTTAAAAAAATACAAACTAAAAAGTAAAATTATTTATTTTCAAAAATCAAAAACCAAAAGCAAGTTGGTTGGGGATTTTAATCAAGAAAATATTGCTGCAGCCGAAATTGTTGCCAAAATCTTAAAAATAAATAAAAAAATAATTACAAAAACGATAAATAACTTCAGTAATTTGGAGCATAGACTAGAGTTTGTCAGGCAAATAAATAATGTAAATTATTTTGACAATAGCTTTTCAACCACCCCCGAAAGCACAATTGCCGATTTAAAATCATTTAAAAAAAATATAATATTACTAGCCGGAGGATCTGACAAGGGAGCTAATTTTTTAAAATTAGCCAAAGAAATTAAAAAAAGGGTTAAATTAATAATATTTTTTCCAGGAAAAGGGTCAGATAGAATTATTAAAAGTTTAAAATCAGTTAATTTTCCTTCAGAAAAAATAAAAACATGTAATAACATGCAAGCAGCCGTAAAACTGGCCAATCAAAAATCAACAGAGAAAGATACTGTTTTGCTATCAACCGCCTGCGCTAGTTTTGGAATTTTTAAAAACTACAAAGAAAGAGGGAGTCTTTTCAAAGAAGCGGTTCAAAAATTATGATTATTTTTTTATACGGAGAAAACGATTTTAAAATTCACCAAAAAACAGAAGAGCTAAAAAACAAGTTTATCAAAGAAGTAGACCAAAATGGTCAAAATATTTGGAAACTTGATGGTGAAAAAATAAAGATAGAGGATTTAAGCTCAAAACTAGGATCCTCATCCCTTTTTATTAGCAAAAAAATGTTAATAATTTCCAACTTGATAAAAAATAAACAAAAAGATTTTTTAAAAATAATTCTAGACTACATCAAGAAAAATAAAATAAATGAATCGCCAGATATATTAATCTTTACTGAAAAACATCTTAAAAGTAAAAACGATAAAAACTTAGTAAAAATAAATGACACAAGAGAAACCGCTTTAAACAATAACGAAAAGCTATTTTTTAACTTTCTTCTTGGCGAAAAATATACACAAGAATTAAAAAAATTTAACAATCAAGAATTAATAGACTTTATCAAAAGAGAATTCAAAAAATTCTCCCTAGATATTGATAGTAAATTAGCTCAAAACATAATAAATTTAACTGGCGCTAGTCCCTGGATGATAAAAAACGAAATAAAAAAAATAAGTCATTTAAAACTTTCTGATCCAAATAACAAAAAAATAGACACACAGGATATTGAAGATAACATATTTGAAAAGCATCAAGAAAATATATTTGCTTTTACCGACAGCATTAGTTCTAGAAATATCAAGCAATCACTAGATATACTAGAAAAACAATATCTAGCCGACCTTGAGGCAGACTATATATTAAGCATGCTAATTAGGCAGTTTAAAATTTTATTACAAATCAGAAATGCTTTAGAGTTAAATTTTAATACCAGCAAAATAATAAGCAGCTTAAAACTGCATCCATTCATAATAAACAAAGGGATAAATCAGGCTAGAAATTTCGACAAAGAAACATTGAAAAATATAATCAATCAACTAATAGAGTTAGACAAGAAAAATCGTAGCGAGTTTTGTGATTTAAAATCAGAAATAAATTTAATCATCAACAAGCTTTAAAATAGAGCCCTTGCCTTTTGTTTTTTTATTTGTTATATTTGTTAACGAATGGACAAAAGTCTATTATTATTTTTGTTGAATTCTATTTTGGGCAATTAGCTCAGTTGGTTAGAGCGCTACACTGATAATGTAGAGGTCGGAGGTTCAAATCCTCCATTGCCCACCTTAGTCAATGTACAATTGGCAATGTGCAATGTACAATTAATTGTTAATTGTACATTGTAAATTAATTAAAGCGGGGTAGAGCAGCTGGCAGCTCGCCAGGCCCATAACCTGGAGGCCGTGGGTTCGAGTCCCACCCCCGCAACAAATCAATGTACAATTTGCAATTAGCAATATACAATTACAAAACAACAATTGATAATTGCGCATTGTACATTGAATAAAGCCTCGGTAGCTCAGTGGTAGAGCAAAGGACTGAAAATCCTTGTGTCGTCAGTTC
>CAZILW010000014.1:0-20612 GCA_964540285.1 uncultured Gammaproteobacteria bacterium
TCGCTCATATCTTTATTTTAAATATTTATTTTTATTTAATAAATGCTCTTCATAAGTAACACTAAAAATAGTTTCTTTCGTGTCGGGCCTACTTAAGAAATAATTATACTTATTTTCAGTTGGATAAATAGCAGCCTCAATAGCTTTTATTCCAGGATTAGAAATCGGTCCTGGAGGCAAACCCCTATTTATATAAGTATTATAAGCTGAAGGAGTTCTAGTGTCTTCATAGCTGTAAATCGCTTTATTAACTCCTAAAATATAAGCTAGGGTAGCACAAGACTCCAAAGCTTGTTTATTTTTAATTCTATTCCAAAAAAGGCCGGAAACCATTTTCATGTCATCTTCACTTTGAACTTCTTTTTGAATTATAGAAGCCATAGTAACAATTTCAAAAATGGTTTTTCCCTGAGCAGCAATATCCTCCCTCATCTTACTGTTTAACTTTTGGTCGAAATTTTTTAACATTCTTACCACAATATCCTCCAATGTAGCATCTTCGAAAAAACGGTAAGTATCTGGAAATAAATATCCCTCTAAACCATATTCTAAAGGCTTATCTTTTAAAAAATCAAACTGCTCCGAAAAATCCCTTGGCTTAACACCACTTGATAAAAGATTATAATTAATCATTGGTTTACCAACTATATCAAAAAAATCATCCTCTGCGCTTGAAAAATTTTTTTCCAAAACTTTAGAATAATCTCTAACATTCCAACCCTCTATAAACCTTATTGTTTTTTCTGGTTTTAATGATATTTTCTTAGTAAGCTCATCAACAATTTTTTTTAAACTCATATTATAGTTTAAATCGTAAGAGCCCTCTCTAAAAATTAAATCTTTTTTAGAGAAACGAACATAGAGCTTGAAGGTTAATTTTGATTTTATTAAATCTTGACTATGTAGTTTTTCGCCTATATCCGAAATACTGTCGCCCTTATCAACCACAAAAATAACACTCTGATTTTTACCAGAAGAATAATTTATGTTTTTAATATAAAAAAAAGGGGCAATTAAAAACAAAAATAACAAAAAAACAATAAATTTTCTGAGGTTAAATATCTTTTTATTTTTATTTTTTCTTTTCAGACGCATTAGCAATTAAGATTGAGCTAGAACGAATTTTTCTTCCTAGACCATCAACCATTTTAATTTTTAATTTCTGACAAATATCATGCTCTGGTACATCATTTAAGTTTTTTCTATCACCACCATTAGCAAATATATCCGGATTAACCTTGGCCAAAGACTTGCAGACTGTTTTATCCTTATCTATCGATAAAAAAACCTCATCAACAGATCTGAGAGCTTTAATTATTTTAATTCTATCTTTTTCACTCATAAAAGGCACGCTACCTTTTAATTTTACCTGATAATCACTATTAACTATAACAATTAAATAATCACCCAATTTTTTAGCCTTTTCAATCATTTCTAGATGACCAACATGAAGGGGATTAAAATAACCACTAACGGCTACTTTTATTTTTTTATTATCTTTTTTCTTGCATGGCATACGCGACAAATCTTTTAATTATTTATAAAAAAATTATAACATATTTTTGAAAAAGAAAAAACAATTAAATAAAATATTTTTACTTTTTAAAAAAAGAGGGACTTGTTAATCCCTCTTTCTTAAAATAAACATCTAGCTTTACTTTACATCATTCCACCCATTCCTGGCATACCACCCATATGACCATGATTTGTTCCGCAAGAACAATTATCTTTGTCTGTTGGCTTGTCAACAATAACAGTTTCAACAGTTAAAAACATGATTGCAGCCGAAGCTGAATTTTCCAACGCACTTCGAACAACTTTAGTTGGATCAATAATACCAGCACTGACCATATCTTCAAATTTATCAGTAGCAGCATTATAACCAATATTATTATTGCCTTTCTTGTGTTCTTCAATAATATTAAATAAAACCAAAGACCCATCTTTTCCAGCATTTCTAGCGATTTGTTTAATAGGTTCAAGTATAGCACTGTCTACAATTGTAACTCCAGGCTTATCAGCTTTTTTATCAGTTAGCTCCTCAAAAGCATTCCCAGCCAAAGCTAGAGCTAGTCCGCCACCAGGAACAACACCTTCTTCTTGAGCAGCGCGAGTAGCATTTAAAGCATCCTCGATTCTATCCTTCTTTTCTTTCATCTCTGTTTCAGTGGCAGCTCCCACTTTTATAACAGCCACACCACCAGTTAATTTAGCCAATCTTTCTTGTAGCTTTTCTTTATCAAAATCAGAATCACTTAAATCCATTTCTTTTTCAATTTGTTTTACCCTGTTTTTAATGTTATTTTCATCTCCTTTTCCGTCAACTATAGTTGTATTATCTTTTGAGGCAATAACCTTTCTGGCTTGTCCCAAATCTTCAAGTTCAACATTTTCTAATTTTAAACCAACTTCTTCGGAAATAACCTTTGCACCAGTTAAAACTGCAATATCTTCTAACATTGCCTTTCTTCTATCACCAAAGCCAGGAGCTTTAATACCTAGAACATTGAATGTTCCGCGAAGTTTATTTAACACAAAAGTTGTTAAAGCTTCTCCTTCAATTTCATCGGCAATAATTACAATATCTTTCTTGCCAGACTGAACTACTTTTTCAAGAAGTGGCAAAACCTCTTGAATAGATGCTATTTTTTTGTCAGTTATCAAAATGAAAGGATCTGACATTTCGGACTTCATATTTTCAGTATTGGTAATCATATAAGGAGAAACATAACCCTTATCAAATTGCATACCCTCAACAACCTCCACCTCAACTCCAAAGGATTGTCCCTCTTCTACAGTAACCACTCCATTTTTACCAACCTTATCCATGGCTTCGGCAATTTTTTCACCAATTTCCTTATTGTTAGCGCTAATTGAGGCTACTTGAGCTAGCTCTTCTTTGGTTTCAATTGTTTTACTCATTTCTTTTAATTTTTTAACAATTGAACTAACCTTTTTTTCGATTCCCTCTCTAATTTCAATTGGAGAAATTCCAGCTGAAACCAATTTTAAACCCTCTTTAATCATAGCTTGGGCTAATATTGTAGCCGTTGTTGTTCCGTCTCCGGCCATATCATTGGCTTTAGAGGCTACTTCTTTAATCATTTCAGCTCCCATGTTTTCTACCCTATCTTCTAACTCAATCTCTTTGGCCACACTAACGCCATCTTTAGTAATTACTGGAGCTCCGAAACTTTTTTCAATAACCACATTTCTGCCCTTAGGCCCTAAGGTTACTTTAACAGCATCAGCTAGCTTATCTACTCCAGATTTCAAAGCATTTCTTGCTTCTTCATTATAAATAATTTTTTTTGCCATATAAATTAATTATTAATTATAAATAAATATTTTTTGTATTACTCAATAATTGCTAAAATATCATTTTCGTTTATAACTAAATACTCGTCTCCGTTAATCTTAATATCATCAGGAGAATATTTTTTAAAAACTACCTTGTCTCCAATTTTAGTATTCATCTCGGCTCGAGAACCATTTTCTAATAATTTTCCAGGTCCAACAGCCAAAACTTCTCCCTGTTCTGGTTTTTCTTTGTCTATAGTGTCTGGCAAAACTATACCTGACTTTGTAACCTCCTCTTTAGAAGAAGCTTTAACGATTACATTGTTGTTTAATGGCTTTAACTTCATAAAATAGTATAGTTTAATTATTATTTTCCATATAAACTTAAGAATAATAATAATTAAACAGAAAATAATAAATATATTTTTAGCAATCTCAATACGAGAGTGCTAAAAATATTTTAGCACAATTAAATTTCATGTCAAGAAAATAAAAAAGGAGGCCTAAACCCCCTTAAAAACTAAAAAGAAAAAATTTCTAATTTATCTATATTGTTTTCGGCATAAAAACCATCATACCAAATAATATGGATAATTTTGCTATTTTTATCATATACCAGGCCGGGCAGTAAAATATTTCTTTTGCCTTCCAACCTAGAAGCACCACAAATAAAAATTGATAGGAGTAAATTAGAAAATTCAATAAAATTTTTTTCAAAAATCATCATCATGCAAAGAAAACACTCAGTTAAAGTAATTTGGTTTTCAGCTCTAAATGACATAGGGCCAGAACAAAAATTTAACTTTGTTAATTCTCTAGAAACTAAAACAAAATAATCAGCTTCAGCCTCTCTAATAGATGCGACTTTACCACCAAAAGTAAGATTGTCTTCAATTTTAATGTTCATTGTTTTTCCAGCGACATCTATAACTCTTTGAAAAAACAAACCAGCAACTACAATAACTAGATAATACCTTTGGTTGTCAAACTCTGGAATATTCATTCCAGAAAAATCAACTTCTATGAAAAAATTTCTTCTGTAGAAATCTCTCCAATAATCTTTTTGGTCATTAATATACTGTCTCATTTGCTTGTGGTTTAGGTTTTTTAATGAACTTCTATTAGCTTATACTATTTAAAGTTTACTTGTCAAATTACCATTGCTTTTTTTAATGATATATATTATTATATTTTTATAATTTTGGTCCGATGGTGAAGCGGTTTAACACTGCAGTTTGCAAAACTGCCACTCGTGGGTTCGAATCCCACTCGGACCTCTTAAAAAAACAATCCAAATTTCTTTGGGTTGTTTTTTTATATAACAAAAGAGTGGAATTCGAAAGCCGGAAGCGATGTGCCGAAACGAAGTGTAAGCACCGCCGAGGCCAGTCCAGAGAGCTTAGTGAGCGAAGTCGCGTGAACGCGAAGCGTTTTTACGCGACGAGCGAGACTTAGCGACGCGTGGCCGAATCCCACTCGGACCTCTGAAAACTCCGTATAGCTACTTCGTAGCACGGGGTTTATTTGTAAAGTCGCGTGAACGCGAAGCCATTTTACGCGACGAATCCCACTCGGACGTCTAAAAAAAGCCCCGATATGGAGCTTTAATAATAAAAATATTAATCACCTTAACCATTAACTTTAATAAAAAAGTCTTTTTTCCATTTTTGAGAAGACAAAGACTCTCCCCGGGTTATTTTTTTAAACTCTTTAGATTCTTTGTCGAGAGTCTTATCATCACTCTCCTTTTTAGAACCTTTGTCAGGTTTTTGAAGTCTTTCACTTTTCATGGTGTTTTATTTTTTGGTTAATAAAAAGAGCTTAGTTTAGTATATTATATATATTTTTATTGGTCAATACAAAAAATAGCCATTAAAGGCTATTTTTATCTTAAATTCTCTAAATATCTTAATTATCCTATTTTCTCAAACTCCTCCATTTTTTAGCTGACCTAACCCTAGCTAATTCTTTTTCAATCTGAGCGGCTAGTTGAGCAAATTGGGAGGCATCAACGCTACGCATATCTTTAAGAGACTCTTCAGCCTTTTTTCTAGCCCCCTCAGCTCTTTCGATATCTATCTCCTCAGCTCTTTCAGCAGTATCAGCCAGAATAATTACCTTATTAAGCAAAACCTCAACAAAACCGCCAGAAACAGATATGATTTCAACCTCACCATCAAGCTTTTTTAACTCTAAAACACCCGGCTTTAAAACAGAAACCAAAGGAGAGTGTTTTGGTAACACTGTAATTTCACCTTCCTCTGTTGGAACTGTAACTTGCAAAATTTCCTCTTTCAAAACGACTCTTTCTGGGGTGGCTATTTCGAATTTTATTCTTTTTTGGTCTGGCATATTTATTTTTTAACTACTTCTTCAATAGTGCCTTTCATATAAAAATCTCCCTCACTCTTATCATCATGCTTTCCTTCTAATATTTCTTTAAAGCCTTTAACTGTGTCAGCTAATTTTACATACTTACCAGAAACACCAGTAAATGTTTCGGCCACGCTAAAAGGTTGAGACAAAAATCTCTGAATCTTTCTAGCACGAGAAACACTAATTTTATCTTCATCTGACAATTCTTCCATACCTAAAATAGCAATAATATCCTGCAAGTCTTTATATCTTTGTAAAACCCTTTGAACGCCCAAAGCTACATCATAATGCTCTTGTCCAACAATCTTTGGATCTAAAATAATAGAAAAAGAATCAAGTGGGTCAACAGCTGGATAAATACCAAGCTCTGATAAAGAACGAGAAAGAACCACAGTTGAATCTAAGTGTCCAAAGGTTGTAGCCGGGGCTGGATCTGTCAAATCATCAGCTGGAACATAAACAGCCTGAATTGAAGTAATAGAACCTTTATTAGTTGAAGTAATTCTTTCTTGAAGCTCACCCATTTCAGTGGCAAGAGTTGGCTGATAACCCACAGCACTAGGCATACGACCCAGCAAAGTAGATACCTCTGAACCGGCTTGAGTAAAACGGAAAATATTATCAACGAAAAATAAAACATCTTGATTTTGTTCATCTCTAAAATACTCCGCAATTGAAAGTCCAGATAAAGCAACACGAGCACGAGCTCCTGGCGGTTCATTCATTTGACCAAAAACCATCGCTACCTTATCAAGCACGCCAGCTCCTTTCATTTCATGAAATAAATCGTTTCCTTCACGAGTTCTTTCACCTACTCCAGCAAAAACAGAATAACCACCATGAGCTTTAGCAATATTATTAATAAACTCTTGAATAACAACAGTTTTGCCCACACCAGCACCACCGAACAAACCTACCTTTCCACCCTTAGCAATTGGGCAAATTAAATCAATAACTTTAATACCAGTTTCTAAAATTTCTGTTTTAGTTGATTGATCTACAAAATCTGGAGCTTTACGATGAATTTCATATCTCTTGGTGTCAACCAAATTATTTCCCCCATCAACAGCCTCGCCTAAAACATTAAAAATTCTTCCTAAGGTTTCTTTTCCAACCGGAACAGTAATTCCTTCTCCCTTGCTTATAGCAATATCACCTCTCTTTAAGCCATCGGTCGATCCCATAGAAATTGTTCTAACAATATTAAATCCTAAATGTTGTTGAACTTCTAAAACAACCTTTTTACCATCAACTGCTTCAACTTCCAAAGCAGTATAAACTTCTGGTAAATTTTCTTCAAAATAAACATCCACCACGGCGCCTATTATTTGCCTAATAATTCCGTTTTTTTTATCTGCGTTTTCCATACTTTTATTTTAATTTATATAAAAATTATATTAAAAAATTTATTAAACCTTTAAGGCATTGGCTCCCGCGCTAATTTCGGCAATCTCAGAAGTAATAGCGGCTTGACGAGCTTTATTATAAAATAAAACCAATTCTCTAACGATGTCGGTGGCGGCCTCAGTGGCCTGGTGCATAGATGCCATTCTAACACTATGCTCAGAAGCATTTGACTCTAAAAGAGCCTGAAAAAGCTGAACTTCAATCAATCTAGGCACCATCTGGTCTAAAACTGCCCTAGGACTTGGTTCATAAGTAAATAAATATTTATAACCATTGTCCCTTAAATACTTGGCTTCTTTTTCAGCAATATACTCCTTGGTTGTACCCACCCTCTCATCTCGACCAACAACACCCAAGTACTCCTCATCAACATTTATATCAACCGGCAAAATTTGTTTAACTCGAGGAATTTGTTTCGTCGCACTAACAAAGTCAGTATAAGCAACAAATATTTTATCATATTTACCATTTAAATAATCATCGATAGCTAAACGAGCCACCGGCATAACCTCCTTTATTTCAGAAACAAAATCAACTTTATCAAATTCAGCCACAACATTATAACCATAACGACTATTAACGGCTAAACCCTTTTTACCTAATAAAATAAAATCAGTTTCAATATTTCCATGTTTTTTAATACCGGCAACAGCTTTGTTGATAATATTGGTATTAAAACTACCACACAAACCACGATTAGAGCTAATTAAAATAATAGCAACCCTCTTGGTTTCTGGTCTAACATAAAGCAATGGATGTAGATTTTTCCCATTTTCTGAAGATCCTGAAATATTTAAAATAGTTGTCCAGGCTAAATTAGCATAGGTTCTGGTTCTAAGAACAGCCTCTACCGACTTTCTCATCTTAGCAGCTGCTACCATCTCCATCGCCTTAGTAATTTTTTTAGTATTATTAACAGACTTTATCCTGCGTTGTATTTCTTTGGTTTTAGCCATAATTATTTAATCAAATAATCTAAAGTGTCTTTATAATCATTAACCACTCTTGTTAAATTTTCTTCATCTTTTTCATCCATAACCTTCATTTCTTTAATATTTTTTAAAACATTTTGTGCATTATCTTTAATATACTCAATCATTCCTTTCTCAAATTCTCTAATTTTTTCAACTGGAACAGTATCCATTAATCCATTAATTAGAGAAAAGAAAACAGCCACTTGTAAAGCAACATCCATTGGTTCGTACTGGTCCTGTTTTAATATTTCCATTAACCTTTTTCCTCTTTCTAATTTTTTTCTAGTTTCTTCGTCCAGATCAGAACCAAATTGAGCAAAAGCAGCCAACTCTCTATATTGAGCAGCTTCTAGGCGCATTTTTCCGGCCACTTTTTTCATAGCCTTAATTTGAGCGCTACTACCAACACGAGAAACCGAAAGACCGGCGTTAACAGCTGGACGATTCCCTTGATAAAACAAATCTGGTTCCAAATATATTTGACCATCAGTAATAGAAATAACATTAGTTGGAATATAAGCAGATACATCTCCGGCCTGGGTTTCAATAATTGGAAGAGCTGTAATTGAACCACCACCGAAATCAGAATTTAATTTACAAGCCCTTTCAAGTAAACGTGAATGTAAATAAAAAACATCACCAGGGTAAGCTTCACGTCCAGGAGGCCTCTTTAAAAGCAAGGATATTTCTCTATAAGCAACGGCATGTTTAGACAAGTCATCATAAATAATTAAAACATCCTCTCCTTTATCTAAAAAGTATTCGGCCATAGCACAGCCAGCATAAGGAGCAATATATAACAAAGATGCTGGATCACTAGCCCCGGCAACAACAACTGTAGTATAATCCATAGCACCAGCCTCTTTCAATTTAGCCACAATTCCAGCAACCTTTGACTCTTTTTGACCAATAGCAACATAGATACATTTCATGTTTTGTTCTTTTTGATTAATGATAGTATCTATAGCAATAGCAGTTTTACCGATTTGACGATCTCCAATAATAAGCTCTCTTTGACCACGACCAACTGGAATCATAGCATCAATGGCTTTAATACCAGTTTGTACCGGTTCATTAACTGATTGACGAGTTATAACTCCAGGAGCAATTTTTTCTACTGGATAAAATTTTTCAGCCTTAATATTTTCCTTTCCATCAAGTGGAGCACCTAAAGGATTTAAAACACGGCCAACAATACTATCCCCAACTGGAACTTCTAATATTCTTTTTAAAGCTATAACCTCTCCACCCTCTTTAATTGAACCACCATCACCCAACAAAACAGCTCCAACATTATCCTCCTCTAAGTTCAACACAACACCAAAAACGGAACCAGAATCAGTTTTAAACTCAAGCATCTCTGACATCATAGCTTCTGACAAGCCAGAAACCTTGGCGATACCATCTCCCACTTCAACAACCTTGCCAAAATTTTGTTCTTTAATTTCAGACTTGAAATTAGAGATCCTTTGCCTTATCTGCTCAATTATAAAATCTTTTGAATTATTTTCCATATTTTTATATGAATTTAATTTAATAAACTATTTTTAAAAGAATTAATTTTATTTTTAACACTAGCATCAACTATTTTATCTCCATACTTCAAAACAAAACCACCAACAAGCTTTTTATTTTCTTTTTCTGTTATATTAATATTTTCAACCTTAGAAATCTTCTTTAAATAATTTAAAATATCCACTTTTAAATCAGCCTCCAAAGGACGAGAACAACTTATCTCAGCGTCTACTAAAGAATTTTCTTTATTCCAAAAATTGTTAAAATAAAATACTATTTTTTCAATCTGAGATATGTTATTATCAGCCTTCAAAACTTCAAAAAAATTATCAACAGTCTTTAAAAGATCATCTCCTTTTTTGTTTCTTATTTCTAAAAATAATGACTGTGCGTATTGTTTAGCTTTAATTTTCATAAAAATTAATTATTCAGAGCTTTCTTTATTATTTCTCTATCCTTCTCATTATTCATTTTTTCATCAATAACCTTTTCTACGGCCAAAATAACCAACTCTGACAAATTATTTCTCATTTCTTTAAAAATTTCTATTTTTTCTTGATTAAATTTTTCTCTCTCCTTAACAATAGCCAAAGATGCTTCTTCTTGAGCCTTCTTAATAATTTCATTACCTTTTTTTTCAGCATTATCTTTAGCCTCATTTATCATATTTAAAGCCTCCTTTTTAGCTTCAACCAAAACCTCTTTTTCTTTTTCTCCAATTTCAACTAACTTTTGTGTGGCTTGCTCAGCATTTTTAACCCCTTCTTCTATTTTATTTTTTCGCTCCTCTAAAAATTTAAAAATTGGCTTATAAGCAAATTTCCATAGAACAAAAACTAAAATAGCAAAATTAAAAAATTGAGCTAATAAAATTTTCCAATCCAGGCCTAAAGCACTAAGTAATTCCATATATTTATTTTTAAAATTTGAAAATAATTTTTAATGGCTATCGATAAAAATCGACAGCTATCAAAAATCATTTATTAAATGATAAGAAAAATTAACTAAACAAAACAATCAAAGCAACAACTAAAGCATAAATAGCTGTTGACTCTGTAACGGCCATAGAAGCAAACATTAAAGGAGTAATTTTTCCTCCAGCTTCTGGATTTCTACCAATAGCTTCCATAGCTTTTGAGGCAATCATACCCTCACCAAGAGCTGGACCAATAGCACCTAAACCAATGGCAATGCCAGCGGCAATATATTTTGCAGAAACTGCATCCATATTTTTCTTAATTTTACACATTAAAATTTTAATGAATAAAACATTAATTAATTATATATAAATTTTTATTTTACCTCTTCAGATGATGACTCCACAACCATAGATGTGAAAACCAAAGTTAAAACAGCAAAAACAAAAGCTTGAACAACAGCTGTTAAAAGTCCTAAAAACATAAATGGTAATGGGGCAAAAAATGGCATTAAAAATAAGATAACGGCCGTCAAAACCTCGCCAGCAAAAATATTTCCAAATAAACGAAAAGACAAAGAAATCACTTTAGCAATTTCACCAACAAGATCCATAAGACCCAAAAAGAAATCCAATGGACCCTTTAAATTAATAAATTTACCTATATATTTAAACGGACCCAAAACAGCAAAAGAAACAATTTGAGTAGTAATGACTGAAACTAACGTCATCACTAGAACTAATCCATAATCTGACATAATTGCTCTAAAAACAGGAACCGGATTTCCTCCTTTATAAACAGTAAGAGCCGATTGACCAGGAATATAAACTAAAAAATTGGAAAATAAAATAAAAATAAACATTGTGCCCACTAAAGGAAAAATTCTTCTAGCTGGCTTGCCAGGACCAATGACCGATTCCGTAAAAGAATAGGCCCCTTCAAGCAACATTTCAACTAAATTTTGAGCACCTCCTGGAACATCTTTCATTCTTTTAGCAATTAAAACAAAAAAGATCATCAAAAATAAACTAGCAACAACAGTCCATAAAAAAGTATTGGTAACTGGAAAATTGCCAATCGAAAAAAGTATATTAGATGCTAAAGTTATATTGTCCATATTTTTTATTTCTTCTCTTCTTTTTCACTAAAATTTTCTTTTTTTGACTCTCTTTCTATTTTTTCCAAAGAAGCATTAAATTCTTTTATTTTTTTAAAAACTAAAAAATTACTCAAAACATAGGCTAATAAAACAGAGCCTAACAACATAAAGGGCTTTGTGCCAAAAATATTATCCAAAACATATCCAACGGCACCAATTGTTAATAAAGGCCCTAACACAGAAAAACTAATGTACATCAAGACACCTTTGGCCAAGCTTTTATTTTCTCTCATTTTTTTAAGCATAAAATAATAAAAATTAAATATTTAAATTTAATTTTTTAAAACGCCTTTGTTTTTTGCTATTATTAAGCCAACTAAATTATTAAGTATAAAAAATAAAAAGTCAAGAGTATTTTAAAAACACAAAAAAGGGAAAAATAACCCTTTTTTTGTTTAAAATATATGTTACTTATTTATCTTGTTTCTAATAAAAGCTGGGACATCCAATTCAGACTCTTCATCTGTTTGAGATTTATTCAAATTATTAATATTTTTATTGGAAGAAGAAAGATCGCTATCATCAATTTTGTCTTTATGAAACAAACCTTTAGAATTAAAGTTAAAAATAGATTTCTTTTCTCTTTCATCTCTGTCCATATCAGAAGATGTTTTTTTGTTCATATCAGCCATTAAGTCAAAGGATCTTTTACCAGAAGAATAATAATCATTATCTGAGTTAGAATTAATTGTCTTTTTTTCAGCTTCATTTTTTTTAGTCGGTTTAATATTTTTATCATTAAATCCGGTGGCAACTATAGTAACCTTGATTTCGTCCCCTAAAGACTCATCAATAACTGCTCCAAAAACAATTTTAGCATCCTTGTCGGCTAAAGAATTAATCAATTTGGCTGCTTCACTAACATCATACATGCTTAAATTTGCTCCTCCAGTTATAGTAAACACAACGCCCTTTGCACCTTCGATTGAATACTCCAAAAGAGGAGAATTAATAGCTGCTTTAACGGCATCAATTGCCTTATTTTCACCAGATCCCTGCCCTATACCCATAAGCGCCGACCCTGTATCAGCCATAATATTTCTAACATCAGAAAAATCGGCATTAATTAAACCAGGAACAGTTATTATTTCTGAAATACCCTGAACACCTTGACGTAAAACATTATCAGCAATTTTAAATGAATCTATAAAGGTTATCTTTTTATCAACTATTTCTAATAACTTTTCATTAGAAACTGTTATGATTGTGTCAACTTTTTCTGACAGATTTTTATAACCCTCTTCAGCAATTTTCTGCCTAGAACCTCCTTCGAAGAAAAATGGCTTAGTAACCACCGCAATAACCAAGGGTTTCTTAGAGTCTTCGTCGGTAGATTGTTTGGCTATTTCGGCAATAACAGGGGAAGCTCCTGTTCCAGTTCCACCACCAAGACCACAAGTTATAAAAACCATATCTGCTCCTTTTAAAAGTTCTCTTATTTCGTTTTGTGATTCTTCAGCTGCTTTACGACCAATTTCTGGGTTCATACCAGCTCCTAATCCTCTAGTGATTGCCTTTCCTATATTAAGCTTTTTACTGGCCTTACTTTTTTGTAAATCCTGAATGTCTGTATTAATCGCTATAAACTCAACACCTCTTATTCCAGATTCTATCATTCTGTTAATAGCATTCCCCCCCGCACCACCAACTCCAATAACTTTTATTTTAGCAGATGTTTCAATGTTTGGTTTTATTTCTGGCATATTATTATAAATATAAAATTGACGCTATCTAGGCATTATTTTTTTAAAAAAGCCACTGACGCCACTAACTATTCCTTTAAAATTATTTTTTAAAAAGTTTACTCTTTTTTCTTTATTATTATTTTCTTGCTGAGATGCAGTTAGCAAACTAAGTGCTGTAAAAAATTCTGGGCTCTGGGCCTTATCAATTTCTAATCTCAAAGAGTTAATATTTATAGTGGTAACTGGTAAAGCTAAAACTTTTTTAGCAATTTTTTGAATATTTTTAATCAAAATACCACCACCACTTAAGAAAACACCAACTGGCAAAATTCTTGATCTATTTATTTTTTGAAGCTCATTGTCAACCATAGAAAATATTTCCTCAACTCGAGCTTCAATAATTTGAGAAAGGTATTTTTTAGAAATAAAATCTAAATCTTCAACGTTTTCGTTTTGCAAAAGGGGTCTAATATCAATTTCATCTTCTTCTTCATAACTCTCAGAATCTGCGTCACCGAAATTAACTTTAATTTTTTCAGCTAAACTTATTGGGCATTTTAGTCCTAAAGCGATGTCAGATGTTATGTGCTCTGAGCCAATAGGTAAAACAGCTAAATGCATTAAATTACCATCTTCATAAACAGCCAAGGACGTTGTTGTAGCTCCAATGTCAACCACTGCTGAACCAAGTTCTCTTTCCTTACTGCTTAAAAAAGAAGAGGATAGAGAAAGTGGCGGAAGCAATAACCCGTCTATATCCAAATTAGCTCTATGAACTATTTTAATTAAATTATTTATTTGCCCGCTTAAAGCTAAAACAACCAAAACCTCAACCTCTAAACGAACGCCATTCATTCCTATCGGACTTTTAACATCCTCATTACTATCTATATTATACTTAATTGGAATGCTATCTATAATTTCATAATTATTAGGGACAGGAAAAGACTTGGCCGAATCTATAGCTCTTTCAATATCAGAATAATCAATCTCTCCGTCATTTTTACTGATAATTGCTACTCCTTTAGTTTTTTCGTATTTTATTTTTGAGTTATTAAAAGAAAGCCAAACTGAACTTATCGGCAAACCAACTAATCTTTCAGCTTTTTCTAAACAAGCAGACAAAGAAGACACAACATCTTCTATGCTATTTATCATGCCACCTTTGCCAATACCAGAACTAGGGCAAGAAACTGCCCCTATAACACTAAGACGATCATCGCCATACTCTCCCTTGTGTTGGCCAATGACTAATTTTATGCTGTTTGATCCAATATCAAGACCTACAACTATGTCGTTTTTCATAAAAAAATCAAGCAATGTTTAATTGCCTATATTATACTAAAAATTAAAAATATTAGCAACAATTAAGATTATTAATTAAGCAAAACACCTTAAAAAATCAAAGAAAAATACCAATCAACAATTTCTTGACCAAAAAACAGGACAATAATTAAAGATAAAGACAGAAAAATACCCAAAGGTAAACGGGAACCAATTTTTTTAAGTTTAAAGATTATTAAAACCATAGCTACTAGACCACCAATAATATAGGTTAAGAAAATAGATAATATTAACAGCTTAAGATCTGGAAAGATTGCTCCAAACAAGGCTCCCAACCAAATATCCCCCTCACCGATGCCACGACCACGAGTTACTAAATATTGAAATCCAAAAAAACTAGCGCCAACCAACATTGACACTAGAATATTTAAAACTGATGATCCAAAGAAAATATTTAAAGCAATTATAAGCAAACCTCCAATTATCACAACCCAAACCGGAATTAAATACCATCTTAAGTCAAAAACAAAGACAATTACAGATATAGATATTACAAAAAAATAAAAAAATAATTCTAAAAAAGAAAAATTATTTTGAAGCGCAAAATAATAAGAAAAAGCAAACAAAAGACCAGTTATTAATTCAACTAAAGGATATTGCCAAGAAATTTTTTCATCACAAAAACGACACCTTCCTCTTAAAATTATAAAACTAAGAAGAGGAATGTTGTCATACCATTTAAGTTCTTGTTCACATTTGGGACAATAGGATCTACCCAAAACAGTTTCTTCTTTATAAAGACGCCAAATTAAACAATTTAAAAAACTACCAATTATTAAGCCGAAAAGGAACATAAAAAATATAAAAAAGAATTCCATTAAAATCATATTTTTGTTTTAAATTATATTAATACTATTTTACATCATTTTCTTTAATTTTAAAATAAACGCTACTAATCTCATAAAATACTGATCTTTCATAAAAAGACAAAAAGTTACGACTAACATCACTTTCAACACCTTCTTTCGGTAGCATCTCTAAAGATTTGTATAATAACTTGATTGAATCATTAAGATCTCCAAAAATAATTTTATGACGAGCATAGTTTAAATATAAATCAGGGAAATAGGGAGATTTCTTGATTAAATCTAAAAAAATTTTTTCTGATGATTTTTGATTACCTAAAATTGACAAAGCTCTAGCTTCAAAAAATTGAAAAAAGAAAGAATTTTTATTAGAAAATAAATTATTATATTTACTTTTCTTTAAAGATTTTTCTATTTCCTTTTTAATTAAAAAATCCAAAGACCTTTCCTGAAAATAATCACGAGCATAATTACCCAAAAAAACATCCGCAAAATAATAAGCATAATCATTATAAGGAGAGAAACCGTTATTGATATAAGAAAACATCAACAAGCCTTCGCTAAACATACCTTGAGATAAATATATTTTAGACTGAAAAAAATAATAATCATTTTTTAGATTATTTAGCTCATTTTTTATCCCCAAGAAAGAAAAACAAAAAACCACAAATACAAAAAATGGTATATAAAATTTTCTTGTACCTTTCTTTTTGTTTTTCTTAAAACTTAAATAATAGCTTTCGTTGGCAATATATGTCTTTTGCGCGTCTAGAGCAAAAACAAAAGAAAGCAGTGTTAAAAATAAAATAACAATAGGCAGAGAAGAAAAATTAAATTGTAAAGAAACTAAATAAGCCAAAAAAGAAGAGGAAATAAAAATAAAAATGTCTCTGTTTTTCTTATCACTTATTCCTTTAAGTAATAGTTTGAATAATAAAAATAATGAATAACAAAACAAGAAGAAACCAATAAATCCCAAGCATAAAAGCACGTCTAAAAAAACATTATGAGATCTATCAAAAACGACATTAACAACATTAACCCTGGCCCATTTAATTTCATAAAAAGGGATTAAGGCCTCTCTTTGATTCTCTAGGCCATACCCGAAGGGGCGTTCCCAAAAAGCATCTAATGCCCCTGACCACACCCACACTCTAGCGGCCGCGCTACCTGAGCTAAACTTAAAAGAAGAATAAACTCTATCACTAAAAGATTTGTTAAATATAAACAAAAAATTAATTAGAAAAATTAAACCTAAAAAAGAAACAAAAAACAATCTTTTATTTTTTTTAAAATAAAAAAAGAATAAAGTAAGCGAAATAGCGATTAAAAGACCGATCCAAGAAGATCTGCTACCAGAAAAAAACAAAGCTAATAATTGAAATAGAAAAACAAAAATATAAAAAAATCTAGCAATTAGCCTTTTTGTGTTTTTTAAAAAATAAAAAGAAAGTGGAATGTTTAGAATTAAAAAAATTCCTAAAAGATTGGGCTGACCTAAAGTAGAAAAAGACCTCCCAGTTAAATGAGCTGGTTCTGACCATTGAAACAAGTCCAGGGAAAAAAACTGAAAAACGGCATAAACAGAAACTAAAAAACTTGAAACTAAAGTTGATAATAAAAAAAACTTTATCTTTTTGATTGAATTCTCAGAGATAATAATTTCTAAAACCAACAAAATTAAAAATACCACTAAAAACAAATAGTTAAACCAACCAAACTGCCTATCCAAAGAGCCAAAGAGAGAGGCTATAGGGTCAATTGACCACAAGACAGTTAGCAAAGAAAAGGCCAGTAGAGCAAAAATTGGCCATAAATATTTTTTAAACAAATAAAAAAATAACTCTTTTATTTTTTTAATATCTATAAAAAAAACCAACCTTAAAAACCAGAAAGAAATTAAAACAAAAAATAAAATACGAAATAAAAAAAATTTATGAAACTCAAAAATCTCATTACTTTCTAGATAAAAACAAAAGTGAAGTGGAGTATAAAAAATAATAATAAATAACAAGCAATTTATTATAAAATTTGTTGGTTTTAGAAAATTAATCTTCATAAAATAATTATAACAAAAAAGACGGAAATCAAAAAATTTCCGTCTTTTTAAATATGTTCAAAAAACTATTTTTTTCTTTTATCAAACATTATCAAAAGTGGACTAGCAATAAAAATAGAGCTATAAGTTCCAACAAAAACACCTATAGATAATGCCAAAACAAAGTCTTGAATTGTTTTTCCTCCAAAAAACAAAATTGAAAGCAAAACTAAAAGGGTAGTAAAAGATGTATTAATTGATCTGGTTAATGTTTGGTTTATGCTTTTATCAATAGTTCCTACAAAGGAGTCATCACTTTTCGGCAAGTTTTCTCTAATACGATCAAAAACAATGATAGTGTCATTAACGCTATAACCTAAAACGGTTAAAATAGCAGCTATGAAAGGTGTATTTATTTCAACCCCATAAAACTTACCTAAAAAAGCAAAAACGCCCAAAACTATTAAAACATCATGAAATAAGGCAACTATAGCCGAAAGTCCATAATTCCAAGAAGAAACCGGCTTAGAAACCTTCCTAAAAACAAAGGCAACATATAAAACAATCAAAATCAAAACTATAAAAATGGTGTTGAAAGATTTACTTTTTAACTCTTTTCCAATAGATGGTCCGACAGAGTCAAAGCGAATTTCTTCTAAAGTAGAAAGGCCATCCTCATTAATATTTGCTGAAACCTGATTTAGCCTTTCTAAAAGCAAAGAATGACTATCGCTATCAATTTCTTTAAATTTTAAAATAAAAGTATCGCTTTCTGTTGGTTGAATAGATAAACTATGTAAATTAACATCTGACAATTCTGTTCTAAGGTCTGAAACGCTGGGAGATTTTTCAGAAAAATTAACCTCCATTAAACTACCTCCCGTAAAATCAATTCCAAAATTTAGACCCCACAAAAAAATAAAAACAACAGAAATGCTCATCAATAAAATTGAAAGAGAAAGCCAAATCTTTCTATTTTTTACAACTTTTAAACTTATCATAATTTTTATATTAATTAATTCTTATTTTTTTGTTTTAACCCCTAATAAAAAACCAAATCTTTCAAATTTTTTGTTTAATATTAAAAGTAAAAAGCTTCTAGTAACGACTATAGCACTAAACATAGAAATGGAAACTCCGATAAAAAGTGTTGTTCCAAAACCCTTTAAAACACCAGTTCCAAAACTCATAAGAACAAGACAAATCAAAAGCGTTGAAAAATTACCATCCCTAATAGAAGACCAGGCTTTTCTGGTTCCTTCATCAACCGCATCTTTTATACTTCTTCCAGAGCGAATTTCTTCTTTTATTCTCTCAAAAATCAATACATTGGCATCAACAGCCATACCGATGGATAAAATAAAGCCAGCTACACCAGCTAATGTCAATGTAACTGAATTTAATCCATACACAAACAAGACAACACCAATAGTTGAAAATAAAATAGTTAAAGAAATGTCTAATATCTTTAATTCATCAAAAACAATCAAAATTAAAGCCACAAAAAGAAGTCCAAAAATCAAAGAAACATATAAGGGCAATGCTTTAAAAATAGCTAAAACGGACAAACCATAAAGTAACAATGAAAAAACAGAAGACAGTCCAAACAGTCTATAAAAAATTAACATAAAAATAGCTACTAAAATAATGCCCATAATTCCGGCTTCTAAACTATCAACTATTGACTGATGACCAAGTAGCGCTCCCACTGTTTTCTGGTTGACCAGCTCTATAGGAACTGGCAAAGCTCCAGCTTTTAGCCTTTTCACCAATTCTTTAGCCTCTTCAATGCTAAAATTACCACTAATAACAGCTTTTCCTTCTGAAATTCTTTCATTAACATTAGGAACACTAATTGGATAGTCATCTAAATAAATAGCGACTGGACGACCAACATTTCTAGCGGTTATATCTTCAAACAATTTTGCCCCCTCTTCATCAAACTCCAAAGAAACCTCAGGAAGATTATTATTAGGATTAAATTGCAGACTTACTCTTTTTAGATTTTTTCCTGATAATTCTGTGTTTTTCCAGTTTTCCGAAATACTCCTTAAATAATCTTTAGTTATTTTATTTAAAGAAATTTCTCGAACCTTATACTCATAAATATCAAGGCCCTCTTTTTGTCTTTTATCTTCAAGTTTAAAAACTTTAATTGAAAATTCATCTTCCACAACCTCAGAAACTTGTCCAACCGAAAATCCATTAACCAGGCTATATATATCAACACTACTTTCATCTATCCAGCCTAGATCTCCGTCATTTTCAGCTCCAGGTTGGCTAGGATCATTTGAAATTTGCAAGGGAGAATTATTGGCAATAGCTAACTCAGAAAAATCAACTCCTTCATTTATTTTTTGCAATATTTCATCCATCTTGGTTTGAAGGCCCTGATTATAATTGTTCATTAAACTAATTGACTGATCATCAACCTCCACCAAACTATCGTCCTGTTCTTTAAATTCTAATCTCGGAGTTTCTCCGATTTCTTTGATAGCATCATCAACGTTCTTAATCCCAGCCAATTCTACTATAATTCTATATTCTCCATCAATCGTCTTATTAACCTGAATGACTGGCTCACTAACTCCAAAAGTATTTACTCTTCTTTCAATAACATCTCTAACCCCATCTAATAAATCATCTTTATCTGCATCACCTATTTTAGAAACATCAGCCTGATAAATTAATTGGGAGCCACCCTGAAGATCAAGTCCCAATCTAAAAGGGTTGTCTTTAACCTGCGGAAGAACAATTAAATTACTTGATTTTTGGGCTAACCAAGAAGAAAATTTATTATACTGTACACCACCTGTCTGTATAGCAGCTAAAATAAAAAATACAACAATTAAGGAAAATATCCAGCTATTTCTTTTTTTACTGGAAAAAAACATTGATTTTTGTCTAGACATAATATATTGATACTTATTATAAATTATTATATATTCAATCAAACATAAAAGCAGGCTCAACCCACCTTCTTATAATACTATATAAAAAAAATAGAAAAATCAAGAGTTTGGCTAATTGTAAAGCAATGTTCCAATTGCAGCAATTAGGGTTACATTCTGGGTTTAGATCTAATATAATA
>CAZILW010000015.1:0-17894 GCA_964540285.1 uncultured Gammaproteobacteria bacterium
CATTAAATAATATTAATTATCCACAGAATGTAACATTAACTCTGCAATCGTACAAGCATTGTTATTTTTAAATAAATAATATAATATAGAAAAAGATGCTTAAGAATCCTAAAAATCTTAAATATCCTAATAATCTTAAATTTCTTAACAAATAATATGTCACTATCCATTGGAATTGTTGGTTTGCCTAATGTCGGAAAATCAACCCTATTTAATATACTAACCAAAAAACAAGTAGAGGCTTCTAACTACCCCTTTTGCACTATTGACCCCAATGTCGGAGTAGTAAAGGTACCAGATGAAAGATTAGACAAAATAGCTCAAATTTCTCAACCAGCCAAAATTATCCCTACTTTTATTGAATTCACTGATATTGCTGGACTAGTCAAGGGTGCTCACGAAGGTGAAGGTTTGGGCAACCAATTTTTATCACACATCAGAGAGTGTGATGCCATCTGTGAAGTAGTGCGTGATTTCAAGGATCCTAACGTTATTCATGTTAACGGCGAAATAGATCCAATAGGAGATCAAGAAACAATTAATATGGAATTAATTTTTGCAGATCTTAAAACAGTTGAAAAAAGACTAGAAAAAGTAGCCAGAGAAATAAAAAGTGGCGACAAAGAAATCGCCAAACAAAAAGAAATATTAGAAAAAATAAAAGTATTATTAGATCAAGGAAAGGCAGCTAGAGAACTAGAAATAAAAGATGAAGAAAGGGTGTTTATAAAAAGTTTAAGTTTATTAACTATCAAGCCAATTATTTATGCTCTTAATTCTGATGACATAGAAAAATCTACTGATTTTAATTGGGATGGAGAAGCTATTAGAATAAACGTCAAAATGGAAGAAGAAATTGCTAAATTACCAGAAGAAGAACAGGCTGAATACATGAAAGAATTGGGAATAGAAAAAAGTGGTTTAGATAAACTAATTAGTGCTTCATATAAATTATTGGGACTAGAAACTTTTTTTACTACCGGCAAAGATGAAACTAGAGCTTGGACCATTAAAAAAGGATCTAAAGCTCCCCAGGCTGCAGCTGAAATTCATACTGATTTTGAAAAAGGATTTGTTAGAGCTGAAGTTATAAATTGGGAGAAATTTATTGAAGCTGGAGGAGAGACTAAGGCCAAAGAATTGGGCTTAATCAGAACCGAAGGCAAGGATTATATAGTGCAAGACGGAGATATTTGTAATTTCTTGATTAACAAATAATAAGCTCTATTTAATTTTAAAAAATTAAATATACATTTATAATATTTTAAAAAATAAAAAAGAACATGTATTTTCATGTTCTTTTTTTGTGACCCCTAGGGGAATCGAACCCCTGTTATCAGGATGAAAACCTGGTGTCCTAACCACTAGACGAAGGGGCCTTAAGACAATACACAATTAACAATGCCCAATTTACAATTAAACAAAAAGGCTTTTAGCCTTAGCTAAAAGTATTACTATTTTATATTTTTTAAAAATAATTGTCAAGAAAAAAATATTTTATTTTTTTTAAAAAACAAACAGAAGATAAGATTTAATAAAAGCTTAAACAAGAAGAAATACTAATAAATAAAGGTAAAAATAGATTAAGTATTGCCTGTGGATAAACCTATTGACATTTTTTTTATTATATGATACAATACTTGGTTGACAATTGATAAGATAAATTTTCAAAAATCGGTTTAGGCGAGAAGGGCACGACAAGCATGGGACTTTCTTTTAGGGTTTCTAGGGCCAAGGCTCTAAAATTTCTAGAAGAGATTTTCTTGCCCGCCTCGCCTAAACCTATTTTTTTCAGAAAACAAGAATATAGTATTAATTCAACAAAAAAGAAACTCGAAAGAGTTTCTTTTTTTTTAAAAAAAATTAATCTTTTATATTTCCGAATCTTCCATGCTATCAGGAACCTCTTCTTTCGGAGCAACTCCAACTAAACAAACCTCTCTCCAAGGAACATATTTAGAGTGAAACCTAGTTTCAATTTTATTCTCATCTTCAGTTCCCGCCTTATAAACAACTGTATAATCAAAATAAGCCTCCGCTCCCGAATGAGCCTTTTCTGTACATTTTTTTTCTCCTGGCTTCAAATCAGTAGTTTCAATAATCTGTGTTGGCCCCGGTCTAACAATATTATAAATAACAGGATAAGTTGTGGTCGCTAAACGACCATCAGAAGTTCCCCAAAAATCAAAATACATATCATTGGCTCCTTCAAACCTAGCCTGAATTAATATATTATGTTCAGTGTCGTTTTTAAATTTTAAATCAGGACGAGGGCTATAAATAGTAGCATCTGTTCCAGCTGGCTCATAATAGGAGACACGATAAGAGTGGTTTCGTCTTTCAGTAATCGGTAAACCACTTCCTAAAGCAGATCTAAACAAAGTTGTAGCCACCTGACAAAGACCACCACCATATTCAGGCACGGTTTTATTACCTTTAATAACTAACTCCGGCAAATATCCAGCTTCTTTGGTTGTTGGACCAAGAGCTGTTACTAAAGAAAACTCTTCCCCTGGTTTAATTATAATTCCGTTTAACTTTTCAGCCCCAACTTTTATATTGTGCTTTCTGTTAACCGGAGAACCGGCAAAATTAGAATGACCACTACCAATTAATTCTTTAATTCCCATGTCATTTGTTCCGTCAAGGCCCTCTGTTTCAGAAATTTCAGTAACCAAAGAAACCTGGCTAAAATCTTTCAAGATAAAAGCATTTAAAAGATTATTAAATGTTTTTTCTTTATTTATTCTTAGTCCATCTTGACCAGGAAAAAACAAAGAAACTTTATTATCCCTAAATTCAAATTGAGGTTTAATTGGCTCTTTCTCAACCTCAGACGATATATTATCTTCCAAAAATAAGAAAAATTTATCAGAATCTAGACCTAAGAAAACATCAGAAGACTCATTGTTAAATTGAACATTTATCCAAGTAGAAAAAACCTCTTTATTAATTTCAAAATTTTTTTCATTTTGATTATCTTTATAAAGCAAATAAAAAGGAGCTAACTCCAATAAGTCATAGGCACTATCTTTTATTTCAAAAACATCTTGAGCTCTTATTTCTGGATAACCATTTATAAGATTTAAATGAATGTCATCATTCTTTAATTCAATTAAATTATTTTTAAAAGCAGTAAAAAAATGAACATAATCTATTTGTTTACCGTAAACCTCGGGAACTACCGAAAATAGTAAATCAGGGACATTTTTTTCGATTACTTCCACGTCTCCAGCTATCTCTTTATCAGTTAAAATTGAATAACTACTAAAAATATTGGCATTTTTAGCTAAAACCACTGAACCATCAAAACTATCATGTAGATAATTTTTTATTTTTTCCTCATCTACAATAAAAGAGAGAAATATATTTCTTTTAAAAAAAACAGAAGAAATTTTAAAATAAAAATCTTTAAAAACATTATCGCTTCGACCCAACAAAAAAGCGTCGTCTAAAGTTTTGTTGATATCAAAAAAAACAGTCTGAGAAACCAGGTCTGGATCAAAAGAAAAAACATCTCTCCTCCACAAGACCTCTTCTTTGTCGCTTAAAATTCTGATACCAGCAGAGTCAAAATCTTCAATCTTTTTTTCTAAAATATCTTTAGCCTCATTAATACTTAAGCCCCCCAAATTAGAGCCATTTAGATAAATATTAGGATAAATTTTATTATCAAAACGACTTTCAAAAAACAAATAAAACACTAATAAAAAAATAATAAAAAACAACAAAACATCACAAAACAAAAATAAAGCTTTTTTAAATTTAAAACTCATAATTATTCAACATTTAATATTTCATTAAGAATATCTTTAGCCTTTTGATTTCTTAAAGCATCTTCGAAATCTGAAGCTGAAATTAAAAAATTTAAATAATCACCCTCAGAAATTCCTTTTGGTAAACTATTTATTGGCCAAACAACCTCATCGTCTTCACCAACAAGTTTTAAGACAGCCTGATTATTTTCAATGCTAACAATCCTTAATTTTATCTCCATATTAAGATTTTATCTTAACTTTTATTTGTCTATTTTTATAAATTCTATCCAAAGAAACGGTTAAAACACCATTTTCCAAAACTGCATCTATTTTCTTAGGATCAACTTCTTCTGGTAAAATAACTGTTCTAGAAAAAGACCCCCAATAACACTCCTGCATTAAAGCCTCGCTATCATCTAAAGTGCGATCATATTCTCTTCTTCCTTTAATGGTCAACATATCATGATTTAAGGATATGAAAAGATTTTCTGGAGAAACACCGGCCATGGTTGATTTAACAATAATCTTATCATCTGTTTGATAAACATCTAATAAAAGCTGCCCTTCTGGCAAATTATCATCTAGCCATTCCGGAGAAAATCCATCATCTTCTTCGTGGGCTTCTATTTTATTAAATTTTTGATGATTATTTTTAAAAATATTTATCATAAATTCAAATTAAATTCTTATTATTTTTAGTCAAAATAAACAAAGATTAACAACATAATTATATAATATTTTTAAATAATTAACAAACCCCTTGAGGTTAATTTAAAAAAATGGACACAGAGAAAAAAATTGCCATAGCTTTTAATCATTTATTAAATTTTAATAATTTTAAACTCAAAACAATTTTAGAAAAGTTTTCCAGTTTAGAGAAGGCTTATTTTGCTGATAAATCAGATCTTTATAAACTTCCCTGGAGAAAAAAAAGTATTGAAATTTTTTTGAGTAAAAGAAAAATTGCTAATATTGATAAAATTATAGAAAAAATAGAAAAAAACGAAATATTAGTTTCTTTTATTAAAGAAGATTCTTATCCAGAATTGTTAAAAAATATTTATGACCCGCCACCAATATTATATTATCAAGGAAATTTAAAAACAAACTGGCAGAAATCTCTATCAATTGTTGGCTCTCGTCACCCTAGTTTTTATGGGCAAAAAGTTGTTAAAAATATTGTTAGCAATCTAGTTAACAGCGATTTAAATATAATAAGCGGACTAGCTATTGGTATTGATTCCCTGGCCCACGAAGAATCGCTTTTAAATAATTTAAAAACTGTGGCTGTTTTGGGTTCTGGCTTAAATGAAAATGTTATTTACCCCAAATCAAATAAAAAACTAATTAAAAATATAGTTGAAAACCGAGGCTTGCTTATATCTGAGTTTGCACCATTAACACCTCCCTGGCCACAGAATTTTCCCAAAAGAAACAGAATAATAGCTGGACTAACAAATAAAACGCTAGTAATAGAGGCTGGAGAAAGATCTGGGTCTTTAATTACCTGTCGTTTAGCGCTGGAAGAAGGGCGAGATGTTTTAACAGTGGTTGGAGATATTTTTAGTCCAAAGTCTAAAGGAAGTAATGAGCTGGCAAAAAACGGAGCCATTATTATAAATCAAGCCGAGGATATATTGCATTTATTCAATCTAAAAAAAGAGGAGTTAAATCAAAAGAAAGAAATAAATATAAAAATTAAAACAGACAATAAAATTGAAGAAAAAATCATTGAGTTTTTACAAGATGGGGCAAAAAACATCGAAGAAATAATAGCCAAGTTAAACAAAAACATATCTCACATCTTAATTGCTATAAATTCTTTGGAGTTAAAAGGCCATATAAAAGACCTGGGTGCTAAAAACTATGTCTTAAATTAATAATACAAATGTTTGTATTTTTTTCTTTTAAATATTATAATCTTTTTATAAATAAAAAATATGAATTTAATTATTGTTGAGTCACCAACTAAAGCTAAAACTATTTCTAAGTTTTTAGATAACAATTACAAGGTAGAATCGTCTTTCGGTCATATTCGTGATTTGCCTAAAAGCGAATTAGGAGTTGATTTGGAAAATAATTTCGAACCAAAATATATAATTCCTAGTAAATCAAAATCAAGGGTTAGTGAACTTAAAAAACTAGCCCAAAAAGCTAATTTTGTTATTCTGGCAGCTGACGAAGACCGAGAAGGAGAGGCTATTGCTTGGCACCTATTTTCAGCTCTTAATTTAGATGAAAGTAAAACCAAAAGAATAGTTTTTCATGAAATAACCAAAGAGGCTATTTTAGAAGCCATTGCCAATCCTCGTCAGATAGATCAAAAAATGGTTGATGCTCAACAAGCTCGAAGAATATTAGATAGATTGGTTGGATATAAACTGTCACCATTTCTCTGGAAAAAGGTTGCCAAGGGACTTTCTGCTGGGCGTGTTCAAAGCGTAGCTGTTAGATTAATAGTAGAAAGAGAAAAAGAAATAAAAGCTTTTATTCCTCAAGAATACTGGGATATAGATGCTAAATTATCAAAAAATGAAAATTATTTTTATTCCAAATTGATAAAAATAAATAACAAGTCTTTAAATAAATTCCATTTTAAAAAACAAGAGGATACTGAAATAATTATAAAATCACTAAACAAGGGCTCTTGGCAAGTTGCCAATATTGAGGCCAAAGAAACAAAAAAAAGCCCATTACCCCCTTTTATAACCTCAACCCTACAACAAGCTGCTAATCGTCGATTTGGCTTCAGCGCCAAACAAACCATGATGATAGCTCAAAAATTATATGAACTGGGCTACATAACCTACATGAGAACTGACTCTCTAAATTTGTCAGCCAAATTCAGAGATGAAGCTAAAATATACATACAAGATAAATATGGAGATAAATTTCTTCCCAAAGGATTAAAAGTTTTTAAAAATAAAAGTAAAAATGCTCAAGAGGCTCATGAGGCTATACGTCCTAGCAAGGCCTTAAATAGTCCAGAAAAATTAACAGTAAAACTAGACAAACAACAATTTAAATTATATGAACTCATTTGGCAAAGATCTATTGCCTCTCAAATGAGCGAGGCTGTTTTAGATACAGTGGCTGTAGATATTCTAGCTGGAGAAAAAAAAGAATGTTTGTTTAGGGCCAATGGTCAAACAGTTAAGTTTAAAGGCTATTTAGAAATTTACCCTGAAAAGGTTAGTGAAAATGAACTACCAGAAATTAAAGAAAATGAAGAGCTAAAGCTGGAAGAAATAATAAACAAACAACATTTTACTCAAGCACCAGCCAGATATTCTGATGCTAGCCTAGTTAAAGAAATGGAAAAACATGGAATTGGTCGACCTTCAACTTATGCTCCAACAATTGCCACCATCATCGACAGAAATTACGTAAACCGAGATGATAAGAAAAAATTATTTCCAACAGATATTGCTTTTGTTGTTAATGATTTGCTTTCAGAGCATTTTAAAAGCATAGTTGATTATAAATTCACAGCTGAAATGGAAAATAATTTAGATGCAATATCACACGGAAAAAAAACCTGGCGACCAGTCATTAAAGATTTTTGGGAACCTTTTTACAAAAACCTAGAAGATAAATACAAGGAACTAGACAAACAGAAACTTTCCCCAGAAGAAGAAAGCGATGAAATTTGTGATAAATGTGGAGCAAAAATGATCATAAAAACAGGAAGGTATGGAAAATTTTTAGCCTGCAGTGCATTTCCTGAATGTAAAAATATAAAATCACTCAAAAAAGAAGGGGAAGAGGTCAGAAAAGAAGATAGCGAGGAAATACTAGAGTTAAAAGAAAAATACAAAGAGGAGAAATGTGAAAAATGTGGCTCAGAAATGATTGTTAGAAATGGAAAATTTGGACCATTTTTAGGCTGCAGCAATTATCCAAAATGTAAAAACCTCAAAAACATAGAAAAAAACGGAGAAAAAGAAGTTGAAATAAAATGTCCTAAATGTGAAGAAGGAAAAATAGTTAAAAAATTTAGTCGTCGTGGAGTATTTTATGCCTGTAGTGCCTATCCAAAATGCAGAAACGCTTATTTTGCCAAACCAACAGGAAAAAAATGTCCCAAATGCGACAGCTTAATGATTGAAGATAAAAACGGACCAAAATGTTCAAATAAAGCTTGCGAATAAAAATATGAATAAGAAAATAAAAGTAGGAATATCAAATTTTGAACCATTAATTATTAGCCTACAATCTAAATATACAGGCTTTGAAATTGAACTCTGGGAAATAATAGCTAACAAGCTGAGTATAGATTTTGAATACAAAAAAACTGAATTTAAAAATTTAATAGATGATGTTAAGAATGGTAAATTTGATATAGCCATGGCTGGAATAACAAGAACCAAAAAAAGAGAAGAAAAAATCAGCTTTTCTTACTACACTTTAAGATCTGGATTGTCTATATTAATATCCAAAAAATCAAAAATAAGCTTAATAACAACAATAAAAAAATTTTTAATAGAAAATTATAAAAGATCAACAAAATTTTTATTAATTTTCTTAGGTTTTATATTTTTAATATCCAATTTTTTCTGGTTTTATGAAAAAAACAACCATCAAATAAACAATAATTACAAAGATGGTATTATCGACTCTCTTTGGTGGACAGTAACAATGATGGGCGGTGTTGGCGGTTTTTATCCAGAATCTGCTGTAGGCAAGGCTATAGGATTTTTAGTTGTTTTCTTTGGAATAACAATTTTTGCTGTATTTATAGCCAAAATAACATCAATAGCCACAATTAATGAAACTAAATACAAAATAGATAAACCAGAAGATCTTAAAAACAAATTAGTAGCCACCAAAGAAAAGACGACCACAGTTGATGAATTGGAAAAAATAGGAGCCAAAATATTAACAAAAGAAAGAATCGAAGACGCTTTTGAAGATTTAAAAAATCAAAAAGTAGACGCAGTAGTATTTGACGAACCAGTTATTAGAAATTTTATTAAGAAGGAAAAACAAGAAGATCTCATTATAAGCGGAGACACTTTTAATAGGCAAACCTACGGATTTGCTTTTCCGCACGAAAGCGCTTTAAGAGAAAAAGTTAACAGGGAAATATTGGGCCTAATAGAATCCGGAGAATATGATCTTCTGTACAAAAAATGGTTTGAATAAACAAAATGAAAACAAAAAAGAAAAAATATTTAAAAATAATTTTCTCTCCATTGCTTTTTTTAAGCTCTCTTTTTGTATTATCAATGATTTTTTCTTTTATATTTCCAGAAGAAGGTATAATTAGTAAAAGCCTAAGACTGCCACTACAAAAAAAGGTAATGGCCAGCATTGGCGATTACACAATCAAAAACCAGCAAATAATTAAATATATAAATGAGGAAAATCTAATAATAGATGGAGAAAACAATATATCACTAAGCGATTTAAATAATTATTTTTCAAAATTACAAACAGGAGACATTTTGTTTACAAATAGTGGACAATATTTAAGCAGTGTGTTTATTCCAGGAAAATGGAAACATTCAGCTATTTACATTGGAAGTAAAGAACAATTAATAAATTTTTCGGGAAAAAATTCTAATTTATTCAAAAGCCTTGAAAAGTATTATGAAAATGAAAAACAAATACTAATTTTAGACAGTAGCTCGGAGGGTGTTAAAATTAGAAATATAGAAAGTTTATCTAATCTAGCAGAATCATCTTATTTAAAATCATTATCTGTTTTTAGAATAAAAAAAGATAAAGAAAAAATTATAAAATTCTTGGAAAAAAGCAAAAATCAAATTGGAAAAGAATATGATTACGATTTAATAACCGAAAGTGATCAAGAATTATACTGTTCAGAACTAATTTATCACTCCCTAAAAGAAATTGGCTTTAAAATAAACAAAAAGAATTCAATATCAAGAAAGTTAATAAGCCCAGACGACTTAAATAATTACATGCTGAACAATAAAAGCTTCACATTTGTCATTTTTTTAGAAAAAGAAAATGGATTTATCAAAGAATTGAACAAGTTAGAGCTATTAAAAGAAAGTTCTATATATTAAAAGTCAATAAAAAAAGACAAGGAAAATTCCCTTGTCTTTTTTTATTGTTTGTATTTTTAAAAATAATTAATTTTCATGCCCTCTTTTACTTTTCCAAAAACATCTTGAGCTCTAGTTCTAGCTTTTTTAATTCCATTTTCAACAATTTCACGAACTAGCTCTGGTTTATTTTGATAATGTTTTCTTTTTTCTCTAATAGGTTCTAAATATTTAATAATATTTTCACTTAACTCTTTTTTACATTGCACACAACCTCTTCTCCCGGATTTACATTCTGTTTCTATATTTTTTAAATTATTTTGACTAAATATTTTATGATAATAATACACCATGCAGTCATCAGGATTTCCCTTATCATCTATTTTTATTTTTTTAACATCAGTTAATGCTTTTTTAACTTTCTGCTCAATCACTTCTGGTTCATCAGCCAAATAGATGGCATTATTTAAACTTTTACCCATTTTAGAATTACCATCCAGGCCCTTAACTCTGCCAAAACTACCAACCAATGCTTCCGGCTCCTTTAAAATATCTCCATAAATATTGTTAAATTTTTTAACAATTTCTCTGGTTTGTTCAATCATGGGCAATTGATCTTCTCCAACCGGAACTAAATCAGCTCCAAAAGCTGTAATATCAGCTGCCTGACTTATAGGATAACCCAAAAAGCCAAAAGTAACGCTGTCTTTAAACAATTCTTTTTTTTGCTTTATTTCTTCCTTAACTGTAGGGTTTCTTTGAAGGCGCGAAATACTTACTAAATTAGAATAAAAAACAGTTAACTCGGCAATTTCAGGAATCATTGACTGTATAAAAATGGTTGATTTTTCTGGATCAATGCCAACGGCTAAATTATCTAAAACCACCTCAAAAACATTATCCCTAACTTTTTGAGGATTGTTAAAATTATCCGTTAAAGCTTGAACATCGGCTACCATAATATAGGTTTCATATTCATCTTGCAGTTCAACTCTTTTCAAAAGAGAACCAAAAAGATGACCAATATGTAATTGTCCAGTCGGTCGGTCGCCTGTTAAAATTATTTTTTTCATAACTATTATTTACTCTTTTTAGAGCTATTTTCCTTGCTTGCCTTCTCTTTTTTTTCTTTAATTTTTTCACCGAAATAATCCATAGCCCTGTCAGCTAGCTTAGAAAAAAGGAAAAAATAAGAACCACTTTGTTTGACTTTACTTTTAATTAAATTCAATAAATCTTCAGTTTTATTGCTTATTTTTTGAGCTTGAGCTGTAATTTTATAAATTCTCTTAAAACTAACAACCAAATAAAATAACAACCAACTAAGAAAAAAAGCCACAACTAAAACAGCCAATGAAATTGAGATATTTAAAATATCTCCACTAGTTTCCATCATAAAATTATTGTTAATTATAAAACAATTAAAAGTCTCTAACCTGAGCACCAAACTTATCCTCCAATGTCTTTATTAAACTCTTCTGAACCACATCAATTTCTTCGCTGGTTAACGTTTTTTCTAAAGACTGATAACTAAGATGAAAGGCTAAACTTCTTTTATTTTGACCTAAATTATCACCTGAATAAACATCAAATAACTCTAAACCAACTATTAAAGGGTCGAAATTTTCTATTTCTTTTTTAATATCAATGAATAAAATATTTTGGTCAATCACGAAAGCCAAATCTCTGTTAACAACTGGAAACTTTGGAATAGGTTTATATTGCCTTAAGCCAAAGCCAGCGACAATGTTCAATAACTTTTTCAGGCTTATCTCTAAAGAAGAGGTATCTTTTTTTATTCCATTTTTAGAAAGAATATCTTTATCAACTTTAGCCAAAAAGCCTATCTCCTCTCCACCTAATAGCAAAAGACATTTTTGATTTTTATCGGCCCAAGAAATTATAGATTCGGTCGGCAAGAATTCAACCTCCATTCCATTAGAAAACTCAGAAATAAAATTAAAAATTAAATCTTTTAAAAAACGAAAACTATCCTCATTTGACTTGGCAGAAACTATAGCTATTTTTCTTTCTTGATAGGGTAAGCTCTCATCAAAACTATCATCTTTATTTAAGCCACCAGGAATATTTAAAAATATGTTGCCCACCTCAAAAATATCAATATTTTCATATTTAGATTGATTATTTTTAATATTAGAAAACAAATTAGTGCTTAAAGTTTGACGCAGTAAAGTATATTGTTTAGATAAGGGGTTTAATAATTTAATGTAAGAACTATAGTCTAAATTTAGCTTTAAAAGTTGCTCTTCGCTAACAAAAGAATAGTTATAAACTTCAGTTAGTTTATAACTTAAAGCTAAAATATTTTTTATTTTTTTCTCCATCTCCAGTTCGTGATTTTTGTCGGGGGGGGTCATTATTAGTTCTGGCAAAGAATTTTCTATATTATCATAACCAAAAATTCGAACAATCTCCTCTATAATATCTTCTTTAATTTGCAAATCTTTAAATCTCCAAGAGGGAATTATTAAATTCCAAATATTTTCGTTCTTATCTTTTATTTTTATGCCCAAACTTTCTAATATTTTTTTTATTTCTTTGTCTTCTATTTTTTGTCCTATTATTTTTTCAGCCCAATTCAAATCTAAATCTATTATTCTTTCTTCATTTTCATGTTCACCAGAAAAAACTAAAGGCAAATTAAAAGTGGCTGTCGGGCAAACATCTCTAATTATTTCAGCTACACGATTTATAGCCATTAAACATAAATTAGGATCTAAGCCCTTTTCAAAGCGCATAGCAGCATCGGTTCTAGAATTAAGTCTTTGGGCTGTCTTTCTAACCGAAACAGCATCAAAATTAGCTGACTCAACTATTATACTAGAGCTTGTATTGTTTATCTCGCTGTTTTTACCGCCCATAACACCAGCAATGGCTATGGCCTCTTTGCTATTGCAAATCAATAAGTCGTTTTCATTTAAATCTTTTTCCAAATCATCTAGGGTTATTATTTTTTCCCCTTTCTCGGCATTTCTGACAACTATCTTGTCAACTAAGTCAGCATCAAAAGCATGTAGTGGTTGACCTAATTCAAGCATCACATAATTAGTAGCATCAACAATGTTGTTAATTGATTTAAAACCCAAAGATATAAGTCTTTGTTTCAACCATTTTGGTGATTCAGTAATTTTAATATTATCAATTTTCAGCCCTATATACCTAGAACATAATTTTTTATTTTTTATTTCAATTTCAATATTTTTCAAAACCTCTTTTGATTTTTTAATTTTAATTTCCTTCGGTTTATATTCTTTTAATTTAGAGCCAAACAAAACACTGAGCTCTCTAGCTATTCCATAATGACCCCAAAGATCTGGACGATTAGATATCGATTTATTATCTATTTCTAAAATAGTATCATTCAGACCTAAATAATCTGAAAATTTTTGTCCAATCTTAGCACTTTTATCTAAAATCATTATACCATCATGATTATTGCCCAGACCTAATTCATCTTCTGCACAAAGCATTCCATTGGACTCCTCTCCTCTTATTTCAGCCTTTTTTATTTCCAAGCCATTAGGCAAGACTGCCCCTACTTTAGCTAAAGGAACTAATTGTCCAGCTTCAATATTTGGAGCTCCGCAAACTATTTTAAGATTTTTCTCCTCGCCATCATCAACTATAGCAATCTGCAATCTATCAGCTTTGGAATGTTTTTGCACATCTAAAATTTTAGCAACAACCACCCCCTTAAACTTGTCACTTTGTTTGACTATTTGCTCAACCTCAACCGTATGCTTGGTTAATTTATCTTTAATATTTTCAACTTTTATACCCGATAAATTTACAAAGTCTTTTAATCCATTTAAAGATATATTCATATTTTTAATATTTAAAACTGCTTCAAAAATCGAAGATCACCACTATTAAATAGGCGAGTATCATCAATGTTATATTTAAGCATTACTAGACGATCAAAACCAAAACCGAAGGCAAAACCTGAATACTTTTTAGGATCTATTCCGCCATTTTTTAAAACCTCAGGATGTATCATTCCGCAACCCAGGATTTCAAGCCAGCCAGAATATTTACAAACCCGACAGCCATTTCCACCACACAAAAAACAAGTGTATTCACCATTGCTGCCAGGCTCTACAAAAGGATAATATTTAGGCCTCATTCTCAGCTTAGTATTTGGGCCATAAAGTTTTTTACCAACAGTTTCCAGCACACCTTTAAGATGAGAAAAGTTTATTCCTTTATCAATAACTATTCCTTCTAGCTGATAAAAGGTATGCTCATGACGAGCATCAGTGGCCTCATTTCTAAAACACCTGCCAGGCACAATTACCCTTAAAGGAGCTCCGTATTTTTTCATAGCCCTGATTTGAACTGGAGAAGTGTGAGTTCTCATGATCATGTCATGCTGACCCTCTTTATTTTTTAAATCAACAAAAAATGTATCTTGCATTTCTCTCGCTGGATGATGTGGGGCAAAATTTAAAGCAGTAAAATTATGATAATCACTCTCAAGCTCTGGTCCCTCTATTACAGAAAATCCCATAGAATAAAAAAGGTCTTCTATTTCATTTCTAATCTGGGTTAAAGGGTGAAGATGACCCCTTTCTTGTTTTTTGGCCGGTAAACTAGGATCAAACTTTTCCTTAGAAACTTTCTGTTTTTCCATTTCCACTCTCATTTCTTGAAGCTTTAAAGACAATTCCTGTTTAATATTATTGGCTAATTGACCAATATCTTTTTTCAGTTCATCGCTTAAATCTTTAATTCCTTTAAGAATATTATTAAATTCTCCCTTGCGATTAAAATATTTTTCTTCCAAATCACTAAGACCTGACAAATCTTTAACGTCTGACAATTTATTATTTATTTCTTCTTTTATTTTTAAAAGTTTTTCTTTCATATTTTAAAATTATTTTTCTGATATAAAAATATACTCCACAATAGACAAGATTAAAACAACTATAACAATATTAAGCCAAGAGAAAATATTTTCAGCTAGCATTAATAAAATAGCAACAAACAAAAATGATAATAAGAATGACTGTCTAAAAGAAGAGCGAACTGAATTAAATAAAAGGCTTTTTTTAGAAAAAATCATTCTAAAAACAAAACCAAGAATAGTCAAGGCACTGCTTAAAGCAAAAAATAAAGACAAATAAAACAAAAAAAAGCCAAACCAATTAGTAATATTAGGATCAATAACACTGGCTATAAAAACAAAAACAGCCCAAAGCAAAAGGCTTAAAAAGCTCATTGAAATAAGATATTTTCTGAGAGTCATATAGTTTTATATATTTTATACTAACAAAATTGACCTTTTTGGTCAAATAAATACCCTACTTATAAGTTCTTAAAAATTATTGACTGCCTTAAAAAATACATATATAATATAAAGTTAGCTTAATTTTATGTTACCAACAAGTAGCCAATTTTTTAATTTAATAGAAAAGTCAAAGAATATTTTGATTAGCTTTCCAATTGACTGGAATGGAGATGCCATTGCCAGTTCTTTGGCTATGTATTTATATTTAAAGAAATTAGGCAAAAATGTAGAAATTGGAGCTGAAAAAATGCAAAAAAACGATAATTTCAAAATACCAGCTGAATCTTTTCGCTTTTTACCAGCATTTTCTGAAATTAAAAGCTCACTGGAAAACTTGATGAAGTTTGTGGTCTCGCTTGATCTAAGCAATACTAAGGTTAGTCATATAAAATATACAATAGAAGATAATAAACTAAATTTTATAATATCACCTAAAGATGGTTTTTTTACTGGAAAAGATATAAAGTCTAGCATGTCCGGTTTTAAATATGACTTAATTATAACTCTCAATACTCACGATTTAGAATCTCTAGGAAGAATTTACGATAATAATATTGACTTTTTTTATAAAACAAATATTGTCAACATTGATCATAGCCCAGAAAACGAAGAATTTGGACAATTAAATATAATTGATCTCAATACTGTTTCGGCTAGTGAAATTTTATATAAACTTTTTTCTGAAAATAAAAAAGAACTACTTGATGAACAAATTGCTACCTGCTTACTAACTGGAATAATTTTCAAAACAAAAAGCTTTAAAACAAATAATCTAACACCTCAAACACTAAAAATAAGCTCTGATTTAATAGAAATAGGCGCCAAAAGAGAAGAAATCGTCTCCAATCTTTATCGATCTAGAAGTTTAAATACCTTAAAACTATGGGGTCGAGTCTTAAATAACTTAAAATCTGCTGAAAACAATAGCATAGTTTGGGCAACTTTATTTAAAAATGATTTTAAGGAAACAAAAGCCAATGAAGATAATTTGCAAGACATTATTGATGAGTTAATAGTTAGTATTCCTAGTGCTAAAATAATAGCTATTTTCTATTCAATGTCAGAAATTTCAGTTCTTGACGATAACTATATAAGGGAAGAGGATAAGGATGATTTTATTAATAAAACCATAATAATCCATGATGAAAAAAATAATGAAATATTTAAAACAAAAGCTATAATTTATTCCGTAAAAAACATAAGTTCAATTGAGTTATTAAAAGAATATTTTCCCGAGGGCACTAAAAAAATAGCCCAAGCGAATATAAAAAAACCAGTAAAAGAGGTCGAAAAAATCATAATAGATAAAATAAAAAAGCGCCTTGAAAAAATATTTTAATAGTGCTAAAATTAAAATAATCAAATCGAGTATTTGCTTTTTTTGGTTTTTATTATGATTAATAATTACATATTGTTAATTATTAATTGAATATCAGGGTTTATAGCTCAGTTGGTTAGAGCGCTACGTTGACATCGTAGAGGTCAGCCGTTCGAGTCGGCTTAAACCCACCTTAAAATAATGTACAATTGTTAATGTACAATTATTAATTAATTACAAATTTTTATTGTACATTGCGCATTGTTAATTGTTAATTAAATTTCGGGCATATAGCTCAGTCGGTTAGAGCACCACCCTTATAAGGTGGGGGTCGATGGTTCAAGTCCATCTATGCCCACAAATAAAAAAGAGTTCAAATTTGAACTCTTTTTTGGTGTACATTTTTTCAAATTAATCTTTTAAACAACGAACTGAAGAACTAAGAAATTTATCATTTAAACCGTAGCCAAGTCCTTTAGCTTGATAATTAAGCCCTCTTAAGTCGGCCTGAAAACCATTTGAAAATGAAGTCCAAAAAAAAGTTCTATCGTTGATACCTGAAAAAGATACACCTGGATAACGATAACCGGAAGGTAGACCATTAAATCCAGTAGAATTATTTGAAAATTGGTCATTACCAATATTGCAGACAGTAGCATTAAATGTCCAGCCAGAATTACTTGCTAAAGATTTTCCTATATTACCAGTTAATTCACCACCACAAGAATATCCATTATTATAAAGATAGCTACTTAAAATATCCCACTCTCCAGTTGTCGGCACGTGCCAACCATCAGGACACACCCCTTGACTTCCCTCAACTATAGATCCATTCATGGCAGCACTCCACTGATAAAGCAAACCATATGTGTCACAATTACTATAATTATTATTATAACAACCACACCAGCCTTCATCTGAGCTATCTACCCATGTAACAGCGGAACATCCGTTATCATAATTTAGGTTTTCTGCCATCCAACATTGGTCTCCTATTTGGACTGTTGAATAGATATTACTATCTCTTGTATCTACGAAGTTGTCTCCACATGACCAAGATGGAGTTTCTCCACCTGAAACGCCTCCTATTATTCCTCCTGGGGTCATTTGTTTAGCTCCTTCTGGTAGGTCTGATACTTGTTTGCCAGTACAGAAATCTATGGTATAGCTGGCGCCATTGTTTTGAGGAGTGTAGATATAGGTATTAGATGCTGGTTGACAGTTTCCATCAGCTGGAGATGGTGCAGTTGGAATAGAATACATAAATATTTCTTGAGAAGAAGAGGAAATAATAGTACCACTATTCCATTCTTCAGTAGTGGGATATCTTCCATTTTCATTAAAGAATAGTTCTAGGGCAGTTTGTACTTGTTTCATATCGGCCATTCTTTTGCTATCTCTAGCATTTTGTCTGGCTTGTTGTAGGGCTACAACTGCCAGAGTAGCAAGAATACCAATAATCGCTATTACTACTAGGAGTTCGATGAGGGTGAAGG
>CAZILW010000016.1:0-17024 GCA_964540285.1 uncultured Gammaproteobacteria bacterium
CATATTATATTAGATCTAAACCCAGAATGTAACCCTAATTGCTGCAATTGGAACAGATCTCCGTCAAGACTAACAAATGAGTGGCACGAAAATATGGCAGAATTTATAGACCAGCTTGAAAATGATAAGCAAAAAAACAATTTTTTTATTATTTCATCTATAAAACATTACATAAACATGTCCCAGGCCAGATTCGATATTTCTAAAGATAAAACATATCTTCTAGAAAAAAAACAAGACCTTATAAATATTAAAAAGATTAACGAAATAATAAACAAGGAAGATTGTGGAATGCTAATAATTAAAAAGAGTGAATATTTTTATATAACAGAAGTCTATGAAGACCTGTCTTTATTCCCTGGAAATAAAAAGATTGAGAAAATAATAGAAAAAAATGATGGAGTTTTGATTTACAAGTGGTCATTAATCCAGGACTTGTAGTTTTTTACCCGAAAAAAATCCAACAAGTAAAAAATCATATCTAAAAAACCAAAATAAAAAGACCACAAAAAAACCAAGGTAAAATAAAAAGGTGAAATTTTACGAGAAGATGTTAAAACCTTAAAAGGATGACTCAGAAAAACTTTAAAAGGCTTTAACAATCCTGGCTTCAAATAAGAAAATCTTTCCGGAAAAATTTCAGAAAGAAAAATAGATGAGTTTCTGTTTCTTCTTTGCTTTAGAAGAAGATTTTTAAACTCTCTGGGGGGGTGAACTACCTTTATTTCATCGGAATAGCCCTGTAGATATTTACCAGAAAAGTAAACTCTATTTCCAAACTCAAGATCTTCGCCGCTATAAAAAATTTTTTCATCTAGCCCACCCAAATCATCTATAACTCTTTTTTTAACAAAAAGATTGGCAGTTACGCAATAATTAAGTTTTTTTATATTTAATTTATTATTAAAAGCTGTTAAATATTCATAATAATTGAAAATCTTTTTTAACTTTTTTCTATCAATCTCAACAACCCCACCAACATAATCATACTTTTTCAACAACTTTATTCCGTTTTCTAACCAATATTTATCACAATAAACATCAGCATCAGTAAGAGCTAATAGTTCAGCTGAAGATTTTTCAATAGCTCTATTTCGACCATAAGATATCCCTCGACGAGGATTAATGTTAGTAAAAATAACATTATATTTTTTACAAACACTTTCAACCTCCTTGCTAGCCCCATCGTTGGAAACAATAACCTCAAACAGATCACTGCTTAATGATTGTTTTAATAATGAATCTAAAGTTACTTTTAAACCCTCGGGATCATTGTAAACTGGAATTATAACGCTTATTTTTTTCATTTGATATATTTTTAAAAATTAAATCTCTTAAATAAACTAAACGATAAAAATTGGCAATAGATAACATCAACCAGTTGGCAAAAAAAAGCTTTATACCCAGTATTATTTTATTATCATGATCTATGTTTTTTATTGCTCTATAAAAAAATTTTTTTTGTGGTAAAAAATCTAAAAATATTCTAAAAACAACATATAAGATACTGCGCTCAAGGCTCAACATGTTATAAACACTATAATAACCTACTCTCTTTTGCTTTAAGACCAACTCTTTAAAACCTCTAGCGGGATGCCAAACAAGAGCATTAGAACAAAATTCACAAACAAAACCCTTTTGAATAGCGGTTCGACTAAAAATAGTGTCTGCTCCAGATTTAACACTTTGATCAAAAAAACCAATTTTTTCAAAAATATTTTTTTTAAAAAAGACATTAACAGTTGCGACGCGACCATTTAGAGCCGATTTTTCTTGATTAAAATGAACAAAAGAATCAAGAATCTCAAAGACGCTGTTTTTATTTTTATAAAAAAATTTAACATCTCCAACCAAAAAATCACAATTATTTTTTAAAATATGATTAATTCCACCTCTAAGCCAATTTTTATCAGCAACACAGTCTGAGTCTGTAAAAACTAATATATCCCCTCTTGAACTTTTAACGCCTAAATTTCTAGCCGCATAGGAACTTTGAATCTTGTTTTCACGTAAAAGTTTCACTGGATATTCTTTGATAATTTCAATGGTTTTGTCATAAGAATTATTATCAACTATAATAACCTCAAACTTATCTTTAGGATAAGTTTGATTAAGTAAAGATTCTATGCATTTTCCAATTCTTTTCTCGTCATTGAAAACGGGAACAATAACCGAAATAAAGGGCAAGTTAAAATCAGACATAATACAAAATTACTATTTTTTTTCTAATTTAAAAAATAAATGGTATGAATTCTCCAAATAAACCTTGGACTCTCTTGCTATAAAATATTTTTCTAAAATTTTAGTAATTTTATTTTTAGAAAAACCTATTTTACCAACCTCCCAATAATGCTGACCATCAAACTGATGTTTTTTAAAAAAAGAGTCTAATAAAAATAAAAAATTTTTTTCTTTTTATTAATCCTCACCTCAAAACCCAATCTAAAGCCCGAGAATGGCAAGCTAATAATAACATTTTTTTTTGAAACTCTGTACATTTCAAGCAAAGCTCTTTCAAAATTGTAAAAAGGTATATGCTCTAAAACCTGAAAACAACAAACCAAATCAAAAGATTTGTCCTTTATAGGCATTTCAAGGACACTTCCAACAATATCTGGGTTTAGCCCTGACTCAATATCTAAAGTTTTAAAATCAAATTCACTTTGTAAAATTTTTTTTATAAAGCCACTACCATGCCCAACTTCCAATACATTAGAAGGATTTATACTATAAATATATCTTAATTGATAGTAAAAAGACATAAACCTATTCTTATCTACATATTTTAAAAAATTATAATGGTTAACATCAACCTGCTTTTTAAAGTCACTCATATATTTAAACTTAAATAAATTTATTTTAATATGTCGTAAAAATATTAATTAAAAAAACTAAACAATAAATTTATTTAAAAATTTTATAAGCTTTCTGAAGCTTTCCTGTTCACTCTCCTCTCCCGTTTTTAAAATTAAATCTGGTTTTAAGGGTTTTTCATAAGCCTGACTAATTCCAGTAAAATTTTTTATTTCCCCCATTCTAGCTTTTTTATATAAACCCCTGACATCTCTTTTTTCACATACTTCCAAGGACGAATCACAAAAAATTTCCAATAAGTCAGGATTGTCTTTTTTAATCTCTTCTCTTATTTTTCTAAAAGGAGAGACAAAAGAGCAAATAGCTATTATGCCATTTTCTGAAATAATTTTAGAAATAAAAGAAGCCATTCTAATATTCAATTCCCTATCCTTTTCACCAAAACCAAGCTGATTTTTAAAAGCTTCTCTGAATAAATCACCGTCAATAACCTTATTTTTAAAACCTCTTTCTTCTAAAAAATTATGCAGCATATTAGCCATAGTCGTCTTGCCAGAACCAGACAAACCAGTAAACCAAATAATTGGGACATTCTCTTTCTTTATTTCTATTTCAGAAGAATTAATAACTTCCTCAAAAAGAGCTAGAGCTGATGTTTTTAAATTTTTTTCATCAACCAATATAAGTGATCCATTTTTCTTATTCCCTTTATAAAAATCTCCCAACAAATAATCATTAGTTTTAATAAGTATAGAACCAACATCATTTTCAATTAATTTGTTTGCTTTTTCGATTTTAAAATTCTTAAAATTTATTTTTGATTCAATTTTTTCAACAGTACAAACTGTTTTTCGACAATTACTTTTTACAATAAAAGAATCTCCAACTTTTAGATCTTTACTAGAAAACCAACAAGCTGTAAGTCTAAATTTTTTAGAACAAAAAGCCTTGTCTTCTAAGCCAGAAATTAAATCACCCCTCTCAATATCATAATCACCTCTAAAACCTAAAGAAATTGACTGCCCACAAAAAGCACTTTTAATCTCTTTAAAGTCTTTAACAATTCTATTAACTTTAATCCTTTTATTTGAAGGTAAGACTAAAACTTCATCATTAATTGATATTTTTCCCGAGTCTAATCGGCCAGTATACAATCTACCCCCCTCTTTGTCTTTATTAATAAATTGAACCGGAAATCTAAGGCTAAAATTATCATTTTCAGATAAACTAAAATCTTCTAAATACTCAAAAAGAGTTTTTCCTTTATACCACTTCATATTACCACCCCTGTTCTTCAACATATCCCCCTTAGAAGCTGAGATTGGAATAAAAATAACATTTTTTACATTTATTTTTTTAACAAAATCATTGATTTCTTCTTTTAATTTTAAAAAACTTTCTTCTTTATAAGAAATTAAATCCATTTTATTAATACAGAAAATTATTTTATCTTTTTTTAAAATGTTAGATATAAAAAAATGTCTTTTGCTTTGTTCTGAAAACCCCCTAGAAATATCCACGATAACAATTGAAACATCAGCTTCAAATACACCGCTGATCATATTCTTGGTATATTGTTCGTGCCCAGGAACATCATAAATTATGTAATCATTTTCTTTGGTTGAAAAAAATTTATGAGCAACATCTATTGTTATTTTCTGATCCCTTTCGGCTTTAAGCCCGTCTAAAAAATAAGAAAAATCTAAATCCATTCCCTTTTTCTCACATATACTCTTAACAGACAAATATTGATCCTCAAATATTTTTTGTGAATCAAAAAGAAAACGACCAATCAAAGTTGACTTTCCGCTATCAACACTGCCAGCTGTAGATATTCTAATTAATTTTCTTTTATTTTTCATAATTTAAAAATAACCGTCTTTCTTTTTATCCTCCATAGAAGAATCGGAATCAAAATCTATTAAACGATTCTCTCTTTCTGATTTTTTACTTTCAACCAACTCTTTTATTATAGCCGAAACAGTATTAGCCCTTGATTCTATTGCTGCTGTACAAGGAGAACAGCCCAAAGACCTAAATCGACAATAAACCTCTTTTATCCTTTTTCCCTTTGGAACAAAAAAATCATTTTCAATTAAAAATAAACCATTATCAATTAAAACTTTTCTTTTTTTAGAAAAATACAAAGGAACTACTTCAATTTTTTCTCTTTGAATATATTACCAAATATTTATTTCAGTCCAATTAGATAAAGGAAAAACTCTAAAAGTATTATTTTTTAAAAGCAATGTATTATAATTTTTTCCAAACTCTGGGCTCTGATTTTTAAAATCCCAAAAACCATCCTCAGTTCTTAAAGAAAAAAACTTCTCCTTTGATCTTGATTTTTCTTCATCTCTTCTGGCTCCACCAATAGCGAAATCAAAACCATTTTTTTTAATTGCATTAAGTAATCCTTTAGTTTTTAAATTTTTACAACAAATATCACGGCCAAAAGTTAAAGGATTTATTTCTTCTAAATTAGCTAGATTTTTTTCAACTATTAAATTTATAAAATTATCATTTCCAACCCTGTCTCTAAAAGAAATCATTTCTTTAAATTTATAAGCAGTATCTATGTGAAGAAAAGGAATCGGAATTTTATTAGGATAAAAGGCTTTTTTAGCTAAATGAAGCAAGACAGAAGAGTCTTTTCCAATTGAATACAAGAAAACAGGATTTTGCGCACAAGCAAAGACCTCTCTAATTATATAGACACTTTCACTTTCTAATTCATCTAAATTGTTTAAACTTTCCTTAATCATTTTTTAATAATCCTAATTTTTGAATAAATTCTAAAAATTCATAATCTCTTTTATACCACTTTTTCAAACTATTAACAGCCTCTTCGCTTAAATTTGTACTATAGCCATCTGGGGTTTTATGTCTTAAAACATCATCTTCTGGCAAGCTGACCTTACTTCCTGGTAAAAATTTTCTTACAAAAAAATCAAAATCTTTATTTAATTTTTCTTGTCTAAAAATAAATAAAATATCATCTTTTCTGCTTTTGATATACTCTTTATTTTCAAATCAATCCCAATAAAAGGTTTTTATATGATAACAAGACTTCATAGCCATAATAGCCTTGTTTCTAACATTATCATTGTCACTGTAAATAGAAATGGCTAGTTCTTGTGGTGTTTTAAATATCTCAAAAGACTTCTCCTCTTCCTTGCTCCACCTAAGTCTGTGCCTGGGAAAACCTCTTCTTAGTCCACAATTAAAGCCACTAACAAACCTGGAAACTGGATCTCTAACTGCAAAAATTACCTTTTCTTCTTTTTTAATATCTCTTAGTTTAGTTTTATGTTTGTGCATTTTTATTAAAAAATTGCCAAAAATCATTTTTTTAACAAAAACATCTTTTATAGCAGTCCCTCCCGTTTTATCTATATGTAAATAATTAATTATTTTTATTTTAGGATAAAAAATAGGAATAAAAAAATAAAAAACAACTAGCCTAAATTCCATTTTTTTCTTCTCCAAAAAATCAAGCTAGTATATTTTTTAATTCTATTTTTCAAAAATTTAATAATCATTTTTTATCTTTTTAACAAAGAAACTAACAATATTACAAACCCTAAGCTCTAAATCAAACATTGCAGATTTTTTAATATTTTCTTGTGATAGTTTAAACAATTCCTTTTTATTTTGAACTAAAAAATTAATTTTTTCAGCCAAATCTAAGGGGTCGGAGGTTTTAAAAAACAAAACACCAGAACCGTCTTTTAAAAAATCACAGGAGTTCAGAATTTCAGGAGCAATAATAGCCAGACCAGAAGACATATACTCGGGTATTTTCATTGGACTGGTATATTTATTATTTTTATTAAAATTATTAGAAAGAACACCTATGTCCGAATTCTGCAAAATTGTTCTTAAATCTTTTCTGTTCAAGCCACCGGCCAAAAAAAGACTTTTATTTTTTATATAAAAATCAATCTCTTTCTTTCTTGGCTTTAAATCATTAATGTCTCCCCCAAATAAAAAAACCCTTACTGATGAGCTTAAATATTTCAAGGAGCTAATTAAGATATCAACACCCTTCCACTTCAAAAAAGAACCAGAGTAAACTAGAAAAATTTTCTCTCCTTTATCTTTAAAAAAGTCCTTGAATTCTTTTTTGTGATTATTATTTTTATTTTTAAAAAAGGATATATCGGTTGCGTTTGGAAAGACTTTTATTTTTTGACTATCTACTCCAAAAATAGAAATTAAATCTTGTTTACAGTTTTCTGAGGTGCTAATAAAATAATCAACGCTTTTATAAGCCCTAAATTCAGAATGTCTATCTACTTTATTAGAGGTTAGTGAATATATTTTATGAGCTTCAAAAAATATTTTATTTTTTAATTTTAAAAATCTTGGCAAAAAAGAATAAAAATATATAAAAGAAAAATCTCTAGTATAAATTAAGTCAAATTTATTAAATTTTAAATATAAAAAAACAGCAAAGCAAGAAAAAAATCTACCTACTTTTTCCCATAAAAAATTTTTAAATTGAACAGGAAATATAGTTCTAATTATTTTAAAATTTTTTTTAATGCAGAAAAATTTGAAATTTTCATCAACCTTTCTACCATTAAAATAACTAGCAAAAAAAATAAGTTCGTTTTTTCTTGAAAATTCCGAAGAAAAACTTAAAGACTGCAAAACATCAGCTGTTTTATTTTCTAAACTATTTAAAAAAATATAGGCTATTTTCATAAAAAAGCTTTATTGATAAATTCCAAATATTTATCTATTGACTTATCCCAAGAATAAAAATTTAAAACCCTGTTTCTAGCTAAATTTCCATAATATTCTTCATTGCCAGTCAATCTATGAATTGCATTTTGATTTCCAAGGAATTTCTAGGAGAAACTAAAAATCCAGCATCACCAAGTACCTCTGGACAACCGGAAATATTAGTAGTTATTACGGCACATCCAGCTGACATCGCCTCTAAAAGTGACACCGAAGAATTTTCTCTTTCTGATGGCAACACATATATTTTAGCTGACTCCAGCAACTCTTTGTATTTCTCTGAAGTATTGTTAAGCCAACCATGAAAAAATATTTTAGTTTTAGAGTTTTTAGCCAAGCCTTTTAAATTATTTAGCATTGGTCCGTCACCGACCATATGAACCTCATAGCCTAAGTCTTCCCCAGAAACAGCCTCAATTAAATACTGCAAACCCTTTCTCTCTAAAAACCTGCCCGTACTTAAAACAATATTTTTCTTATTTTTAGGTTGAAACTTGCTTGAGTCAAAACCATGCCTTATTAAATTATAATTATTTTTTAAGCCTATTTTGTTAGCCAAATCAACCAAATACTTTGAACCAGCAAAATTTCCACTAGAATTATTGGCTATTTTTCTAATTAAAGGCCTGGTAAATTTATGTAAAAATTTAAACCTGTCTGGATTATACCCCGGAATATCACTACCATGACTAGTTATAATATATTTTATATTATATTTTTTTTTCAACCACAGAGCAATAATTCCAGTCGGAACAACAAAATGAGTATGACAAATATCATAATGATTATTTTTCAGATGTTTTCTAAGAAACTTTATAGCTGAAAAAATATAAGACAACTGTTCATACGGATAACACATTTCCTTTTTTGATCTCAAGCATTTAAGCCTATAAACACCAATATTATTTACTCTTTCAAAGCTATTTAGATTTTTAAAACTCATCGTAACAACATCCACCTGGTGTCCTTTTTTAATATATTCTTGAGCCATCTCAAAACTAACAGGGGAGGCCCCACCACCAAGTGGCGGAAACTCATAATTTAACATCAAAATTTTTAACTTTTGATTACTCATTTTCAATTATTTCTTTAATGTTGTAAGAAGAGTCTCTAGTGGAGGAAAAATAGATTTTAATTAAAATATCAGACATCAAACCAAAAACAAAAAACAAAGAGCCAACAAAAAAAGAAAACATCGACAATTCAGTAATAGCTGTGTCTGACAAACTTTGATTTTGAAATATCTTTTGATAAAAGGCAATGGAGGCTGAAATAAAAGAAAAAAATATTAACAATAGACCAAGTCCACCAAAGAGATGTAGTGGCCTATTAGAGTACTTATACCAAAACCAAACAGAAAATAAATCCAACAAACCTTTAACTCCCCTTTTCCAATTGTATTTTGTCTTGCCATTTGTGCGATAACGATGATTAACCTCAAGCTCTCCAATTTTAAAACCTTTAATCTTTAGTATAGCCGGAATGAATCTGTGAATTTCTCCATATAAATTTACCCCCTTAAAACATTCCTGTTTATATATCTTTAAAGTACAACCACTATCATGAATTCTGTCATTAATCATTAACCTGCGAAGACGACACATAATTCTGGAAGATATTTTTTTAAAAAATCCATCTTTTCTATTCTTTCTCCAGCCAGAAACAACATCTAAATCATCAGAAATAAGCTTATTATAAAGATTGGGAATTTCTTTGGGGTCGTTTTGCAAATCACCATCTAAACTTATTATATACTTTCCTTTAGAATTTTTAATGCCTGCCTCTAGGGCCTGGGTTTGACCGAATCTTTTTCTAAAGTTAATTATTTTTACAGGTGATAGTTGTTTAAGATTAACTAAAGTATTATCCTCAGAACCATCATTTATAAAAATAATTTCAAAGGAATCTGAAAAGCTTTTCATTACTTGAATAATCTCTTGATGTAAAATAGAAACATTATCCTCTTCATTATAAACCGGAATAATAATTGAAAATTTAATTTTTTTATTATCTCTTTCCATATACAAAAAAGGAGAAAAAAATTATTTTTCCCCCATAACATCTTTTAAAGCTTTTAAAGCTCGATGTAACAAAACTCTAATATTCATTTTCTTTTTTCCGGTAATTTCAGCTATTTCATCTAAACTCAATTCATTAACATATCTCATAACAACAATTTCTCGATACTCATTTTTAATTTCCATCATTTTTTGTGATAAAAGTTCGTAATCTATCTGAGTAGAAATTTCCAGTTCAATATTGATGTTTTCATCAACCACATCTATTTTATTCTCTTCATCATCTAAAGACACATTATCTTGTCGACTACTTCGATAATAGTCGATGATAACATTTCTGGTTATTTTATAAAGCAAAGCCCTAAGAGTTTCTTTGTTTGACAAAGAATTCTTTTGAATATGTTCCCAGGTCTTTAGAAAAGACAGAGAGCAAAGATCATTAGCCTCCTCTTTTTTACCAGTCTTAAAAAAAATAAAACGATAAATATCATCGGCATTTTGATCGTATAACTCCTCAAAAGCTTTTTGATCTTTATTTTTAATTCTTTCTTTTAGCTTCTTATCTTTAAAATTTTCTAATATACTTAAGCTCATTAATTTATCTTTATTTCAATAAAAATTAAACAAAAACATAGAGATTTAGCCTCCTTGTCACTCTTATATTATAGCATAAAGGACAAAAAAATACAAACCACAAAAGTGGTTTGTAATAAATATTTAAAATCTCTTTATTTTTTATAAATAACGTCTGAATCTTCAAAATAATTACGATTATTAAAGTATTCATTAGTTTTATTAATAACCCTGGTCATGATTTTAACAGCATCTATCGGGAAAAGACCAGCAGCCGTTTCATCGGAAAGCATCAAGGCGTCGGCTCCATCAAAAATGGCGTTAGCCACATCACTAACTTCAGCCCTAGTTGGGCGATAATGATCTATCATAGAGGCAAGCATCTGAGTAGCTACAATCGCTGGCTTATTGTGCCAATGAGAATGTCTGATTAAATTTTTTTGAATTATTGGTAAATCTTCTAAAGGCATTTCTATGCCCAAATCGCCACGAGCAATCATAATGGCATCTGATTTTCTAATAATATTATCAATATCATCTAAAGCTACAGCTCTTTCTATTTTAGGAACTATTTTAATTTCATTATTGCCCAATATCTCTTTTAATTCATCAATGTCCTTACTGTTTTGAACAAAAGAAATAGCTAAATAATCAGGCTTTACTTTTTTAGCAAATTCAATATCTAGTAAATCTTTAGCTGTTAAAATTGGTCTATTTAAAACTGTCTGAGGGACATTCATTCCTTTTCTGGACAGCAACAAACCACCTCTTTCTACTTTAGCTAGAAACTTGCCATTAATTAAGTCTAACTCTTTGACGGTTAGCTCAATTGAACCACTGTCCAAATAAATCGGATGGCCTATTTTTAAATCAGAGATAAGTTCAGCATCGTCAATCGGAACTTCCATGTTGTCAATATTTCCCTTTTGAAACATAAAAGCATAAGTCTCTCCCTCATTCATAGTAATTTCATGACTAAGTTTACCAACTCTAATTCTTGGACCTTGTAAATCAAAAAGTATTTTTACATCTATTCCAGTTTCTTCTTTTATTTTATCAACTGATCCTTTTACTCTATAATATTGATCATAGCTTGCGTGAGAAAAGTTCAAACGAAACATATTGGCACCGGCCAAAACCATTGCCTTTAAAACATTATAATCCTCGGACTTTGGACCAACTGTTACAATTATTTTTGTATTCATATTAACAAATTAGGACTATTAAGAGTTTTAGAATGATTAGGATAATTATAGTTTTTTATAATTATCTTAAATTCCCTAAATATCTTAACTATCTCAATTATCTTAATTATCTTAATTACACTTTCATCCCTCTCAAGGCTTTTACTCTGTCTTCTATAGGCGGGTGAGTCATAAAAGCTTTGGACAAGAAACCTTTTTTCTTTTCTTTTAAAGGAGAAGAAATATACAAGTGAGCAGTTGCTTTATTAACAGCTCTTAATTGATGAGGGTCTTGTGATATTTTTTCCAAAGCTCGAGCTAAGCCCTCAGGATATCGAGTAATTAAAGCGCCATCGGCATCAGCCAAAAACTCTCTTTTACGAGAAATGGCAAATTGCATTAAATAAGCAAAAAGTGGGGCTAAAATTGATATTAAAACCGCCAATAAAACAAAAATTATATTAGAATTTTTATTATCACTATTTCTAGAACTATTTCTATATAAAAAAGATCTACTAAGCATATCAGCTAAGATAACTATTGTTCCCACTAAAATAGTAGTTAAAGTAGCCAGTAGTATATCATAATTTTTAATATGCGAAAGTTCGTGAGCAATAACACCTTCGAGCTCGCTTTTATCAAGTCTTTCAATTAAGCCAGTTGTTAGGGCTATAACTGCTTTTTTAGGGTTTCTACCGGTGGCAAAAGCATTGGGAGCTGGATCATTTATTATATATATTTTAGGAAGAGGTAAGCCAGCACTAATGCAAAGATTTTCAACTAAACGATATATCTCTTTATTATCTTCAAATTTTAATTCATGAGCATTGCTCATTGATAAAACAATCTTATCACTAAACCAATAACTAAAAATAGCTGAAAAAAAACTAATAAAAGCAGCTATATATAAAATAACAGGCTCTTCAAAAAAAACCGATAAAAGATAGCCAATAGAAACAACAAAGGTTAAGAAAATTAAAAATAAAAACCAGGTTTTTCTTTTATTACTATCACTGTGATTATATAAAGTCATAAAATTAGCTTAAAATTATTAAAGCCTTGAAAGCTCTAAGCAACAAGGCATAATAATTTATATATTTTAATGCCAAGCGAAAAGCTTAGTCAAAAAAAGTTTTATAAGCAAATAAACCAGCAATACCGGCCACCACCAAAATACCAGCCACAATCCAAAATAAGGTCATACTATCGCTCCCGCCTGTTACTGAAGCTTGAGGAGCAAACTCAGTTCCCAGTCCAGCAGCCGAAGCTTCTTTGATAAAAAAACTAAACATATTTATATATAAAATTATAGATTTAAAATTTAACTTGAACGTTTTGCCTTTCAGTAGCTTCCTCAATTTCAAAAAACTTTTTAGAAGTAAAACCAAGTTGCTTAGCTATAAGATTTGTTGGGAAAACTTGCAATTTAGTATTAAAATCACGAACATTTCCATTATAAAACCTTCTAGATGCTTGAATTTTATTTTCAGTATCAGCTAACTCTCTTTGTAGTTCTAAAAAATTTTGATTAGCTTTCAAGTCAGGATAGTTTTCACTAAGAGCAAAAATTGACTTTAAAGTAGAAGATAAAGCATTTTCCGCTTTTAATTTTTCTTCAACGTTATCAGTGTTTTGCAAAGACATCGCGTTAGATCTGGCTTGAACAACTTTTTCAAAAGTTTCCTTTTCATGAGCAGCATATCCTTTAACAGTTTCAATTAAATTAGGTATTAAGTCATATCTTCTTTTCAATTGAACGTCGATATCACTCCAGGCTTCTTCAACTCTATTTTTAAGTCGGATTAAGCCATTATACATTGAAGCAATAATTAAACCCAAGAAAATTAAAATACATAATACAATCCACAAAGTTGTCATACATTTATAAACCCTAATTTCACTTTAAGAAATTAAAAATTTTATTAATTATCAATTTGTTATAAGTATTATAGCAAAAATTCAATAAAAAAACAAGAATTATTTTTTAGTTATTCTCACCTGTTTGATTACTTTATTTTCAACTCTTTCAACTATACAGCTAAAATTATTTTTTTCAATAGTAGTTCCTTCAGTTGGTATTTTTTTAATAGTTTCTAAAACAAAATCGGCTACTGTTTCCAAATCATCTTCCGACAAGGTGATGTTTAAAAAACGATTTATATCACGACACTCTACCGCCCCAGAAACAATAATCTCGTTTTTGCCAATTCTTTTTATAAAATTATCATCTATATCATGTTCATCAACTATTTCACCGACCAACTCTTCAATAATATCCTCCAGGGTTATAATACCTTCTGTTCCGCCATACTCATCCATTACAACAGCGATGTGTATTTTTCTCTTTTGAAATTCTTTCAAAATACTATTAATCAACATTTGCTTTGGAACAAAAATAATTGGCCTAATAAGTGGTTTAACATCTTCTTTTTCTTTCCCCTGTCTAAAAGACAGCAGAACATCCTGAGCATGAACAAAACCCAAAACTTTATCAATGGTTTCATTAATAACTAAACATCTTGTTATGCCATATTTTTCAATCTCAACGGCTGTTTTCTCTATAGAATCACTATTTTTAACATAAACAACTTCAACTCGAGGGGTCATAATATCTTCGGCCGATATATCATTAAATTTAAAAAGTTTTTCAATCATTAATCCTTCATTTTTTTCTATTGTTCCCTGCTGAACACCAGCCATAGCCAAGGCCTTTAACTCTTCCTCACTAACCTCCTCTACCTTATGATTTCCAACCAAAAGATTGGTTAGTTTTTCCATTAACCAGATAATTGGTAAAAAGAACTTTCTTAAAAAAAAGATAAAAGGAGCAAACTGACGAGATAGCCAAGGAGCATGAGAAGAAGCAAAAGATTTAGGAACTATTTCACCAAAAATTAAAATAACTATGGTCATTATACCAGTAGTTAATCCAATGACAGCTGAATCGAAATAGTTAGTAAAAATAACAGTAGCCAAAGAGGCGGCAGCAATATTAACAATATTGTTTCCAATTAAAACCGTTATAAGTAAAGTTCGAGGATTTTCTTTTAACTTTTTAACCGTAAGAGCGTTTTTTTTCTTAGCTTCAATCATGGCTATGATTTTAGCATCGCTCAAACTTAAAAAAACCACTTCAGCCGAAGAAAAAAAGGCTGAAAAAACAACAAGAATGAATAAAAACAGGAGATCTGGGTCCATAATTTTAGAGTTTAAATAATGTTTTAAAACATTAAAAATAATAAATAATTATAAAATCAATTTCTTAAAATTAGCATTTTTTAAGCCATTTGGCAAGTAAGCTTGTCCTTCATCATTTTCTTCTGGGGTATACTTATAATTTTTACCGTATCCAATATCTTTCATTAATTTTGTTGGAGCATTTCTTAAATGAATTGGCACCGGCAAAGAACCACTCTGATTAATCTCATCAATGGTTAAATTATAAGCTTTATAAACAGCAATGCTTTTTTTAGATTTGGCTAAATAAATAACAGCCTGAGCTAAAGCTAAGCTACATTCAGGCAATCCTATCTTGGCACAAGCATCATATGCTTGATTGGCAATCATTAAAGCACTATTATTGGCTAGTCCAATATCTTCACTGGCAAATCTAACAAGTCTTCTAGCGATATACAAAGGATCTTCGCCTGATTCAATCATTCTAGTTAGCCAATAAAGAGAGGCTTTAGCATCATTTCCTCGAATTGATTTATGTAAAGCTGAAATCAAATTATAATGTTCTTCGCCATTTTTATCATAAAAAAGCTGAGGTTTATTAGCTAATTTTTTTATTAAATCTAAGTCAACTTTTTCACCTGATTTAAAAACGGCTTCTACAATATTTAAAGCCCGACGAGCATCACCAGCACTTAAATTGGCTATCAATCTTTTTTCCCGAGCACCCATTTCTAATTTAAGTTCTTTAACAGCTCTATTAATAATTTTCAATAAATGCTCTTCCTCTAGATTTTCCAAAATCAAAACTTTTAATCTAGAGAGCAAAGCAGAATTAACTGAAAAACTAGGATTTTCAGTTGTGGCCCCAATAAGTATTAACAGTCCGTTTTCAATATGAGGAAGAAGAGCATCTTGTTGAGCTTTGTTCCAACGATGAATTTCATCAATAAATAGTATAGTTTTCTTTTTAAATCTTCTATTTTCTTCAGCTCTAGTTATTATTTCTTTCAAATCTTTAATACCACTACTAACGGCTGAAAGTGAAATAAATTCTGTCTTGGTTTCTTTGGAAATAATATGAGCCAAAGTCGTCTTGCCGACGCCAGGAGGGCCCCAAAAAATCAAAGAAGTCAATTGATCTTTTTCAATCACTGATTTTAACCAAGTATTTGGTCCGGCTATTTTTTCTTGCCCAACAAAATCACTTAATTTTTGAGGGCGAAGAATATGAGCTAGAGGAATTTCCATATAATATAATTATAGCAAATTTATCAGTCAAAACAAAAAAGACCGAAATGGTCTTTTTTATACTAATTATTTATAAATTAATCCTTCAAACAACGAACATAAAAGGCGCTTTCTTTATAATAAGAATTTAAAGCCACTGATAAATAAGCTGATGATAAATCAAAATAGAAAACTTCTTCTTCTGAAAGACTTGGGTCATTAAAAATAGATGACGACCAAAAATTAGATTGATGCCCAAGGCCCAAAAAACCAAACTCGTTACGGAGACCGCCAGGGACAGCGCTAAAATTTGTAGAATTATTAGATAACTGATCATTGCCAACAGAACAAACAGTTGGAGATGAATTCCAACCAAAAGTACTAGCTAAAGATTTTCCAATATAATTTGAAGTTCCACCACACCAATAATCTGAATTAGAAGAAACATAATCAAAAAAACTTAATATTTCTGCTTCAGTGGGTATGTGCCAACCACTAGGACATATTCCCTGTACTCCCTCAAGCTCAGACCCATTCATGGCCACTGACCATTGATAAAGCAATCCATAAGAGCTACAATTAACAGAATTGTCATTATAACAACCACACCAACTCTCATCTGAAGAATCAATCCAAATAGAAGAAGAACAACCATTATCATAATTCAAATTCTCAGCCATCCAGATTTGCTCTCCTATTTTCACCCAAGCATAAGTTTGACCATCTCTTGTGTCTGTAAATGTTCCTGATGTACCAGTAAATTCATCTTCTTCACCACCTCCACCATTTCCACCAGTATTTCCACTACTACCTATTATTATCCCTCCTGGGGTCATTTGTTTAGCTCCTTCGGGTAGATCTGATACTTGTTTGCCGGTACAGAAATCTATGGTATAGCTGGCACCATTGTTTTGAGGAGTGTAGATATAGGTATTAGATGCAGATTGACAGTTTCCATCAGCTGGAGTAGGAGAGGAAGGAATATTGTACATAAATACATTATTGCTAGATTCAGACTCTATGATACCACTATTCCATTCTTCTTCTGTAGGATATCTTCCATTTTCATTGAAGAATAGTTCTAGGGCAGTATGTACTTGTTTCATATCGGCCATTCTTTTGCTATCTCTGGCATTTTGTCTTGCTTGTTGTAGAGCCACTACTGCTAGAGTAGCAAGTATACCAATGATAGCTATTACTACTAGGAGTTCTATGAGGGTGAAGGCATTTTTTTTATTATGCTGGTTCATAATTTTTTGTATTAATTATATTAATATTGTTT
>CAZILW010000017.1:0-15471 GCA_964540285.1 uncultured Gammaproteobacteria bacterium
AACCACCAACAACTCGATCAAGGTAAAACCTTTTTTCTTTGTGTTCATAATTTTTTTACTACTAAGAAGAATCTTAAGAAACTACCTAGAAGTATAATGATAAATAAACTATCTAATTATATTATATCAAATATATAATACTGGTCAATAGATTATAAAATAATTATAAAATTTTAAATTATTTTTGATAATTAATAATCTCATCTTTTAAAACCAAGCGATCATCCCAAGGTTCTTTTTGTCCGTTTTTTAAACAGATTGCCTGCTCACTTCCCTTGCCAGTTATTAAAATTAAATCATTCCCACTCGAAACCAAACTCAAAGCCTTTTTAATAGCTTCGCGTCTGTCTAAAACTCTAAACAAATTATTACCCTCTACTTTACCAACACTCTTAGAGCCACTAGCTACCTGATTAATAATTTCTAAAGGATTTTCATCATAAGGATCTTCGTTGGTAACAATTACAAAATCAGCTTTATGACCAGCCATTTCACCTAAAATAAAACGACGGCTTTTATCTCTTCCGCCACCAGCCGAGCCTAAAATATGAATTAATTTACCAGCCTGCTTATTTTCTCTTATTAAATCAATTGTTTCATATAACTTACCTAAAGCAACCGGCTCATAAGCATAATCAACTATAGCTAAAAAATCCTGACCAGCATCAATCATTTCTATTCTTCCTGGAATATTTTTTACCTTCTTCAACTCCCCGATAATTAAATCCAGGTCAAGCTCTTGATTTAAAGCAAGGCATATTAGTGGTAAAGAGTTTATAACATTAAACTCACCCAAAAGAGATAATTCTATATTTTTAGAAACAATTTTCTGTTCTCCGGAAATATTTTGTTTAAAAAAAATATCAAAAATAATTCTACGATCAGCTATTTTTATATTATCATAAAAAACAGAAGGAAGATCCTGGTCTAAAAACTGTCCATAATGATAAGCCATTTTTTCTTCAGCCCAAAAACTGGAAAAAAAAGATGAATGCTCATCATCACCATTAACTATTATTGTCTTTCTAACTTTATTAAAATTTATTTTAGATAAATTATTTTTAATCCTAATAACTTTTTTTTCTTGATCAATATATTTGCTGGAACATTTTTTCAAGTGAGAAAATAGCCCACCCTTAGCTTTTTTATAGTTTTCAAAACTGCCATGAGACTCTATATGTTCTGGATAAAGACTAGTAAAAAAATTTATATCATAATTTATAAAACGATGTCTAAATTGTCTTATCCCTTCTGAGGTTGTTTCAACAATAGCATAAACGCAACCATTCTTAACCATCTTGCTTAACATTTTTTGAGTAAAAAAACGTCCCAACATGGTCATTTTCTTATCATTTAACCACTCATTATCACCATCACTAAACATAGCAGTTGAGGTGTAGCCTGTTTTATATCCAGCCGAATTTAAAGCTGTAGCCATTAAATAAACAGAACTTGTTTTACCCGAAGTTCCAGTAATTCCAATAACAATTAATTTATTACTAGGAAAGCCATAAAAAAGAGCCGCCAAGTAAGCCATAACAAAATGATAAGCTGGTCTTATTTTTTCTAAAAAATTGTGAGGCACTACTCTTTTGATTAAATTTATAATATTCATAAAAAATTATTTAGAAAAATATTTTCCAAAGTCATCATCTAAATTATCTACATTATCTTTTTTTGTTTCTTTGTTTATATTTTTAGAATTTTTTTTATTATCATTTTCTTCAATTTGATTTTTTTCATTAAAATCATCCTCCTCAAGACCAAGACTATCAGCAACATCCTCTATCCCTTTTTCATCTGGATTTTCCAAAGACAAAGATGTTTCATCTTCTTCATAAAGATAATTTTCTGGTGCCTTGCTTTCAGCTTTATTATGAACCGGCATAGCAGAAATTGAATTACTAGAAGACCTAATTTGATCGCCTGAAACTAATATTTCTCTTGGTTTAGAGCCATTTGAAGGTCCAATTATGCCAGCTTCTTCCAGCATATCTAAAATACTAGCAGCTCTAGAGTAACCAATTCTTAATCTTCTTTGAAGTAAAGAGGTTGAGGCTTTGCCAGCTAACAATACTATTTCTTTGGCCTCTTCTAATAATTCATCCTCATCGCCAAAATTACCGTCCAAACCGACCCCGGCATTACCACTTACTTTTTGTCTTTCCACTATACCGTCTAAATAATCAGCTTGTCCATATTTTTCTTTGATAAAACCAACTATAGAAAATATTTCGGCATCACTTAAATAAGCCCCCTGTATTCTTCTTGGCTTAGAAAGTTCAGCTGTGCTAAAAAGCATATCCCCTTTTCCTAATAATTTTTCAGCTCCGGAAGAGTCTAAAATAGTTTTAGAATCAACAATAGAGGCAACCGAAAAAGCTATTCTAGAAGGAGTGTTTGCTTTAATTAAACCAGTGATAACATCAACACTTGGTCTTTGAGTTGCCAGTATTAAATGAATACCAACAGCTCTAGACATTTGAGTCAAACGAATAACACTGCTTTCTATATCTTTAGCAGCTGAAATCATTAAATCAGCTAATTCATCAATTACAAAAACAATAAAAGGCATCTTTTCCTTACTTGATTCATTATAACTTTGAATATTCTTTTTGCCGGCCTGGTTCAAAATTTCATAACGTCTGTCCATTTCATTTAAACACCATCTAAGGGCGTTAACAGTTTTGTTAACCTCGGTAATTACTGGAGTTAAAAGATGAGGAATATTGTTGTAAGCAGGGAGCTCAACTCTCTTAGGATCAACCATAATAAATCGTAAATCCTCGGGATTATTTTGATAAAGAAGACCAATAATAATCGCGTTCAAACAAACTGATTTGCCAGAATTAGTTGCTCCAGCTACCAAAAGATGAGGCATTTTAGCAATATCATAAACAATGTTTTTACCTGAAACATCTTTGCCTAAAGCAGCCATCAAGTTGCTATTTCTAGTTTTAAAATCTCTATCTTCTAAAATTTCCCTTAAACCAACTATTGCTTTAGTTTTATTAGGAACCTCTATGCCAACCAAAGACTTGCCTGGAATTGGAGCCTCTATTCTAATAGGATGAGCGGCTAGGGCTAAAGAAAGGTCGTTGCTTAAAGTGGTTATTTTAGAAAGCTTAATACCCTCAGATGGCTTAAAGGTGTATTGAGTAACAGTTGGCCCAACATTAACCTCCCCCATATCAACCGAAATCCCAAAATTTTCTAGAGTTCTTTGAATAATTAATATATTACTTTTGATATCTCCACTAGTTGCTTTGCCAACCTCCGAACTTAACAAATCCAAAGGTATATCCATTTTGACCTTTTTAGTTTTCCAATTTATTTTCAATTCTTCTTGTTTTTTTTCTTTTTTTTCTACAGGAAGGCCTATTTCTTTTTTAGAAAAAAATACTTCCTCCTCTATTTCGTTTTTTTTATTAAGCTCACTTTTTAAATCTACATCTTCATCTAAAACCTCATCTTCTTCCGAGTTTTCATCTTCCAAATCGCAAGAATCATCTTCGTCTGAATCAAAATCATCGCTTTCCATTTCTTTCCTTTTAAGCAAATTAGAAAACCAAATAATTATTTTATTAAAATAACTTTTTGATCCCAAGATATCAGACAAAGTAATACCAAACAATAAAATAATTGAAAGAAGAAATAAGGCTAAAATCACAACCAAACCACCCCAAAAACCAAGAATGTTTTTTATAAAAATTGATAGATATAATCCCAAATATCCGCCACCTATACCAGCTGCGGCTTTTTCTTTTATTACCTCAGAGCTAAAAAAGAAATGAAATAATAGTGGCCAAACAACAAAAAGTAAAAAGAGACCAACATAATTTTTTTTCTTAGTAAAAAAATGATTACCCTTATAAAGGGCTATGCTAAAAAAAATGAGTAAAAAAGGAAAAAACCATTTAGCCCAACCAAAGCCCAAAGAAAGGTATTTGTTTAAAAACAGGCCAAAACTACCAGATAAGGAAAATAGAGCTAATAAACAAATCAAACCTAAAACAAAAATAATCAAAGCCAAAACACTCATTTTAATTTTATTGTTTTTAAACTCTTCTCCTGATTGAACTTCTTGTTTGGCATTTTTTTTGTTAGACATATTTTTATCCTATTATTTCGTTTATTCTTCTTAATTTTTTACTATCAATAATGAACCAATCAGATGAACTTCTTACATATTTTGAATTTTCTTCAAAACGATGAAAATCAGATCCTCCGGTAGAAATCAAGTCAAAGCTTTCAGCTAAAAACTGAGCGTACATAATAGATCCAATTGAATGATGAGGGGATAAAACCTCAATTCCATCCATTCCAGCTTCTTTTAATTTTTGAGTTATATTGTTGGCGTATTTATTATATCTACCAGGATGACAAAAAACCAATTGACCGCCAGCCTTCTTTCTAACCTTTACAACCCTCTCCAGGTCAAGATAAGACTCATTAAGACGTTCATCTTTTTTATGAAAAAACAATTCTCCGATTATGTTTTCTTCTCTTAAAACTCTAACTGCATTATTCTTGTTTTTAAAAATTTTTAAAACCTTATTATAATTAAATTTGTTTGACATTATTTTCTCACTCAAACGATTTATAGGAATATAATTATCAAATTCCGAAATAATATCTTCATTAATTTTAAAACCACGACGTTTTAATTTTAATAAAGCTCTTTTAACTAAAAAAACTCTTCTGCGTCTACTTTCCTCCAACAACTTAATTAATTCTTGATTTTCCTCATTAAAATTATACCACAAAATATTTATTTTTTTATTTTTATATTTACAATACAACTCTAATCCATTAATAGGTTTTATTTTATGCTTAAAACAAGCAGTTTTAAATTCATTTAAACCTTCCAGGGTATTATGATCTGTTAGCGAGGCCACCTTAATTCCCTTTTTGGCTATAAAAGAAACCAGCTCCTTGGGACTTAAATACCCATCAGAATAAATAGAATGTAGTTGCAAATCAATCAACATATTTATTATAGTTTTAATTTTTTCTTAACCTCTCTTATTAAAGGCTCTGATCTTTGAGGGTCAGGATTGTGTTTGGTCAACCAATAAACAGCTGTTCTAATTGCTGTCCAATAATAATAAAGCTTAACCCGCTCCTTTAGTCTGATATTATATTTAACCTTTGTTTTTCGACAATAACTTTCAATAAAAATGTTATGAACTTTTTTAATATAAGAATCTGGATATGAATTTCTTTTAAGTTTGTATTCAACTTGTTGCAAAAAACTACCTAAATCTCTAGCAAAGTCAGAAGGAGATATATCAGTAAAATCAATCATGGCTATCTTTTTATCACTAATTTTAATAATATTGTCAGGATGAGCATCTCCATGAATTAACCATCTTTTATGACTTAGTTTGAAAAAATCATCTTCTAATTCTATCAAGTAGTCATAAATCTTTTTAATATCTTTTAGATATTCACCATTATATTTCTCTTCTATTCCCTTTAGTATTTTTTTATAACCCGGAACAACCGTTTTTATTTTACTTTTATTTTTATCATATTGAATTTCTTTGCTAACTGGAATCTTGTGAAGCTTGGCTAACCACTCAGCTGTCTTTTTAACTATCTTTTCAATTTCCTTTTTATCACCCTCTCTAATAAATTCTAATAAACTTTTACCACTAACACCCCTATAAAAAGAAGCGTTGAAATACTTAGAATAAAGAAGAGGTCGAGGAATGGTTAAAAATCCTTTTGAAAATCCATTATTCCAAAGATGGTTCAAAACATCATAAACATTTTTCCTTGGCTCACTGGAATGAGCAGTGCAAAAAAATGACAATCTTTTTACCTTTTTTTTGCAAGCCACAGAATTCAACAAAAATGAAACCTTGAATTCACTTACTACATGATAAGAACCAACCCAAATAAATTTTTTATGATGAATTATTTTTATTTTTTCTATTTTTTTAAAATCCGGATAAAGCGGCAATATTCTCTTATTAAAAAAATTTAAAATGTACTTATTATCAAACAATTTTTCAATTTTATTCATAAATAATAATAAATTTTATCTTTTTGACCAATGTTTGGCCCAAATCATTCTCTTGGTTTTTGCCAGTAATAATTCCGCTTTCATTTTTTCTTCTTTGGAGGTTGAATTTTCTAAAGACCTAATAGATCTAATAAATTCATCCACCCCTCTCTCTATTTCGTCTGGATTCCACGCCCTAGGCCCAAAGTTATGCTTAAAATCATTATCACTAGCCCACCAAAATGTACAACTAGCCAAGCCCCTAACAAAATGCCATCTAGCCCACTCCTTATTTTTATCTCTTTTATGTCTTTCAATCATGGCATAGCTCAAATTAGCCAACTCCCATAATTTTAAATGAATTTTATTTTTTTGGCTATACCATAAGTGATATGGCTCATTTTTGACTAAATCTTTAAGCGTGGACTCCCAATTGCTTTTTCTCAAAGAAACATCTTCAGTTTTCTTCCTTTTTAAATAATTAGAAACAAGCAGTGTTTGAATTTTTTTATTTTTTAATATTTTCTCGAATTTCCTTCTTGGGTCTTTATGTCTAAGTCCATACAATTCACCATCGGTAGCGCTAATAAAAATATCATTTTTTTTAAACTCACCTTTCAACAAGATGTTTTCTATTTTATCTGGAACATAAGAATTAGAAAAATCACGAGACCTGAATATAACCTTAAGACCACTTCGCTTGTCTTTATAAACTTTAGAAAAGTCAAGCTTCTTGTTTGAGTTGTTAAAAGTTATTTCATCTAAAATAATCCAAGAATAACCCATTTTTTTCACAATAGAAGCAACCTCTGGACTATAAGCCATTTCTGGGAAAAAAAATCCTGAAAGCTTTGCTTTGGGAAAATTTTTTTTAATTATCATTTCCTGTTCTTTTATCTGTTTAAAGACCTCTTCCTTTTTAATTAAAGGTAGTAAAGGATGATAAGCTGCAGAACCAACTAGTTCAATTTGGCCTCTTTCTATTAAAAAGTTTATTTTTTTTATTAAATCAAAATAACCCAGCTCTAAAAACCTCGAAACCAAGCAAGCTGAAATATTTAAAGTAAATTTTATTTTTTTATTTTTTTTAAGAGCATCAAAAATACGCTCATAACTCAAACTACTAGCCTCTTTTATTCTATAAGAATCTGAATTAGCTGGTTGATATAAGTGAAGAAAGTTTATCCACAACATTTGAATTTATTCTTTAATTTTAATAGCCTTTCTATAAAGTTTTATATATTTTTGGGCTGGAATTTTCCAACTACTAGACTGAGACATTGCTCTCTCTATAATACCATTCCAAACATTTTTGTACTTATAATTCTCTAAAGCCCTAACTATAGCCCAAAAGAAGGAAAATTCATCTTCATATTTAAAGGTAAAGCCAGTCCCCGCCTTAGAATTTGGATTAAAATTATTAACAGTATCATAAAGACCTCCAGTTTCTCTAACAATAGGGATGCAGCCATAGCGCATGGCTATCATTTGATTTATACCACATGGCTCATAGTAAGAGGGTAAAACAAACAAATCAGATCCGGCATAAACCAATGTTTCTATGTCTTGATTTTCCTTAAACGGCTTCCAAATTATTTTTTTAGGAAATTTTTTATTAAGGTAATTTATTTGTTTAATATATTCTTGATTTCCATCTCCCATAAATATTATTTGAATATCAAGTCTCAATAAATAAGGTAAGAGTTTTAAAATAACATCAAAACCTTTTTGATGAGTTATACGAGATGTGGAACAAATTATAGGAACATTTTCATTAACCGAAAGTCCTAGTTTTTTTTGTAAAAACTTCTTATTTTCTGCTTTAAATTTATAAGAATGAATATCAAAATTTTGAAAAAGACCCTGATCGTTTTTAGGATTATAAGAATCGTAATCAATACCATTAACTATACCAAACAATAAATTACTTCTATTCTTTAAAATACGATTGAGATCTTGTCCAAATTTCTTAGTCATTATTTCTTCGCGATACTTTTCGCTCACAGTATTGATAATATCAGCCGACATAATAGCTCTTTTAGCAAAATTAACATTAGCAATATCTGGATTGTTAATAGAGGGAATTTTTTTTCTTCCATAATCCTTCTTCTCCAAGGGGACAGAAAACCAATTTTTTCCCATTTGAAAAGCTAAATTGTGAATAGTAAATATGGTTTTAGTTTTTGCAAGGGTTTTTGTGTATCTAGCTTTAGTTTTAATAAAATACGGAATTAAACCTGAGTGCCAATCATGACAATGAATAATGTCAGGACTTAGGTCTAATAAATTTAATAATTTTAAAACAGCAATATTAAAAGTTAAAAATCTTATATTCTCCTTGTCCGAGCCATAAACCTTTTTATGTTTAGAAAAATATTTTTTTATTTCTACAAAATAAACAGGAAGTCCTCCGTTCAGTTTTCCTTCTAAAAAATTAACTTTAATCGAATTTTCTGAATCGATTATCAGTTTAACATCTTTAAAAATTAATTTAAGTTTATGCTTGTCTTTATCTATTAATTTTCCATAAAACGGAGTCACGATTCTAACATCATGACCAATTTTGAATAAAGATTCTGGCAAACTGCGAGCAACATCACCCAATCCACCCGTTTTAGAAAAAGGGGCCACCTCAGCGGAAACATGTACTATTTTAATTTTTTTACTATTCATATTTTAAGTCTTATTTAAACAATTAATTGCACAAATTGCCAGTCCTAAGGCATCAGCACTATCGTCAGATTTAGGCAACTCTCTTAAATTTAAAAAAATTTTAATCATTTTTTTTATTTGATTTTTATCAGCTCGCCCATAATTACTAATTGTCTGCTTTAATTGTAATGGAGTAAATTCAAAAATAGGTATTTTATTTTTAGCAATACTAAGAAGTGCTACGCCCCTAGCTTGACCGACAAGCAATGCAGTTTTAGCATTAGTATTAAAAAATATTTTTTCAACCGAAGCTATATTTGGCTGATATTTGTCAATTATTTCTTGTAAGCGGCTGTCTATTTTTTTTAAACGCTCCACAAAATCTTCCTTGGGAGATGTTTTTATTGAACCAAAATCTAAACATTTAACACTAGAACCACAGACTTCAATAAGACCGAAACCAGTGTCAGCTAAGCCCGGATCTACTCCTAAAATTATTTTTTTAACAATCATAATTATTTTTTAAATAATTATTTTTTAGGCAAAAATTTATCATTTTTAATTATCTTCTTAACTATAAAATACAACAAAGTCATTACTATTAAAAATGTTATAAAGGAGCTCAAAATACGACCAATATCAAAGCTAACTCCTCTCAAAACAAAAACTAAATTTTCAAATTTTTCCTTAGAAACTAAGAGTTCAACTATCGGCATAAAAAAACCCTTCACTAAAGAATCAACCAAGTCCTTAGAAGTTTGACCTACAATAACACCTATCGCTAGACCGATAACTGAATATTCTTTTAAAAAATCCAACAAACCCTTTAAAAACTGAGAGCGAATAATTTTTTTAGAAATTATTTCTCCAGCTTCCTTCACACCTGTTGCTTGATTGTTTTTATTTTCCATATATTTTAGTTCCTTTAAATTTTTTACCTGACAAATAATTATTTAAATTAACAAAATTATTTCCGTTTAATATTATAACTCTTTTACCCTCCTTTTGACAAAACTTGGAGGCAACTGGATCAAAGGGTGAGTTTAATCCAGGAACCCAACGATCACCAACTATAGACAAAAAATCACTCCAATTCATTTCCTCAATTTTTTTAGCATCTTTATGTTTTTTAGGGTCCTTACTATAAACATAATCAATATTGCTTATGTTTATTATATCCTTAACATTATATGTTTTTGATAAAACGGAGCAAACAAAATCAGAGGAATTTCCAGGCAAATAACCACCAGAAAAAAACAAAGATTTTGTGCTTTTTATTTTTATTTTAGGATTGTCAATTAAAACAGGATAAGCCAATTCTCCAAACACAGATTTAACAATATTAGCATTTAAATGAGTCGCTGAAATTCCTATCCAATCTTGATCATTTGAGCTTAAAAATTTGTTAACCTTAAAAGCCTCTTGAATTGAATTTCTAGCATTAAAGCCACCACCAACTACAATTATAAACTTGTCACCCAGTTCAATTCTTTCTTCAATTAATTTCTTAAATTTTCTTAAAAAATTGGTATTTATACCTTGGGGCAATGAGACCATTGAACCACCTAAAGACAAAACAAAAAAATTAGACATTTAATGACTTGCTTAATAATAAATTTATTATATATTAACACTATTAAACAAAAAAATAAAGCTCTTTTAATTAAAATACTCTCAAAAGAGAGTATTTTATAATTCTAACAAAATTTAAATAAATTCTATTTATTTTCCTTTTTATTATATTCCTCGGTTATTTTAGTCCTTAAGTCTTTCATTAATTTTTCTTGTGATTTTAAGTGGTTTTTCGCATTTTCCCTGCCTATTCCTAGTTTATTTTGACCGAAGTTATAAGAGTTTCCAGATTTTTTAATAACACCATATTCAACACCCAAATCTAACAAGTCGCCAGAAATAGAAATTCCCTCATTATACATAATATCAAATTCTGCTGACTTAAAAGGAGCTGCAACTTTATTTTTAACAATTTTAGCTTTAACTCTATTTCCTAAAATTTTTTCTCCCTGCTTTATTTGAGCGCTTCTTCTAACTTCAACTCTGACAGAAGAATAGAATTTAAGAGCGTTACCTCCACTGGTAGTCTCAGGATTTCCAAAAAACACTCCAATTTTATTTCTGATTTGATTTATGAAAATGACAACTGTTTTTGTTTTGGCAACAATTCCAGTTAACTTTCTAAGAGCTTGACTCATTAATCTGGCCTGTAGACCCATATGTTGATCTCCCATATCACCTTCTATTTCTTTTTGAGGAACCAAAGCGGCCACACTATCAACCACCACCACATCAACAGCGTTTGATCTAACTAAAGTTTCTACTATTTCCAAAGCTTGCTCTCCTGTATCTGGCTGAGAAATAAGCATTTCTTTAATATTAATGCCAATCTTTTCAGCATAATCAGGGTCAAGAGCATGTTCAGCATCCACAAAAGCAGCTATTCCTCCTAATTTTTGGACCTCGGCCACTATGTGTTGAGCTAAAGTTGTTTTTCCAGATGACTCTGGCCCAAAAACCTCTATAATTCTTCCCCGAGGCACACCTCCAATGCCAAAGGCCATATCTAAAGATAAACATCCAGTAGAAATAGCATCAACGTTTGTTTTTCTGGCCTCCCCAAACTTCATAATAGCCCCGTCACCAAACTTGCTTTTTATTTGTTGCATCGCCAAAGATGTTGCTTCCATTTTGTTGGAATTATTTTTAATTGGCTCTTTTCCTTTTTTTTCTTTTGACATAATCTTTTTACAACTATTTATCAAAAAGATAAACAATTATTTTAAATATAATAAATTAAAAATATAATAAAACAGATAAAAATAAAACAAAATTAAAATCAAATTAATATTATCTTATAATAAACTAATTACAAGATGAACCAGGACGAGGAGTTCCGTCACAACAAGAAGGATTTAAGGGATCAGCTATGCAGTTAATACTAGCACTTGGTTTAAAACAATTTTGATAAATATCTCTAACCCCTGAACCAGCCTGAGCTCTGTATCCTGCTCCTTCAAAAAATTGTGCATGCTTAATAAAAACCTTTGTTCTGTCATTATCACCATCTACAGGATTAACATCTTGTCCCTCAGACTCTATCCAATAACCAACAGCTTGCCCACTAATTAAATTAATTCGATTGTGAAAAACTTTTTCTCCCCCAGATTCAGAAACAAGTTGACCAGTTCTCAAGCTATCAGTTGATAAAAGCTTGTCAAAAACTATTTCGATAGGACTAAATAAATTAGCTGGTGTCTCTGGGTTAAATTCTAAAATTTTAGGGGGAGTAGAATCTATTTTATCATTTACCCAAAATGACCAAGAAAAACTATCACCAGTCATTGAATCACCTTGATTTTTATAAAAATAAGAACTAGGACCATAAGAATAACCATCGCTATTTCCATCCAAGGAATTAAGGGCCGTATCTACAACACCATCTACTGGGGTTTTGGCCAAAGGATATCTTTTTCCCTCGGAGTTTTGACAAATATTATCCAAACAACTAGCAAAAGGTTTTTTATTGGCACAATTAGAATCACTCGAAGCACAATCAAAAAGATTAGCTGCTGAAATTTCAACCTTTATATTACTGCTTGCTGGCAAGCAAAAAATATCCTCACCACAACTATTAGCGCCACACTTAAAATTAGAGATAAATTCAACTGTTCTATAATCAGAAGATATTTTAAATTTTCCATCAATTAAAGAATTACCATTAGAAACATTTAAGACCCTAATATAATCCTTAACTTCGTTACTATCACCAGAAACAGTTAAGGGATTAACAGCTTCGTTAAATACAATTTGTATTCCAGAATTCATTGGTTTATCTTTCTTATCATTGACTATAGCCTTTTCAATTCTATCAACTCCACCACTAAAAGGCTCCGCCTCTATACTAGAAGTATAAGACTGTAACACTACGGAATTTCCATTAGAGCCACCAACTTTTGATCTAAGTATTATATTGTTAGATGAGCAAGAATAAACCTCAACATTGGGGTGATCATTTAAAGCAATACAAATATTTTGAGTTTGATCAATTGTATTTTCAGCTACTTTAATATTATACCCAAAACTTAGTCCATCTATAAAAGTATACTCGAAAGACCCAACCTTTATTTTATCAGCAGGAACCATCTTTTTTAAGGAAACATTCCAAGAATTACCATTTTCAAAATCTCCATCAATATTAAGAGAAAAATAATTAGGGAAGTCAACTCTGTTATTTACAATATCAAAAGCTCCTAGACTATTTGCCCCACTTGAAAGTTGAGCTTTAGAGTTAGCGCTAATTGAAACTGTGAAGTTGGTATACTGTCCGTTATAGTTTTGATTAACAAAAGCGGTAGCATTACTACTTGTACCACCCCCTTTATTAACGGAAAGAACTTCTGCTTTTTCAAAATAATTTGGAAGACCAACAATCTGCAACGATCCATTGGCAAACTGAAGGGTTGATACTAACTCTGAACCATCTGGAGAGTTATCACTTTGCGGAAAAATATTTGAAACTTTAGGAGGGGTAATATCAAGTTTATTGCTAACTACAAAATTCCACAGTAAATATTGAGGAGAACAGGTATTAAAAATAGATTGATTTCCCTCAGAATTCAAAACATTATTAGAAAAATGAACGACATAAGAAGAATCATTATTTTCATTGCCCAAAATTTCATCTGGGAAAATAACTAAAATTTTATTATCACTAGTGTCAAAACTGAAAGGAACAGGACTAGAACATGTCATTGATTCAAAGGTAAAATTTTCCTCTAAACAAATGCTGGTATTAGCACTTATTGTTTCTGGTGAAAATTCTTGCTTAAAAGTTACCATAATCATTGAATTTCGAGGAACATTTTTTTGTCCTGGCTCCGGATAGACACTCTCAACTGTACAGGCACCTACAGCACCTAAGCCATTTTGGAAATAACTAGAATTAGAAGTGCCCGTTTGGCTTTGAATAGCATCTCCACCAATTTCTCTAAAAATAAAAGTAACTATTCCCCAAGCTGACAAAATAATAAATAAACCAATAGTAGCACTTTTTAAAATGCCCTTAGCTTTAGATATTTTCTCTTCATTACCTTCAGAAGTCATCCAGGTAAACCCAGCAAAGATTATCAAAGAAACAGCAATAATTCCCATTAAGCCCAAAAAGACGTTAATAATCCTGGCAACCACCTGACGAGGATCAGATTTTTCTAAAACAATTTGATTGTCAACTGTATTTATTCCAAAAATATCATTTGATGAGGCTAAAACCTGATTAAAATTCAAAAAGGCAAATAAACCTAAGATTGAAAAAACCAGAAAAAAAACTATTTTCACTCTATTTTTCTTATTAAACATAAAGGAATTATTTTAATTTTATAAATTGCTAATTTTAAAGCTATTTGATATTATATAAAGAGATTATAGCATAAAAAATAAAATAATAAAATTTTTTATGACAATTGAAAGATTAATAAAAAAAGCCCTAGAAAAGAACCCTGATATTGATGTAGAAAAACTGAACAAGGCGTATGAATTTGCTAAAGAGGCTCATAAAAATCAACTTCGAAAAGGAGGTGAACCATACATTGAACATTGTCTTCATACTGCTTTTAATTTGGCTCAAATTAAAGCTGATCAAAACACAGTTATAGCCGGAATACTTCATGATGTCCCAGAAGACACAGAACACACAGTAGAAGAAATAGAAGAAATGTTTGGCAAAGATGTCGCCAAACTAGTAGACGGCATAACTAAATTAGGTAAAATAAAATACAGAGGAATAGAAAGATATCGTGAAAACTTAAGAAAAATGTTCTTGGCGGTTATTGACGATGTTAGAATTATTTATATTAAATTTTGCGACAGACTTCATAATCTCAAAACACTAGATGCATTACCAGAAAATAAACAACAAAGAATAGCCAAAGAAACCTTAGAAATATACGCGCCGATTGCTGGATTGATGGGTATTTGGAGATTAAAATGGCAAATGGAAGATATTTGTTTTAAATATTTATATCCAGTTGAATATAAGAAAATAGAATATAAATACGAAATAGAAAAAAAAGCTGAAAGAAATCAATTTTTTATTAAAGTAAAAAATCGTTTAGAAGAAGATCTAAAAAAATTAAATATTGAATATGAAATAAGTGCCAGATTTAAACATCTTTATAGTATTTGGCAAAAAATGCAAAGAAAGGATAGAAAATTTGATGAAATTTATGATGTATTTGCTCTTAGAGTGGTCGTTAACGATATTGAAGAATGTTATAAAATATTAGGGGTGATTCATTCTATTTGGAAACCGATATCCAGAAGATTTAAAGACTATATAGCCATACCAAAGCCTAATGGCTATAGAAGTTTGCACACAACAATAATTGGACCGGAAGGCAAAGCAACAGAATTTCAAATAAAAACAAAAGAGATGCATGAAGAATCTTTATATGGAATGGCCTCTCATTGGAATTATAAAAATGAAGGAAGCAAAGACTATAGTAAGCCCAACTGGATAAAAGAAATACTGGAAATACAAAAAGAAAGTCAAGATACTGAAAAATTTATACAAGAAATAAAAACAAATATATTTCAAGACAGAATATTTGTTTTCTCCCCTAAAGGTGATGTTATTGAGTTGCCAGAAAAATCAACACCCATAGATTTCGCCTACGCCATTCACACAGACGTTGGCAATAAAGCATCTGGAGTTTTAATAAACGAAAAAATAAGCTCGCTAAATCAAGAGTTAAAGAATGGAGATGTAATTGAAATTATAACCGAAAAAAACCGTAAAG
>CAZILW010000018.1:0-15388 GCA_964540285.1 uncultured Gammaproteobacteria bacterium
ATTTATTCTGGATTCCAGCTTTCGTTGGAATGACAAGGGAAAAAGTGGAATCCTAAAAATCCTAATAATCTTAATAGCCCTACCCTATGCCTATTATAGCAAAAAAAATAAATTAAAAAACCATTTTCTATAAAAACTATAAAAATAAAACTTATTCACATCTTATAAACAATTGCTAAACAAAAAAAGTGATTGTTCAAACTTGTTTTTTTTACTATAATAAGATTAATTTTTAAACTTAAGAAAAGAACTATGACCAACGATCAAATTTGGCAAGCCGTTCTTGGCGAACTAGAGATAGGAATATCCAGGGCAAACTTTATCACCTGGTTTAAAAACACTTTTATATATAGCATAGAAGAAGAGATTGTAACAATCTCTGTCCCTAATGACTTTGCTAAAAGATGGTTGGAACAAAAATATTGTAAATCTATTAAATCATCTCTTGAAAAAATAACTGAAAAAAAAATAAAAGAAATTGTTTATAAAATCAATCTAGAAAAAAAAGAAGATAATACTGAAAAAAAGCAAACCACCGAAACAAAAATACAAATTAAAGAAGAATCAAACAATGAGGTTTGTGAGAAAAAAATAAATTTAGGGAATTCTGGCCTTAATCCAAAATATTCTTTTTCTAGTTTTATTATTGGAAAAGCAAATGAGCTAGCTTGTGCTGCCTGTCAGGCAATTATAAAAAATCCCGGAAAGTCTTATAACCCCCTTTTTATTTATGGTGGGGTTGGTCTAGGAAAAACTCACTTATTGCAAGCGGTTGGTAACGAATTTATAATGATGAACAAAAAGGTTTTATATACAACCAGCGAACAATTTACCAATAATTATATAGATTCAATTAAAAGCGGACGAGCTAAAGAATTTAAAAATTTATATAGAAACGTAGACCTTCTTTTAGTTGATGATGTTCAATTTATGGGTGGAAAAGATGGAACTCAAGAAGAATTTTTTCACACCTTTAATCAATTACAACAAGGAGATAAACAAATTATTTTATCATCCGATAGACCACCAAAAGCAATTCCGGCTATTGAAAAAAGACTTATATCAAGATTTGAGTCTGGAATGGTGGCAGACATTGGCAAACCAGATATTGAAACTAAAATTGCTATATTAGAAAAAAAGGCTAGAGAAAGAAATTACATATTAGAAGAAGAAATATTAAAATATATTTCTAACAGCATTCAAAATAATATTAGAGAGCTTGAGGGCGCACTTAACAAGGTTATAGCTTATCATGAGTTTCACAACATAAGCCCCAACATTAAAACTGTAAAAAATATATTAAACGACTTAACAAACAACAATCAGATTAAACCAATAATTCCAAAAGACATAATTGAAGTTGTTTGTCAGTATTATAATATAAGCAATAAAGACTTATTAGGAGAGAAAAGAAAAAAAGAATTAGTGTTACCAAGACAAGTTGCTATTTTTTTAATGAGAGAGGAGCTTAATACATCTTATCCTAGTATTGGAGAAGAATTAGGCGGAAGAGATCATACAACAGCAATCCACTCTTATAATAAAATAAACAAAGAAAAAGAAGAAAACGAAAAATTAAATCAAGAGATAATTTCTATTAAACAGCTTTTATATGGATCGCTTTAAGCTGTTTAAAAAGTGTTTTTAAGTTGTCAACAATCAGTTTATAAATATAACAATTCTTGTGTAAAAAATATTTAAAACTTATAACAAGTTGTTAATAAAAAAAATAAAAAAATTTTTATCAACAAAAAATTATAAACAAAGCAGTAAAAAAACACAAGACAATTAACAGATAAAATTTAAAAAAATACCAACAAAAAAGAAAGAAAAGAGCAAAAATAAAAGTTATTAACACCCCTTATTACTATTATTAATTCATATATATATAAATTATATAAAAATATGAAGCTAACCAGTTTAAAAGAAAATTTAAAACAAGGATTATCTATTGTTGGACATTTAAGCAATAAAAATATAAATCTTCCAATTTTAAACAACATACTCTTTAGGGCAAAGAGGGAGGGTTTAGAATTAATTTCAACAAATTTAGAAATTAGTATTGTTCATTTTTTAAGATCTAAGGTTGATGAAGAAGGTGAAATAACCGTTGATTCTAAAATTATAAACGAATATATTTCTTTATTGCCGCAAGAAAAAATAGAAATAGAAAGTGTTAATAACGAATTGAAAATAAAATGTAAAAACTATAAAACAAAAATAAATACTCAAGAAAGCAAAGACTTTCCACTAATTCCATCTGTAGATGAAAGTAATTGTTTTTATGTTAAAGCAGATGATTTTAAAAAAGGAATAAGTAATGTCTCTTTTTCAGTTGCTACCGGTGAAGGTCGACCAGAAATATCAGGAATATTTTTTTCTTTAACAGAAAAAAATCTTTTTTTAGTTGGAACTGATAGTTATAGACTGGCTGAAAAAAATATTTCCTTTAAATCAGATAAAGATTTAAGTGGTCAAAAATTTATAGTTCCAGCCAAAACAATTCAGGAGGTTATTAGAATTTTAAACAATTTTAAAGATGATGATCAAATAGAAAATATTGATAATATAAAAATTTGTTTTAATGAAAATCAAATCTCCTTTTCTTTTGGGTCTTCTTTTTTGGTCTCTCGTCTTATTGTGGGAAGCTATCCTGATTATAAACAAATAATTCCTCAAAATAAAAAATCTGAAATTTTGGTTAATAAACCTGAATTAGTTAGGGCAATTAAAGCGGCTGGACTTTTCTCAAAAACAGGAATTAACGATATTGGTCTGTCTAGTAAAAAAGATAAGTTGATAATTTTTTCAAACTCTTCTCAATTAGGAGAAAATTTTGTTGAAATTGATTGTAAAACTAAAGGAGAAGAAATAGAAATATTTATAAATTATAAATATTTATTAGAAGGGTTAAATAATATAAATAGCGAAGAGGTTCTTGTTTCTTTTTTGGACAGAAATACTCCTTGTAAGATTGAAAATAAAAATGATGATAAGTTTTTATATATTGTTATGCCAATTAGACAATAAAAGTATTGCTAAGTTACCTCAAATAATGTATAATTTAATTGTTAGTATAATTTAAAAACTAATAAAAATTAATTAAAATTTTTATGAGCGAAAAAAAAGAAATTAAAATTGGCAAGGACTTTGCCTCTTTAGTAACTGGTTTTGTTTTAGGTTTCTTAATCGCTTTTGCGATTTGTTGGAACACAATCTCTTACATTATAAGAGTTGCAATGGAAAAATAATCTCATAGCCGTTTTTAAAACGGCTTAGGGGCTTATAGCTCAGCTGGCTAGAGCGCTTGCATGGCATGCAAGAGGTCATGGGTTCAAGTCCCATTAAGTCCACAAATGAATGTCTATTATATTGTGGACATAAATTATTTTTATCTATTTTTTTCGCTAATATTAGTGAAAATTTTTTGGTTGATAAAATGTGGAAAGTATTGTTTTTAAAGACAATACTTTCTTTTTAAACAAAATGAAAAACAATCAAAAGTTAGAAAATAAAGGTTTTTATTTAATTTCAGTGGATATGGGTTATGGTCATCAAAGGGCAGCCTATCCATTTTTAAATTTAGCTCAAGGTGGGGTTATAACGGCCAATAATTATCCAGGAGCTAGTTATGAAGAAAAAAAAATTTGGAAAAGAGATAGAGTTAATTATGAAGCGATTTCTAAATTTAAAGCAGTTCCACTTGTTGGCAGTGCGGTTTTTTCTATAATGGATTATTTTCAAAAAATAGACCCCTTTTATCCAAGAAGAGACTTGTCCGGTGTTAGTTTTCAACAAAAACATTTTTTTAAAAAAGTAAAAGGTGGTGTTGGAAAGAATTTAATTAATGAGCTAAATAAAAATCCCTTACCAATAATAACAACCTTTTTTGTGGCCTCTTATTTTGCAGAATATTATAATTATCAAGAAAAAATTTATTGTATTATCTGTGATGCTGATATTTCTAGGGCCTGGGCACCAATTAACCCCAAAGAAAGTCGTGTAATTTATTTAGCTCCTAATTTAAGGGTTAAAGAGAGGCTTATTCTTTATGGAGTTAAACCAGAAAATATTTATCTTACTGGTTTTCCACTTCCTAAAGAAAATATTGGGGATAAACAAAAAATTTTAAAAGAAGACCTTAAAAAAAGATTGGCTGTTTTAGATCCATTTTTATTTTATAGAACTAAATATAAAAAATTGTTAGAAGCTTATCTTTGTCCTAAGTGTGAAATTAAAAAAGCTGATAGACCTTTAACATTAACTTTTGCTGTCGGTGGAGCCGGAGCTCAGAAAGAGCTAGGGAAAACAATTCTTAAAAAGCTAAAAAATAAAATTTTAGAAAAAAAATTAAAATTAAATTTAGTTGCTGGGTCTAGAAAGGATGTTTATGATTTTTATCTTAAAGTTTTAAAAGAGGAATTTTTAAATAATAATAATTTAGTTTCTTTGATATATAATCCAGATAAAATGAATTATTTTAAAGATTTTAATATAATTCTTAGAACAACAGATATTTTATGGACAAAACCTTCGGAACTAAGTTTTTATGCTGGGTTGGGACTTCCTATTATAATGTCAGAGCCAATTGGTTCTCAAGAACACTATAATAGAAGATGGTTGTTGGGAATTGGTGCTGGTGTTGATAGTAAAAATCCAAAATATGTTGACGAATGGTTATTTGATTTTTTAAATTCTGGCTGGTTGGCCGAGGCAGCTATGAATGGTTTTTTAAACGCCCCTAAAATGGGAACATATAATATAGAAAATTTAGTTCTTCATAATAAAATTAACGAAATAGATCAAACTAGAATAATGTAATTTATTTAAAAAAATGAACTGGTTATTTTTAACAATCATCTCTTATTTAATGTTGGCTCTTGTTAGTTTAGGCGATAAGTTTATTGTCGACAAACTATTAAAAAGCAGTAAAGCTTATGCTTTTTCGATAGGGGTTCTTGGTTCTTTGGTTTTTCTAATAGCTCCATGGTTTTTAGAGTGGCCTGGATTTTTTTTGTTATTAATTAATTTTTTATCTGGTGCTTTTTTTGTTTTTGCTCTTTGGTTAATGTATGAGGCCTTAAAACAAGGAGAAGCCTCTAAGGTTGTGGTTGTTATAGGGGGGATTGTTCCGATTTTTACAATCATATTTTCTGTTATATTTTTAGATCAAAAATTTTCCAACAATCAATGGTTAGGACTTTTATTTTTAATAAGTGGAACCTTAATAATTTCTTTTATAGTTAGTAAAAGGAAAAAGCTTTCTATTTTTATTGAAAAATTAAAAAATGTTTTTTGGGGAACATATAAAAAAAGATGGATATTTTTATCTATTATTGCGGCTCTTTTTTATTCTTTGTTTTTTATAACAACTAAATATGCTTATAGTCAGCAAAGTTTTTTAAGTTCCTTTTTGTGGATTAGGCTGGGTGGTCTTTTTGTTTCTCTTCTTTTTTTAGTAGATAAAGATAGTCGTAAAGAAATTTTTAAAAGTTTTATCAAGAAAGAAAAAACCCCAGCTAAAATTGGCAAGGGCTTTGTTTTAGTTAATCAGCTTATTGGCTCTTTGGCTTTTATAATACAAAACTATGCGGTTTATTTAGGACCAGTTGCTATTATAAATGCTCTTCAAGGAGTTCAATATGCCTTTTTATTAATAATAGGAATATTCTTTTCTTTGTTTTATCCTAAAATTTTAAAAGAGGATATTTCTAAAAAAACATTAATTAAAAAAATCCTAGCAATCTTAATTATTGCTTTTGGTTTATATTTTATAACGTTATGATTTTTTCTTTTAAAAAAATTATAAATTTATTTATTTTTATTATTATTATTATTTCTTTGGGTATCTTTATTGTAAAAATTCCAAATTATTATCCTAAAAACATAGAAGAGCCACTTCCTCGAAACTTTTTTGGTGTTACTTATTCAAAAAAATATGCCACAGAATTAGAGCTAGACTGGAAAGAGGTTTATTTAAAAATGTTAGATGATCTAAAAGTAAAATATATTCGATTGCCTGTTTATTGGGATGATATAGAAAAAACAGAAGGAGTTTTTGATTTTGATGATTATTTTTTTATGATAGAAGAAGGGGAAAAAAGAAATGTTGAATTTATATTAAGCTTTGGGATGAGAACCCCCAGGTGGCCAGAATGCCATGTTCCAGGATGGGTAAATTTTTATGATAAAGAATTTTTACAAGAAAAAACTTTAATAATGATTGAATCTGTTGTTGACAACTTTAAAAGATTTAAATCTATTTCTTATTTTCAGGTTGAAAACGAGCCACTTCTGAATACTTTTGGTATTTGTCCAAGGTCTGATTATAATTTTTTAAAAAAAGAAGTTGAGTTGGTTAAAAGTATTGATAGCCGTCCTATAATTATATCTGCCACTGGAGAACTTAGTCTTTGGTCACGTGAGGCTGATTTAGCTGATGTTTTTGGAACAACTATGTATCGAGTAGTCCACAATCCCTTTTTTGGATATATTAAATATCCATATTTTGAAGGTTTTTATAAAAGCAAGGCCAAAGCTTTAAAACTAGAAAAAGAAAATGTTTTTATAGTTGAATTACAGGCCGAGCCTTGGATGTCTTTGGAGGAAATTTTAAAAGCAGAGGGTGATGAGCATTTAAAATCTTTTAGTATAAAACAATTTAAATCAAACTTAAGATTTGCGGCCAACACCGGTTTTGCTAGGGCTTATTTATGGGGTGTTGAATGGTGGTATTTTAGAGACATGGTTGCAGATGATTCAAGCTATTTAGATTTGGCTAGAGAAATTTTTTAATAAAATTATGTTATCAATAGTTATACCAACCTTAAATGAGGAAAAATATTTAGAATGTCTTTTAAAATTAATTAAAGAACAGACCTTCTTAAATTATGAGGTTATAGTCTCAGATGGAAAGTCAGAAGATAAAACGTTAGAAATTGCTAAAAAATATCAATGTAAAATTGCAGAGGGACAAAAAGAAAAAAGACACCCCTCTATTCAAAGAAATTTAGGGGCTGATTTGGCAACGGGAGAATTGATTCTTTTTTTAGATGCTGATACTAGATTTTATGATAAAAATTTTTTACAAAAGGTAGTTGATGATTTTCAAACAAGAAATTTAGGAGTAGCTGGTTTTTATATGGATTTTGAATCCAAAAAATTTTTTTATAAATTTTATTATTGTTTTTATAATTTTTTTGCTTTTTTGGCTCAATATTTAAGACCTATAGGTTTGGGAGCGGCAATTATTGTCAAAAAAGAAATACATAAAAAAATAGAGGGATTTAAGGAGGATTTATTTATAGGAGAGGATCAATATTATTGTGACCAGGCTGCTAAAATTTCTAAATTTCGTTTAATTAAAAAAACAAAAATATTTTTTTCTATTAGAAGATTTGAAAAAGATGGTCCCTGGAAATTATTTTTTAAAATTTTATATGGAACTTTGTATGTTTTATTTTTTGGGCCAATTAAGAAGAAAATAATAAAATATGAGTTTGGTAATCATTAAATGATCTAAATAAAAAATTTAAATAAAAAAAACGAGCTTGGCTCGTTATTTTTTAATCAATAAAAATAAATAATAACCCATAAAGACTGTAAGACCAATGGTTATCATAAATTTTAGTTCAAAACCACTTCCAATAAAAATTCTTGATGTTGCCACAATAATTAGAGCAACAAACAGTGCACTATCCCCACTTTTTGAAATATTTATAGAGATAATTGGCAGTAGAAATTCTATTAAAAAGGATATTAAGAAGCCAGAGCTACAACCTATAGCTCCTAGGGCTAAAAAAATTTTTAAACTTTCCATTTTTAAAGAGCTTTTTTATTTTTAACTTTTAATTATTTTTAAAATATCTTTGGTTTTTTCTTTCATTATTCTTTTATTTACAGCCTCCAAATTTAATCTCATTTTGTTTTCGGTGTTAGATGCTCTAACATTAAACCAAAAATCGTTAAAAGCAACACTCAAGCCATCTAGCTTGTTAATCTTAGCCTTTTTATATTTTTTTTCAAGGTCTCTAAATATTTTTTCTTTATTTTTTACTTCTTTATTAATTTCTCCAGAGTGAAAATATTTCTGATATTTTTTTATTTGTTCTGATATTGGTAAGTCTAGACTAGAAAATTCTTCTAATAATTTTAATATAACTATGTTTGGCACTTCAAAACAGCCAATAGGCATATTTAAAAAGAAATGGCCAGAAGATTCTCCAGAAAAATAAATATTTTCTTTTAGCATTTGTTCTTTTATTAGAGAATGTCCAACTCTTGTTTTTACTGGCTTGCCATTATTTTCTAAAATTAAATCTTCGGTTATTTTTCCTGGCCTGACATCAAAACCAATTTTTGATTTGGGTTTTTCTTGTAAAAATAGTTTTGATAGAAGACCCCTAATAATTGCTTGGTCGATTAATTTACCTTTATCATCTATAAAAAATATTCGATCGCCATCTCCGTCAGTTGTTATCCCTAAATCAGCTTTTTGTTTTAAAACTTCTTTTTGTATTTGTTTTAAGTTTTCTTCTTTTATTGGGTCAGCTTCGTGAGCAGGAAAATTGCCGTCTAATTTAAAATTTATTTTAATTAATTTCCCTGGCAAATTTTTAAAAAGTTCATTTATAAATAAAGCGCCAACAGCATTAGCAGGGTCGGCCACAATCTTTAATGGTTTTATTTTTTTTATATTGGCATGTTTTAAATCATGTTTAATTTGATCTTTTAAGGCGCTTTTTTTCTTTATTAATTTTCCTTTTTTTTCAGATTTGATTAATTGATTGTTTATTATTTTTTCTTTCAAAAATTCTATTCCAGTATTTCCACTAATCGGTATTGCTTTCTCTCTGGTTAATTTAAACCCATTCCACTCCTTTGGATTATGAGAGGCGCTTACCATTATTCCTCCATCATATTTGTATTTAGCAACTGCAAAATAAAATGTTGGCGTGGAATTAATTCCGATATCTACAACATCAACCCCGGCTTCAAGCAAGCCTTTTATTAGAGATTTTTTTAGAGATGGCGAAGAAATTCTGGCATCTGAGGAAACAACAATTTTTAATTTCTTTGCTTGTTTTTTGTTTTTTAAATCTTTTTTTCTAAGTTCAACATAAGCTAAGCCTAAATTATAAGCAGTTTTTTCGTCTAAATCTTTTTTATATACACCCCTAATGTCGTAGGCTTTAAAAATCGATGGATTGGTTTGCATAGTTCTATTTGTTTTTAATTATAAAATAAAGAGATCCTAGGCCTACCATAATTGAAAGCAATGAAAAAAACCAACCAACAAGTGGTAACGAAAAAAATAAAAAAGCCACAGAAACTCCACTTAATATTTTTAAATAATTAGACACCTTTTCTTTTTTTATTAATTTAAAAATATAATCTCCAAGCAAGATAGAGACTATTATTCTACTTAGAAAGACAAACAAAAACCAAAACATTAAACCAATAATAGCCACTGGAAGAGCAATTATGGTAATGGCAATTAAAAAGAAAATAATTGGCCCCATTATTAATATAATTAATCCTGGTAATATTAAATTTTGTTTTTTTTCTATAATTATTTTTTTAATTTTTTCTATTTTATTTTTAAATAATCTGTCTAAGATAAGAGCAACCAAGAAAGATGAAAAAATTAAATAAAGAATTTTATTTAATTTATTTGTTGATTGTTTTTGTTTCTCCGGTGTTTTATGATTTATTTTTCCTTTTATAGCCCCTTCCTGAAACTTGGCTAAATTGCCACTTTTATATTCTAAATTTCCGCTAACGCTAGCAGAATCACCGAACGCTAGACTGCTAGAATATTTTTTCCTTTTAATATTGTCGGCTACTAAATTGACATTTTTTTCTATTTGTCCATTTATTAATGAATTATAAACACCCCCATGAACGTTTCCGCCAATTTTCCCATTTAATTCTAGGCTTATTGTTTTTATTAATAAATCTTGCCCAACAAAACTATCTTTTCCTAATATAATTGTTTCTCCTAAAAAATTAACATTTTTACCAACAGAACCACTAATATTACTAACACTAGAAATGGTCCTTAAATTCCCGTCAATTTGACCATTAATAATTAAATTTTGAGAAACACTTATTAAGTCTCCCGCTATCTGACCATTAATTTGAATGTTGGGGGCAATTCCAATTACATCGCCTAGCACCTGCCCCTCTATATTTATACTCTTGCCACTAAAATAAAGATTTCCCTCTATTATTTCGTCTTTGGCAATATAAATAAAATCAGTTGATTTTATAACATAAGCCTGGCTTATAATTGGAATAAAAAACAAAAACCCAAAGATTAGCAAATAAATAAATTTTTTCATAATTGTTATTTTAATTTTTATTTTTAATAAGTATATAATATAATAAAATTAGTCTTTAAGCAATAAATTTTAAAATAATAATTTAAAAACACTTAACATTGTAGACTCATTATTAAATTGCTATAATTTTAAATATTTAAAGAATTAAAAATAAAGAAGTGCAACAAGCCATTTTGGAAATTATAAATAACATAGAAAAAATTAAAACCATAGATGATTTAGGTGTTTTTAAGCGTGAATTATCCAAAAAATATAATTTTTCTATTTTGCTTAACTCTGATGTTTTGAGAGAATATTTTTTATTAACTCAAAAAAATAAAATTAGTAAAGAATGGCAAAAAAAACATGAAGATTTTTTTATTTCTCTTTTAAAAAAACGAGCAATAAGAACTTTATCAGGGATTGCCCCGGTGGCTGTTTTAACTAAGCCATATCCCTGTCCTGGTGAGTGTGCGTATTGCCCTAAAAAACCAGACGTTCCTGTTAGTTATTTGCCTAATGAGCCGGCCGTTATGAGGGCTATTCGTTTAAAATATAATCCTTATTTACAAACAGTCTTTCGTCTTAGGGCTTTGGAAAATAATGGACATCAACCTAGTAAGATAGAGTTAATAGTTATTGGCGGAACTTGGAGCTATTTACCAGAAAAATATAAATATTGGTATATACTTAATTGTTTTAAAGCAGCCAACGATTATCAAAAAATAAAAAAAGAAATAAATATAGAAAAAAGTGAAAAACAAGTTCAGCCTAAAAAAATTCTTAAATATTTATATTCTAACAACTTAAAACTAGAGGAAATAAAAAATTTATTAAAAATAGAGCAAAGAAAAAATGAAAAGGCTAAATATAATATAATCGGATTAACCTTAGAGACTAGGCCAGACTATTTAGATGATAAAGAGTTGTGGCAAATGAGGGATTTGGGCTGTACTCGAGTTGAAATTGGTGTTCAGGCTATTGATGATAAAATATTAAAATTAAACAAAAGAGGTCATGATGTAAAAGCGATTGCTGAGGCTACAAAAAAATTAAAACAATTTGGTTTTAAAGTTACTTATCATTTTATGCCAGCCCTCCCTGGTTCAAATCCTAAAAAAGACATAAAAATGTTTAAAGAGCTTTATAGCGACGAAAGGTTTCAACCTGATCAAATTAAATTTTATCCAACAACGGTTGTAAAAGATAGTTTGTTATATCGTTGGTGGAAAGCAGGTAAATATAAGGCATATTCAGACAAGCAGTTAGAATATGTAATTATTGAATCTAAAAAAGCAGTTCCAATTTATACTAGAATAATTAGATTAATTAGAGATATTCCAGGAGAGTCAATTGAAGCTGGAAATAAAATTACCAACTTAAGGCAGGTTATGAAAGACAAGGGCGTTGTTTGTAATTGTATTCGTTGTCGTGAAGCAAAAAATAAATTAATAGACGAACAAGATTTGAAATTAAATATTTTAAAATATGAATCTTCTGGCGGAGAAGAGTATTTTATTAGTTTTGATAGTTTAGACAAAAAAACTCTGTACGGCTTTTGTCGCTTGAGAATTGATAAAAATAGTAGTATCTCTCAAGTTATAATTAGAGAACTCCATGTTTACGGACAGCTTGTTCCTGTAGGAAATAAGAAAAAAATTCAGCATAGTGGTTTAGGAAAGAGGCTGGTAGCTGAGGCTGAAAAAATTGCTCAAAAAAATAAAGCCAAAGAATTGGCCATTATTTCTGGTGTTGGCGTGAGAGGATATTATAAAAAATTGGGATATAAACTAAAAAACACCTACATGATTAAAAATCTTTAGTTTATCCCATTCTTGTTATTTCTTTACTTTTAAACTTGGGTCTTTTACCAAAGATGGCAATTCCGTGGTTGATATACTTTTTACCATCAACATCTAAATCATGCCATCTTTTAGAAAATTCTTTATAACTTAAATAGGTTCTTATAAAAGCTGACGGATCTTCAAATATAAATTTTTTATCATCATATCCAATAAGAACTACATAATGTCCATCTTCCCAAGCATCTTCCCATTTTATTTTTTTGTTATTTGTCCAGGCTTGGAGCGGTATTATTATTGGTATTTTTTTGTCTATAAAATTTTTTAAATCTTTTATAGTCATTTGTCTTGAATCTGTTTTTAGTCCATATTTTTGAGCCACTTTGATTATGTTTTTTATTTCAGTTCCCTCTTCTGTGGTTTTAGCCATTTTCATAATGAAATCCTCTCTTAGTTCTATGCCATAATATATTAAAGTTGATTGCAGGGCGCTGGCTCCGCAGTCATAATTGTATGTTTGTCTTAACTCAGGAAATTCTAATATTTTCATATATTGTCTTTAATTATATATAAATAATTTTATCATTATTTTTTTGTATCATCAAATTTTATAAAAATATAAAATATGTTAAAATAGATTTATAGTACAAAATTTATAATTTAATTTTAAATATGCCAAGTTTTGAAAATTTAAAAAATATCGATCAAGAAATTTTGGGCTTAATCAATAAAGAAACAGACAGACAAGAGGATGAGCTTGAATTAATCGCTTCCGAAAATTATGCCTCTCAGGCTGTTTTGGAGGCCATGGCCTCTTCTTTGAACAATAAGTATAGCGAGGGATATCCAAACAAAAGATATTATGGGGGCAATTCTGTTATTGATGAAGTAGAAATTATAGCCATTGAAAGATTAAAAAAATTGTTTGGAGCCGAGCATGCCAATGTTCAAGTTTTGTCAGGCTCTCCTGCCAATGCCGCTGTTTATATGGCCTTTTTAGAGCCAGGGGATAAAGTTTTGGGATTAAAGCTGGATCACGGAGGTCATTTGTCTCATGGTCATAGTGTTAATTTTTCCGGAAGATTATATAACTTCGTTCAATATGAAGTGGCTGAAAATGGAATAATTGATATGGGAAAAGTTCGAGAGGTGGCATTGAAAGAAAAACCAAAAATGATAGTTGCCGGTTTTAGTGCTTATTCTCGCGATTTGGATTGGAAAAAGTTTAGGGAAATTGCTGATGAAGTCGGAGCCTATACTTTTGCTGATATTGCTCATATTGCCGGACTTATTGCTGGTGGATGTTTAAATAGTCCAGTCCCCTATTTTGATGTGGTGTCTAGCACAACCCACAAAACACTTCGTGGTCCGCGCGGAGCTTTTATTTTATGCAAAGAACAATTTGCTAAACAAGTTGATAGAGCAGTTTTTCCTGGTATGCAAGGCGGTCCACATGACCACATAACAGCCGCTAAAGCAGTGGTTTTTAAAGAAGCGCTCGAGCCAGATTTCAAAATTTATTCTCAGCAAGTTATAAAGAATGCTCAAACTATGGCTAATAAATTTATTGAATTAGGCTATGACATAGTTTCTGGTGGAACAGATAATCACTTAATGGTTGTGGATTTAAGAAATAAAAACATTTCTGGACTGGAAGCAGAACAAGCCTTGGAAAAAGCCGGAATTTCTGTTTCCCGCTCTACTGTTCCCAATGACCCGGCTCCGCCCATGAAACCGTCAGGAATAAGAATTGGAACTCCGGCCGTCACCACGCGGGGATTTAAAGAACAAGAAATTTTACAAACAGCAGAATTAATAGATTTGGCTTTGCAGAATAAGGACAATAACAGTGTTTTGACTGAAATTAAAGAAAAAGTAAAAAATCTTTGTGTAAGTTTTCCGATATATAGAAAATAGCTTTTCTTTTTGTTTATTTAGTAAAAAATATCGGGGGTTAATATTGACTGGTTAATATTAACCTGTTAAAATATAAACATGAATAATTTGTCAAAAGAAACAAATAAAATTTTAAATTTAATAGAAAAATTTGAACCAATTAGGTCTTCAGAGCTTGTTAAAATTTCTAGTCTTTCTATTAAAAATGTATATAAGCATTTATCTCGACTTTTAGATGAGGATTTAATTAAAAAAAGCGGTAGTACTCCAAAAGTTTTTTATTCTATTAAGGCAGATAAAAATAAAAATCTATTGGTTAAAAATATCAAGGATTATTTTGTTGAACAAAATTATATCTATGTCTCCCCCAACGGGGAAATAATTTATGGAATTAATGGTTTTAATGTCTGGTGTAAAAAAAATAATTTTGATTTTATAAAAGAAAAAAATAATTTTTATAAAAAATTAAAGGAATTACAAAAAAATAAAAAAAATAACTTATTTTCAGCTAAAAATAAAATATTAGCTGGTAAAAACAAAGTTTATTTAGATGAGATATATTTTAGTGATTTTTATACTTTCGATTATTTTGGAAAAACTAAATTAGGCCAATTGGTTTATTTAGGAAAAACATCTCAAAACAAAAAAATTATTAGAGAAATAGTAAAAATTATTAGTTTGTCAATAAACCAAATAATAAAACAGAAGAAAATAAGTTTAATTGGCTTTGTTCCGCCAACTATTGATAGAAAAGTTCAGTTTATGGATATACTTAAAAAAGAGCTAGATATTAAGTTAAAAAATATAGTTATTAGTAAGGTTTCTAATAGTATAAAAATCCCTCAAAAAACACTTAAAAAATTAGAGGATAGAATAATAAATGCCAGAGATACAATTTCTGTTAAACCCGATCAAGAGATAAGGGAAAATATTTTAATTATTGACGATGCTACTGGTTCGGGAGCAACTTTAAATGAAATAGCTAAAAAAATAAAAAACATAAATAAAAATGTAAAAGTTTTTGGCTATTCTATAGTTGGTAGTTATAAGAATTTTGATGTAATAAGTGAGGTTTAAAAATATATTTTCTGTTTATTGAGAATGTGTTTTGGTTGATTGATATAATTTTATTTAGCCTATTGTCCTTGACCTATCGGGGGGGGGTGATATAATAAGATTATTAAGACTATTAAGATAATTAGGATTTTTAGGACTCCACTCTTCCTATTGTCATTCCAGCGAGTCGCGTATGAGCGAAGCAAACTTTACGCGACGAAAGCTGGAGTTCACCCAAGAGTATTGTTTTCCTTTTTTGTCATTCCAGCGCCATGCCCAAGGCAGGCAAGTAAGCTGGAATCCAGAATAAAC
>CAZILW010000019.1:0-15094 GCA_964540285.1 uncultured Gammaproteobacteria bacterium
CTAATGCCACTAAAAGGGTTAAAAGTGCTTTAATTTTAAAAGAAATTGCTAAAGAAGAAAAAATGACCGTGTCTGAATCTGAAATTAATAAAGAAATAGAAGCAAGTAAAAAAAGATATGAAAAAAATGTTGAAGCTCTTAAAAATATAGACAGTCCTCATTATAAAGCTTATTTAGAGAATAGCTTGCTTAACCAAAAAACAATTGATTCTCTAAAAAGCTGGAATATATTAAAAGATGATTCTAGCACTAAATAAAAAAGCTAGTTTTGATTATGAGTTTTTAGAAACCTACGAAGTTGGTTTGCTTTTATTTGGTTATGAGGTTAAATCAATTAGATCTGGCCAAGCTAATTTAAAAGGGGCTTATATTTCTTTTAAAACAGATGAAAGTGGAAAAATGGCTGCTTATTTAGTTTCTTGCCATGTTTCTTTATATAAATTTGCTGGGCAAATTAGCGAATATAATCCCGAAAGAGATCGCAAGCTTTTGTTAAATAAAAAAGAACTGGATTATTTGTTTTCCAAAAAACAGGAAAAGGGCTTGACAGTTATTCCACTTAAGTTATATACTAAAGGCAGTTTTATAAAGTTGGAAATAGCTGTTGGTCGAGGAAAGAAGACTTACGACAAGAGAGAAAGCATAAAAAAGAGAGATGAGGATCGACAAATAAAAACTTTATTAAAAGGTAAGTTAAAAACAAGTTTGTAATATTTTATGGGGATGATCGGTTTCGACATTAAGATCATTTTCAAGTATTCAAAGCGCGCTGAGCATCGTGTTCTCTGCTTAAAAAAATAAGTGCAAAAAACACTTTAAAGAAAGCTGCTTTCTCATGGAAAGTTCCAGCTTTCGCTCCTGTTGTAGCTTAATAAAATAGCTCAACCATCGGTCCGGTGACTCCTTATAGCCGATCGCCGGTGTCATTTATAGGGATAGAGTTTTTGGGTATCTTTCTTCAAAAACTTGAAGATAAAGAAAGATAGCTGTTGTTTTTTTTCGCTCAATTTTTAAAAACATCAGTGAAACAATTAATTGAGATAACTTTGTAAAAGTATTTGAAAAAACTTATTGGACACGGGTTCAATTCCCGTCATCTCCACAAAAAATAAATAAGCCGTGGTGGCGGAACTGGTAGACGCGCTGGACTTAAAATCCAGTGATAGCAATATCGTGGGAGTTCGATTCTCCCCCGCGGCACTTAAGTCAATGCACAATTGGCAATGTACAATTTACAATTAATTGATAATTGCATATTGTTAATTGCGCATTGAATAAAGCGGGTATCGTATAGTGGCTATTATGCGACCTTGCCAAGGTCGAGAGAGGGGTTCAATTCCCCTTACCCGCTCAATTAATTTCTATTTTAAAATTAAATTTAACTAAAAATGAGAAGAAAGTTTAGATTTCCTAAGGTTGATAAGAGTAAAAACCAAAAGCAATTCAAATCTAATGAAAGAATTGAAGCTGAGAAGGTTTTTTTAATTGACGAAGAGGGAGAAAATGTTGGAGTGATGGAAACCTATAAAGCGATTGAATTAGCTAAAGAAGCTGGTTTAGATTTGGTTGAGGTCAATCCAAAAGCAGATATTCCTGTTGCTAAAATATTAGACCTGGGTCAATTTAAATATGAACAGGAGAAAAAAAGACACAAACAGAAGGTTTTGCAAAAAAAAGTAGAAATCAAGAATATTAGACTTACCTTTAGAATAAGTAAGCACGATTTTGATGTTAGGGTTGATCAGGCGGCTAAATTTTTATCAAAAGGCAATAAAGTTAAGATTGATTTAAATTTAAGAGGTAGAGAGAAACAACATTTAGATAAAGCTCGTGAACTTATTTTAGAGTTTTATTCTAGTTTAAAAAACAAACCCGATTTAACTATAGAAGAAGAGCAGGGCTTGACAAAACAGCCAGGAGGCTTTAGTATGATATTAGTTAATAAGGTAAAATAGACGAAAAACAGGTTTAGGCCTGATTTTTTAGCTTTTAATTAAAAATATGCCGAAAATAAAAACTCATAAAGCAACTACTAAACGTTTTACTAAAACAGGAAAAGACAAGGTAAAACATCGTAAAGGAGGACAAGATCACTTCAATTCTCGTGAATCAGGTAATGTTACCAGACAGAAAAGAAGAGATATAACACTGTCTAAAACATTAGAGAAAACCGTTAAAAGGTTAACTCCGTACAGTTAATTATTAATTTTGAATTTAAAAAACATTTTTTTAGTTTCATTTCTATAATATGCCAAGAGTAAAAAGAGGAGTCATGCACTCCAAAAGAAGAAAAAAAATATTAAAACAGGTTAAAGGTTATAAATGGGGTCGAAAAAAGCTTATAAAGCTAGCCAAAACAGCTAGAACTAAAGCTGGCGCTCATGCTTTTGTTGATCGTCGAAAAAAGAAAAGAACAGCTAGAGCTTTATGGCAAATTAAAATTGGTGCTTTTGTAAAAGAGCATGGTCTTTCTTATTCAAAGTTTATTGGTGCTTTAAAGAAGGAAAATATTGCAGTTGATAGAAAAATTTTAGCTGATTTAGCTGTTAACAATAAGAAAGTTTTAGTTTCAATAGTTGAAAAAATTAAAACCAAAATTAAATAAATATGTCTTGGATTAAGATTAGTCAAATAGTAATATCAATTCTTTTAATCATAGTTATTTTACTTCAAAACAAAGGAGCTGCTTTAGGTAGTGTTTTTGGTGGAAATAGTGCGGTTTTCTTAACTAAAAGAGGTATCGAAAAAAAGCTTTTTACTTTAACTATAGTTTTGGCAGTTTTATTTTTTGCCAATTCAGTTCTTAATTTACTTTTAAGTAAGTAAATCTCCTCCTATTGATTCTTGAGGGAATCTTAATATATTTTTTGTGAGTTTATTTAATCAAAAAAGAAATCTTAAAGAAGGTCTCAAAAAGAGCAAGCAGTTTTTTAATTTTAGCTCTCCTGTTTCTTTTTTTAGCAAAAAGAAAAAACAAGAAGAAGAAAAAGCTCCAACTGGAAATTATGAGGAACTAGATAAAAAGTTGGTTTATTCTTTATCGCCCCATAAAATTCCTAGCTTTAAACAAATAAAATACGTTAAAAAGGTTTTAAGCTTTAAAGAAAAAACAATAATTTATTTTTCTTTATTGGTGGTTCTTTTTTTTCTATTGTTTATTGGTTTTAATTTTTATAAAAAGAATTTAGAAATAGTTCCTGTTCATGGTGGTCTTTATTCGGAGGCTTTATTGGGCTTTCCTAAAAACATAAATCCTCTTTATAATTTAGCCAATGACGTTGATCGAGATTTGAGTTCTTTGATTTTCTCTTCTTTATTTAAAAGAGATGTTAATGGATTATTGATCAATGATTTGGTTGAAAAGTATGAACTTAGTGAAGATGGAAAAGAGTATAGCTTTAAAATTAAAAATAATATTTATTGGCATCATGGAGAGATGCTGAGCATTGATGATATTGTTTTTACTTTTGAGGCTATTAAAAATCCAGAATATGGTTCACCTCTTAGATCCTCTTTTGTTGGGGTAGAAATAGAAAAGATAGATGAGTATAGTTTTAAATTTATTTTAGCTGAGCCTTATGCCGCTTTTTTGGAAATGTTGACTTTTGGAATATTGCCTCAAAATCTGTGGTTTAGTGTTGAGCCTAAAAATGCATTACTAGCTGAATTAAACTTGAATCCAATTGGCTCTGGTCCTTATAAATTTAAATCTTTAGCAAAAAATAAATCTGGTGAAATCAGAGAAATGTCTTTGGTGGCTAATGAAAGATATTACGGACAGGTTCCTTATATTACTAATTTAAATTTTAAATTTTTTTCATATTTTGAAGGTTTAATTGACTCTTTAAATAATAATTTGGTTGATGGTATTAGCTATCTTCCTAACAATTTAAGAAATAATTTAATTTCTCAAAATTCTTTAAATTTTCATAGACTTAATTTGCCGCAGATAGCTTCTTTGTTTTTTAATCAAAAAAATAGTCAAATTTTGCAAAACAAAGACATTAGAAAAGCTTTAGCTTTTTCTGTTGACAAGAATTCCTTGATTAATGATATTTTTTCGGCTAATGCTGGTTTAGCTCATGGTCCAATTTTGCCAAATAATTTTGCTTACAATGATGAAATTGAAAAATATAATTATAACCCAGAAGAATCTAAGAAAATATTAGAAGATTTGAAATGGCAAGAGTTAATAATTAGCGAAGAAGAGGTATCTCTAATTAGAGAACTTATTGAAATAGAAAAAAATAAAGTAGAAACAAATGTTGAAACTATAGAGGACTCCGGTGATGTTGATGAAGACTTGGATGTTCTAAGGGATAATCAGATTAATGAATCTTTAGTTTTGGAGTATCAAGAAAAGCTAAGAATGTCCAGGGAAAAAGTAGAATCAATAGATAACTGGCAATTAAAGAAAAAAATATTAAGCGAGGTAGAGGCCGAAAATTATGACATGAGTGGGGTTTGGCGAGTTAAGGGCAGTGAATATTTATTTGTAAAATTAACTACTGTTAATTTGTCTGACAATATTGATGTTGCTAATTTTATTAAATCAAATTGGGAGTCTGTTGGGATTAAAACATTTGTAAAAATTATAGACTCTAGTCAAATACAAAATGAAATAATTAAAAATAAAAATTTTGAAATTTTGCTTTTGAGTCAAGTAGTGGGCAATGATCCTGATTCTTATTTGTTTTGGCATTCTTCTCAATCGGGTGAAAATGGTTTAAATATTGTTTCTTACAAGAATAAAGAGGTTGATAAGATTTTAGAGGAAGCTAGAATGATTTTAAATATTGGAGATAGAGTTGAGAAATATAAAAAATTTCAAGAATTATTGAATAATGATTTGCCAGCTGTTTTCCTTTATTTTCCTAACTATACATACGTTCAAGATAAAAAAATAAAAGGCTTTAATGTCTCAGCTATTTCTGATCCAGCAGATAGATTTAGCAATATTACTTCTTGGTATATAAAGACCAAAAGAAGAATTAACTTCTAAAATATATAAAAATTTAATACTTTTTTAAAAAACAGATTATGTCTGCTTTTTAACAATTTTATGATTAGAAAATACAAATCAGTATTACCTTCTCCATCGGAAAAGAAAGATAATACAGAAAAAACAAACACAATTCCGGTACAAAAAAATGAAAATCAAACCAAGAGAAATTTTTCTTCAGGTCGAAATTTTTATAATCGAAATAATCGATCTTCCTCTTTTGGCGATCACAGAACTTCTTTTCCTAGAAAAAAAAGTTCAAACAGTTTAAGCAAAACAAATGATGTTCCTGTCAATTTAGCACCTAAAGATCTTAATGGAAAATTAAGAATTATGGCTTTGGGTGGTTTAGAAGAGGTCGGTCGCAACATGATGCTTGTTGAATATGAGAAAGAAATAATAATTATCGATATGGGTTTGCAGTTTCCAGAAGAAGATATGCCTGGCATTGATTATATTATTCCTAATGTTTCATACTTAGAGGATAAAAAAGATTGGATTAAAGCTGTTTTTATAACCCATGGTCATTATGATCATATCGGAGGAGTTCCTCATATTATGGGTAAAATTGGTAATCCGCCAATGTTCATGGGGAAAATGACGGCTGGTTTAATTAGAAAAAGAGCAGCTGAATTTAGAGATTCACCAGTTTTAAAAATTAAAGAAATTGATGAAAATGATAAAATAAAGGTTTCTGACAAATTAAGCTTGGAATTCTTTAGAGTTAATCATTCTATTCCAGATTGTTTTGCGGCCATTATAACAACACCATTGGGGAAAATAGTCCATACAGGAGATTTTAAAATTGATTTTTCTCCAGTAAATGATAAGCCAGCTGATTTAAATCGCATTGCTCAAATCGGTTCTGAAAATATATTATTTTTAATGTCTGATTCAACTGACGCTACTCATCCTGGTTATCAAATTTCTGAATCAGCCATTGGAGATGAGATGGGCAAATTGTTTGATAAAATTACTGGCAGAATTATTATTGGTACTTTTGCTTCTCAGCTTAGTCGTGTTCAAAAAATATTTGATTTAGCTACCAAGTATGGTCGACGCATATCTTTGCAGGGCAGAAGCATGAATCAAAACGTTGAAGTGGCTCATCAAATTGGTTATTTAAAGTTTGATCCAAAAATATTAGTTAATGATCGAGATTTAAATAGAGTTAGGGATGATAAAATTATAATTATTGGAACTGGCGCTCAAGGAGAAAGCAATGCCTTTTTGTCTAGAGTGGTCAATGGTGAACATAGAACGGTCAGTCTGAAAAAGGGTGATACGGTTATTTTTTCATCATCAGTTATTCCAGGAAATGAAAGAAGTATCCAAAATTTAATGGATATGGTAGTTAGACAGGGTGCTAAAATAATTCATTATAAAATGATGGATATTCATGCCGGAGGACATGCTAAACAAGAAGATTTGAAATTAATGATGAGACTTATTAAACCGCAATATTTTATGCCGATTGAGGCTAATCATTATATGCTTCAGGCTCATGCTGACTTAGCTGAACAAATTGGTATTCCTAAAGAAAATATTTTTGTAGCTGATAACGGGCAAGTAGTTGAATTTAAGAAAGGAGAAAAAAATATTGGCAACAAAAAATATGATGTAATCGGCTCTTTAACCAAAGAGAAGGTTCCAACTGATTATGTCATGGTTGACGGGCTGGGCGTGGGAGATGTTTCTAGTATAGTTTTACGCGACAGAAGGGTTATGTCTGAAGATGGTATGATTGTGGTTATTGCCACCATTGATGCTCAAACTGGATCTTTAATTGGTAGCCCTGACTTAATTTCTCGCGGCTTCATTTACATGAAAGAAAATAGAGACCTTATAGAAAAAACCAGAGATAAGGTTAAAAAAATTGTCAGAGACCAAAACCCAGGGACACCGGCTGATGATGATTATATTAAAAATAAAATTAGAAACGAAATAGGCTCATTTCTTTTTGGTGCCACCAAAAGAAGACCTATGGTTTTACCGGTGGTTATTAAGGTTTAATTAGTTTTTTATTCAAACTGTTTAAAGTCAAGGCCCTTTTCGGGTCTTGACTTTTTTTATTTTTATGTTAGAGTTTTTAGAAGTATTTTAAAAATGAAAAAATGAAAAAGACCAGAAAAGATATGAATAAATGGGTGTTGACTAATCACATCATGTTTCCCACGTCATCAAATTCTCAAATTTCAGACATTGAGGACGTAAAAAGAATCATAAAACGCTTGGAATCTGGAGAGTTTGAAGAATTTAATCATTTGGATGGTAATTATGTAAGCAATAATTTTATAATAGCAAGTCAGTTATTTGCTTACTATAGTTCCCGTATAAAAGATGATTATCTTTTTACCCCAGTTTTAGCTTTTCTAAACTAAACAAAAAGCCTTTAATACAATTAAGGCTTTTTTCTTAATTTAATAAGCTATTGACTAAATTTATTTTTTATGCTATAATGTGAGGTATAAGAGTTAGAAATATTAAAAATTAAATTATAATAATTGTTTATTTAAAAAATAAACCATTATTTACAAAAAATATGAATTTTGAAAATGCTACTTTAGATAAAAAAGCCGAAAGCGAAGAGCTTAAAACAGCTGAAGATCAAAAAAATGAAAGAATAGTGATTGAAGACAAAAGTGAGGTTACTGCTTCGGAATTAGCCGAGGCTGATTTAAAGGCTACTGAAGAAATTAGCAAAGCCAGAAAATCAATTTTTGGTAAAATCGGAGAAATGTTTAAGGGTAGAGAAAAAACTCAAGAAGAAAAATATCAAGATGATTTAAAGAATTTAGAGAAAATGATTAGAAGTCTTACCCATACTGCTAGCATTTCAATGGATCTAGGGGCTTCTTTCGGTGGCGGTATTGATTCTTCAGGAGCAACAACACCAGAATTAAAGAACAAGTTAAGCGAGATAATGGAGGTTAATAAAAAAATAGCTAAAATGGATAGAGGAAAAGAAAAAGTAGATCTTTTGTATAAAAAGAAAGAGCTTATTGGACAGTTAGCTAGAATGGGCAAAGCTGAAATAGAAAATAAATATAAAAACGCAGCTTAATATTACAATTTAAAAAACAGGGGTTTATCCCCTGTTTTTTGTTTTAACCATCCTAGGTATAAATATTCCCGTTATTATTCCTAAAATCATGAGAAGTATAATAGGTGTGATATTTATAAGAAAATCTTTCTCATTAATCAGCGTTTGGCTAAACGGCCATATTTTTTTTAAAGCTCCGGCCATAAATCCAATTAGTATTGCCAGTGATATTGTATGATGTTTTTTGAAAGCATAAGACAATAATTTAACAAAAGACAAAAGGCCAACAAGACAACCAAGTACAAAAATAAAAATATATATTAAATTATTATCCATAAAAGGGTTTTTCAAAACAGAAATCATAAATTCATATTTGCCTAGTATTAAAAGAATAAACGATCCGCTAATTCCAGGAAGTATCATAGCACAAATAGCAATTGCCCCGCTTAAAAAGATATTAAAATAACTATTGGCAGTAGTTAAGGATTCGGCACTAGAAATAATCCAAGCAATTAGAAAGCCTGGAATTATAAATATAAATTTTTTATTTTTATAAAATTTTTTAGGGAGTATTATAAAAATAGAAGCGATTATTAAGCCAAAGAAAAAACCGTATAAATAAGAATTGTGTTTTTCAAGTAAATAATGAATGATTTTAGCTAGTGAGATTATAGCTGTTATTATTCCTAAAAATAATATTATTAAAAACTTAAAATCTATTTTTTCCTGATTTTTATCTTTTTTAAAAATCCTTTTTAAATTTTTAAAATTTATTTTTTTTAATTCTAATATTATTTTTTCATAAATACCCAAAATTAAAGCCATTGTTCCCCCGGAAATACCAGGAATAATATCAACCATTCCCATGGCAAAACCTTTTAAAAATATATTTATTTTTTCTTTGTATTTATTCATAATTTTATTATAGCATAGTTTTTTGCCTTTTCAACTGGATTCTTTGTTGCTTTATTTACTTTAGGCTATAAAATATTGTATAATATTAATATATGAAAAGTAAAAAAAATATACAAACTGATTTAAAGCTGTTCAAGGAGGATTTGAAAAAATTAAATAAAGAGCAACTAGAGGCTGTTAAGCATCAAGAAGGACCTCTTTTGGTGGTGGCCGGGGCTGGTACTGGTAAAACGACGGTTTTAATTAATCGTTTGGCTTATTTAATTTTAGAAGAAGGAGTAAAAACAGATGAAATATTTTTAGCTACTTTTACTGAAAAAGCTGCTAATGAGATGATTGAACGATCTGATAAAATTTTACCTTATGGTTATGTCGATTTGTGGATTAATACTTTTCATGGTTTTGGAGAGAGAGTTTTGCGTGACCATGCTCTTGAAATAGGTTTAAGCCCTGATTTTAAATTGTTGGATGAAACAGCTCAATGGATTTTTATGAAAAAAAATTTTTCTAAATTTGATTTAGATTATTATGCTCCGGCTGGAAATCCTAATAAATTTATTAAAGAGCTTTTAAATCATTTTTCTCGCTTAAAGGATGAAGGAGTTTTAGCTGAAGAATATTTAAATTATTTTAAAAAATTTGAAGAAAAAATAAATAAATCAAAAGATTGTAGCGAAGAAGATGTCTTAGAATTGAAAAAAGCCAAAGAATTATCTAGGGCTTTTTTTGTATATAATCAATTAATGCTCGAAAATAATAATTTAGATTTTGCTGATTTGATAAATTATACTATTAAGCTTTTTAAAACCAGGCCTAATATTTTAAAAATTTATCAAAACAAATTTAAATATTTAATGTTGGACGAATTTCAGGATACTAATTATTCTCAGTATGAGTTGATTAAAATTTTAGCTGGCAAAAAAAATAACTTAATGGTTGTTGGTGATGATGATCAATCTATTTATAAATTTAGAGGAGCCTCTATTTCTAATATTATGCAGTTTAAAGATGATTATCCTGAGGCCAAAGAAATAATTTTAACTCGTAATTATCGTTCTCGCCAGGAAATACTTGATTTGGCTTATAATTTTATTTCTCACAATAACCCTAATCGCCTAGAGGTTAAGTTGGGTATTGATAAAAAATTAAAATCTTATTTTAAAACAGAGAATTTAAAGTTAGAACCAATTTCTGCTTATAATTTTTTAAATGAATCAGATGAAATGAGTTTTGTTAGTTCTAAAATTTTAGAAATTTATAAAAAAGACCCAGAATGTAATTGGTTAGACTTTGCAATTTTAACTAGAACTAATGATTCAGCTGATAAATATTCCAAGGAACTTAGTCGTTTAAATATTCCCAATCATTTTGTTTCTCTTAAAGGTTTGTATTATAAGCCAATAATTTTAGATATAATTTCTTATTTTAGATTGTTAGACGATTATCGTGAATCCTCAGCTTTGTTTAGGGTTTTGAACATGGAAGAGTTTAAAATAAGTTATCTTGATTTGCAGAATGTGATTACCGAATCTAAGAAAAAATATTGGTCTTTGTTTGAGGGTTTGCAAAATTCTGAAAAAATAAAAGGAGTTTCTCCTGGATCTTTGCCGAAAATAAATAAACTCCTAGATTTAATCGAATCTCATAGCGTTTTGGCTCGAGATAAAAAACCAAGTCATGTTTTTGTTAAATTTGTTTATGATAGTGAGATTTTGAAGAATTTAAATCATGAAAAAGATAAGGAGATTTTTTCTTATATTAATCAGTTTTATCAAAAAATAAAAAAGTTTGAAGAAGATAATGAAAATTTAAGATTAAAAGATTTTCTAGAGGTTCTAGATTTTGAATTAGAGGCAGGTGATTTTGGTAAATTAAAAAATGACTTTGCCGATGTGGACACTGTAAAAGTTATGACTGTTCATTCTGCTAAAGGTCTAGAATTTAAACATGTTTTTCTGGTTGATTTAGTAGAAAGAAGGTTTCCTAGCGATAATAGAAGTGAGAAGATTTCAATACCTCAAGATTTAATAAAAGAAAAAAATATTGATTCTGAAAATTTTCATATTGAAGAAGAGCGTCGTTTGTTTTATGTGGCTTTGACTCGCGCCAAGGAAAGTCTTTATTTAACTTGTTCTAAGGATTATGGTGGTGCTAGAGAAAAAAGACCATCTGTTTTTATAAAAGAGTCAAGTTTAGAATTAAAATCTGCTGAAAGAATAAACTTTGACGACTTGGATTTTTTTAAAGATTTAAAAACTATTTCTGAGGAAAACTTAGGTGAATTTTTATTAGTTAAAGAGGAATTAAAACTGCCGTCTTATTTTTCTTATTCTCAGTTTGCGTCTTTTGATAAATGTCCATTGCAATATAAGTATGCTCATTTATTAAAAGTTCCAGTTCCAACCGAGAAGTATAATCTAACCTTTGGAAAAGTTATTCACAATGCTCTTTATCATTTTTTATTGCCAATACTTCAGGGTGGAAATAATTTGCAGTCTGATTTGTTTTCTGATGATTTCAAGAATATTAAGGAGTTAAATGAAAAGAGAATTCTAGATCTTTATCGTCAGTTTTGGCAAGATGAGGGCTATGAAGATAAAATAGTTAGAAATGAATATAATTTGAAAGGTAAAAAAATTTTAATAAGTTTCTGTAAATCGTTATTATCTGATAAATTACCTCAAATTTATTTTCTAGAAAAAGATTTGAGGTATAAATTTAATAATCAAACCATAATTGGCAGAATTGATAGAATTGATAAGTTGGAAAATGGTAAATTTGAAATTATTGATTATAAAACTGGTAATGCTAAGGAATCTTTAAGCTCAGATGACAAACGGCAGTTACTTCTGTATAAGATAATGATTGAAAGCGTCTTAAGTTTGGAGGTTGAAAAAATGAGTTATTATTATTTAGAGGCAAATAATAAGCTCAGTTTTGAGGCTAAGGAAAAAGATATCGACAAAACACTAGAGTGGTTAAAAAATAGTATTGAAGAAATAAATAAAAAAGAGTTTTTACCGAAGCCCTCAACTTTTAATTGTTCTTTTTGTGATTTTAAGGATATTTGTGATTTTAGACAATAATTATTTAAATTTTTTGTTATAATAGAATTGTTTCCTGTCATTCCAGTGAATCGCGTACGAGCAAGGCGAGTTTATGCGACGAAAGCTGGAATCCAGAATAAACACCCAAACACTCTATTGTTTAATAAAGAAATTATAAATACAATTAAAATAAATTAATTTAGTATTTTTAAATGCCACTTTTTTAAAAAAGTGGCTCAAAAACTTTCAGCAATAAAAAATTTCGGGACAGTCACTATAAAAGCTAGTAAAATTTAAAACTCGGCCAAGCTAAAGCTTAGCCTCAAACACTTAAACTTTACACGCTTTTTACGTTCCTGTCTTTTCCAAAATTTTTTAAATGCTGACATTTCAAAAATAAATTAAACATTATGCTAAACAACAAGAAAAAAGCCTTCACCCTCATCGAACTCCTAGTAGTAATAGCGATTATTGGTATTCTTGCTACCCTGGCAGTAGTAGCCCTACAACAAGCTCGTTCTCGTGCTCGTGATTCTAAGCGTTTAGCAGATGTTAAGCAGTTGCAAACAGCTTTAGAGTTATTTTTTAATGAGAACAATCGTTATCCAACGGAGGAGGAGTGGAATACTGGTCAAATTGCTGGAGTTTCTGATGTTTATATGCAAGCTATACCCGTCGCTCCAGCTGTAGCCGATGGACCTTGTACTGGCGATCAAAATTCATATCTTTATGAACCTCAAAATAATAATCGTACCTATCTTTTGTCTTTTTGTTTAGGAAAGGATTCTAACAATTTAGATTCTGGTCCTAAATGTTTAACCCCAGGAGGTGTTTTAAATCAAGATTGTGGGATTGAAGGTGGCGGAGATGATGATAGTGGCTCAACTGAAAATAATTGTTTAGTCGATTCATCTAGTTGTATTTGGCAAACCTATGGATCTCCAGTCTTATCTGATTATGGTTGCAGTTCTAATTTAGATGTTTATAATAATGAACTTTATGCCTCCTATCGAGATAGTTCAGAAAGTCGTTATTTAAAAATGGCTAAATCAAGTGGTAATTCTTGGGCTAATTTAGGGTCAACAATTCACAGTCAAAGTGGAGGAAAATCTTCCATGCAGGTTTTTAATGGAGTGCCATATATAACCTATAAAGATAATTATGATTCACAAATGATTATAACTAAAAAATTTGTAAATGGTAGTTGGGAGTCTTTAGGTGAATATACTTCTTTTGATATAGCTTGCCACCCTTCTCTAGCTGTTTATAATAATGTTCCTTATGTGGCTTACAAGGACGAAGCTTCTACCGAGGAAACTTATGTAGTCAAATTTGTAAATGGTGCTTGGGAGCAAGTTGGGCCAACTGTTTCCAATGGTCAAAAAGGAACCAAACCAATTCTTAGAATTCATAATGGAGAGCTTTATACTATGTATAGAAGAGATTGTGATTCTGGGTCACCTAAATGGGTGGTTAAAAAATTTGATGGAACTACTTGGAATCAAGTTGGTAGTCCAATAGAAATACTTCATTCAGAAAAATCTGGTCATGCTGATTTTCAAATAAGTAATAATGGACAAATGTATATAGCTTATCAAGGTGAAAATTCAGACCAAACAGACCAAAGAGGGGTTGTTTTAAAATTTAATGGAACTTCCTGGCAGCCACTTGGACCAAATAATGGAATATTTTCTGATTGGCATGTTTCTCAGCTGTCTCTTTATATTTATAATGAGACCCCTTATATTGCTTATAAAAATGGAGATAGCTCTTCCAATCCCGATCAATCAAAAAGAGGGTTTGTAGAGGTTAAGAGGTTTAATGGTTCATCTTGGGAAAGAGTCGGACCAATTGCTTCTTATGAGAGTATATATTCTAGTATATCTATGTTAATAGATAATAATTTTATCTATTTGCTTTACATGGAGAATAGCTCTCCTGAAAATAATTATTATGATAGTTTGGTTGTTAGGAGATTGGGACCCGTTTCTAATTGTTCTTCCTTTGAATATACTAATTGGAGTTCTTGTCTGCCAAGTAATGAAAAAGTAAGAATGATTATGAAATTTAGTCCTTATAATTGTTCTTATAATGGAAATAATCCAGTTTCAAGTTCTTGTTCTTTTGCATTGTCTTCGACTTGTTCAAGTGAAACTATTTGTGGCAATACTTGTTCTTATGGAGGGCTTAATTATGGTACCGTAGAAATAGGCGGAAGATGTTGGTTTGCACAAAATTTAAATATTGGACAAAGAATAGATAATTGCTCTTCAGGACCTTGTTATGGTGATGATTGTGAAAAATCCTGCTCTGAGAGAGGTGGTCTAATTAATAATCAATTAAATAATGGCTCTATTGAAAAATATTGTTATAACGACAACTCTTCTTATTGTGATATTTATGGTGGTTTTTATCATTGGGATGAAGCTATGCAATATTCTAACTCTGAAAAATCACAAGGAATATGTCCTTCTGGTTGGCACATTCCAAGCTTAAGTGAGTGGGAGGGTCTTAAAAATTTTATCACTAACGACGGATATTCTAACCTTGAATCAATTGCTCTTAGAATGACTGATTGGGGTTGGGAAGGTAATAATGTTTATAATTTCAATTTAACTCCTTCGGGAGGAATTTCAAATGGCTCTTCTTATCTTATTGGTTATATGACAAACCCTTGGACATCTACTGAATATTCTTCAGCAGCGGCATATCATTCTAATTTTTATGAAAACGGAGACTCTTTTTATTTTTTTGGTAATGTTAAGAGCGAGCCTAGATCGGTTAGATGTGTAAAAAACGAAGAGCTTGATAAATAGCTTTGCTTTTAATTTTTTTCTATATATAATAGGGCTACCTCCCGTCATTCTAGTGAGTCGCTTGCGAGCAAGCGAGGTTAAGCGACGAAAGCTGGAATCCAGAATTATTACTTATTTATCGATATATTAGTTGACACCCCGCCTTGTCATTCCAACGAAAGCTGGAATCCAGAACAAACACCTAAGCACTCTATTAGTTGACAAAGGGATTATAAGTATAATTTAAATAAATTAATTTAGTATTTTTAAATGCCACTTTTTTAAAAAAGTG
>CAZILW010000020.1:0-13696 GCA_964540285.1 uncultured Gammaproteobacteria bacterium
TCTTTAGCAATTTCTTTTAAAATTAAAGCACTTTTAACCCTTTTAGTGGCATTAGGCAGTATTTCCAACATTAGCTGGTCTTGACTCTTGTTAATACTTTTTAAATAATCAGCAAAATTACCGCCCTGAGAAGCTATGCCATTTTCCATTTCTTTCATCATTAAACTGGCTTCGTTTTTAATTAAGCTTTCTGGGATATCTCCAAATTTTGAATCTTCAACAATTTCTTCTAAAAGTTTAATCTCCACTTTTTGATCCGCTTCTCTTTGTTTCTGAAATTCAACTGTTTTTTGAATGTTCTCCTTTAGAGCAGCTACATTTTTAAATTGAAAAATTTTAGCTAAATCGTCATTTAATTCTGGCAACTCTCTTTGATATACTTCTTTGATTGCAACTTTAAAATCAACCAACTTACCTGCCAAATTTTTATTATAGTGTTTCTCGGGGTAAACCAAGCTGAATTCTTTTTTGTCGCCCTTTTTTAAACCAATAATATTTTTATCAAAACCATCAACAAAATAATTTTTGCCAGTTAAAATTGTTACCTCTGGGTTTTGTCCGTCTTCAACTGGAACATTGTCAATTGATAAATTAACGCTAGCAATTACTTTATCTCCCTTTTCTATAGTTTTATCTGAAATCACCTCCTTGGCTCTCATCTCCAATAAATCATTAATAATTTTATTTACTTCTTCCTCCTTAACAATAACTTTTTCTTGTTTTATTTTTAAATCTTTATATTTACCCAGTTTTACTTCTGGCAAAACAGAAACTTTTATTTTATATTCTACTGGATTATTAGGAGCTAGTTTTGTTATTTCTACCTCAGGCTGACCAACAACTTCTCTGTCTTTTATATTTTCATCAATAATTTTATAAATATTTTTATTTAAAGAAATTTTAACAGCCTCTTCCATAATAGCCAGCTCTCCAATTTTTTGCTTTAAAACATTTAGAGGGGCTTTGCCTGGGCGAAAGCCTTCTATTTTTATTTCCTTAGACAAAGCCTCAGCCCCCTTTTCCATTAAAGGGGTCATTTCTTCAACGCTTAATTCAACACTTAATTCAACTTGTCCTTTTTCTAAATCCTTTCTTGTAATATTCATAGATATAAAAAATTAATTAATAATCAGTTTTTTTATTATAACAAAAAAATATAAAAATAAAAGTCTTGTCCTTAAAAAAGCAAGGATAATTTCCTTGCTTTTTTATATTGAAAAATTTTCAACAATCTTTATAGTAACAACCCGATAATTAACAAAGCAACTATATTAACAATTTTAATCATTGGGTTAATTGCTGGTCCAGCTGTGTCTTTGTATGGGTCTCCAACAGTATCACCAGTTACAGCAGCTTTATGAGCATCTGATCCCTTTCCACCAAAATGACCAGATTCAATATATTTTTTAGCATTATCCCAAGCTCCACCACCTGAAGTCATAGAAATGGCTACAAAAATACCAGTAACGATTGAGCCGATAAGCAAGCCGCCCAAAGCCTCAACCCCCAACAAGAAACCAACTAAAATTGGAGCTACAACTGGAATTAAAGCTGGGACTATCATTGCTTTTAAGGCTGATTTAGTAACAATGTCAACAGTTCTTCCATAATCTGGTTTTTGGCTTCCATCCATAATTCCTGGTCTTTCTTTAAATTGAGCTCTAACATCTTCAACTACTGAACCAGCTGATTTACCAACAGCTCTCATAGCTAAAGCTCCGAAATAATAAGGAAGTAATCCTCCAATAAACAAGCCAACTAAAACGCTTGGATTATCAATAGCAAAAATATATTTTTCTCCAGCCCTGTGAGTATAGTCAGCAAACAATACCAAGGTAGCTAAGGCAGCACTACCAATAGCATAACCTTTAGTTACAGCCTTGGTTGTATTTCCGACAGCATCTAATGGGTCGGTTATATTTCTAATATCTTCTCCTAATTCGGCCATTTCAGCGATTCCGCCAGCATTGTCAGTAATTGGACCATAAGAATCAATAGCCACAATAATTCCAGCCATAGAAAGCATGGCCACTGCAGCAATAGCCACTCCATATAAATCAGCCAGGCTATAAGCACCTAAAATAGCAGCAGCAATTACTAAAACTGGCCACATTGTAGATTTCATAGAAACCGCTAAACCAGCAATAACATTAGTTCCATGTCCTGTTTTACTAGCTTCGGCAATATCTTTAACAGGGCTAAACTTAGTTGAGGTGTAATATTCAGTAATAAAAACCATTAAACCAGTAACGACCAAACCAATTAAAGCACTTAAATAAATATTTAAAAATGGAAAAACAGAATTGTCAGCCATAAACCATTTAATAGCTGGATAAAAAGCAATAGCTGAAATTAAACCAGAGGCTATCAAGCCTTTATATAAGGCTTGCATAATGTTTTTATTTTTACCTAATCTAATAAAGTAAATTCCAATAATTGAAGCAAAAATTGATATTCCTCCTAAAAACAATGGTAGCAATATTTGATCACTGGCTGAATCACCAAAAAATATTAAACCTAAAACCATAGCAGCAATTGAAGTAACTGAATAGGTTTCAAAAAGATCGGCGGCCATACCAGCACAATCTCCAACGTTATCACCAACATTATCAGCAATAACAGCTGGATTTCTTGGATCATCTTCTGGAATATCAGATTCAACTTTTCCCACTAAATCAGCTCCCACATCGGCTGCCTTAGTATAAATACCTCCACCTAAACGAGCAAAAATTGAAATCAAAGATCCACCAAAACCAAAACCAATTAAAGCGTGTAAATCTTTCGTTAAAAGATAAAAGCCAGCAGTTCCAAGCAAAGCCAAGCCAACAACCAACATACCTGTAATACTACCTCCTTTTACAGCCACGTCTAAAGCCTTTTTTAAACCGCCACGAGCAGCTTCAGTTGTTCTAACATTAGCTCTAACACTAATATGCATACCAATGTACCCTGCTAAAGCCGATAAAATAGCTCCAGATAAAAAAGCTAAAGCTGTTACAATTCCCAAAGAAGGAACTAGAGCAATAATTACAAACAGAACTAAAGCTACAATTGCCACTGTCTTATATTGGCGATTTAAAAAAGCTTTCGCACCAGCTTGAATAGCGCTGGCTATTTCTTGCATTTTTTCATTACCTTTGGGAAGTTTTAAAATCGAATTGATCAAAAAAGCTCCGAAGATTATAGCCATCAAAGAGCTGGCAATAATAAAGATTTCAATCATACTTTTAGTTATCTAAATAAACAAAAAATGATTATTTAGATTCTTTTTATAATTATTTTTAATTTTATTTATTTTTTTTCAACTTTCTTTTTGCTTTCTTTTTTAGCTTCTTTTTTAGCTTCTTTTTTGACAGTCTTTTTTTCTGTTTTTGTTTCTGTTTTTGTTTCTGTTTTAGCTTTAACTTTTTTCTTTTTTGTTTTAGCCTCTTCCTTAAATTCTTCTACCTCTTGCTCACTATTATCATCTGCTAAATTTAAATTTTCATCTATCTGCTCTGCTTCATTAAAATTATCAACTGAACTCTCTTCATCTGGATTATAAGGCAAAATATCAATCTTCCAGCCAGTTAAACGAGCAGCCAAGCGTGCATTCTGACCAGACTTACCAATAGCTAAAGAAAGTTTTTCAGGATCAACTTTGACTATAGCTCTTTTTAATTTTTCATCGGTCTTAATACTTAAAATTTTAGCTGGAGCTAGGGCATTAGCAATATATTTATTAGGATCATCATTATATTCAACTATGTCAATTTTTTCTCCTCCTAATTCATTAATTATAGTTTGAATTCTAATTCCTCTTTGACCAACACAAGAACCAACCGGATCAATATTTTCCGAATCTGTATAAATAGCAACTTTAGATCTTGAACCAGCCTCTCTAGCAATGCTCTTAATTTCAATAAGTCCATTAGCCAACTCTGGAATCTCCATCATAAAAATTTGACGAACAATTTCTTCAGATTTTCTAGATAAAACTATTTCAGCACCTCTAACACCTGATCTGACTTCTTTAATGTAAACCTTAATTCTACCACCAACATTGTATCTCTCACCATAAATTTGTTCATCCATTGGTAATATTCCAATCGCTTTGTCCAAATCAACAAAAACTAAACGACCCTCAACCCTTTGGATAAGGCCATTTACAACACCACCCTCCTGATCTTTAAATTCATTAAAAATTGTTTCTTTTTCTATTTCTCTAATTTTTTGAACGATTACCTGCTTAGCTGTTTGAGCTGCCATACGACCATAGCCTTCTGGCTCCTCTAAATCAAAAATAATTTCATCACCAATCTTGGCATCTTTTTTGATTAATAAAGCGTCTTTTAACTGAATTTCAGTCTTGGGATTAAACCTTCTTTCCTCTTCTCCAAGTAAAGTCTCATCTTCTTTGTTTTCGTTTAAGTCAGCCCTTGTTTCTCTTTCTTTTCTGTTTATTTTTTGGCTTTTTATCTCTTCAATTTTTTGAAGTAAAGCCTCTTCTTCTTTTTCAGTTAAATCCTCAACAACTGTTTTAACGTCATAAATTTTTGACTGGGATGTTTCAGGGTTAAAATGAACCTTGATGTTTTGTAGCTTGTTTCCGTAATCTTTACGATAAGCTGCGGCAAGAGCTGATTCAATAGCTGAAACAACTAATTCATAATTAATTTTTTTCTCCTCACAAACTTGCTTGATGGCATTTATTAATTCTGACATATTTTTAAGTTCTACTGCTAAGCTTAAAAGCTAGCAACAGATAATATTAATATCTAAAATTAAAGCTAATTGACAACAATTAGCTTTATACTATTATTATAGCAAAATAATTAAAAAAAGACAATACTTGATAGAAAATTAATCCCACTGATAATATCCAGCACCTTGATTTTCAACATATTTTTTATCTAACCTTCTTAAAATAAAAGTAGTTATAGACCAAGCAAAGGTTATAATAACCAAACCGATAATAGCGTTTTTTAAAATATTTTTAGCACTAGAAATAGCGTCTTCATTTCCAGCTGAAGTCATCCATCTAAAACCAGCGTAAATCATTAAAATAATAGTAATAATGCCAAGCAAACCCAAGGTCACATTTATTATTTTAACTATTTGATATCTTATATCTGTTGGAGAGCTTTTGCTTTCTCCAAAAGCAGAACTAACCCCTCCGTCTAACAAATTTTGCTGATCCCAAAGACTAGAAGCGCTAATCCCACTTGAAAAAGAAAAAACCAATAATAAAGAAATAATTAAAACATTTAAAAAATTTTTAGCTTTTTTCATAAAATTATGATAATATTTTTGTGAGCTCTCAGAGCATCAATTAATTTAATTATGATAATATTATATATTATTTATTCTAAAAAAACAATAAAATGGAATTAAAAAGAAAAATAGCTAAAAACACCTTGGTTCAAATAATTGGAAAAGTGCTATCTACTATCCTGGGTGTAATTTCTTTAGCTATTATGGCTAGATATTTAGGCGCCAGTGGTTTTGGCAAATACTCGACCATAATAACTTTTGTGTCTTTTTTTGCTATGTCAGCCGACCTTGGATTAACTTTAATTAGCGCTCAAATAATAAGCCGCCCCGATGAAAATCAAAATAAAGCTCTAAGCAATCTTTTTACTCTAAGACTAGTATCTGCTTTAATTATTATTGGCTTAGCTCCGTTAACCATAATGTTTTTCCCCTACGAAAATGATATAAAAATAGGAGTTCTAATTTCAACTTTAATATTTTTATTTCCAGCTTTAAATCAAATTCCAACTGCTCTTTTTCAAAAAAATTTAAAAATGGAAAAAGTTATGGCTTCTGAAGTTTTGTCTAAAATCTTATTAGTTTTTTTAATTTTTTTAGTTGCCAAATTAGATCAAGGTTTAAATGGTATGTTGTGGGCTTCAGTTTTTGGGTCAATTCTTGGTTTTATGATTCTTTGGTTTTACGGACAAAAAGCAGCCAAAATTAATTTAGAATTTGACTTTATTTTTTGGAAAAAAATAATTAAAAAAAGTTGGCCACTGGCAACCACTATCATCTTAAATCTTTTATATCTCAAAGGTGATATTTTAATTTTGTCTCTTTTTAAAAGTGAAATAGAAGTTGGTATATACGGAGCGTCTTATCGAGCTATTGAGGTTATTGGAACAATACCTTACATGTTCGCTGGAATTATGCTTCCTATTTTTACTAAAAACTGGTTTGCCAAAGAAAATAATTTTCTAAAAAAAGTTATGCAAAAGTCTTTTGACTTCATGATAATTTTAGCCCTACCATTAGCTATTGGTACTCAATTTATAGCAACTCAAGTAATGACCATAATCGCTGGGCAAGATTTTAATGACAGCGGAAGACCACTACAAATACTTATAATTTCAACCTCAATTTTATTTATCAGTTCTGTTTTTTCCCATATCATAATTGCTATTGAAAAACAAAAAAAAGTTATTGGACTTTACATCTTTACAGCTATTAGCTCTTTAATCCTTTACTTATTCCTAATTCCCAAGTATTCTTATTTGGGCGGAGCTATAGTTACCATTTATAGCAATTTAGTAATTTTAATAGGTGTCATTTGGATAGTAAAAAAATATACTAATTTTTTACCCCAGACAAAAATACTGACAAAAGTAATTTTAGCCTCTCTGGGAATGGGAATTTTAATGACTTTAATTCCCAAAGAATACTATCAAAACAACTTTCTATTACTAACCAGCATTTCTTTGGCGGCTATTTTTTACTTTTCACTTTTATATATTTTAGGCGGGATAAGTAAAGATGATTTGAAAACATTTATTCCTAAAACAAAAAACTAATATAAAAACTATGAATATAAAAATAATATCAGATCAAAAAGATTATTTAGTTATAAATAAGCCGTCTGGTTTAATTGCTCATGGCGGAAGAGGCATAAAAGAAAAAACATTAAGTGATTGGTTGGTAGAAAATTACCCAGAAATTGCCAAGGTTGGTGATGACCCAGAAAGACCAGGCATAGTTCATCGCTTAGATAAAGAAGCTAGTGGGCTAATGCTTATACCAAAAACTAACGAAGCTTTTGAATTCTTTAAAAATCAATTTAAAAACAGAAAAATAAAAAAAGAATATTTGGCTTTGGTTTGCGGAAAGATTAATAAAGAATCTGGAATCATAGACTTTCCAATCAAAAGGTCAGCTCAGGGATTTAAAATGGCGGCTATTCCGTCTCCCAAAAATGAAAATGAACTGGAACTACTAAGAAGTGGAAGAGGGGAATATGCTAATTACTTAGAAGAATATAATAAAATAAATAAAGAGCCTAATGAAGAAAATAAAACAGAAACGAAAATAGAGGGAGTGAAAACAGAAGAAGAGTCGATAGAGACAGAAAGGAAAACAGAAGAACAAAAAATAAATAATAGAGCCAAGGGAGGTTTAAAAGCTTTAGAAAAATCAAGACAGGCAATAACCGAATTTCAAATTGTTAAAAAATTTATAAACTTTACTTTAATTAGAGCTATAATCAAAACTGGCCGAACTCATCAAATTCGTGTTCACTTTTTTGCTTATGGTTATCCTCTTTTAGGTGACAATTTATATAGCAACAAAAAATCAAAAATACAAAACCAGAAAATAAAACCGGACAGAATATTTTTAATAGCTGACACTCTTGGTTTTGAAGATTTAAATGGTGAATGGCAAGAATTTAAAATTGAGATGGATGAAAATTTGGAAGGTATTTTAGGTAGGGTCAAATAATTTTTAAAACAAGCTTAAACAAAAAAAATAAATCAAAAACATTTTAATAATTAACTATTTTTAATTTAAGGAGTTTTTATACTTCTTTTTTTATAATTATTGTATGAAAAATATAATTATAAAAAAAGTGGTTTTATTGTTCTTAATTTTACTGCCCAAGATATCTTTAGCTCAAAATTTACCAATTATTATTAACCAAGTTTTGATTGGTCAAAACGAAGGAGTAAAAAATGAATTTATAGAATTATATAATCCCAACGACTCTCCATTAAACCTAGAAGGTTATAGTCTAAAAAAGAAAACTGCTAGTGGAGCGGAGTCAAATCTGATTTCAAACAAAAATTTTCTAGGAGTTATCCCAACCAAAGGATTCTTTTTAATATCCAGCTCGGAATTTAAAGAAATAAAGGCAGATTTAAATTATTCTAGCACAGCCTCTCTTTCTATTAACAACTCCTTACTTCTATATAATCAAAACAAAGAGGTGATTGATAAAATAGGCTGGGGAGATTCTTCAGATTTTTATCAAAAACCAATAATTAATCCCAAAAATAATGAGGTAATAAAAAGAATTAAATTTAATTATGACAATCCCAAAAACGCTGAAGATTTTATAATAAGTTCAGATTTAATTGAAATTAGAAATTCTAAAAATGAGATAATTACAATTAAAAATTATTCTGAAAACGAAGAAAATGTTAAAAAAGAAAACACTAAAAAAGAAAATAATATTTATAAATTAAAAATCAGTGAAATAAAAAAAGAAAAAAATGGAACAAAAATAGAAACCGAGGGAATGGTTATTAATCTTCCAGGAGAATTTGGCTCGCAATATTTCTATATTCTAGAAGAAACCGAAAACCAAAAAGATTTTTTCGAAAGCATACAAATATATAATTATTATAAAAAATTTCCTAACTTAAAAATCGGAGACAAAATAAAAATCACAGGAGAACTGTCTATAAATGATTCAGGGGTTAAGGTAAAAACAAAAGAAACCCAGGACATAACAATACTTTCTTCTAATAATGAATGGCCAAGGTTAAAAGAAATTTCAGTATCATATTTAAATAAATTACCAAACAATAGTTTGGTTAAAGTCGAAGGAGAGATAATTCAAAATAGAGCTAATGCAATTTATATAGATGATGGAAATAAAGAAATGATAATAGAAATTAAAAAAGGAACCAAAATTGATAAAAAAATTTTAGAAGAGGGTAAATCTTATACAATTGAAGGCTTGTTAATTAAAAATGAAAACGAAACAAAAATACTGCCACTTTCAAATAAATCAATTAAAATCTTAAGCGAAGAAAAAGAAAATGATGTTGGAAAAATAATAAAAGACAATCCCCTAATAATTGAATCCGAAAAAAAGAAAAAGCAAAAAATAATAATAAAATATTTTCTAATAACTACTGGCGGTATTATTCTTTATTTTTTGCTAGAGAAAAAAATAAATAAATTTTTAAAATAAAAAAGGGAGCTAAATTAGCCTCCCCGCGTTTTACTTTTTTAATCCTACCGGTTTAAACCAAAAAAATCCATTTTTGTCAATATCTTGTTAAAAAACTTAATAATTGCTATTATTTATCTATAATTTATTATTAATTTTTAAAATTTAATATAGTTTTTTGTTTAATTATTTAAAAACAAAAACTCTAAGTCCTATGGAAAAACACAAAGAACATCATGAAAAACATGAAGAAAAAAAAGAAATAAAGACTGAAAAAATAAGCGAAGCTAAAAAACAACAACAAAAAACAGTTTTTATAATTATTTCAGTTATAGTTCTAGCTCTACTAGCTCTATTAATTTTCAAATTTCCTCCAAAAGAAAAAGGAACATTAAGCATGGAAGAGGCTAAAATTAAAACTGAAAAATTCATAAACGACAATCTAATGATGCCAGGGACAAAAGCAACTATAACTAACATTGAAGAAGAATATGGTCTTTATAAGGTGTCGGTAGATGTTGGAATGGGAGAGGCAATAGAATCATACATAGATAAAAAAGGCACCTTTTTTTATCCACAAGCGTTTGAAATCGATAACTATATCAACCCTTACTTAAGTGAAGAAATGATTAGCATAGAAGACTTAGAAATGGCCACTGATAGTGAAGAAATTATAATTGAATAATCTCTAAAATAAAAACACCCCGCAAATTGAGCGGGGTGTTTTTTTATATAAAATTATCTTCTCTTCTGTAAATAAGAAAAAATATCGTAAGCAGCTATGGCTCCTTCGCTACAAGCAGTAATAACCTGACGGAAAAAATTGGAATTAGTAGTCAAATCACCAGCCGCCCAAACACCATCAATATTTGTTTTTTGAGCCTGATTAACTTTTAAGAATTTCTTGTCGGTTTCAACGCCTAATTGATCAGATAGAAAATTATCAGGATCGGTTCCAATCTCTACAAACAAACCATCTAAAGACATCACTTTCTCTTCTCCATTTTTATCTAAAACAATTTCTGTCAACTTTGTTTCACCTCTTAATTCTTTTACTTGAGTTTTAAATAAAACTTCGATTTTTTCGTTTTTATTAACCAGATCCACCCAGGCAATTTCTCCATTAAATTCTTCTCCTCTAACCAACAAAAAAACCTTTTGAGCAACTTCAGCTAAATACAGAGCAGCTGTTAAAGCGCTATTTCCTCCACCAACAACAGATACAATTTTATCCTTAAAAAACATGGCATCACAAGTCGCACAATAAGCCAAGCCTCTACCAAGATATTTATGTTCATTTTCAATATTTAAACTTCTGTGCTTTGTTCCAGTGGCAAGCAAAATTGTTTTTGATTGAAATATTTTTTTACTTTCAGTTTCAAGCTTAAAGACCTCACCTTCTTTTTCAATTTTAGAAATTCTTTCCATTGACAATATCTCGGCTCCCAGATGAACAGCATTGTTTTGCATTTTTTGCATCAAATCAAAACCATTAATATCCATCTCTGTCGGAAAATTACAAATACTATGAGCTTCAGTAATAAGACCACCAGGAATTTCACCAATAACTAAATGGTTTAGTTTATAACGTGAAGCGTAAATAGAAGCCGTTATTCCGGCTGGACCAGCACCAATAATTATTAAGTCGTAAATCATATTAATTACAAATTTCCCCTTAGTTTTTCGGCTTTAATTATTCTCTCTAAAGCAATAATATAGGCCGCCTTTCTAAGATCAATTTTTTTATCTAATTCTAAGTGTTTATTATAAACATTGTGCCAAGATTTTATCATTCTTTCATTTAAGAGTCCAGCCAAATAATTTTGATCTAAAATATTGCCAGTTCTATTTTGACTCCATTCAAAATAGCTAACCAAAACTCCTCCGGCGTTAGCTAAAATATCAGGCACAACAGTTATTCCCTTATTAAATAAAACTTTGTCGGCTTCATAATTAATAGGGCCATTGGCGATTTCAATTATTTGTTTGGCTTTGATTTTATCGGCATTTTTTTCGGTAATCTGATTTTCTAAGGCACTTAAAATTAAAACATCAACATCCAATTCTAAAAGTTCATCATTAGAAATTGCTTTGTAATCTGAAAAAGCTGAAACAATTCCAAACTCTTCTTTAAATTTTACCAGTTCATTAATGTCAATTCCCTCTTCATTATAAACTCCTCCTCGACTATCATTAGCCGCCACTATTTTGAAACCATCAGCATAAAGCATTTTAGCGACATTAAGACCGGCATTACCAAAACCCTGGATAGCTACAGTTAGTCCTTTTTCTTTAAGACCTAAAGTTTTGACCATTTCTAATGTTACTAAATAAGCGCCCTTGGCAGTTGAATCACTTCGAAGAGCTATTCCGCCTAATTCTACTGGCTTGCCAGTAATCATTCCCGGCTCATGATGACCAACATTTTTTTCATATTGATCAAGCATCCAAGACATAGTTTGAGGATTGGTATAAACATCAGGAGCGGGTATATCTTTATCTTGTCCTAAGGCTTTGTAAAAAGCATCTATATATTTACGAGAAACTTTTTCTAAAAATTTAACGTCATGCTCTTTAGGATTAAATTTAACACCACCCTTAGCCCCACCATAAGGAAGGTCTAATAATGAATTTTTTAAACTCATCCAAAAAGCCAGAGATTTAACTTCATCTTCACTAACTTCAGGATGAAATCTAATACCACCTTTACCTGGACCTAAAGCGCGATTGGAAACAATTCTCCAAGCGGGAAATTTTTGACCATCAACTTCTAATTCGCTATAAGAAACTAACTTTGGCTCCAATAAATATTTAAGATCTTCGTCTTTTAAGTTTATTACTTCCTTTAAATCTTCGAAACGTTTAATAACATTGTCAAAAACAGACATAATTTTAATAATGACTTTTAGGATAATTATGATATTTAGGATGTTTAGGATAATTAAAAGCTAATCCTAAAAATCTTAATAGTCTCAATAGTCTTAAAAATCATAAATACCTTATTTACTTAAGTGTGCATCAATATCATTTTTTAAAGCATCTTTTGATTTCATACCAACAAATTCAGCAATAACTTTTCCATCTTTAAATAATTTCATATTTGGAATGCTTTGAATTTGATATTCAATTGCTAATTCCTGATTTTGGGCATCTTCAGTATTAACTTTTACTATTTTTACTTTACCCTCTAAATCAACTGACAACTCGTCTAAAATTGGAGACATCATTCTACAGGGCATACACCATGGCGCCCAAAAATCAACTAAGACTGGGACACTTGATTCTAAAACCTCTTTAGTAAAATCGCCTTTGTTTACATCTTGTGCTTTGCTCATAAACTTGTTTAATTTTTTAAAAATATCTTGAAGATAATTTTTAAAAAATTTTTATTTATTATTTTATTTATTATTTTTTTATAAATTCAGAAACAATTTTTTTTAAATTATCTTTACTAGCCGGACATTGTTTTTCAAAACAAAGATCAAACTCTTCTTCTAAAATTTTGTCCATCAAAGAAGAGACACTTGATTTAACAGCTTTGAGCTGAACAACGGAATCAAAGCAAGTTTTATTTTTTTCATTCAACATTTTTTTAATTCCCTCTAATTGTCCAATTATAATATTTATTCTTTGTTCTATGTTTCTCATATTTCTTAAAAAATTGTAAAAATTTATTTATAAATTTATTATAGCAAATACCCCTAGGGGGTGTCAAGAGGCTAAAAATAAACCCTCATCTGTAAAGACAAGGGTTAAAGGTTGAAACCTTTAAGAAGCCCAACAAAAAGAAACTACGAAACGAGAACACAAAACACTGTGAGGATTATCAAAAATTTCCCATGCGAAATCTAAACAGTTATCAACAGAATCCCACCTTAAAATAGGAATGAAACCTTCATAATCACACGAACCAAAACATAATATCCAATTGTCAATGTCTAAATGCTGTTTAGTTTTGCTATAATGCAAAATTTCCAAAAGCAGTCTCTCTAGCAATGTAATTCCTTTATGTCCTTTTTTAACAAGATCTTTGGCGGATAACCCTTGTTCAATCTCAATATTACAGTTGAAAAGAATAAGGTAGCTTCCATACTGAGGACTACGATCACTTTTCATGCTGGTGTCAAGCCCTTCTGCACATAAATATATATTAAATCTTTTTTCTATTGCTAAAACAACGGCACTAATAGAAATTTCCTTGGCAACCAAAACCAAGAAGTGTTTCTCGGGGTTGTAAGTTTCTGGGATTTGAAAGTCGGAAATATCTATTTCCATACCAAACCATTCATAATAAATTTTTTGCCAGATGGTAAGAATTTCGTTCTTCATAATAATTTCTCCTATTTTTAATTAATAAAAAATTTTAATGTTCAGCTCTGTATTATAGCATATTTAAATTATTTTGTCAAGCTTATCTTTATGCTTAATTTTATTATATTAAAATTACAAAGCATTGTTATTTTTTGTTCCAATTGCAGCAATTAGGGTTACATTCTGGGTTTAGATCTAATA
>CAZILW010000021.1:0-13693 GCA_964540285.1 uncultured Gammaproteobacteria bacterium
TGCTAAACAACAAGAAAAAAGCCTTCACCCTCATCGAACTCCTAGTAGTAATAGCTATCATCGGCATTCTTGCTACTCTAGCAGTAGTAGCCCTACAACAAGCCAGGCAAAATGCTAGAGACTCCAAAAGAATGGCAGATATGAAACAAGTACAAACTGCCCTAGAACTATTCTTTAATGAAAATGGTAGGTATCCCACTATCGAAGAATGGAATAGTGGCACCATTACCTCCTCTTCTTCTCAACAAGTATTTATGTATTCCATTCCAACTGCTCCATCTCCAGCTGATGGATCTTGTTTAGAAGCTTCTAATACTTATACCTATATACCCCAAAATGATGGAGCTAGTTATACTATTGATTTCTGTACTGGTAAACAAGTTTCTGATTTACCAGAAGGAGCTAAACAAATGACTCCAGGAGGAATAATAATAGGCAGTAGTGGAAATACTGGTGGAAATGGTGGAGAAACAGAAGAACCAGATAATGTTGTTTATGGTTTTTTATACAATTGGTATGCTGTTGTTGATTCTAGGCAAATTGTTTCTGTTCCTATGGCAAATAAAGGCTGGGTTTATCAGGATAAAGAGCAAAACGAAATTCTTTTAAACTATTTAGGTCTTACTGAATCTTACTTTCATGGAACAAGAACCGCTGACAATTCTCAGTTTATTTTATTATCCGATGGGGGTAAGGGATATTGGCCCTTTGATATAGACAACGGATTAAACATTTTTAATTTTAATTGGAGAGGGGGCGGAGTTAGAGGTGCTAGCTTTAGTGGTTTAAATATAGTTGGATATTTTCATGGTGTCTATATAAACCCGTCTTATCCCTACTCACCATTTTTTATTAGAGTTGGAGTGGAGAGAACTTTTTCTCCAACACATTCGAAGGATATAATTACCTCATATTCTTCAGCTGTTTTTTCAGATCAGAGATATCTTGGAATGTCTCTTCGTTTAGTTCGTCCAGCTACCACATCCGAACAATCTGAGCTTGACGGAACATTGATGGATTTATATGTTGGTAACGATGGAAAAAAATATAGAACTGTAAAAATTGGAACTCAAGTTTGGCTAGCCGATAACTTAGCCGAAACAAAATATGCTAATGGCGATTGGATAAATGGATTTGATGGCGGAATATATACATCAATTATTGGTGAAGATTGGGTAAATTTAACAACAGGAGCTCTTTGTGCTTATGATGATAACATGGCCTATGTTATAGCTGATTAATTATATTTTAAATATAAAAAAAGACGGAAAAATTTTTCCGTCTTTTTTTATGTGTGGGCACACAAGGACTCGAACCCTGGACCCCTTCGGTGTAAACGAAGTGCTCTAGCCAACTGAGCTATGTGCCCTATATTCAATTAAAAATTAACAATGCACAATTTACAATTAATTTTATTAAAATATTTTTTGTGTTTTTAAATGACCAAATTTACTAATTAATTGATAATTGTAAATTAATTATTGTAAATTGTGGGCGAGAGAAGATTTGAACTTCCACGGCCACAATGGCCACAAACCCCTCAAGCTTGCGTGTCTACCAATTTCACCACTCGCCCGCTAAGGGAAAAATAATTAAGATTTTTTAACAACCTTTTCTTTTAGTTTTCTCTTATAACCCTTTTTCTTTAAGAAGGAAAGTTTTGCCCTTCTAACAACTGCTTCTTTTTTAATTTCTATTTTGGTTATGGTTGGTAGATTTAATGGAAATATTTTTTCAACACCAATTCCGTCTGAGACTTTTCTAACAGTGATTGTTCCACCAATTTCACCTCCGTGCTTTTTGGCAATAATAATACCTTCAAAGTATTGAACTCTTTCTTTTTCTTCTCCCTTGGTGTTTAATTCTTTAATTTTTTGATAAATCCTGATGGTCATTCCAGGCTTTAATTCCTTAACAATCTCTTTTAAATCTTTCATATATTTATTTTTATAAACTCAAAATAAGTCCTCACTAAAAAATAGGGAAAAAAATTTCCTTGTTTATATAATATGTTTTTATTTATTTTTTGTCAACACCTCTTTTTCTAGCTCTTTTTTGACAAAAGAATAAACTTTTTCAAAAACCTGCTCAATGTTTAATTTATCTGTGTTAACAATAAAATCATAATTTTTTAAATCGTAAACATCTATATTAAAATATTTTTTATATCTTAATTTGTCGCTTTTATATCTTTCCTCCACGCTCTTTATTACATCTTTTAGGGAATTAAGATTTTTATCTTCATTGCGATTGTTTTCTTCTTGTAAGTTTTTAAAAATTCTTTCAGCTCCTATTTTTTGATCAACATCTATATATATTTTTAGAGAGTGAGGTATAAAATGCCAAGAAGTTCTTCCCTCTATTATAAAATTGTTTTCTTTTTCTCCCAATTCCTTTTGATAATTATCAACCTCTAAATCTGTTGATGGGTCGCTTTCTCCCAGTTTGTTGTATTCAGCTAGTGTCAACCCTCTTTTAAGAGCGGCCTCTCTTCTTAAACCGCCCATGTAATATCTTGGCCAGTCTAATTTTTCAGCTAACATTTTAGCTATTGTGCTTTTACCAGAACCATGAGAACCACTAATTGATATAATCATTTATTTATAATTATTTTATATTAAAAACATTTTATATTATTTATTAAAAAATAACAAGAAATATTTCTAATTGACAAAAAAATAAGTTTCGCATATAATTAAAATTAAGGCGAAAATATCGTCTCATTTTGATATTTACAAAATAAAAAATATAATTTTATATAAAAATATGCCAAAGAGAACCTATCAACCAAACGCTAAAAGAGCTAAAAAGAAACACGGATTTTTAAAAAGAATGAGAACTAAAGATGGACAAGATGTTATAAAGAGAAGAAAATTAAGAGGTAGAAAAAAACTAACTAAATAAACTTTAAGGTTAGACATAAAATAATGTTTAATCAAAATAACAGATTAAGAAAAACCAAGGAAATAGAAAAAACATTTAAAAATGGTAAAAGTTTTTATAATGACATTTTGGGCTTTAAAGTTCTTAAAAACGACCTACAAGAGAGTCGTTTTTGCGTCATAATTTCAGCTAAGGTTAGCAAAAAAGCGGCAGAAAGAAATAAAATAAAAAGAAGAATTAGGTCTATTATAATTGGAAAAATAACGGAAATAAAAAAAGGTTTTGACGTGATAGTTATTGTTAATAAAAATATTATAAATCTAGACTTTTCAAGACTAGAAGAAGAAATATGTTTTTCTTTTAAAAAAATTGGTATTTATGATAAACATTTTTAAATTTATATATTTTTTTCCTAGAAAACTGGCTATTTTTTTTATCAGGATTTATCAAAAAACTTTTTCTTTTGACCATGGTCCATTAAAGTCGTTCTATCCTCATGGTTTTTGTAGATTTACTCCAACATGTTCTCAGTATGGAATAGATGCTATTTCTAAGTATGGTTTTATAAAGGGTGGCTTTATGACTTGTTGGAGAATTATAAGGTGCAATCCTTTTAATAAGGGTGGACATGATCCAGTTAAATAAATTATAAATTAATTAAATAATATGGGAATTTTTCAAACTTTTTTTTATCAACCAATATTAAATCTTTTAGTTTTTTTATATAATATTTTTGGTGACTTGGGCATAGCTATTATTTTTTTAACACTAATAGTCAAATTAATTTTATTTCCTTTATCCAAAAAGTCTATAAAATCTCAGAAGGCTTTACAAGATCTCCAACCAAAAATAGATGAATTAAAGAAAAAGCACAAAGGAGATCAGCAAGCTTTGAGCTTGGAATTAATGGCTCTTTATAAAGATAATAAAGTTAATCCTTTTTCTTCTTGTTTCCCGTTGTTAATTCAATTGCCCTTTTTTATAGCTATTTTTAGGGTCTTTAGGGATGGTTTTGCTCAAAATCATTTAGAATTATTATATCCTTTTGTAAAAAACCCAGAAACGATAAATGCAATTTCTTTGGGATTTTTTAATCTGTCAGAAAAAAGTTTAGTTTTGGCTGTTTTGGCTGGATTGGCTCAATTTTGGCAAGCAAAAATGATGAATACTAAAAAACCAGCCATAGACACTCAAGGGTCTAAAGATGAAAGTATGACGGCCATAATGAATAAGCAAATGTTATATGTAATGCCAGCGGTTACTGTTTTTATCGGAATGACTATGCCAGCCGGTCTAACTTTTTACTGGTTTTTAACCACCTTATTTACCGCATTGCAACAAAAGTTGGTTTTTAGAAAAAAAGATGAATCTGAAAAAATTCCAGAGGTAAAGGTTATTAAATAAACACTGATATATTTTAAACAAAAAAATGTTCTACGTAGAACATTTTTTTTATTTTTAAAACATTTTTAATTTTAATAGTAATTTTTAAAATTGTTAATTAGTGATTTTTTATTATTACCTTTTAATAGTTTGTATTTAATTATAAGCCTTTTTATATTATTTTGAAGTATTTTTTAAATTTTGTTTTAATAGTTTTAAAATTGTTCTACGTAGAACATTAAAAAAACCTCTCTTTTCCCACTATAAAGGGTATAACCTTTTCGCTAATCGATATATTAACCGGTGTTTCAATTTTAATTGAATCATCCAGTAAAACCCTTTCTTCTTTGCTTTTTATTTCCACTTCTTTTGTTATTGGGAAAAGACTCATGTCTTTCCATTTGTTTTTTATAATAAGTTCTAATTTATTGTCTTGAGGAGATGTTTTTATGTCTTTTGAATAAACTTCTTTATCTACTAAATTTATAATTTTATAAGTTGTTTCTTTCAGGGAAAAAACTTTATAGGAGTTGTCTATTTTAATTTCACTTAATTTGCTATTAATTTGGCAGTTGTTTATAAAAAATAAGTGATTAGCTTTAGCTATTTTAATATTTTCCATTCTTCTGGCAGAAAGAATAAAGGCAGCCTCTTTTTCGTTTTTTATTCCCATTGATTCGGCTATAGAGTTGTTTTCACCGATTGGGACAATAAAAACAGGAATATTTTCGCTAATATTAGCTAAAATATTTATTATATTATTAACAGTTTGATTATTACCCAGTATTATTATTGTTTTAGCGCCATTTCTTATTTCCTGTTCTACTGCTTCCTTATAATTTTTAATAGATTGAAGATATATTATTTTTCCTTGTAAACCAAGGTTGTTTATTTTTTCTTCGAATCTTCTTGTTTTTCTTTTGTATTTTTCAGTGATGGCATCATAAATAAAAACATTCATAATTGTTTTTATTTTATAGAGAGCTGTTTTCTTCTATTTTTTCAACTGTTTCTGTTTCAGTGTTTTTTTCTTTTTTATTTTTTTGTCCATTAATTGAAACTTGTCCGTTTATTTCAGCACCTCTTTCTATTGATATTTGAGAACATTCAATATCTCCCAATATTTTAGCACTTTCTCCAATCGCTAAATAATCTGATACGCTTAAATTACCAACAACATTTCCTTTAACCATCATTTCCTGGGCTGATATATTGGCATTTATTTTTGATTTTTCTCCCACTAAAACAGCACCCCTGGTTTTTATTTCTCCCTCTAAAGAGCCATTAATTATTAGATTTCCGTTGCTTTCAAAATTGCCCTTTACTAAAACAGACTCACCAATAATAGTCTCTGCTTCAGTGAAGTTTTCAAATTTTTGATCTTTTTTAAACATAGAATTTAAATTAATTTATTAATTAAACTTATGAGATTTGATTCTATATTAATTTTAGGTAAATATTAATCTTTTGTCAAAATAATTTTTGTTTGACTTTTACCTTGTGTCTTGTTAAATTTATAAATAATAAACATTTTGTTCCCATAGTTTAATGGATAAAACGAGAACCTCCTAAGTTCTAGATCCACGTTCGATTCGTGGTGGGGACACTTATTATGTTATATGAATAATTTAAATTTTGAAAATAAAAAAGGTGTAGAGCAAGAGATAAATTACTTAGGGTCAATTAATAACCGTAAGTATGTAGAAAATGTTGAAAGTAAATTAGTTGATTTTTTGGCAGTTGAATACTTAATTAAAAATAAGAGTTGTAAAGATCCTCGCTCTTTTTTGTCTTGGATTAAATCAGAAAAAAAAGAAATGTTTGAACGTTTAAAAAATGAAATAAATTTTAAATTAAAAAATATAATGGAATCCAGGGTTGTTAAAAATAGATATATTTTTTTAAGAGAGATAAGCGAAGAAGACCAATTTGAAATAATAGAAAATAGCCAATTTGGTAATTTTGATCCCTGTGATCCGGCCACTGATTTTGCCAATGATTTGCATGCCATGATTATAGAAGAAATGGGAGGGGAATATTCAGACTTGGAATATTACCCAGCTCAAGGGTCTCACTTAGATTATTGTGGTGTGGACGCCTTTTTTAAATTTAAGTATTTAGACGAAAACAATAAAGAAGACTTTGTTAGAGTTTGTCTTGATTTGACAAGCAACAGTCTAGAAAATAAGAATAAGCTTAGAGATGAAAAAAGTAGAGCGGGGGGTAAATCTTTAACCGATTTAACTTTGTTTATTAAAGATGAGGATTATGATAGAAAAAAGGCAAAAAAGGAAAAAATAATTGAACAGTTTGCTGAAGACATAATTAAAATAATTGGAGAAAAGATTGATAGCAGAAAACAAGAAAAGTCAAAGAAAATAAAAAAAACAATCTATTAAGATTGTTTTTTTGTATGAAGATTTTAATTTATATTAATTGTTACTTGATTGCTTTTTTTACTTAACCCGTTCCAGTCATGAAACTCAGCATAAAGCTTATAAGTTCCGCTTTCTGGAAACATCTCCCACTCACTTTCTATTGTTTTGCTTAAAATGGTGTTGATTGTTTTTATCTTATTTATGTCTCCCGTTTTTTCGTTTTTAATAAAAAGATCAATTTTAATTATTTGGTCTGGATTGGTAACGATCATTTTAATTAAAAGAGGAAAATCAATTGAATTTAGGGCTAAACCGCTTGTGGGATAAATTATATTTAAATTTGATGGCAGTTTCTCATTATTTTTATCTAAAACTAGATTGAATTCTAGTGATTTTTCAGCGCAGTTTAAAACATCATCACAAACCACCACTTTTAAATTGTAGTAACCATTGCTTAAAAAAGAAATATTTTTATTTAAGTCAAAGGGATAAGAGGTTTTTCTGTCTAACAGATTTCCATTTATATAGTAATCTACTTTATATATTCCTCGAGGCGCTGTAGCTTGTAGTTCTACAGAAAAATTTTCGTTGTTTATAGTGGTGTTGTCCTCTATGTTTTTAATTGAAAAAACAGGAATATTTTCTGGATCATAAATATTTTCTGCTTGATTTAATATGTCGGGGTTGTAGTGTTCGTCTTGTTTTCTAGCCCAATCTAAAACTCTCTCTTCCCATAATTTAAATTGGGGGTCTTTTTCTGGGTTGCTTGGGATTGGTCCTAGGGGATCATCTTTGTCTATGTAAAATAAAACAGAGTGATGGTCCGCAAAAAATATTTCCTCCACTAATTCTGGTGCCGTTGTTTCAGTGGCTATTTCGCCAGTTTCTTTATTTATTTTAATTATCTTTCCAATTTGTTCCCCATCAATTATGGCTTTACCGGTTTTTTCTATTTGTGGTTCAGAAAAATTTTCTATAGCTGTTTTTTGCAAAGCGTTTCTCATAAATTCATTCCAAATTGGGGCTGCCACTACACTTCCATCTGCGCCTCTTTTCATTTCAGTGTTATTGTTGTTTCCCACCCAAACACCTGCAACAAGGGATGGGGTATAGCCGATTGTCCAGGCATCTCTAAAATTATTGGTGGTTCCGGTTTTAGCGGCCACTGGCCTTCCCTCTATTGTCAGATTATTTCTTTCTCCAAAAACAAAAGATCTGGCTGAATTATCTGATAAAGTACTATTTATCATTTTAGCTATATTTGGTTCTAAAACCTTCCTTTTCCTTTCTTGAAATTCTTCTAAAACTTTTCCATCCTTATTTTCTATTTTTAAAATTACACTTACTGGGCTTATTTCTCCTTCTCTGGCAAAAATACTATAAGCGTTAACATGTTCTAAAAGCTTAACTTCAGCACCGCCTAAAACCAAAGATAAACCATAATTATCTGGATTAGTTAAGCTTGTATAACCGGCCTCTTTTGCCAATTCAATAACGTTGTTTATTCCGGCCAAATATAAGGCCTTTACAGCTGGTATGTTTAACGAGCCGGCCAATGCTTTTCTTATTGATATCGGTCCACTTTCTTGTCCATTATAATTGTTTGGCTCATAAGCTTTTCCAGAAGCTGAAAAATTAGTAATTACATCATATAAAATTGAATTAGGACTAAAACCTTTTTTAAATAAGGCTGCATAAACTAATGGTTTTAAAGATGACCCTGGTTGTCTTAATCTTAGAGCTACATTTACTTGTCCGTCTATTTCTTGATTAAAATAATCTTTTGATCCGACCATGGCTAAAACTTGCCCGTTCTTGGGGTCAACAGCAACCAGAGAGGCGTTGCTAGCATTAAATTTGGAGGCATTTTCTTCCACTCTATTTTTTATAGCTTCTTCAGCTATTTTTTGTTTTTCTAGATCAAGGGTGGTATATATTTTTAACCCCCCCTGCTCAACCTCTTTTGTTCCATATTTTTCAGATAGAATTTCCCTGACATACATCACAAAATGAGGAGCGGTAATATTTGTTTCCGGTCCTTTAAACTTTATTTCATAATTTTTAGCATCTTCTTTTTCTTCTTGGTTTATATATCCTTGTTCTTGCATTAAGTCTAAAATGTATTGTTGTCTGCCAAGCAATAAATCTTTATTTGGACCATAAGGAGAATATCTGCTAGGGGCTTGAGGAAGGGCTGCTAAAACAGCGCTTTCGGCCAGATTTAAATCTTTAGCTGATTTGCCAAAATATTTTTGACTGGCGGCTTCAATTCCGTAAGCGTTTGATCCGTATGGTATTTCGTTTAAATACATTTGTAAAATCTCGTCTTTACTGAATTTCTTTTCTATCCTTTGAGCAATTATCATTTCTTTTATTTTTCGGGAATATTTTTTTTCAGAAGTTAATAGTGAATTTTTAACAAATTGCTGGGTTAGAGTTGAGCCACCAGCCTTTTTCCCATATAAAACATTGGTTATTATTGTTCTGGCAATAGCCAAGAAACTAACCCCCTTGTGCTTATAAAAATTTTTATCTTCGATAGAAATAGTGGCATGTTTAGCAAAGTCTGGAATTTCGGATAAACTTATTAGGGTTCTTTTTTCTTCTCCATGAAACTCATATAATATATTTTCTCCACTTCTGTCATAGATAATAGTGCTTTGGGCAATTTCTCTTTCGATTAGTTGGTTTGGGTTTGGCAGGTCTTTAGACAGAAAAAAAACAACTGACAAAGAGAATATAATTCCTATTAGAAAGAGAAATATTACTGCTTTTATAGTATTTTTGTGAAATAAAAAAGAAAGAAAAATATTTTTTTTATTTTTTCTTTGAGTACCAATTTCAGGTCTTTTTTTATAAACCATTTTTATTTTTTTTGGTCTGTAATACTGAGAGCCAGTATTTCTTTTCTTTAAATCTTTTTTTATCATTTTGTTATGTTATTTTTTGTTTATTTTTCAAAGCTGACAAAATTTGTTAGTATATAAACACAGAACAATATTAGCAAAATAAGGCTAATTTCGCAATAGATTTAATTTTTAATGACTATGAATAATATCAAACGAATATCTGTTTTTATTTTTATTTTTTTTATGTTGTTTTTGTTGAGTGGTTTTGTTATGGCTAGTGATTTATCAGAGCCAAAAAGCAATATTATTTTTAAGGCAAAGGTTTTAGAAATTTTACAGGAAGAAGAAAAAGAGGGCAGCAATGGTCAAATTATAAAACAGCAAAATGTTCGCCTGTTAGGATTAGAAAAAGATTTTAAAGACAGAGAATTTATATTTACTGGAATTGGCAATATTGAGGTCTTGGAAAATAAAACTTATAATAAAGGACAAAAAGTTTTTGTTTTAGCTAACTGGAATCAGGAAATTAATAATTATAATTATTATATAACTGACTATTCAAGAAAAAATTCTTTAATTATAATTTTTTCTTTATTTTTTTTACTTCTAATTTTAGTTGGTCGGTTTAAGGGTTTAAGATCAATTTTTTCTCTGATTTTAACCTTCTTAGTTATAATTTTCTTTATTGTGCCCAAAATATTAAGCGGAGCTAACCCAGTTTTAATTACTTCAATCGGTTCTTTTTTAATATTATTTTTCATTGTTTATTTTACAGAGGGTTTTAACCTAAAATCTCATATAGCCTCTGTTTCTATTTTTTTGAGCCTGTCTTTGGTTATTGGGCTTTCTTGGTTTTTTATTGGTTTAGCTAAATTATCAGGTGTTTTTAACGAAGACGTTTTTATACTTTTAAATGTTGGTCAGGGTTCAATAAATTTTCAAGGATTTTTACTAGCTGGAATAATAATTGGAACGCTGGGTGTGATAGACGATATAATAATTTCTCAAGTGGCGGCGGTTGAACAAATAGTTGATTCCAACCCTCATCAAGATTGGAAAGATGTTTTTAAAAGAGCTAATAAAATTGGTGTTTCTCATATATCATCTATGACCAACACTCTTTTCTTGGCTTATGCTGGAGTTTCTTTGCCAGTTTTAATATTATTTATTAGTCCAGAAAATCCCTTTTCTAGTTTAGAGCAAATAATTAGCAGTGAGGCTATTAGTACCGAAATTATTAGAGCTTTAAGTGGAAGTATAGGAATAATTTTGTCAGTTCCTTTGTCAACTTTTTTAGCTTCGTGGTGGTTTATTTATAAAAGAAAGAAAATATCTTAATTGTTTATTTTTCAAATAATAAAAAAAACAGCGATATTTCACTGTTTTTTTAAAGAGCGGGTAGGGGGAATCGAACCCCCATCCTCAGCTTGGAAGGCTGATATAAAAGCCATTATACGATACCCGCAATATTCAATTAATAATTAGCAATTATCAATTAACAATTATTTTTTTATTTTTAATTTTGTTGTTTTTATAATTTTTCCTGTTATTTTTGCCAATTCTTCACAATCTTCAAGAAAAGATTTTGCTAGTTTTTCTTCTAGGTATTTTGAATCTTTAATTAAATTAATCCAATATCTAGTTTCTCTTATTTCTTTATAGGCAATATTTATTTTTGATAAAAAATCTTTTTTAGATTGACCTCCAACAGCTTCCTCAACATTTGCCCCAATAGATGTTCCGCTTCTTAGAACCTGTTTAGATAAAACATTTTCTTTTTTATTTTGTAAATATTTATATAAACCAATAATTCTTAGTGCAAATTTATAACTTTTATCTTTAATTATATTATTTTTCATAGAAATAAAAAATTAAATTAAAAATTGTAAATTGCACATTGTAAATTGCACATTGAATTCTGCGGAACGGACGGGACTCGGTCACGAGTTTCTAAGCTCGCTTGTTGCGCAAAACGGCTTCGCCGTTAAGCAACTACGCTCACTAAGAACTCTCGACCCCGCCTCGCGGTGTTTGTTGCCTTTGGCAACTTCACACATCGCTCCGGCTTTCGAGCCCTCAATAAAACAATAAATTGTTTTATTGCCCTTCCTTTGTTCATTCACTTCGTTCACTCACTGCGGAACGGACGGGACTCGAACCCGCGACCTCCTGCGTGACAGGCAGGCGTTCTAACCAACTGAACTACCGCTCCTTTTGTTTTCGTTTTAAAACAAGAAAATAATAGCAAAAAAAATTAGGCTTGTCAAAAACATTTTATTGGTGTATAATATTGATTAGAGAAAGCTTTAAAAAGGCTTTGTTTTTAGAATTTATTAGAAGATTTTAATTGAAATTAAAATTTTTCAAAAGTATGTTGGACGAAAAAAAAGTTGAAAAAATAAAGAAAGATCTTTTGGAAAGAAAAAAACAAATTCTGGATGATCTTAGTGATTTATCAAAAAAAGATTTACACGAAACCGACAATAGAACAGCTAAATTTCCAGAATACGGAGACAAGCCAGACGAAAATGCTCAAGAGATTAGTGAATATTCTACTACAGTTGTAGCTGAAAAGGTTTTAGAAAAAACATTAGAAGAAATTGATTCCGCTTTAAATAGAATAGAAAAGGGAAATTATAATGTCTGTAAATATTGTGGTGGAGAGATTAGTGAAAAACGTTTAGAAGCTAGGCCAACAGCCAGCTCATGTATTGAATGTAAAACCAAGCTTCAAGAAGAAAATGAATAAATTTTTTTCAAAAAGAGAAAATATTATAAATATAGCTATTATTTTTTTAATAGCTATATTTTTTATAATAGATAGGTTCTTAAAAAAAATAGCAATCAATTCGTTAGAGGAAAAAAATATTTTAGGTGAAGTTTTAAAATTTACCTTTACGCCCAACAGATATATAGCCTTTTCTATCCCTGTTGAGGGCTTTTTTTTAAATTTATTTATTTCTTTAATTACATTTTTAATTTTTACTTATTCAATCTTTTTATCTTATAAAAAGAGAAATTTTGAATTATTGGGTTTTTTGGCTATTTTTTTTGGAGCTTTAAGTAATTTGATTGATCGTTTTAAACATTCTTTTGTTATTGATTATTTTGATTTTTACCATTTTTCAGTTTTTAATCTGGCCGATGTTTCTATTTTTTTTGGTTCATTTTTTTTACTTTATTTTTATTTAAAAGGAAATGATAAAAAAAAATAGTAAATTTGTTTTAGTTGACTTTTGTTTTTCTCTTTGTTAAATTATTGAATATTATCGGCTGATAATTGCACATTGTCAATTTTTAATTTATTTAAGTCCCTGTAGTTCAATGGATAGAACATCAGCCTTCTAAGCTGAATATCTAGGTTCGATTCCTAGCGGGGACACATTTTTGTTCGTTCTTAATTTTAAATCAAGCTTATGATTTACTTTTTCTTTTTTATATTAGCTGTTTTAATCTTGGTTTTGATTTTAGCCTCTGTACAATTTTATAATATTGTTTTTAGAGGTTTTGCTCCTTTTATATCCACAAAATTTGAAGCTATTTTAACAATTTTGAAAGATTTAAGTTTAAAAGGAGATGAATGTGTGTATGAGCTTGGGTCTGGAAAAGCTGGATTTTTAAGAGCAGTAGAGCAAAGATTTGGAAATAAAAATTTGGTCGGCGTTGAATATTCTTTTTTTCCTTATATTTTAGCCAAAATTCAAATTGCCCTTTCTGGTAGTTCTATAAAAATTATTAGAAAGGATATGTTTAAAGTTGGTTTAAAAGAGGCAGATATTTTATATTGTTTTCTTAGTCCAGAAATGATGGTTAGGTTAGAGAAAAAATTTAAAACAGAGTGTCGTCCAGGAACATTAATTATTAGTTATCATTTTAAATTGCCAAATATCGAGCCAGAGAGAATTTTGAAGGAAAATAATGATAACATTTATTTTTACCGAATTTAATTTTTAAATATTTCGGTTGATGGTGGCTATAGTTTAGCGGCTAGAACATCGGGTTGTGGTCCCGGTAGTGAGGGTTCGATTCCCTCTAGCCACCCAAAAAACAATTAACAATTGGCAATGTACAATTTGCAATTAGTATAAAATTTTTTTGTTTATTTTTCTCAGAATTGTAAAGCAAAATCTCACTATTGACAAAAGTATGTTCCAATTGCAGCAATTAGGGTTACATTCTGGGTTTAGATCTAATATAATA
>CAZILW010000022.1:0-10583 GCA_964540285.1 uncultured Gammaproteobacteria bacterium
AAAATTTTTTATTGCTGAAAGTTTTTGAGCCACTTTTTTAAAAAAGTGGCATTTAAAAATACTAAATTAATTTATTTAAATTATATTTTTATCTTTTTAAAAATATTATCTAATCCTGATAGTTCTTTTTCAGAAAATCTTTGCAGAACAAATTTATCTCCTGGAATATGTTTCTTAGTTTCATTGTTTATTCCTATTCTAATTCTTTTGAAATTTTTAGTTTTTAGATAATTAATTATTGATTGTACTCCGTTATGACCAGCGCTAGAAGTATTTACTGAAACTTTATGCTTACCAAAATCAATATCCAAATCATCATGGACAACAGTTAAATCTTCAGACAAATCGACATTTTTTATGGCGAATAAGCCCATTTTTTTAGGCAATAATTTATAATAATCCATGAAAGATCTAAGAGCCATTCCTGAATTATTCATGTAAGTTCTAGGTTTTAAAAACCAAATATTGTTATAAAAATAAACATCCGTGTTAAATTTTTTATTAAACTCCCAAGGAATATTTTTTCCCAATAAAAAATCTAAAAAAAGCCAAGCCACATTATGCCTAGTTTTTTCATATTCTTTTCCTGGATTTCCTAGAGCTATTATTATTTTCATAATAAAATTATAACAAAAATAAACAAAAAAGACGAGAAGTAAAACTCTCGTCTTTTTTATAACTAAATATACAATTATTTATATATCTCCCTAGCCTTCTTTCCTTTATAACCAGTTCCTGCTGGAATCAAACAACCAATAATAACATTTTCTTTTAGGCCTTCTAAATAGTCTATTTTACCACTTAAAGCTGCTTCAATTAAAACTCTTGGAGTCTCTTGAAACGAGGCAGCTGACAAAAAGCTATCGGTTGTAAGAGATGTTTTGGTAATACCTAGCAACAATTTTTCTCCTTTGGCCTTAGCCTTGCTGTCTTTATTAGATTGTGATAAAACCTCTTCTTCAACAACTTCTCCTGGTAATAAATTACTGTCTCCAGCGTCTTTAATCATATGTCTAGAAAACATTTGTCTAGCAATAATTTCAATATGCTTATCATTTAATGGCTGTCCCTGAGAAGAATAAACATATTGAATTTCTCTAATTATATACTTCTGAGTTTCCAATTGACCTCTTAATTTATATAATTCTTTCAAATCAAAACTTCCCTCTGTTAGCCTATCTCCTGGCTTAACAATATCACCATCTTTAACCCAAATCATAACTCCCTTTGGTATAGTAAATTCTTGGATTTTATCAACGTCAGAAGAAATGTTAATAAATTTATCACTAATTTTAACAATACCAGAATCTTTGGCTTTCACGTTTTTATTAGAAATAGAATATAGCTCTGTCCCCTTTGAAATCTTATCTCCGTCTTTAACCTTAATAACTGGCTCTAAATCCTTTTTAGAAACCTTCTCTCCAGACAACTTAACTTCATTGGCCAACTCTCTAAAATAATACTTTTCACTAGCTTTACCTTTGTAAATAATTTTTAGAATTTTTTCTTGAGGATTATTAACAGTTATGTCTTTGCCGTCCTTATCCTTAATCACTCTCTGGCCAAACTCTATTTTAATCTTACCCTCAACTTCAGCCATTAAAGCTTTCTTCTTAGGAGTTCTATTTTCAAAGATTTCTTCTACCCTAGGCAAACCTTGAGTAATATCGTCAGCACCTGCCACACCTCCAGTATGAAAGGTTCTCATAGTTAACTGTGTTCCGGGCTCTCCAATTGATTGGGCGGCTATTATACCAACAGTTGTTCCTATTTTAACTTCTTTGTTATAAGCCAAATCAACTCCATAGCACTTAGCACAAACTCCTTTATGTAGCTTACATGTTAACACAGATCTAACTCGAGCCTCTTCAATATCTTTATTTTTTATTTCTTTAATAAAATCTTCTGACAACAGACTGCCAGCTTCTAATAAAACCTTGCCTTTTTTGTCAGTTAAATCTTTGGCTAAATATCTGCCTGATATTTTTCTAAAGAAGTCATCATTTTCTCTTTCCACTTCAGCCCTATTAATTAATAAACCTTCTTTCTCACCACAATCTTCATCAGTTACTATTACATCCTGAGCAACGTCAACTAAACGACGGGTTAAATAACCAGCGTTAGCTGTTCTTAAGGCTGTATCGGATAAACCTTTTCTAGTAGCATGAGTGGCTATAAAATATTCCAAAACTGAGAAACCTTTTTTTAAATTTCCCTTAATAGGTAGTTCAATAATAGCTCCAGAGGGAGAAGTTACCAGTCCCTTCATGCCAATAATTTGAACCGGTTGAGCCCAAGAACCCCTAGCTCCAGAGTCAATCATAGAATAAACAGGCAAAGATTTCTTTAAACCCTCTTTACATAAATCAGCAATTTTTTCTTTAGTGCTTGTCCAGACCTCAATAACCTTTGTATATCTTTCACTATCAGTTAAAAGACCCTCTTCAAATTGTTCTCTAATTTGCTCTACCTGTTTGTTAGCCTCGTCAATTAATCTATCTTTTTCTGGCAATTCCGGCAAATCTCCAAACCCCCAAGACAAACCACTTTTAGTAATGTATTTAAAACTTAAATTCTTTAGATTATCAATAAACTTAACAGTCTCGTCTTCTCCATAAAGACTCAAACAATCTTTAATGATATTTTTTATCTTATTTTTTCCTAAAACCTCATTTACATAAGATATTTTATCTGGCAAAATTCTGTTAAAAATTATTCTACCAATGGTTGTAGTCATCATTTCCTTCCCCATTTTAACCTTTATAATTTCATGCAAATCAAGCAACTTATATTCATAAGCCATTAAGGCCTCTTGACTGTTAGAAAAATAACGATAATCTTCGTCTTTCTTGTCTTCACTTGGAGATTCTAATGTTAAATAGTAAGCACCCCAAACGATATCTTGATTAGGTGCAACTATTGGATCTCCTGTGGCCGGTTTTAATAAGTTATGAGTAGAAAGCATTATGTCTCTAGCCTCAGCTACGGCCTCTTTAGTTAAAGGAACATGAACAGCCATTTGGTCACCGTCAAAGTCAGCATTAAAAGCAGTACAAACCAAGGGATGAATTTGAATAGCCTTACCCTCAATAAGAACTGGCCTGAAAGCCTGGATACCCAAACGATGCAGGGTGGGGGCTCTGTTTAACATAACGTAAGCCTCTTTAATAATATTTTCTAAAATGTCCCAAACCTCATCATTTCCCATTTCTATATATCTAGAAGCACTTCGAACGTTATGTACCAATTCTCTTTTTATTAATTCAGCAATGATAAATGGCTTAAACAATTCCAAGGCCATAATTTTAGGTAAGCCACATTGGTCTAAATTCAATTTTGGGTTAACCACAATAACGCTACGACCAGAATAATCAACTCTTTTTCCCAATAAATTTTGACGAAAACGACCCTGTTTTCCTTTTAAAGCGTCAGCCAAAGACTTCAATTGTCTCTTTTGCCCAGTAGAAGCTGTTACCATTTTGCTATTTCTAGCCGAATTATCAATTAAAGAATCAACTGCTTCTTGTAACATTCTTTTTTCGTTACGACAAATAACTTCTGGGGCATTAAGCTCTACTAATTGTTTCAAACGATTATTTCTATTAATAACCCTTCTATACAAATCATTTAAATCAGACGAAGCAAAACGACCACCGTCTAAAGCAACCATCGGTCTTAAATCTGGAGGAATAACTGGAATAACATCTAAAATCATCCATTCTGGTCTCATGCCATTATTTTTAAGATTCTTTAAAACCTTAAGACGCTTAACCATTTTTTCTTTTTTAGCATCAACGGCATCTTCTAGTTTATCTTCGATATTTTTAATCGTTTTTTCCAAATTAATCCTTTTTAAAAGGGTTTGAACAGCGCCAGCACCAATTTCAGCCTCAAACAAGTGTCCAAATTTCAAACTTAAATTTTGATAATCTTGTTCTGTAAGGATTAATAATGGTTTTAATTCTTTTAATTCTTTTTTTACTTTTTCATAATCGTCGGCAAGTTTGCTTAACTTTTCCTCTTTCTCCTTTTCCATGTCCTCAATTTTAGAGGCTAATTCCTTATCCTTTTCTTCTCCTTTTTTTAATTGACTTACTCTATTTTGAGTGTCTGCCTCAATACTCTTAACCTTCCCTTTATATTCTTTTTTGATTATTTCCAAGGTTTCATTTTTTAACTTTTCATCAACTTCGGTAACTATAAAATTAGCGAAATAAACAACTTTTTCTAAAGATTGAATACTTAAATTTAAAATAAGACCAATCTTAGAAGAAAGACCTTTCAAAAACCAAATATGAGAGCATGGAACTTGAAGTTTGATATGACCCATTCTTTCTCTCCTGACAACACTTCTAGTAACTTCAACTCCGCACTTATCACAAACAACTCCTTTATATCTAATTTTTTTATATTTACCACAAGAACATTCCCAATCTTTAACTGGACCAAAAATTTTTTCACAAAACAAACCATCCTTTTCTGGTTTTTGAGTTCTATAGTTAATCGTTTCTGGTCTAATAACTTCACCGTTTGACCAGTCCAAAATATCAGCCGGAGATGCCAACTTTAATCTGATGGCATCAAAATCGCTTGTTTTTATGGGGTTTAACATATATGTATATAATTTAATTTATATTTATTCTTTATTTTCAATTATTGGAAGAGAGTCACTGTCAATAATTTGCTCATCAGCATTATTTATTCTTTCAATGTTTGTATTTTTTTCTTCTTCATCATCTAAATTCTCTTCTATTTTCTCTCCCCCCAAAAGATCAACATTTAAACCCAAACCTTTTAGTTCTCTAATCAAAACATTAAACGACTCTGGAACATTTAGTTTTTGTATTTCCTCTCCTTTTATAATAGACTCATAAGCCTTGCTTCTTCCAGTAACATCGTCAGATTTAATAGTTAACATTTCTTGCAAAATATGAGAAGCTCCATATCCTTCTAAAGCCCAGACTTCCATTTCTCCAAATCTTTGACCACCAAACTGAGCCTTACCGCCTAAAGGTTGTTGAGTAATTAAAGAGTAAGGACCAATAGATCTTTGATGAATTTTATCCTCTACCATGTGATTAAGCTTCAACATATATTTATACCCTACAGTAACTCTATTTTCGTAAGCCTCTCCTGTTCTTCCGTCATATAAAGTAACCTTTCCATCTTCAGCAAATCCAGCCTTTTTTAGTTCTTCTTTAATCTGCTCTTCAGTTATTCCATTAAGCGCAGGGGTAGCAACATTGTAACCCAATTTTTTAGCAGCTAATCCCATGTGAGTTTCAAGTAATTGTCCAAAGTTCATACGAGAAATAATACCTAAAGGAGATAAAATAATATCAACAGGAGTTCCATCTTCCATATGAGGCATATCCTCTACTGGAACAACCTTAGAAATAACACCTTTATTTCCATGACGACCAGACATTTTGTCTCCCACTTGAATTTTTCTTAAATTAGCAATAGAAACCTGAACTGATTTCAAAACTCCAGCCTCCAATTTATCACCAGCGTCGCGTGAAAAAACTTTAACATCAATAACCTTTCCGTGCTCTCCATGCTCTAAATAAAGAGAAGAATCTCTAACGTCTTTAGCTTTGTCGCCAAAAATAGCTCGAAGTAATCTTTCTTCAGCGCTTAATTTAGTTTCACCCTTAGGAGTAATTTTACCAACTAAAATATCTCCGCTAGAAACCTCGGCTCCAATTCTAATAATTCCATCTTCATCTAGATTTTTTAATTTTTCTTCTGAAATATTTGGAATATCATTAGTAATAACCTCTGGACCCAGTTTAGTATCACGAACATCAATTGTATAGTTTTCAATTTGAATAGATGAATAAACATCCTCCTTAACCAATCTTTCTGAAATAATAACGGCATCTTCATAATTATAACCGTCCCAGGTCATAAAAGCCACCAAAACATTTTTACCTAATGCCAACTCTCCATTGCTGATAGCAGGGCCATCAGTTAAAACTTGTCCTTTTTTAACCTTATCTCCAAGATCAACAATTGGTTTTTGATTAATACAAGTTAAGAAGTTAGATCTTAAAAATTTAGTTAAAGTGTATTTTTTAATTTTTCCTTTATTATTTTTAACTTCAATACTTAAAGAATCAACCTTTTCAACAACTCCATCTTCTTCGGCAACAATCACATGACCAGAATCAATAGCAGCTCTACTCTCCACTCCAGTTCCAACAACAGGAGCTTCAGTTTTTACCAAAGGAACCGCCTGACGTTGCATGTTTGTTCCCATAAGAGATCTTTGTCCATCATTGTGTTCCATAAAAGGAATAAGCGAGGTTGCGATAGAAACAATCTGATTTGGGGCTACTCCCACAAAATCAATCTCATCTACTCCAACCGTTTCTGGATTACCACCTCTTCTTCCAGGATAAGTTTCTATTAAAAATTTATTATTATTATCCAATGGGACAGTGGCATCAACTACAACATATTTTTCTTCTTCAAAAGAATCTAAATAAACTATTTCATCACTAACCACTGGGCCTTTTTTGTCTTTTATAACTTTTCTATATGGCGCCTCTAAAAATCCATAATTATTTAATCTGGCATAACTAGCTAAGTGTCCAACTAATCCGATATTTGGGCCCTCTGGAGTAGCAATAGGACAAATACGTCCATAGTGAGTTGTGTGCACGTCTCTAACATCAAAACCAGCCCTTTCTCTGGTTAAACCACCAGGACCCATAGCTGACAATCTTCTTTTGTGCTCTAATTCAGCCAGAGGATTTGTCTGGTCCATAAATTGCGATAATTGAGAGGACATAAAAAACTCTCTAACCACAGCAATAACTGGTCTAGCATTTATAAGCTTGTTTGGGTTTAGAGTATCAATATCAGCAATGCTCATTTTATCTTTAATAATTCTCTCCATTCTAGCAAAACCAACTCTTAGCCTGTTTTGAACTAAACCACCGACAGCTCTCACTCTTCTGTTTCCCAAATGATCAATATCATCTTCTGGTTCTTTAGTTATATTTAATCTAATTATTTCTTTAACAATGTTTAATAAATCTTCTTTTCTCAAAATTCTATTATCTTTATTAATTGGTAGGTTTTCGTTAAATCTTCTGTTTAATTTATAACGTCCAACTCTACCAAAATCATAACGATCAAATCTAAAAAACATGTTTTCAATTAACTGTTTGACATTTTTGTCATCAGCCAAATCACCCGGCCTAACTCTTCTGTAAACTTCTTGAAGTCCTTCAATTTGATTTTTGGCCAAATCTTTTCTAATAGTAGCTTCTATATATCCAAGCTCATCTTCATTTTTAACCAAATCAACATCTTTAAAAATTTTTAACAATTCTTCGTCTGTTTCATAACCAAAAGCTCTAAGCAGAGAAGTAACAGCCACTTTTCTTTTTCTATCAATTCTAACCCAAAGAACTTTGTTAATATCAGTTTCTATTTCCAACCAAGCACCTCTGTTTGGGATAATTTTAGCTCCATAATATTTTTTACCCTTAATATATTCAGAAGTAAACATTACTCCAGCGCTTCTGATTAACTGAGAAACAACAACTCTTTCAATGCCATTAATTATAAAAGTTCCCTTATTGGTCATTAAAGGGAAGTCTCCTAAATAAACCTCTTGACTAATTTCTTTATTGTTTTTTTTATTTTTTAAAATAGCCTTTACCCTCAAAGGAGCTTCATAAGTAATATTCTTTTCTCGACTTTCAATTTCATCAAATTTTGGCTTATCTAAATAATAGTCACCAAAATAAAGTTCTAATTCTCGATTATTAAAGTCAATAATTGGAGAGATTTCATCAAGTAATTCAGCTAAACCTTCTTTTAAAAACCAATTATAAGAATCCTTTTGAGACTCAATTAAATCTGGAATTGGCATTGACTCTTTAAAATCTGTAAAAAAAAGTCGGTTTTTATTTTTGATAGTCAAGTTGCTAGACATAGAGATAAATTATATAAATAAATAATATTTTAAAAAAATAAAAAATAGTCTTTAAAAAAGATTTTCAACAAAAAAATTCCAATGCCAGAAAAGCTTGGTTTTGAAAGCCTAAATAAGATTTAATTAATATAAATTTTCACTTTATATTAACAAATTAAGTATAGATTGTCCGTGCTATTTATAATATAACAAGTAGCACAATCTGTCAATTATAAAGCTACCCCATTATATTAACACTTTTTCCATAACTTATCAACAGTTTTATTTCTCAATATATGAAAATACTGGACCAACGGCCATGTAATTAGATCCGCCCCTTCTAAAAACAGTGCTTATTAACTTAGGATTTGATATGTCATAAGATATTTTTTTGCTATTTTTACCATCTATTACCAAGATTCTGGGTTCCACCTTTTCGGTTTTATATTCTCTAGCCAAAATAGATATAAAGGTTAAGTCCTCTAAACTAAGCTCCTCCCCTTGCAGTTCTTTTATCATTATTTCCTTTATTTTTTCTAATTTATTTTTTAAATCTTCCATATCCATAAAAACACTCCTTAACTCCTCGGTTATTTTTAAAAGAGAAAACATTTCATAAACCATTAAAGTGCTGGCTAACTGTTCGTTAATTAGATCTAGGTTGGGCTCAATATAATTATATTTAATAAAATCCAAATCAGCCGAACTAGATATTCCTCTCTGATATTTTTGATGAACCAAAAGTTTTTCTACCGGAAGCTGTAAATTAACCCAAGAACCAACAGCTGTATATAGGTTTTTTAAGTCCCAACTTGAACTTTTATAATATTTAGGTAAATTGTCTTTATTGCTTTCCAAATAATTTTTAGTAATTTTTAATCCCTGCCAATAATTATTGTAATGCCAAATTTTTGGAAATTTTGCAATTTGATCTCTTAAACTATTTAATTGATTTTCATAATTATCATATCTCGAATTTTCTCGATAATAATCATTGTCTTTTAAATTTTTATTAAAAATAAGGCTAACGATATCAAGAGAAAAACCATTACATCTAACAAAATCCTTGCCGACCCTGCAGGCGGTGATATTATTTTTTTCCAATCTTTCTGAATGATATTTAGATACATTAGGATAAGACAGCTGATTAAAAATAAAATCATTTGGCCAATAGAAGTCAGATAACATTTTAACACCTAGTTTTGGCTTGTCGTCTATATTATTTTTATCAAATGACCCCTCAATTTTTAAAAATTCAAACTCTAAAACCTTGGATTGAAATTTATATAGATTGTCCATACTCTCTGGGTTGTCATCAGCAAAAACTTTAGAAATTTCATAACCCTCCCCAAAACAGGCTATTAGAGCATCCCGATAATGAACATAAGTTAGATCTCCTCTGAGACCCTTAAAAAAAGCCAAAGTCTTATAAATTCTGGCCCAGTCATTTTTTAAATCATGACTATTAAAAATATCATTAGCTATTAAAGAAGAGCTAATCATGCTTATTCTCCAGTCATCAAAATCCAAATAACAATTTGGGCAATCACCGCCTTTATAGTGAAGTGGAAAGGTAGAAGAAAGCCATTTAGTAGCCAAATAAAAATTATTTAATTTTGCATTAATACTATATTCACCGGGTATTTCGAAATCTTTATAATTTCTTTCATAAAGAAGAACAGGGGATTTAACAATAGAATTTTTAGCCAAAATAAGTTCTACCTCCCTTGAAACATCAACTTGTAAATAGGCTGGAACATTAAAAGAATAAATATCTTTTTCTAAAAATCCAAACAAATTATTATTGCTCAAATCACCGCTAGGGGCTATTTGGTTTTGTTTTGGTTTCAACAATTCTAAAGAAGTTGCAAAATAAGCAGCTGAAAGTCTTTCAGCTTCTAGCACTCTATCATTAATGTTCCCACTTTTTGCTAAGCTCTCCTCATATCTTCTTTTTGATTTTTCAAATAAAACATAATTTATATCCCAGAGATTTTTATAAAATATATTTTGCTCAACATCTTTAAACATTTTCTTCATTGATTGCTGATGATAATAAATCAAAAAATCAGAAGTAATAAAAAGTGGAATTTTCTTAGAATAGAGTTCTTCGTAAATGTCATAAAAATTCTTGGCGCTCAAACTGTTTGGCATTAAAGCAACTCCACTAGAGTTTAAATCTTCTAAATAAGGGTCAATATTTAAACGACGAGATAAATCATAATAATTAACAACTTCAGTTTTAATATTTAAGGGTAGTGAATAATCCTCAAAAGATGGTTGAATTTCACTTTTGATTTCTTTATAAAAATCTAAAAAAGAAACATATTCTATATAAGAACTCTCATCTTCTTTACTAAAATCAAAGCCAATCTTTTCTTCACCCATCGGCAATCGACCTAAAGCTCGAGACGACTCTATAGATTCTTCCAGTCCGGTTAATTGACCATCAGGGCTTTCTGTAATTTCATTTTTATTTTTTTGAACCTCTTGTTTGCTAGTATTTGTCGGCGCTTTGTCTTTATGTAAATAAATAAAAAGAGGCACAGCGATAACCACCCCTAAAAAGAACAACATGATAAGTATTAATTTTTTAGAATTATCGCTCATATCTTTATTTTAAATATTAATACTTATCATGTTGTTCTTTTTA
>CAZILW010000023.1:0-8206 GCA_964540285.1 uncultured Gammaproteobacteria bacterium
ATTTTGGGTACTTTTTTAGAAAATGAAATAAAAGTATTTGTACCTAATAGAAATAAAAATAAAGTTAGGCAAAATGCTAGCGTAGAATTAGATAAAAATAAGACAATATTGCCGTTATTGGGTAACAATTATTTTTTTATTAAAAAAACAGAGGAAAAGGGGTCTGATGTTAATATTGCTAGTCACTTAACGATGGATTTTTATGAAAATAAATTCGATGTAGCAATTGTTGTTTCTAATGATTCTGATTTGGCAGAAACTATTAAAATTTTGAATAAAAAAAATAATAAATCAATAAGATTGCTAAACCCCTATCAAAAAACAAATCTAAAATTATTAGATTCAGTTTCTGGAGATGTGAAAAAAGTCAGAAAATCAGTTTTAAAAATTTCTCAATTCCCATGCAGTTTAGATGATAGTAGGGGTTCTTTTTATAAACCAAAAGACTGGGATGTTTAATATAAATAATATTTCAGAAGAACTAAGAACGGCTCCTTCGGGGGTCGTTCTTTTTATTCCTTGACTTTATTTTCTGATTATTATAGTGTTTTTATATACTCAGTAAATTAAAATTTTAAACCCTAAAACTATTTATCATGGCAAAAAAAAGTAGAAAATTACCTTATCAGGTAAAAGAAGAAACCTTCAAGGGCTGGAGAGTGATTATTAATAACAGGGAAATCATCCTTATTGGTAAAAAAGAGAAAAGAAAACTCTGGGATGTAAATCTCAAGAAGTTCGTTTGCAGTTGGGATTCTTTTTTCGATTCTCCAATTTGCGAAAAAAGAGCAATAACTAAACCAGCAGAATTGGTTTTAAAACCAGTCGAATCAATGGAGCCTGAACCGGTTGAAACTTAATTAATATTTTTTAAAAACAAAAAGCGGAGATATAATCTCCGCTGTTTTTTTGTGACCTCTACGGGAATCGAACCCGTGTTACCAGGTTGAGAACCTGATGTCCTAACCGTTAGACGAAGAGGCCTTTATTTTAATATTTTTCCTAAAACCCAAGAATTTCCTTTCAAAAAATCTTCTGAGCTACTTGCCCTTTTTCCTTCTAATTGAAGCTGGTCTATTACTAATATTTTATCCTGACAAACTACTCCTATTTTTTGGTCTAGTTTAACAAGTTGTCCGTTTTCTAATTTTTCATTTTTATCAATAATTTCGTCAGCTTTTAGTATTTTAAATAATATTTCTTTTTTTGGCAAGCCCTCTTTTTCAATAAAAGCAAAAGTTCCAGGCCAAGGAAAATATGCCCTGATTTTTCTTTCAATTATTTCAGCTGACTCATTAAAATTAAGATGACCATCTTCTTTTTTAATCATTTTAACATAAGTAGCCAGAGAGTCATTTTGTTTTTCACTTTTAATTTTTCCTTTAATAAAATCTAAAATAGTTTGAGCTAAATTTTCTTGACTTATTTTTTTTATTTTTTCCATTAAGCTATAACTAGTTTCTTCTTTTTCTAGGTTAACGCTTATTTTTCTGATTATATCGCCAGTATCCATAGTTTCATCCATTTTCATGATAGTTATACCACCCTGAGGGTCTCCATTTAGGATTGTGGCCTGAATACAGGCTGATCCTCGGTATTTAGGCAGAAGTGAGCCGTGGACGTTAATACAGCCGTATTTTGGGCTATCTAAGATATCTTTGGGGATTATTTTGCCATAAGCAATGACCACTATTAAATCAGGCGCTATTTCTTTAATAATTTCTGTCGTTTCTTTTATTTTTAAGGGTTGAATAACTTTAATATTATTTTTTTCGGCCAATATTTTGACTGCTGGTTGATTTATCTTTAAATTTCTACCAACAGCTTTGTCGGCTTGAGTAATAACTAATTCAATATCAAAATGACCGTCGTCAATTAAGGCTTGTAAGCCAACAGCGGCCAATTCGGGAGTGCCCATGAAAATTGTTTTTATTTTATTATTCATTTAATTATTTTTTTTCTATTTTGTCTATAAACAATATTCCATCTAAATGATCTATTTCATGTTGAATTGCTCGAGATAATAAATTTTGAGCTTCTATCTTTTTTTTATTTCCTTCTTGGTCAAAATATAAACAAGAAATTTTTTTATGTCGAGCTACTTTTTCGTAATAAATTTCTCCTTTGTCATTAACTACTGATAAACATCCTTCTAGTTCTATTTTTTTAGCCCAGGATTTTTTAGTTATTTGGGGGTTTATCATTATTATGTTTTTTCCTTCATGGTTTAAAACTATTAGTCTGATGTTTTTGCCAATCTGAGGCGCTGCCAAGCCAGCACCATCTTTTTCTATCATGGTCTTTTCCATGTCTTTCATCAATTCAATAAATTCTGGTTTTTTTATTTCTTCTAAGTTAATTTCTCGAGAAACTTTTCGTAATATTTCGTTAGGATGTTTTACTATTTCTAATAATTTTGCCATATTTTTATTTTTTATTATTTTTTGGTCCAAGAATTTTGAAAAAATATTTCCATTTTTCTCCATCATGACATAGTTCTTTAGTATCAATTAAAGCTTGTTTGATAATAGCTTCGTTTTTTTCTTTACAAACCTTAAAGGTGGCCGCCCTTTTAAAATTAGGTATTGAAAGTTCTCTAATTACATTTAAGGCCAAGTCTTGCCATTGATAAGCTGGAGGTTTTTTAAGATTTCTGTTTTGTAGTATATTTTTGATATTGTCCATATTTTTATTATTTTAAGTTCATGTTCATGCTTAAATAGCCAATACCTAAATCTTTTTGGTAGGCCAATGTTTCTGGTTCATAACTTCGATGATTTATGGCTCCTAGCAACATTGATATTGGTCTTAAGCCGCATTCTTTTGATTCTTTGATTGTTTTTTCGTTTAAAGTAAATAGATTTTGTGCTCCTTCTTGTTTTTTCTTAATTAATTCAATTACTTTATTATCAAAAGCTTCTGCTTTTTGGTAAAAACCACCAGGAGAACGATGGTTTAAACAATGAGAAAGTTCAGCTGAGGCTATTAAAATAATTCTTTTATTTTCTTTTTCCAAGTATTCTCCAATTTTTTGTCCAAAGTCAAAATGATGTTGATTGTCTTTTAAAACAGTTGAATTAACAACTAAAATTTTACCTTTAAAAGAGCTTATTTTGCGATTTTCTTCGCTTAGTAATAAGTAAAGCGGAATAGCAGCTCCGTAATCTACTTTAAAATCAGCATAAAGATTGACTTTGATGTCATTTTCGCAAGCTTCTTTTAGTTTGTAGGCTAAAGACATGTCGCCAGAAAAACTAAGTTTGCTAAAGTAATCACCAAAGTATTCAAATTTTAAATCTTGCTGAAAGTGGCTGTTAATTTCTATTTCAGAGCTTTTGTTTTTGCTGTGTGGAGAGAAAATAATTATAGTGTCAATTTTTTTTTCTTTAATTTTGCTTTTCATTTCTAAAAAAGCCTCAGTTGTTTTGTTTAAAATACTGTGGTTTTTTTTACCAATATTAGGAATTAGTATTGGTGAGTGAGGTGTGATGTAAGAAGCAACTATCATTTTTATTTTTCACTTATTGGTTCTCCGTTATTATACATATTAATAATTTTCTCGGGAACGATTATTATGCTTTTCCATTGATAACCAAGTTTTTCAAATATTTCACCAGAAGAGAAAGCTCTCTTTTTGCCCTCCTCAATTAGATAAACGGCTGGTGAGTTGTCAGCTTTAAGAATTTCTCCATCTTTAAAAAGATAAGGTGAAACTGTTTGGTATAAGTTTAACTCACTTTGTTCTACTGGAATTATTTGTTTTCCTTTAAATTTTGTTTGTAAAAATATTTTATCCACTAAAGGAGCCTTAGTTTCTTCTTCAACCCAATATACTCCACCAGTTTTTTTGTCTTGTAGTAATGCTCCTAGAGGGTAGGCAGATAAAATATTTATTTCTTTGCCGTCTTTATAGGAATTAATATCTTGCCAAGAAGCACTGACTATTTCTTCAATGTTATAACCAATTTTACGGAAAGATTCAGTACTAGAAAATAGTCTTTTTTTGTCATCAACTAATAAATAAAGTTTTCCGTCAGGAGACATAATAACAGAATAGTTAGGAAATCTAATTGGGGCACCTTCTTCATAGGCGCTTAGTTCTGAAGTTCCCACAATTACAGCTCTTTCTGGGTTATAACGAGAAGCTAAAACACTAATGCTATTAAATTTTCTTTTTTGATTATTTTGAACCAGCCAGTAATCTTCCCCTACTTTTAAAATAGTCCCTTCTGGATAGCCTTGAGGTGGAAAATATCTATTCCAAATTTTCCAAAAATTATAGTTTCCGTTGTAAACATGAGGGGTGTAAATATAGAGAGCTGCGGTAGCCTTGTTTTCTATTAAGACTTCAATTTCTTCATTGCTTATTGTTCCGTATTGATTTTTAAAAGTATATGTTTCCCCTTCTTTAAACCATGTTTTTCCAGGATTGGGGTTTATCATATACCATCTAAATTGAAGAGCGGCACTGTTAACTTGCTTGCCAAATCCTTTGAAGTAGGGGTTACAGGCCATGCTGTCTGGACAGCCATAGCCAGTGGCCCAATCTAGTTGGCTTTGTTTAGGATTTTGTTCTTCAACTAGACTTTGCTCTTTTTGAAGTAGCACTAATAAGAATTTAGGATTAACAGTGCCTATTTTTTTACATTTTTGAGCTCTTTCTTCTTCCGTTGGTTTGTCACTTAATGTCACTCCTTCACAGTCATAGTTGTTAACGGCGGCATTGTATATTATTTCTGAGGCTTTTTTTTCTTTACCGTAGGTGTCAGCCACTGTTAGATCTGCTAAATAACTGTTTTTTTCTTCTAAAAATGATTGAATTTCTGAGATTGTCATTGAATCAAAGTCTAATAGTTCGTAATCTTCAATTATTCTTCCGGGATTAAATTCGGTCTGCGCTAAACTAATTTTTGGTAAAAAAATTAATAAAAACAAGAATAAGGTCAGTATTTTTTTCATTTATTTGTATGTTATTTATATTAAATATGCTTGATTATTATAATATATTTTTCTTTTTTAGTAAATAAAAACCCGAAACCTAAGTTTCGGGATTGTTTTTTTATAAATATATTTTTGTTTGCTCGCCAATGATTTTAGTCCACTTTCTTTTAACGGGTTCTTCGTAGCCATTTGGCACACAATTTAATAGAACTTTGAGCGCATAGTCAAAATCTCTTAAACCCATATCTACACCCAATCCTCTTTTGTGAACCTCAATTAACATATAGATTCCAATTTCAATTTGTTTTTGAGCTTCATCATCTCCGACTCTTCTGATGTTTCCCCACCCATGTCTTTGTTCTTGGGTTTTGTGTATTTCTATATATTCTAGAGAAACTTTTCTGGCCAAGTATAAATCGTCAGCTTCTTTTATTCCACTTGTTTCCAAAAAATGAATTAAGCTTATTTCTGTTTTTCGATTATTTTTTTTGGCAAATTCCTTGCTAAGTGTTTTTATTTCTAGCCAATTTTGCAGAAATATTTCTCTTATTTTTTTGTTTTTGATTTTAGAAAAATTTTCCACAAAATAACATTTGGACTTTTCTAGATTTTGGATTATAATTTCTTTTTTTTCGCTGGAAATAGCGCTAGAAAGGCTGTCTTTTAGCTTATAGAAAACTTTTTCTATTTTAATTTCTTCTACGTTTTTTTTCTTAAGCTCTTTAGCGTTAAGTTGAATTTTTACTGAATCAGTAAAACAGGCGCTTTTAACAAAAACATCAATCTCTTGTCCTTTGCTTAAAAAAGCACAGACCAAAAATAAAATAGTTACAAGTGTTCTCATTGTTTTTAAGTTTAAGTTTATTTGTTAATGTTCATCTTGCAATTATGACATATTAATTATTAAATGTCAATGTTTATTCTAAATGTGTCTTTTGTAGGTTTTTTCTTATTTTGTTTAATAAAGTGGGGTAATTTTTAAATTCAGAATCTTTTTGACTTAAAAGATTGATTTCTTCTCTGACTTTTTTTATTGTTTCATAGTCAAAGATAGAGGCAAATTTAAAATTCATAAACCCCGATTGAATTTTACCATAAATGTCTCCACTGCCTCTATTTTTTAAGTCTATTTTAGCTAAATCAAGACCGTTTTGATATTTTTTTAAAGCCTCTAATCTTTTCATACCCATACTGTTTTTATCTTTGCCAAAAAACAAGTCATCATTTTTGTTGTCGCTAATACTTAAAAAGCAATAACTTTGATGTTTGCCCCTGCCAACTCTTCCTCTGAATTGATGAAGCTGAGCTAAGCCAAATCTTTCAGCTCCTTCAATTAGCATAATGGTAGCATTGGGCACGTCAATTCCAACCTCAATTACTGATGTAGAAATTATTATTTTAATTTTATTAGACAAAAAATCACTCATTATTTTTTCTTTTTCATTGGCCTTCATCTTGCCATGAAGCATAGCCATTTCTATTTGAGGAAAAATATTCTTTTTTAGTTTCTCATATTCTTCTTTAACGGATTTAGCTTCGCTATTTTCCGATTCTTCTATTAGAGGACAGATTATAAAAGCTTGACGACCGTTTGAAATTTCTTTTTCTATAAATTTATACATAGCTACTTTTCTTTCTGGTTCAACAATATCCGTTTTAATATCCAATCTGTTTTTAGGTTTAGTTTTAATGCTAGACAGCTTTAGTCCATTAAATAAAACTAAGCTAAGTGATCGGGGAATGGGGGTGGCAGTCATTGATAAAAAATGAGGGGTGTTTATGTTTTGTTTGTCATCAATGTTTTTATTTAAAATTTCCTGTCTTTGATTAACGCCAAAACGATGTTGTTCGTCAATTATTGTTAGGCTTAGGTTTTTAAATTTAATGTTTTCGCTAATTAGTGAATGAGTGCCAATTACTAAATCAGCTTCCTGACAAATTGTTTGACTTATTTCTTTTTTGTTTTTAGTTTTTATCTCGAAATTACTTTCTTTTTTTTGAGAAGTAAGTAGGGCTATTTTAAAGTTATAGCTTTTGAATAATTTTAGAGCAGTGTGGTAGTGTTGAATGGCTAAAATTTCGGTTGGGGCCATAAAAATAGCTTGTTTATTATTTAATAAACAGTTTAAAACAACTATTAAAGCCACTATTGTTTTTCCGCTACCGACATCTCCCTGCAAAAGACGGGACATTGCTTGATCTGAATTTATTTCTTGAAGCATTTCCCAGCTGGATTTTTTTTGATCATCAGTTAGTTTAAAAGGTAGGCTTGATATAAATTTTTTTATTTTATCTATTTTAATTTCTAGTTTATTAGATTTCTTTATTCCTAATTCTTTTTGTAGAAAATATGATTTAAGTTGAAACAAGAATAATTCTAAAAATTTAAAATAATTTACAGCTTTTTCAATGTCTTGATCTTTTTGAGGGAAGTGAATTTTTTCTAAGGCTTCATTTATTTTTATTAGATTTTGTCTTTTTATTGTTTCGCTTGGAAGATATTCACTTATTTTAGAAAAATTATGAGATATTTTTTTTATAAAAAAACGTATTTGTTTTTGAGTTAGTCCATAGGTTAGGTTGTAAATTGGTACTATTCCTTGAGTGTGGATTGTTTCTTCATTTTGATTAATTTTTTCGTAAATAGGGGAGTTCATTATTAGTCGACCATTGCTAGCAATTATTTTTCCGGCTAAAGATATCTGATCGCCATTTTTTAAGTTTTTAATTATAAATGGTTGATTAAACCATATTATTTCTAGACTTCCATGGTCGTCAGAAACAATGGCTTCAGTAATGGTCATTCTTTTACGTAAGCTTCTTTTATTTCTGATTAAATCAATTTTTACTTTTATATTAATGGGAGTATTTATCTTTATTTTATTTAAATTTTCGCAAATATCATATTTTTCGTAGCGGTAAGGGAAATAAAAGATTAAGTCATTAATACTTTTAATGCCTATTTTTTCTAGCTTTTTCTCTATTTTATCGCCTATTTTGGGCAGGGATTTAATTGTTTGATTTAGATCTGTCATATATAGATATTAACAGATTTTGAGGAATAAAAAAATATGTTTTTATTATATAAATTTTTATTGTTAATTTATTTTTTTTGCTATAATAGAATTATCTTTGTTGCTCCCGGCGACCGCGTGCCAACCTGTAAGGTTGGCTGTACGTGGGAGGAAGGGGAATCTATCCAAGGGTATTGTTCTTTTTTTGTTACTCCAGCTTCCTGTCACCCCAGCGAAAGCTGGGGTCCAGA
>CAZILW010000024.1:0-7690 GCA_964540285.1 uncultured Gammaproteobacteria bacterium
CATTAAATAATGTTAATTATCCACAGAATGTAACATTAACTCTGCAACCGTACAAAAATTGGCAAATAATAATAAATCCTGTATAATATCTAAGTATTTTAAACATTTAATTTTTTTATATGAACGAAGATCAAAATAAAACAAAAACAACATCTTTTCCGCAAATGGAGTCTGCTGTTTTAGATTTTTGGAAAAAAAATAATATTTTTTCGAAATCTGTCGAAAAAGAAGCGCCTCAAGGTGATTATGTTTTTTATGATGGACCTCCTTTTGCTACTGGAACTCCTCACTACGGACATATCGTTGGTCAAATCTTAAAAGATTTAGTGCCTCGTTTTTTTACAATGAAAGGCTATAAAGTAGAGAGAAAGTGGGGTTGGGATTGTCATGGTCTTCCGATTGAGAATATAGTTGAAAAAGAAATGGAAAGTAAGAGTAAAAAGGCGATTGAAGAACTGGGTATAGCAAAGTTTAATAGCTCTTGTCGGTCTAAGGTTCTAGAATATGCTCAGGAGTGGTATAAGGTTTCTGATAAACTTGGTCGTTTTGTTGATCAAAAAAATGCTTATCACACTATGGACCTGGAATATATGGAATCTATCTGGTGGGTTTTTAAAACTTTATTTGATAAGGGCTTGATTTATAAAGATTATCGCTCTATGCATGTTTGCCCTCGTTGTGAAACCACTTTATCACAATCAGAGGTAACCGAGGGGTATCAAAACATAAAAGATTTATCTTGTATTGCTAAGTTTCGCTTGTTAGATGAAGATAATACTTTTGTTTTGACTTGGACCACCACGCCTTGGACACTTATTGGTAATGTTGCTTTAGCTGTTGGCAGTGATATTGATTATGTAAAGATAGAGCATAAAAAAGAAGATGGTGTTGTAGAGAATTATATATTAGCCAAAGAAAGATTACTTGATGTTTTGAAAGAAAAGCAGTTTCAGATAATAGAAGAATTTAAAGGTGAAAAATTATTGGGTAGAAAATACGAGGCTTTGTTTAATTATTATTTGAATAATGAAAAGTTAGAAAATAAGGAAAATTCTTGGAAAATTTATGAAGCTGATTTTGTTAATACCGAAGAGGGGACTGGAATAGTTCATATTGCTCCAGCTTTTGGACAAGATGATATGAACTTAGGAAAAGAAAAGAAGTTGGCTTTTGTACAGCACGTTGATATTGATGGTCATTTCAAAAGTGAGGTTTCTGACTTCAAAGGTTTAAATGTTAAGCCTAGTGGAGATCATATGACAACCGATATTGAAATTATTAAATATCTAGCTGGAAAGGGATTGTTATTTTCTAAAGAAAAATATGAACACAGTTATCCTCATTGTTGGCGTTGTGACACTCCTTTAATTAACTACGCTACTTCATCTTGGTTTGTAAATGTAACTAAAATCAAAGAAGATTTGTTAAGAGAGGCTAAAAAAATAAATTGGTCTCCAGATTATTTAAAAGAGGGGCGTTTTGGTAATTGGTTAGAGGGTGCTCGTGATTGGTCAATTTCCCGTCAGAGATTTTGGGCCAGTCCTTTGCCTATTTGGGAATGTGCTTGTGGCGAAAGAAAAGTCATTGGCTCAGTAGATGAGTTAGAAAAATTAAGTGGACAAAAAATAAATGACATACATAAGGACGTGGTTGATGAGATTGAATTTGAATGTTCAAATTGCCAGGGAAGAATGAAGAGAATCCCTGATGTTTTGGATTGTTGGTTTGAAAGTGGTTCCATGCCCTATGCTCAACTTCATTATCCTTTTGAAAATAAGGAAAAATTTGAAAAGAACTTTCCAGCTGAATTTATTGCTGAAGGAATCGATCAAACTAGAGCTTGGTTTTATTATTTGCATGTTATAGCGGTTGGTCTTTTTGGAATTAATCCTTTTAAAAATGTCATAGTTAATGGCATGGTTTTAGCTGAAGATGGCAAAAAAATGGCTAAAAAATTAAAAAACTACCCTGACCCAATGATGATTATTGAAAAATATGGAGCGGATTCTTTAAGGGCTTATTTACTTTCCTCGCCAGTTGTGTCAGCTGAAAATTTTAATTTCTCCGAAAAAGGAGTGGCTGACTCTTTGAGGAAAAATATTATGCTACTTAATAATATTTATAATTTCTATGAAATGTACGAAAATGATTTAGAACAAAATGATTTTGATAATTATCAAAAAAGTTCTGATATTTTAGATTTATGGATAATAGAAAAATTAAATATTTTAATTTCAGATGTAGAATTATCAATGTTGGCTTATAACCCTGTTAAAGCTATGAGACCAATAACTATTTTTATTGACGAGTTTTCTACCTGGTACTTAAGAAGAAGCAGGGATAGGTTAAAAGGAGAAAAAATTGAAAGTAAAATTTTTGCTTTATCTACAATGCGCTTTGTTTTTATTAATTTAAGTAAAGTCATTGCTCCTTTTATGCCGTTTATAGCTGAAGATCTATGGCAAAAGGTTAGTAAAAATAATTTTGAAAAATCAGAAAAATCTGTTCATCTAGAATCTTGGCCATCTTTTAAATTAAATGAAAAAAATAAGGAGGTTTTAGAAAAAATGAGCATAGTTCGTCAAGTAGTTGAACTAGGATTAGCTAAAAGAGATGAGGCTAAAATTAAGGTTAGACAAATGTTAAGTCGAGCTACTATCAAAGGACCCGCTTCAAAAAATATAAATGATCAAAATTATCTAGATTTAATTAAAGATGAATTAAATGTTCAAGAGGTTAAATGGCAAGAAGTTGCTGATAATGATAATTTATCAGTAGAGCTTGATTTGGAAATTACTCCAGAGTTAAAACAAGAAGGTTTAAAACGTGATTTAGTTCGCTTAATAAATATGCTTCGTAAAGATTATAACTTTTCAGTTAGTGATAAGGCCAGGGTTTATATTTCTGGTACAAGTAGCGATATCAAAAACCTCCTTACTTCTTCCGAGAACTCAATCAAGAAAGACACTTTATGTGATGAATTAATTATTACTGATAATTTTTCAGAGTTAATTAATAAGAAAGAAGCTCTTCTTGATGGTGAAAAAATAAACTTGGCGATAGAGAAAAAATAAATTTTATTTTATTGTTTGTTATAAAGACTAATCTATTTGAGATTAGTCTTTGTTTTTTTGTTTAATTGTTGTTATAATTTGAATATGAGCAATTATGCTACTAAATTTTTAAACAAAATAGTTAAGTTAAAAATAGATATAATTTTCAAGAAAGGTTTTTTAAATCAAAAATCATAAGATTAAAAAATGATTAATAATATTAATAAAAATTACATAATTAGAAAAGCTGTTTGGGATGATTTTATGTCAATTCACAATATTTTATTTACTACTTGGCTAGATACTTATCCAAATAAGGAATTTAATATCACCAAAGAAGATATTGAATTTAATTTTCAACAAAAATTATTGCCAGAAGAAATTGCTAAAGCGAAAATCAAAAATTATGAAAGCGAAAATTTATCAAATATTTCCAGGTTAATATTAGAATTTTCAAATATTCCAGTTGGTTTTTGCAGATCGGAAGAAAAAGAAAACCACAATCAACTTCAAGCTATTTATGTTTTACCAAAATATCATGGTATGGGTTTTGGTTACGCCTTGTGGCAAGAGGCTAAAAAAATTTTTAATCCCAAAAAAGATACAATAGTTCACGTTGCCTCTTATAATCAAAAAGCTATAAATTTTTATGAGAAGTTGGGTTTCAAAAGTACTGGTAAAATATTTTTTGATGAAAAACATAAAATGAGAAACGGAGCTATGATTCCAGAATTAGAAATGGTTATTGAAAATAATAAATTTTAATTTTTATATTTATTCTTGATTTAGTCCTATGAAAAAAATAATTCAAATTCTTTTAATTGCTATATTATTGGGCATATTGTCTTTAATTATTATTTTTGTTTTTAATCCATTTGATTTACGAACCAAAATTATTAGTAATGTTGTTAATAGTTATTTAAGTAGTACTATTGAAGGTTATACTCCTTTGGATAGTAGTAAGTTGGTTGAAAATATAAGCGAAGAATCTTATAATAAACACCCTCTTTTAAGTGAAGAGCAAGAAAAAATGTTGGAAAATTATGGAATTGATGTTAGTCAGTTGCCGTCAACTATTAGTCCTGAAATGGAAGCTTGCTTTATTGATAAGCTTGGGCAGGAAAGAACTAATCAAATAATAGCTGGTCAATCACCAACACCTATGGAAGTTTTGAAGGCCAGAAGTTGTTTAGGTGAGTAGACTGTATTTTTTAATGTGTAATAAAAGTGTATTTTTTTCGTATACTATAATAGAGACTATTTAGTCTTTCATAAAAAAATATGTATAACAATATTTATAAAAATCAAACACATTTAAACGACGTAAATAACGGCGCTTCTTTTGTTTGCCCAATGAAAGAAGAAAAAAATTGTGGTGATGGTTTTTATAAATATAATAAATATAAGTAAAAAATAATTAATTAATAGATTTAAGTATATTTCAAGAACCATCCCCAAAATTAAGGGATGGTTCTTTTTTGACTAGTTCGTTGACAATATAAATCTTAAATCTATCAATCATGACACGGAAAATTATTAGAAACTATTCAGCTTTTATGCTGTTTGAGGGATTAGCTCTTAGCTTTTTCTTCGGAACCTATCAATTGTTTTTACTTGAAAAAGGACTAAGCTTACTGGAAATCAATCTTCTTAATTGTGTTTTTATGTTGTCTAATTTCATTTTTGAAATTCCGACAGGCGCTATTGCTGACTTTTTTGGAAGAAAAAAATCAGTTATTGTTGGTCTCTGGATTTATTCTTTATCTTTTTTTATCTATTTTTTTTCGGATAATTTTTGGCAATTTTTACTGGCTGAGGTTATTGGGGCAATTGCTTTTACTTGTATTTCTGGAGCGTTAGAGGCTCTGGTAGTAGATTCTTTAAAGCATCATAAATATGATGGTGATCTGGAAACAGTTTTTCGCAGGGGAGAAATTAGGCATTTGGGTATAATTGTCGGAGCTGTTGTTGGTTCTTTTGTTGGTCAAATTGATTTGTCTTGGCCGTGGCTACTTACAGCTATTTCCTTTGCTCTTTTAGCTATAGCTTCAATGTTCTTTTTTAGAGAAGACTATTTATCTAAAACAGAAAAAATTACCATTAGTCTTGCTCCCATAAAAAATATAGCCCTAGAAAGTGTTGCTTGTGGTTTAAAAAATAAAAAGCTAATGTTTATTGTTGTTTTTTCTTCTATTTTAGCTTTTTCATTACAGCCCATAAATATGTATTGGCCTGTAATTTTTAAGCAAAATTTTTTACTTGAAACCAAGTATATGGGGCTCATATTTTCGGGGGTGGTGATATTTACTTATCTTGGTTCGCAGGCTTCATTTTTTTGGCAAAAGAAAATTAAATGCAAAAAAAATGCTATTTTCTTTTCTCAAATTATTACTTTTGTGGGAATTTTGGTTTGTGTGTTTGTTTTTAATTTACCTTTATTTTTAATATTTTTTTTAATCCATGAGTTCGGTCGAGGACTATTTAATCCTTTAAACCGTGCTTATATTAACGAAAATATTGAAAGCCAAAATCGCTCTACTGTTTTGTCTTTTGAATCAATGATTACAAAAGCTGGCGCTGGGCTAGGATTAATTTCTAGTGGTATTATTGCTAATAGCTTTGGGATTTTAAATTCTTGGCTTATAAGTGCTGTAATTTTAGCTATTACTATTTTTGTTTTTTGGATAAAAAATGGTAAATAAACTCAAAACCCGAACAATCTTCGGGTTTTTTATTTTTCTAAGTATTGATTGACTTTTTCTATATAAAATGATATGATTTTTAGAATAACTTAATTTTTTTAATTAAATAATTAAGTTAAAGTAACTTAAAAATTGAAATAATAACCTCAAAAATAGCAATCATGAAAACAAAAGATTTCAGAAATTTGGGTATAGCCCTAAGTTTGAGTATTATCAGAATACTTAATGGGCTGTCTGCTCAAAAAGCTAAGGTTTTAGAGCAGCTTGGTTTTTTTCATAAAATATTAGAATTTTTTGGAGGACTTTATTTAAGCCTGGAAGACTTTGCTAATCTTTATTTTTATCTGCCGACTGAGCGTCGGGTTGAGTTAAGGAGTTATTTAGATTCTCTGGCCAAAGATTTTGTTTCCTGGAAGACAGTTTTAGCAGCACATCGATACTCGGCTAAAAATATCAGGGAGATGATTCTTAGTGAGATGAGTTTTTGTGTTAAAAGTTTTCAACAAGCTTACGATGGTTTTTGTTTATCGGATGAATTAATAATTAGACAGAAATTTCTTAATCTAATGAAAGAAAAGGCCCGTCTTTTCGAAGAAAAATTACAGGTCATTAGGTGTAGTCATGATTTTAATGAAGAAGACTTGCAAGAACTATTTTTAATGATAAAGAATTTTTCTCAAGCAAATCAGTTTACAAGCATTCTTGGACTAGATGATAAAAATGTTAATAAAGGCGCGAGAAAAATGCTGGCCTTAGCTGATGATTTTAAGAAAATAAACAGAACACATCGTCGAGCTATCCCTGGCTCTTCTTTACGTCGAGAAATTGTTAGTATAGCCGAGAATCATGAATTGCCGCAAGGAGAATTGCTTCAATACTATTATGAAGAAAAATATTGGAGCAATTTCAAGAGAATGCTTTTCAGAAAAATTGAAAAGTTAGTTTTGGGAATTGAAGATTGGCTGGAAGTTTTACTTCTTTATGGCTCTGACCGTAAACTAAAAAATTTAATTATGAATAAAATGAGGCAATTAGGTTTGACTTTTTATCAGTTAAATAATACTCTTGTTCGGGCTAAGGATCCGGAAATCAAACTTGTTATTTTAGAGGAAATGTTTTTACTGTCAAGAAATCATTTTGATAGATTGAAAATTGTTAGCGTTAAAAGTGAAGATTTTCCTCAGGTGTTTTTAAAAGCATTCTCCGCTTTACTTGATCTAGTTTCTAATCAACACGAGGCTGAAATGGTTTGCGATATTTTAGCTTCTTCTAGAAACAAGCACAACTTTAATTTTATTTTAAAGGTTGCCAGCCTGGATCTTAACTTTGACTCTTTGGATAAACTTTTTAATAAATCCCCTAAGGAGGGTAAAATCGTTTTACTTCCTCAAATGAAGTTGTTGGCTAGAAGTTCTAATGACTTGCTAAAGCTTTTTAATTATTACTCTATAATTGACGACCTAAAGGAGCGTCAAAGAAAACAGAACAGTTGCTTAAAAGAGGCTTTGTCTTTGCTTGGCAAGACTGATAATATAAATGAACTGTTAAGTGTTTATCGCACAGCCTTAATTTCTGCCAACTTTAGTATTTCCAATAAAATTGTTGAACTAATTCAAGTTCAAAACTTTGAATTTAAAACTTTGTTGAAAGCCTATGAAGAATTAGAAAAAAATAAAATAACCAATAATGGCCTGGCTGCATTTTTGCAATCTGAGATGATTGTTAGGGCTCAGACTGATACAGAAAAAGGAATTGCCTTTAAAAAGGCCTCACTTCAAATAAAGAGTTTTGCTCTTAGCAAAATGCTAAAAGCAGCTTAATTGATAACAGTAAAAATAGTAAAACCCGTTGAAAGGCGGGTTTTTTTCTTTCCATTGACTTTTTTTGTTCCAATTGCAGCAATTAGGGTTACATTCTGGGTTTAGATCTAATATA
>CAZILW010000025.1:0-6165 GCA_964540285.1 uncultured Gammaproteobacteria bacterium
TGGGACAGTCACTATAAAAGCTAGTAAAATTTAAAACTCGGCCAAGCTAAAGCTTAGCCTCAAACACTTAAACTTTACACGCTTTTTACGTTCCTGTCTTTTCCAAAATTTTTTAAATGCTGACATTTCAAAAATAAATTAAACATTATGCTAAACAACAAGAAAAAAGCCTTTACCCTCATCGAACTCCTAGTAGTAATAGCTATTATTGGTATATTAGCAACCCTGGCAGTAGTAGCTCTACAACAAGCCAGACAAAATGCTAGAGATAGCAAAAGAATGGCCGATATGAAACAAGTACAAACTGCTCTGGAACTATTCTTCAATGAAAATGGAAGATATCCCACAGAAGAAGAATGGAATAGTGGTACTATAGAATCTGAATCTAGCAATAATGTATTTATGTACAATATTCCCTCCTCTCCTACTCCAGCTGATGGAAACTGTCAATCTGCATCTAATACCTATATCTACACTCCTCAAAACAATGGTGCCAGCTATACCATAGATTTCTGTACGGGCAAACAAGTATCAGACCTACCAGAAGGAGCTAAACAAATGACCCCAGGAGGAATAATAATAGGTAGCAGTGGAAATACTGGAGGAGGAGAAGGTGGAGGAGGAACTCCAACCTGGACCTGTGGAGATAATTTTACAGATACAAGAGACGGAAATATCTATCCTACAGTTCAAATAGGAACCCAGTGTTGGTTTGCTAAAAACCTAGCCTATCTTCCAGCTGTCCATAGCAATACTGAATTTCAAACTCAAGGAACCAACTCTCAACCAGGCTATGGTGTTTATGGTTATGATGGAAGTGATATAAATACTGCCAAAGCTCAAGCCAATTATTCTACTTACGGAGTATTATATAACTGGCATGCAGTAGATCAAATTAGTATTTGTCCCACTGCTTGGCATGTGCCAACTGATAATGAATTTTTAATATTAGAAAATTATCTTGATGAAGGTAATTATACCGCTTGGTGTGATCCAATAGGAGAGCCAGGAGATTGTGGTGGAGAATGGGCTAACGCTGGAACATACCTAAAAGTCTCTTCTCCTGATTGGGATGGTAATAATAGTTCTGGGTTTACAGTCTTGCCAGCCGGTGACCGTGATCCCCTTGGTTTGTTTAACGATCTTGGTTCTTATTCTATTCTCTGGTCATCGTCTATCTTTGGGTCTAATGCTTGGAGCCGCTACCTGTATTCTTCCAATTCTTCAGTTGATCGCTATGACAACGATCAGGCCTACGGTTTTTCGGTTCGCTGTCTGAGAACAGCAGAATAGAAGACTGTTAAGAAACTTAGGATATTTAAGAAACTTAGGATTTTTATCTTAAGTTTCTTTTTTTGTTTAGGTTTCCTTATAGATCAATACATCTCATTGACCTATCGGGGGGGGATGATATAATAGGATTATTAAGACAATTAGGAGTATTAGGATGTTTTTTATATTCTAAAAATCTTAATTATCCTAATTATCCCAAACATCCTAAAAACAATATTAATACAATTAACAATTTATAATTAATCTCTATGCCAAGTTTTGAAAATTTAAAAAATATTGATCAAGAAGTTCTTGATTTAATTAATAAAGAAACCAATAGACAAGAAGATGAGTTAGAATTAATTGCTTCTGAAAACTATGCCTCTCAAGCTGTTTTAGAGGCGATGTCTTCTTCTCTAAATAATAAATATAGCGAAGGGTATTCTGGTAAAAGATATTATGGTGGTAATTCTGTGGTTGATGAAATAGAAATTATAGCAATTGAAAGATTAAAAAAATTATTTGGAGCTGAACATGCTAATGTTCAAGCCTTGTCTGGTTCTCCAGCTAATGCTGCTGTTTATATGGCTTTTTTGGAGCCGGGAGATAAAGTTTTGGGTTTAAAATTGGATCATGGGGGGCATTTGTCTCATGGCCATAGTGTTAACTTTTCTGGAAGATTATATAATTTTGTTCAATATGAAGTAGCCGAAAATGGAATAATTAATATGGAAAAAGTTAGAGAGGTGGCACTGAAAGAAAAACCAAAAATGATAGTCGCTGGTTTTAGCGCTTATTCTCGTGATTTGGATTGGAAAAAATTTAAAGAAATTGCCGATGAGGTCGGTGCTTATACTTTTGCCGATATTGCTCATATCGCCGGACTTATTGCCGGTGGATGTTTAAACAGCCCAGTTCCCTATTTTGATGTTGTTTCTAGTACAACCCATAAAACACTTCGCGGCCCACGTGGCGCTTTTATTTTATGTAAAGAACAATTTGCTAAACAAGTTGATAGGGCGGTTTTTCCTGGAATGCAAGGCGGTCCACATGATCATGTTACAGCTGCCAAAGCAGTTGCCTTTAAAGAAGCGCTTGAGCCGGAATTCAAAATTTATTCTCAGCAAGTTATAAAAAATGCTCAAACTATGGCCAATAAATTTATTGAACTGGGCTATAATATAGTTTCTGGTGGAACAGATAATCATCTAATGGTTGTAGATTTAAGAAATAAAAACATTTCTGGACTGGAAGCGGAACAAGCCTTAGAAAAGGCCGGCATTTCTGTTTCTCGCTCCACTATTCCTAATGACCCAGCTCCACCGATGAAACCATCGGGAATAAGAATTGGAACACCAGCTGTTACTACTCGTGGTTTTCAAGAAGGTGAAATTTTACAAACAACAGAATTAATAGATTTAGCTTTGCAGAACAAAAACAATGAAACTATTTTGAGCGAAATAAAAGAAAAAGTTAGAGGTCTTTGTATAAATTTTCCGATATATAGAAAATAGTTTTGACCTTATTTTTTTGACATCTAAGTGTTTTTAATCTAAAATTAAATTACAATTAAATAGTTAAGCGCCTTAATCTTGTGTGCTATTTTATTGTTTGTAATAAAACTACTTATAATATATTTATGAAAATTATTGACGGAAAAAAAATAGGAGAAAAAATAAAAACCAAAATTGCCGAAGAAGTTTTTTCTTTAATTCAAAGTGGAGAAAGGAGACCGAGCCTGGCTATTATTTTGGCTGGAGACAGGAGTGATTCAGCTTTATATGTATCTTTAAAAGAAAAATCTGCCAAAGAAGTTGGAATTGATACTAGCCTGTATTTAATAAAAGAGGACGACAGCGAAGAAGATTTTATGAAAACAATTGAGTTTCTAAATAAGGATGATAGCGTTGACGGAATCCTTGTTCAATTGCCACTTCCAAAAAAATTTAATACAGAAAAAATATTAAAAAAAATAAACCCAATTAAAGATGTTGATGGTTTTTGTGTTGATAAACCACAAGAAATTTTATCTCCAGTTATGTTGGCAATTAAAGAGAGTTTAACTAGTCTTAAAAAAGATTTTAAAAATAAAAAAGCCTTTTTGTTTTATAATTCAGAGATATTTAAAAATGAGGTTAAAAGCTTTTTGAAAACTCAAAATATTTCTTTGGAATCCTTTTGCATGAAAGATGAATTGATAAAAAATAATGAGACCCTATCTTTTGTTGGGATGATAAAAGGGGCGGATATTTTAATAAGCGCGGTTGGTAGACCAGGATTTATTAAAAAAGACTTGATAACAGAGGGGATGACTATTATTGATATTGGCATCACTAAGGAAAACGACAAGGTTTACGGTGATGTTGATTTAAAAGGCCTAAATCAGATGGATATAAATATAACGCCAGTTCCAGGGGGTGTTGGCCCAATGACAGTAGCCTGCGTTCTTAAAAATACTTTAATTGCCTACAAATTAAGAAATAAATAAAATTGAAATTAAACAATGGAGGATATAAATATAAAAAAAGAAGAAATAAAGAATTTTTTAAAAAAATATTATAATTTTGATTCTTTTCGTTTAGGACAAGAAAGAGCAATTGACAATATTTTAAACAAACAAGACTCTGTGGTTATTATGCCGACCGGTGGTGGCAAATCTTTAATTTTTCAATTACCAGCTTTGGTTTTGGAGGGGGCAACAATAGTTGTTTCTCCTCTTATTGCTTTAATGAAAGACCAGGTTGAGTCTTTAGCAAAATTAGGAATACCAGCCACCTTTATTAATTCTTCTATTTCTTTATCAGAAACTAACAAAAGATTAGAAGAAATAAAAAATGGTTTTTATAAAATTATTTATGTTGCCCCCGAAAGATTTTATAGTCTTCCTTTTTTAGAGTCTCTTTCAGAAATTAAAATTTCATTGTTTGCTATTGATGAGGCTCATTGTATTAGTTCTTGGGGGCATGATTTTCGCCCTAGTTATTTAAAGTTAAAAACAGCTATTGAAATTTTAAAAAAACCGATTGTTGTGGCGCTAACAGCTACCGCTACGCCAGAAGTGAGACAGGACATTATTAAACAGTTAGATTTAAAAAATCCAGATGTGATTGTTACTGGTTTTGCTCGAGAAAATATTCAATTTGGGGTAATTCACTCTAGTACCAATCGTAAAGTAGATTTCATTTTAGATGCTATAGCTAGTTCTGATAGTGGTTCGGGCATAGTTTATGTTGGTACTAGAAATAAGGCTGACGAAATTGTAGAAAAATTATTAGAAAATGGAATTGAAGCAGTGGCTTATCATGCTGGCATGGATAGTGAAAGTCGTGATTGGGTTCAAAATAATTTTATGTCTGGTAAAGCTCAGGTAGTTGTAGCTACTAATGCCTTTGGTATGGGGATAAACAAGACAGATATTAGATTTGTAATTCATCATGATTTACCAGGGACTATAGAAGCTTATTATCAAGAAGCTGGTCGTGCTGGTCGTGATGGGAAGCCTAGTTTTTGTTTGCTTTTATATTCTCCTAGCGATAGATATTTGAGAGAGTTTTTTATAAAAGGCGATAATCCAGAGCCAGAATTAATCGTTAAGATTTACGAAGCTCTTTTAGACAAAGAAAATGATGCAGTTAAAGGTTCAATTTTAATAACTTATTCAGAACTAGCTAAGGAGTTGTCAGTCAACGCTCCAGAAATGGCCATTGGAACAGCTTTAAAAATTTTAGAAAAAGAAGGATATCTTTCTCGGCCCAATGATAAAAACGGAGGAGCTTTTTTGAAGGCTAAAGTTGACTTTGCCTCTCTTTTATCTGGTTTAAGTTCGAGATCTAAAGTTCAAATAGAGGCGCTTAACAAAATTTATGATCGTTTTAAAGATGAGTTAGAAAATGGCTGGGAATTTAATTTAGAAGATGTAGCTTCTTTAATAAATGTCAAAAAAGATTCAATTTTAAGAATGATAAAAAAGTTAGCCGAAAAGGATTTATTAGAATACAAACCACCTTTTAGAGGAACTGAAATAAGAATTTTAAAACGTGTTGCTCCTGAGGATTTAAAACTTGATTTTACAGCCTTATCTCAAAAATTAGAACGAGCAGAAAATAAATTAAATGAAATGGAAAATTATGCCTACTATTCTGCTTGTCGTCAAAAATATATCTTAAAATATTTTGGGGAGTTGGATGTTAAAGATTGTGGGCGCTGTGATCAATGTTTAAGGGGTGTAAAATCAGAAGAGGATGATTTTGAGGGAGTGAGAGGTTTTCGTCAAAAAGAATATTTGATTTAGTAAATATATCGCGTAAAGACACTCGCCCTCAGCTCGTGTTCACGCGACTAGAATAAAAAATGAATAAAAAAGCTGAAAAATATTTATTGCAAGTGGTTTTAAGTAATTATGAAGATATAGCGGAAAGTTTTAATGAAACCAGAAAAAAACCAATGAAGCCAATGGTTTTAGAAATTGTTGAATCTTTAAATATTTTACCAGATAAAAAAATATTAGATTTGGGCTGTGGTAATGGTCGTTTTTTGGAAATTTTGGGTGATGACAAAAATTATTTGGGCGTAGATAATAGTAAAAATTTAATTAATTTTGCCAGGGAAAAATATGGCGATAAATTTCAGGTTTTAGACATTTTAAAATTAGACGAGTTGAAAGAGAGTGGTTTTGATTTTGTTTTTTCTTGGGCGGTTTTTCATCATATCCCAGGCAACAAACTGAGGCTGGATTTTTTAAATAAAGTTTATGACAAAATGAACGATGGCGCTACTTTAGTTATTAGTGTTTGGAAATTAAGAAAGAAAAAAAACTTTTTTTCTTTAGCTCTAAAATCTTTTTTAAAAAATTTATTTGAATTTAGGTTTTTAGATTGGGGAGATTTGGTTTTT
>CAZILW010000026.1:0-4689 GCA_964540285.1 uncultured Gammaproteobacteria bacterium
ATGCAAGATGATCAAGCCGCTAATGCTGCTATTTCAAGTGCTACTCCTTTGGGTTATATGGGAGAACCTAACGATATTGCCTATGCTGCCGTTTATTTAGCTTCTGATGAATCTAAATATGTTACTGGCTCTGTTTTATATGTTGATGGTGGTTGGACAGCTCAATAAATTTTTATGGGAGATAAATTAATAAAAAAAATTCGCAGTGAATTAAAATCACAAATTGATTTGAGTTATAGAAAAGGATGTGAAAATTTTTTTATAGAAAAAATTATTTGTTATGGAGTTAGAACCCCGTTGGTTCGTAAAATTGCTCAGAAATATTTTAGAGAAGAAGTGAGATTCCTGAAAAAGAAAGAATTGTTTGTTTTGTGTGAAGAGTTATTTAAAAGTGATTATAACGAAGAAGCTACAATTGCTATTCAGTTTTTATCTTTAAGCTTTGATAAGTTTGAAAAAGAGGATTTTAAAGTTTTTACTCAATTCTTAAATAAATATATTAATAATTGGGCTAAGGATGATGATTTTTGCACTCATGTTTTAGCTGTTATGGTCGGAAATTATCCTGAATTGATTTTAGAGCTAAAGAAATGGACAAAATCTAAAAATATGTGGGTTAGACGAGCTTCAGCTGTTAGTTTTATATCTTCAGATAGAATGAGTGTTGGTAAAGAGGTGGGTTATGTAGCTAAAGATAATTTAAAAGATGTTTTTGAGGTTGCTAAATCTTTAATGAAGGACAAAGAGGATTTAGTGCAAAAAGGTTATGGCTGGATGTTGAAAGTAGCTGCTAATTTTCATCAAAAGCAGGTTTTTGAGTTTGTGATGAAAAATAAAAAAGAAATGACCAGAACTGCCTTGAGATATGCTATCGAAAAAATGCCCAGAAAACTAAAAATTGAAGCAATGAAAATTGAATAAATTTTATCAAATAAAAAGAAGTACTTTAATCGGTGCTTCTTTTTTTATTATCATTAAATTATTTTGTTTAATTCTGTTTTATATTTCTCCAGTTTTTCTTTTTCGTTGTTTACTATTTGTTCTGGCGCATTTTCAACAAATTCTTTATTACTTAATTTTTTTTCTAACATAGCAATCATTTTTTCTAAATTTTCTTTTTCTTTAGCTATTCTTATTTTTTCTTTTTCTTCATCAATTGCTCCTAAGAGGTAAATTTCTACATCTCCAATACTTATTAAAACTGTATTTTTCTCTGGTATTTCTTGGCGATCATTAGAATATTTAATATCTTCAATGCCAGTTTTTAAACTTTTTATTAAATGTTCTTGGTTTTTAATTATTTCTTGCTTGTCTCCGGCAATAATTATGGCTTGAACTTTCTGAGCAGGTTCAATTTTATTAGCAGCACGAGCGTTTCTAACCGAGGTAATAATTTCTTTGATTAATTCAAAATTATTTTCTTCTGTTTCAAAATTAATATTTAAATCTTTCGGCCATTTGCTAATCATTAAAATTTTCTCTTCATTTAATTCACTCCAAATAACTTCAGTAACAAAAGGTATGAAAGGATGCCACAATTTTAAAACATTTTTTAAAACAAATATTAATATTTTTTCGTTGTTATCATCTTTTTCAAATTTTTTAGCTTCTAAATACCAATCAGCCAAATCGTTCCAAGTGAAATTTTTAAGATCTTCTCCGGCTAAAGAAAATTTATAATCAGCTATGTTCTGGTTAACAGTTTTAATAGTTTGACTTAATCTGTTTAACAGCCACTTATCACTTAAGCTTAATTTATTTTCATCGTAATTATCATTAAAACTTTGATTATTGCTGATAATAAAACGACTAATATTCCATAACTTATTGATAAAATTGCGAGAACTGGATATTTTTTCTTCGCCAATTCTCATATCATTGCCTGGAGTGTTTCCAAGTAATAGCGATAATCTTAAAGAATCAGTTCCAAACTGAGAAATAACATCAATTGGATCAATTCCGTTTCCTTTTGATTTGCTCATTTTTTTTCCATCTTTATCTAAAACCATTCCGTGTAAATAAACTTTTTCAAAAGGTATTTCATCCAGGGCAAAAAAAGACATCATAATCATTCTAGATATCCAAAGGGTTATTAATTCATATCCAGTTTCTAGCATTTGGGTTGGATGATATTTTCCTAAATCACCTTCTTTTTTTCCTTTTGGAAAATTGTCTGGCCAACCAAGGGTTGAAAAGGTCCACATACCAGACGAGAACCATGTGTCTAATGTGTCTGGGTCTTGTGTCCAATCATCTCCATCTGGTTTATTTTCGCCAACATAAACTTCAGTATCTTTATGCCAGGCAGGAATTTGATGGCCAAACCAAATTTGACGACTAATACACCAATCGTGTAAATTTTCCATCCAATCTAAATATCTCTTGGAAAATCTTTCTGGTATAAACTCTATTTTTCCGTTTTGGGCAGCCTCAATCGCTTTTTCTTTAAGTGATTTATTGCCAAGTTTTTCTATTTTTCTATCAACACTTACAAACCATTGCTTGGAGGGTATTGGCTCAATTGGGGTTGCACAGCGATAACAAATGGATAGATTATTATCAATTTCTTTTTCTTCGCTTATTAATTTTTGATTGTTTAACTTTTCTACTATTATTTGCCTAGCTTCTAATGCTTTTTTGCCAGAAAATTCACCAAAACCATCGTTTATTAATCCGTCTTCATTTATTACTTTAATGCTTTCTAAATCATTTTTCTGGGCCATTTGCCAGTCAATCATGGAGTGAGCCGGAGTTACACCTAGTGCTCCAGTTCCAAATTCCATATCAACGTTATGATCGGCAATTATTTTTAAATTTAATTCTTGCCCACAAAAATTAGCTTTTATTGTTTGACCGACATATTTTTCATATCTTTTGTCTTTGGGATTGACTGCTACAGCAGTGTCTCCCAATTTTGTTTCTGGTCTAGTGGTGGAAATAGAAATAGGGAAGTCTTTATCGTATTTAAAAGTGTAAAAACCAGCTTTTTGTTCTTTGTATTCTACTTCGTCATCGGCCAAAGTTGATTTGCATCTTGGGCACCAGTTAACTATTCTTTCACCTCGATATATAATTCCTTCATTATACATATCGATAAACATTTTTTTAACGGCTTTTTGTCTTTTTTCATCTAGTGTGAAGGCGGTTCGACTCCAATCAATTGAAGCACCCATTTTTTTAGTTTGGTTTAAAATTATTTCTTGAGTTTCTTTTAAAAATAGCCAAACCTTTTTTAAGAATTCATCTCTACCTAGGTCATGTCTGGTTTTACCTTCTTCATTTAATACTTTTTTTTCAACTACATTTTGGGTGGCAATAGCTGCATGATCAGTCCCCGGTATCCATAAAGCTCTAAATCCATTCATACGATGATATCTGACAAACAAATCTTCAATAGCAATGGTGGCGGCGTGACCAAGGTGTAATTTAGCAGTAATATTTGGTGGTGGTAAAACGATGGTATAGTTAGGGGCATTTTCTTCCAAATCTAAATTATCGGGATTAAAATAACCTGATTTTTCCCAGATTTCATAAATTTTATCCTCCCATTGAGCTGAATCGTAAGCTTTGTCCATTTCTTTGGCCATATTTTTAGTATTTTTTAATAAAATTATAGGCTTATATTAACAAAATTAATGGTTTCGGTCAATTTAAATACTGTTTTTATTGCTTAAATTGTTTTTTTGTTTTATTTTTTGTTATAATTGATATGTAATTATTAATTTTTAACTCGATTTAAATTAAATTTATAATTTATTTAATTGAGGATAAAAAAAATATGAAAACAAAATTAATTAATTTTTTCTCTTTCCTTTTTATTTTTTCTTTTTTCTTTTTTCTTGTAAGTCTTAGTAGTGTTGAGGCTGTAGAAAAAAGAGGCGGTCCAGGTGCGGGAAGGGCTATAGAAAAATCTTCTGATGATGCTTTTGTTTTAGAGGGTGATAATCTTTCTATTGAAAATCTTGAAAATGAAGATGAGGGGGGAGGTGAGGTGCCAAGTAATTTGGTGAATCCAAAAATTAAAAATAAAGGATTAGAAAATGCTATTCAAAGAAGAAGTCAGGTTTCCAGTGCCGTACAGGAAATGTTAAAAGTGGCGGAGAGAAGTGGTGGTATTGGTGAGCAAGTAAGAGCAATGGCTCAAAATCAGGAAAAGAATCAGGAAAAACTCGAAGCTAGTCTAGAAAGAATACAAAACAGAAACAAATTAGTAAGATTTATTTTTGGTCCAGATAATCAAAATATAAAAAACGCTCGTAAACTTTTACAAGATAATAAAAACGAACTTACTCGATTAGAAAATATTAGAAGTCAATTTATTGATGTTGTTGATCAGGAAAAGGTTCAAGAACAAATTGAAAAAATAAAGGAAGCTAGTAATCAAATAGAGCGAGATTTAGATAAATCAGAAAAAGTTTTTAGTTTGTTTGGTTGGGTGAAAAATATTTTTTCTAAATAGATTTAATAAATCAAAAAATGAGTCAAAATGGCTCTTTTTTTGTTTGGGCTTGATTTTTTATTTTAAATATTTTATATTAGATTTGTTATCTAAAATATTGGAGAGGTGCCAGAGCGGTTGAATGGAACAGTCTTGAAAACTGTCGTGCCTTAACGGGTACCGAGGGTTCGAATCCCTCCCTCTCCGCGAACGAAAAAAGACGCCAAAATGGCGTCTTTTTGAGTGAGTGG